>CAWEAV010000070.1:0-11991 GCA_963806715.1 uncultured delta proteobacterium
GTTCGCAACGCGTAGGTCGCCGGTTCGAATCCGGTCTGCTCCACCAAGAATTTCGAGGGGGTTAGCCATTTGGGTTAACCCCTTTTTCATTGGATGGTGACATATTTGTGAACATCATTCTTTTTAAACCCATCCAGAACTTCCACCCCATCCCTGAGACTGTGTGAATGATGATGGGTATGCCCTTGGGTCATAATTGGTGTCTTGTGGCCTCAATGCACTTGAACCTTGAGGAAGGAGGAGATTGAGAGGTTTGAACGAATCCTCCCATTTATTTGCAAACCATTTTGTGTAAACTTTCGCTTGTAGAAGCAGACGGAATGGAAATCCACTCTGCCTGATCACGAGATACACGCAGTAGTATTTTTCCATTTTTGGAATAGCGGGTAACAGATGACACACGGAACTTTTTATCTGTACAGTTGATTTCGTACTGATTTAATTCGTAGCTTATGTCCTGGTAGTCTTTCCCAAACTGTTCGACCATCTCAATGACACCCTTGTCTGTAAAATTTAACTTCACCTCCACGTCAATCATATTATCATCAGATAGATTTACGCTCTTCAAATCAAAACAGTAAAGTGCCTCAGCCGTCTGCGAATAAAACTTCCAATCTGCTCCCCAAACTTCTGCACAGCAAAAGAGATTCAACCCAATGAGCGATAGAATGATTGTTTTCTTTCCCATGTCTATACGCGCTGCACGAAGGCCAAGTATTTAGTAGGAGATTACTGATTTGAAGGGTAAAAGTCAAGAAGAATCAAAGAGTAATATCACTTATCAGTGGCCTAACAAGTATAGCATCAGGCGCCGCTATGTTAAGCTCCGATGGGTCGATTGCTCCGAAGGTTCCCGCAAAAATGACGCTAATGCCGGAAGGTCTAATACAGACGACACAATGCAAACTGCCAAGGAATTCCTCGAATCCTTTTAGTATGGGTTTCATCCCGCAACAAAATCCTTACCGTGGGAAGCCTCCCTATTAGAGAGAAGCATGGTTATAAACGCTTCCCTCACCTCCAGTAATTTATGTAGCAGAATGGCATTTTCTTCTGCGGTCAATCTTGGATCGATTACTGACTTAACAAATAGATCCCATTCTACCGCTGCTTGCATCAATCCCGTTGATTTATCAGGAGTTTTTTGATCCAATGATTTTTGAAGGAGCAGAACCTTGATTTTTTTAGCCAATCTATCTGAAGCAGTCCGTCTGAACATTTTTTTCTCCTCGATCCTTCTCAACATATAGATATACACTCGAAGCTATGCTTGTCAATCAAAAGCTTTTTAATTAAATACTCAATTTAAATACTCAAAAACGAAATTATACATGGGATGACCTTGTGGATCAAATCTCCATGATGGAATATTTTAGATTCTGTCATTAAATTTAAGGCAAAGAGATATTAGAATGGGAGGTGAAGAGGATGAATAATGCCTATTGCACAACTGATTGTTACAGCGATCTGTCCTTTATGGGTGTGGCCTATGATCCAAGGTGTGATCCGGGTTTTTGTGATTTTTATACAAATGTGATGATGCGTGTTGTTTCGAAGATGAGTGTTGTTGTTAAGGTTTGTCCAAGCAGGGGGGTTATGTCAGGCGGTGTTGCTCATCGCTCAGAGCAAGGAGACCTAAATGCAGGAAAGAGAAAAACGGTATTAGAGGATTTATTATCGCGTTCGTCGATTTCGAGGGTTACTCCCATCTTTTCGTAGACTTCGATGACGGTATTTCTGACCCGGCATAAGACTTCATTGTCCCAACCAATAGGCATATCTGCTCCTACCTCTGCGAGAAAAGAAAGAATTTCCTTATTGAAGTCCTCTGCCCTGATGATGATTTTTCTGTTCATCTTTCCCACCTCCTTTAAGAAGCCTCCACGGTTATTCATGGATAGAAAAAGGCCCGATCGAGAGGCGAATGTCCTCCTTCGATCGGGCGCTAACCAGGTTACTTCAGGGTCAGGGCGGCAAAGAGGTTGTTCTGTCCCCTCTGGATAAGAAGAAGAACGGTCTCATTTTGTTTGGTCTTCTCAACCTTCTGAACAAAATCTTCCACATTCTTCACGGGTTTGCGGTTGATCTCCTGAATCACATCTCCTGTCTGAATCCCTGCATCCGCTGCGGGACTTCCCGGTTCAACGCCGGTCACCACCACGCCCCCGTTTTTCTTTACACCAAGCTCCTTGGCAATTTCAGGTGTAAGATTCTGCACCGTAATGCCCAGAGGTTTGTGGGAAGAAGAGGCCTTTGAGACTTCTACCTTCTCTTCCATCTCTCCTACTTTCACCTCACGGTCCATGACCTTACCGTTTCTTGACACCTTTACCGTTACGGCTTTACCCACTGGAGTCGATGCAACAATCCGTGGCAAGTCTTTGGAGTTAGAAACCTCCTTGCCATCAAACATGACAATGACGTCTCCCTGCTCGATTCCTACCTTCTCCGCCGGGCCGCCCGGAACCACCTGGGCAACCAGGGCTCCCTTGTCTTCTTTGAGCCCCAACGACTTCGCCAGTTCCGGTGTCAACTCCTGGATGCTTACGCCCAGCCATCCCCTTGTGACATGTCCCTTTGTTTCGAGTTGAGGGATAATTTCCTTCGCCGTGTTGATGGGGATCGCAAATCCGATGCCCTGGCCATTTGCGATGATCGCCGTATTGATGCCTACGACTTCACCCTTCATGTTGATCAATGGCCCACCGCTGTTACCGGGGTTGATCGAGGCATCGGTCTGAATGAAATTGTCGTATGGTCCGGAGCCAATCACCCTTCCTTTCGCGCTGACAATTCCAGCGGTCACGGTCTGCTCCAACCCGAAGGGACTCCCGATGGCTACCACCCAATTGCCCACCTTCAAATCTTCTGAATTGCCCAGATTGAGGGCGTGCAGATCCGAGGCTCCGTCAATCTTGACAACGGCCAGATCGGTCTTGGGGTCCCGGCCCACGACTTTGCCATTATACTCTTTTCCATTTGTGAGCTTGACCTTGATCTGATCCGCATCTTCAACGACATGGTTATTGGTGAGGATATACCCGTCCCGGGTTATGACAAACCCGGAGCCTACTCCCTGCTGTTTAAATCCTCGTGGAGGGTTGCCTTCGGAAAAGGGGCCAAAAAGTCCCCGAAGGGATTCTTTTCACCAAACGGGTTCCCAAAAGAATGGGGAAATCCAAAGTCCACATTCTTCACTTTCTTGATCACTTGAATGTTGACGACCCCGGGCCGAACTTTCTCTGCAAGGTCGCTGAAGTTTGCCGGAACCATGGGGATCTCGGAAACAGTTGATCCCGTCGAAGCTACTGGATCGGAAGATTTTACAGCGGTTGAAATTCGGTACCCGAATCCCAGCATGGCTCCCACCATCAATAGGGCAATGAAGATTGTTTTGAAATGCTTTTTCCGTTCCATCGTTTACCTTCCTCCTTTGTATTTTTGGCTTTTGGCTGAGTCCAGCCTTTGTTCTTACCTAAATATTAAACGTATAAGTTAACGGGAAGATGACTGAAAGATTACAAGTGGGTAATATTTGGAGGTAGGGTGCAAAAAGTGGAGCGGAGAAGTGACACAGGCATTGCTTAAATTTTTACTATACGGACG
Organism: uncultured delta proteobacterium; assembly: GCA_963806715.1. Classification (GTDB taxonomy): domain Bacteria; phylum Desulfobacterota; class BSN033; order BSN033; family UBA1163; genus CAWEAV01. The sequence goes on from CAWEAV010000070.1 coordinate 3,607, forward strand.
TGGGCGAGCCGTTCGGAAAGGCTTCAGGGCGAACCTTTCGTGAAAGGAATACTTACGTTCCAGACCCCTGCCGGAGTTCACATTGAGTGGAGTCCTTCCCTTCCCTTAAAATGTCAAATCGACCGCCGTCTGAAGCCTTGAAGAGCGGTTTGCCCATGGCCGTTTCTGCAACTGGTGGGGTGATTCACCCTTTACTTCTATCCAGTTACGAATTCTCTTTGACTGAGCGAGGTTTCGGAAGGGTGACGGTGAAGGTGCTTCCTTGATTCGGCGTGCTCGTGACCGTGATATTGCCACCATGAGCCCGTGCAATGGCCCTGGCCAGACTAAGACCCAGCCCGATCCCTGCCTGGGACCGGCTCTGATCGCATCGGTAGAATCGCTCAAAAATGCGGGGAAGATCGCTCGGGGAAATCCCAGATCCCGTATCGTTGACAGAAAGATTGACCCGGTTGTCACTCTCCGAAACGGAAACATTCACTGATCCTCCAGACCCTGTATATTTGATGGCATTATCGAGGAGATTGGAAAGCATCCGTTGAATCATTCGGATATCTCCCACAAGATGGCTTTTGTCGGGCACATTGCAGCTCAGGGCCACCCTCTTATCTTCTGCGGTGGGCCGAAAGAGTTCACAGGCCTGCCGGACAAGACCTGTGAGGTCGATCTCTTCAAGGGAGAGCTTATCCACGCCGGACTCCGTTTTTGAGATGATCAGCATCGTATTGATCATGTCGAGAAGACGGTCGCATTCCTCGATGATGCTGGCTGCCATGCTCTCATATTCATTGAGGGATTTACCGGTGGTGAGGGTCACCTCCGCGATTCCCCTGATCCGGGTGATGGGACTTCTCAGGTCATGGGCGATGTTTTCGCTCATCTCCTTGATCTCTGTGAGCAGGGTCTGGATGCGGTCGAGCATCTGATTGAAGGTCGTTGCGAGTTGATCGATTTCGTCGCCCCTGGCTTTCACCGGAACCCGTTCCTCGAGGGTGCCGCCGGATATCTTCTGAGCGGTCCGGGTAACGGCTTCAACGCCGGAAACCGCTCGCCGGGCCATGAACCAACCGACGCCAGCTGCCAGGACGATCAGGAGGGTCATGGTGGCGATGAAGATTCCTTTAAAGGCATCAAGGAATCGGGAATAGCTCTCCATGGCTTCTCCCACCTGTACAATGATGCTGGGACTGATCATGGCATAAAGGATGCGCACCTTCTCCTTACGGTCTCGAATCGCAATGGTTTCAAAGACATGACTGTTGCCCCGAAGCAACTCCTTGATAGCCGGTTCATTGATAGGGATATCCTTCCAGTAGGACATGTTAGAGGAGGAAAACGCCTGTCCGTTCAGGGAAAGGAGGCGAAAGAATACCTTTTTCACTCCCGCTGCCTGGGCTTCGATCACGGCGGCGCTCTTGACCGCTTCCACTCCTTCTTCAATGAGAAGGGTGGAAAAGCGGCCAACTTCGTTCAAGAGTTCCTGATCGGTCCGATCCTGGAAGAATGAAGTGATGAGCGTATAGAACAGGAGGAAGGCAACACAAGAGGATATGGTGAAGATCCCTGCATACCAGAGGGTCAACCGAAAGGCGAGCGTGTTTCGAAGGCTAATCCGTTTCCTTAAGGACATATCCCACCCCGCGGACGGTATGGACCAGCTTCTTGTCAAAATCCCTGTCAATCTTGTCCCTCAGTCTGCAGATCCTGGCCTCGACCACATTCGTCTGAGGATCAAAATTATAGTTCCACACATGCTCCATGATCATCGTCTTTGAAACGACCCGTCCGGTGCTTCGCAGGAGATACTCCAGCAGGGAAAACTCAATCGGCTGAAGCTCAATCTTCTTACCCCCTCTCGTCACCTCCCTTGTGAGAAGATTCATGGACAGATCTCCCAAGGTCAGACGGGTTGGGTCGGAGAGGCCGCTTGCCCTCCGGATCAGGGCCTGTACCCGGGCAAGAAGCTCGGAGAACGCAAAGGGCTTCGTAATGTAATCATCGCCCCCGGTCTGAAGCCCCTTGACCCGGTCGTCAATCGACCCCTTGGCACTCAGGATGATGACCGGTGTCCGGATTTTCTCTTTCCGCATCTTTTCGATGAGGGATAGCCCATCCAGCTTGGGCAGCATAATGTCGATGATGGCGGTGTCGTAAGGTTCGGTTAAGGCCATATGAAGACCTTCCTCGCCATCGAGGGCATGGTCCACGGCATAACCTGCTGCCTTTAACCCTTTAACAACGAAGGTTGCAATCTTGACGTCATCTTCAACCAATAATATCCGCATAACCACCCTCTAAAATCCCGGATCGATTTTCACTGTATGTTTGAAAAATAAGGCTATTATTTCCCGGTGTCAAGAAGGGACAACCCTTTCTCCCACCTCAGGCAATTTTTATCAGCCGAGACTTCAACAATCCTGAGGCTTCGTTTTGGATTAGGCTTCTGGAGAATAATTTTATCGCGTACGAAGTCATGAATCCTTAAGTCTGACGGATCTTCTAAAGTTTGAGACAATTTGTCTATCAGCTTGACATCTTTACGAGATCCGTTGATCTCAAATTCCATGGATTTTCTCTGAATCAATCTCATTTTTGTCGGATGTAAAAGTTGCATAGCGGTATTACTTTTGCATCTCGTTTCCCAAGATCCTCAAACCCGTTTGTTGTCAAAGAATGGGGAGAAGGAGGTAATGAGCAAGCTCTCGCTGAGCACTTTTGCAGGACAAGGGCGCGAACTCAAGAGAGGAGGTGTGGCGGTAAAAATCAAGAATCAATGAAATATGAAATCAGATTAAAACATGAAAAAGGAGGTGATCTTACAGGCGGAAATTATAAAGATAATGAATTATTACCGTTAGAGAAAGATCCAATTAAATTGACCTCAAAAAGGAGGAACCCATGACAAGGATGAAAAAAATATCGATCTTGATCTGTTTCTTGGCGATGGTTAGTTTTTTGTTTTTATCTTCCGCTGTTGCTAAAAACACTGAAAAATCGAACGGTCCAAAATGGAAGGAGGATCCAACCCCTCCTAATAATTCGCAAAAACCGGAGAAGCCCAATAAACCCGAAGGACCCGATGCTCCCCAGATTAATCCACCGCAAGACCAAGAACCGCTAGCCCCCACCCCTCCGACGAATAAAGGACCAAAAGGTCCAAGTGGTCCTGCTGGAAAATCGAAAACAGGACATCTCTATCTTTATGAAAAAGACCCGTCAGATTGGTCTATTGTACTTGACGGTGCTTGGGGAAAGATGAATTATCCCTTACAGGGACCAACCTTTAAGTTTGTCTTTAATGGTCATGATTTAGAAGCTGAAACGGCCTATACCCTGATTTATTATCCAGACCCATGGCCTGGAACCGGATTGATCTGCTTGGGCTCTGCCACCTCTAATGGGGGAGGCAATGTTCACATCATGGGGTCTCCAGATACGGGTGATCTGCCGATTCCGGAGGATTTTAATAACCCTGCTAATTCCAACCATGATGATTGCATTGCGGGCTCTACTTGTATCGAAGGTGCCAAGATCTGGCTCGTTTTGTCAAGTGATGTAGATTGTGTCTCGACGCCGACGGCTATGATCGGCTGGAACCCAACGCAATACCTTTTTGAAGACGTTGGAATTTTTTACGTTAAACCGTAGAAAGGGAGATCAAACTTTAACCCATTTAATTGATAGTCATCGTGGCAGGGTCATTTCTGACCCTGCTTTTTTTCTGCTATCAATTTTACTCTTGGCCGGCCTTTTTCATTGCGACCACATCTGAAGTCACTTCCTTCTCTCAAAGCGAATGACGACGGTATTCTCCTTCCCCCTTTCTGTCCATGTCCACTCCTGGGTGAGGTGGTCTTGATCCACAAAGCTCAGAACCAGCTTTTTCATGTGGCCAGAATCCGGGGTTAACAGGTTCGTCACATCGACCAGGTCGAACATGATGTCCTTTGTTTCCATAGAAAGCTTCTGCGAACGCATCCTCGGCTGGTTGTGAGCGGAGCAATAGTGAGTCATCATCAAGTGATCGCCGTCGGGATGATACATGGTCACCATCTCGGATTCACCGCCCATGGCAAGTTTTTCCATCAAGGCAGAGTTGTCCGAAACCAAGGTATATGAAACCTTTGCAGGGTTTCCGTCTAACGATTTACCTTCCCATTCACCCACAAGTGATTTTATCTTCTCGAAATCAGGAATGGTCTTGATCATCGGCGCCATCGCTGATCCGGCAAAACTGATACCCGCAATAAATGCTGATGTCACCAGGGCGATGGCACACAATCCAAGAAAGTTTTTCATATGCCTTGCCCCTAACGAAATTTGATTGATTACAGTCCTCTTTCCCATGACTGATTCCTCCCCTCTTCATGAATTCTAACCATCTCATTACATTATAATTCGAATCACTCAATGACACAAACTGCTGCAGACAGGTTGGCGGTTGAAATCCGTCCAGGGGTTCCAGAGGTAAAATGCGCGCCTTGAGGCTGACAGAGGTCGGAAGACCTAAAGCGAATTGGGAACTTCAGGGTGCGCTGGGATTGGCTGCTTTTGTTGTGGATGTTTGACCAGAAGACAATCAGTAGAAAGAAGGCGGGGACATGAGAAAAGTCACCTCGCCCTTTTTGGCTTCAATTGCAAAGTTGTTTTAGAACCTGCCTTCCCTCCATTAATGGTATCAAGAGTTATTTCTCTTTGCCCCAACGTCCTCATGTTTACTGGCCAGGCCGACGTAGTGGAGTTTCCCTCGCCGATAAAGCGCATAGACTCCGTGTCTCCGTCGAACATACTGACGAATGATATCTTGGTATCCTCCCAAAGCCTCCCGTGAAATGTTCTCAAGGTGCTGACATACCAGCGTGTGCGTTTGGCCATGTCATAACCTCCCTATTAAATGCCGATCATCGGTCAACCGTGTCTGAGGAATCAGAATGGCCTCGTCTATTGCATACTTATAGATTCGCTAAGGTAGCGCTTAATGCGTTCGCGGTTTGTGCCAAGACTGGAAAACTGTTTTTCACAGACATCCGTGAAGCGGGCAAGAACTTTTCGGTTAATCTGCTCTTGATCTTCAAAAATAGCAAGAGAACGGAAGGAAAGGCCCCACCTTTCATGTTGAAGCAAAGTAATCATTGAATCGCGTGTTTTGTCGTCGTTGAGAATCGCAAAAACATATTGAGGTTTAGGCATGCTATTGATCCGGCAATCGATTAGATACTTACCTTCTGGGTCATGCTTGGGCTCATGCCATTCAAATTCTCTTCGATTTGCAGGAACTGTTTCTTCCATAAAAGCTCTAAAGTCCTCCATAAATGTTGAACGAACCCGTTCTCGTGACAGATAGGTGACATCTGTAATCCTCAAGAGTGCCTGAACAAAACTATATAGCGCATCGCCATAAAGATCATTGCGAATAGGGACAATAAGTTCCCCCTCCCGATCTTCAACACTAAAAACTGAAAGCGCATTAGTGATAATTTTCTGTCTTGTACCCCGTTGCAGATCCCTCTCGTCAATGTCGTAGGTCAGGTGCATATAGGTATGCCCTTCATCCGAAAGTGCCCATATCCCATTTTCTCTTTTCAAAACGATAGAAAGATGATCGCCATCTTCGAACATGAAGGGGGTGAAAACTCGGTAGCGATTTACTCCCTCAGACTCAAGCCTAAGCTTTTCGCATACTTTTTCTTTAAAATTGCGTTCGATCGCTTCTATATTCATTCTCAGACCTCCTCAAAAAGCCGGCCTTGTGAATCGAAAGGTACCTCAAAGCCGCAATCTTTAAACATACATGCAATGGCTTCCTGAAAATTGGCAAATCGGTCCGTCGGTTTAGCAAAGGTGTCTTCTCTGGCACCCATCTCCTGATATTTTTCTGTCGCTTGGTGGATATGAAAATCGTAAAACCTTGCTCCTTCAATGGGGTTAGTATGTTCATGGCTTTTTCCATTATATCGCTGCAATCGAAAAAATTGATTTGATTTTGGGGGTCTATACGCCAATATAATTGAGAAATCAAGCGGGTTGAAAATACTCTGGCGAAGAATAAGACGATAATCCCCTCCATCAGCACCTTTGATATCCAGCTCTCGCTCTTTGTGCCCCAACTTTGGCCGAATCTGGATCCTTGTTCGGTAGTCGTCTGGCAATGGTTTTCTTTCCTGAATCAGGCGAGAGATATCTTCGTCCGAAAAAATAGCCGCCATTCATGATCCCCACTTTGTGGTTGTTTACCCAATATTATTGTACACTATCATTTGTAGCTCTTCGAAGCTTGCTGTTTGGCTTTATCTTCAGGGGTTTATTTCTTTGCTTCGAAATCGTTTTCCGCTCGGCAGCCTTCCGCGGTTTCTCTTCTCGGATGCGTTCAAGCAACACGGACGCGGGTTCGTCATTGGGGTCCTGTGACACGAGTTCGCCTCGGAAGGCTTTTGCGAGGATCGATTCGTCAAGGTCCACTGAGACGTTTCTGGTTGATAATGCTTTTAGATTCTAAAACGCTTTTCTCTCTTTTCTCTTTTAAAGCATACTCATTGTTTTAACAATCATTTCTTTCTGCTCTCTCTTGTGGCGGAAAGAGGAACGGAGAGAATTCAAAGTTATGATTGGCTGCCGTGTTTGGAGAAAGGATGTCATACCTATAATGGCCGTTTATTCAGAGCGAGGTTTACATAATGTCTTGAAAAAATATTTGGGATTAGAAGAAGCCACAGGCGAATTCGCTGGGAATTTCAATGGGGAGTTAGGGGGAGCAATGCGCCTGGTTAAGGAGACAACGCTCGGTTGGTTGCTCCGTAAGACATACACGGCTCAGCAAAGTACTTCGTCTTTAAGGGGACTGCGCTGTAAGATTGACTGACAAACCCTCCTGGGTACCGAACAATATAATCTTTGTATACTTTTCTTGCCCATTTCTCTGGCAATCGCCGAGATTCTCTGTGTCCTACTCAATTCTCCCCGATATATGCAGATTCCCTGGCCTTAGCAATTTGATACCTTCTGGTGAGTTAATGTGTTGCTTGGAAAAGCCTCGACCGTTCTGGCAAAAACCAACCTCTCCCCATGAAAAAGCCCAGCACCAGGTTTCGGGGAGTTCGGGCAAATCGGCTGTATCCACGGGGGGCTCTTTATATTGTTTGCGGCGTTTGGAGAACTCCTCGTCGAGTTCTTCGCCATTAGTCCTTTGGCTTTGAGTTTTTCCAGTTCGGCCTCTTCCCATCTCTTGCGGCGTTCGGCGCGGATGCGTTTGAGAAGTTCGGATGCCGGTTCGACATCGGGATTCTTTTTGCGCCATTCTTTGGTCAGGTCACCACGGAAGGCAGCAGCCAGAAGGGATTGGCGGAGTTGTTCAAGCAGATCGGGAACCGTTTCCAGCGCCTCCCGAGCCCGCCGGCTTCGCAACTGTAGTTCCTCGATCCTTGAAACGATCCGCTTTTGTTCATTGAGAGGGGGATCGGAACTCGTCAGCTCTGCTATTCGAACCCCCGATAATTCCGTAAAGGTCGAATCCGCTGCCCAATGATTCAAGGCATAATCCTTTTTGACGATAGCAGGTAATGGCGGATGAATTTGGGATCTATATTCCCCTTTAAAAACGAAACTTTATGAGAGCCCTGATTTGTACATATATCATCTGATGCAATCACACAGTAGCCAATAGGGGCTCTTTGACGTGAACAGAACCGAATCTCCTCGGCATGAGTTGGGCACCAATCAAGAGTCTCGTACCCCTTTTGAGAAAGATCTTGTCTCCCTTTAGCTGATGTATACCCCTTGATAATCCGAGTAGTGTCTGGAAATGGCTAGCGCTGTGAGCTCATGGAATCCCGTTCTCGGTAAAGTTTTCCGGGCTTTTTCGGTAGGTCGGTTGTTCCCACCATCTCAACGATTTCTGGCGATTGTCTCCGGCCGTGCGCTCCATTGTCCAGTTTTCCGGTAGCTTCCACCTGTACTCATTTTGCATACCTCAATTATTTTTGTGTTCCATAATTGAGCTAGCTTGTGATGTCTCCTGCATCTCTTCTGTCGCAACGCTGAGCTGGGCAAGGATTTCGTCTGCAATATCGACTGGGTCAGAGAGATCTTCGTCGCGCCGCACACTGTCGTCCTGTAGCCAAGAGATGTCGAAGCGAGTCGTTCCGTTTAGTGATCTCGGCACGGGTAAAGCACCGGAAACGCCCTGTTTCGCCTTGATCGGTACGCCTTGCTTTGCCATAGGGATCATTGCCAAAGGCGTCAATGAATTCTTTAAAGTGGTCGAGTGAAAGAGGATTACGCTTGCCAAAGCCGGGCATATTGGCACGCAGGTCGTAAAACCGAAACCTCCTTGGTGTTCCCTTTGTCGGTTTTGCCTCGGGTAAAAGAGGACGTTGGTCTTGACCCCTC
>CAWEAV010000071.1:0-54079 GCA_963806715.1 uncultured delta proteobacterium
GGCCGTTAACTCAGACGGTAGAGTATCTGCCTTTTAAGCAGAGAGTCGTGGGTTCAAGTCCCGCACGGCCCACCATTGAACGATCAAGGAAAACTGGAACAATGGAATGATGGAACAATGGGTTCACTAAAGTTGGTTCCGTAATTTTAAGCATTTGTGGTTTCCCAAAATTCCAATGTTCCATTATTCCAATCTCATTTCGAGAGTCCCCATCGTCTAGAGGCCAAGGACACTGGCCTTTCACGCCGGCAACAGGGGTTCGAATCCCCTTGGGGACGCCAAAGCTATTACGGAAAAGCCCTGGCTTCGGTCAGGGCTTTTCTTTTTATAGGGGAATTGCCAAACGTAGAATATTTTCAAACGCGATTTAAGGCCATCTTGTTAGAAAAATTCTATAAGGCATAAGAAGAAATTGATTGGATCCTTAAGGCAAGGCATATCAATACAGAAAGCACCCCATGTACCGGAAAAAAGGGTGTATCTTGGAGAGTGAGAGAGGCTAAGGGACCGTTCCTTTGGTGTATGTCTTAAGAAAAAACTTCAGTTGCCTATCCTGATATTCTGAAAGTCCTTCAAACTGTACCCCGGATCGCCTGGTTTTGAAATCGATTGGGAATGCCTGATATTCGATAGCCATACGCACCGGAATATCATAGACCACCCGGCATGATACTTTGGGCAAGTTGAATCCATTGACCGATAGAAGAATATGCTTTTTCGATGATTCGTGATTTGATTCTTCTTCACCCTCTATATGCTCAAAAGACAATCCCCCTATGCTTATATCTATAACCCTGCCGATTTTTATGGAGCCATTTTGGAGTGATGCGATCACGTTGTCTCCCACTAAAAAACGAGTGTTCTTCCTCCGTTCACTTCCCGTTTTCATTGGCTCTAACTCTTCGCCCTGCATCGTGTCTTCCGGTCTATCCTTCTTTTGGTATAGTGATCTTAGGCTTCCAATCGCCGTTAAAATTTCCCTCTTTCCATCTTTTGATCTAAGGACGGCCATCTCATCCACGATTTTCTCGACAACAAAGGTTTCCCCATCGAGATTACTTATGAAGATGTCCCCCTCTTTTGGTTTCACAAAATTTAATCCATTTTAGTTTACTTTCTCGATTTAATCCATATTGTATCCAAACCAGATTTGTTGTAAAGAAAAATTTTCGCGTTTCTTTCGTTTTACAGGATTTACGTCATCGGTATGTCACATCCTCTCTCGGCCAACACTCGCCAATAAAGATAGGTTTTCTTGAATAACTCATTGAATCTACTAATTAAATTTATGCCTTAAAAGAGCAACCATTGAGCAACCACATGGAAAATCAAAAATTCGTTTACGTCATCTATATCGCCACCACGCCTGAAAAATTGTGGGAGGCCCTCACCCGCGCTGCATTCACCCGCCAGTTCGTTCGATGCCTGGAGCGATGGCGTTCAGCTTCCTCAATATAGCACTTGTAGATCTCGCTTATCGGTGTTGGATTGAGGTCATGCAGGTTTTCGAGTCCACATCAAGTCCTGACAAGCTTAACTGATTGAGGGATGCATCACCACCGCTGCACAAAGGGAACAATTGGGTGCTGCCAGTCCCTTGATCGGTGACTCACTTCAGGTCCGTGGACTCTTCGGGACCGCGTGACTGCCTGTTTTACCCTGCAAAGAATCGATAGGCGGTGGTTAGCCCTCAAATACAGTCTTTTCCCCTATAAAATACTGTATTTCCCTTATTTGATTTTCAATGTATCCAAAATAAAATGACAGTACGGTCTATCGTGTTCATGGGTCGGGCGTTCCGTGACATGAGGCTCACTATCTATCAACCCTTTTGAGGAAGCATAAAGGATACAGCAGTGTCTCACCAAGGGCGTAGTATGATTCATGAAAGCCGACTTTGTCCCGTCACGGTCGTCATGATCTTGGTCCTCTCCGGGTGCATGGTAGGGCCGAACTTCCTTCGGCCAAAGGTTGTTATCTCCCCGACCTGGCTGGAGGCGGGAGACCCAAGGGTGAAAAATGAGTCTGCGGACTACCGTAACTGGTGGCAGGCATTCAACGATCCGGCCCTCGACCGGCTCATTGACCGGGCGTACCGGGAGAACCTGTCTCTCAAGAAAGCCGGCGCACGGGTGCTGGAAGCCCGGGCCCAGCTCGGCATCTCCGTGGGCCGGCTCTATCCCCAGACGCAGCAGACCTCCGGGTTCCTGCAGTATAACCGGACGAGCGAGCGGTCCCCCCAACTGCGCTCCAGCAGTCTGCGTTCAGCACGAGTGGCCCGCAGCCTTCGGCGAGCAGTCTTTTCGAATACTGGCAGGACCAAATCGGGCTGAATGCCAGCTGGGAAATCGACTTCTGGGGGAAGTTCAGGCGGGCGATTGAGTCAGACAATGCCAGTTTACTCGCGACGGTCGCCGATTACGACAACGTCCTGGTGAGCCTTACGGCGGATGTAGCGAATTCCTATATTCTGATAAGGACCCTTGAAAAGCGGCTCAGTATTGCCCATCAAAACGTTGAAACGCAAAGAGAGAGCCTGAAGATCGCCGAGGCTCGGTTTCAGTATGGCACGACTTCGGAATTGGATGTGGAGCAGGCCAAAACAGTGCTCAATAGCACCCTGGCTTCCATTCCTCCCTCGAGACACAGCTGCGGCAGGCTAAGGATGCCCTGAGCGTGCTGCTGGGTTTGCCCCCCAGCACCTTGGCGGATTTCCTGCAGGGGCTTCGGAGATCCCTGTTTCGCCACCCGAGGTCGTGGTGGGCATCCCTACCGATCTCCTTCGCCGGAGGCCGGATATTCGGAGCGCAGAGTACCAGGCAGCGGCCCAATCCGCCCAAATCGGTGTGGCCAAAGCGGACCTCTATCCCGCTTTCTCGCTGGCCGGAGTGTTTGGTTTTCTCTCAAGCGATGTCGGAAACTTTAACCTCGGCGACATGTTCCAATGGAGGAGCCGCACTGTCCAGGGCGGCCCCTCCTTTCAATGGAATATCTTCAATTATGGCCGGATCACAAACAACGTTCGTGTGCAGGATGCCCGGTTCCAGCAGTTGCTGATTGCCTATCAGAATATCGTCCTCACGGCGCAAAAGGAGGTGGAGGACAATCTGGTTGCATTCCTGAGGGCCCAGGAACAGGCCGAGTTCTTGGCCCGGAGCACTGCTGCTGCCAAGAATTCTCTCGATCTCGCGGTTTTGCAGTATCGAGAAGGAATTAAGGATTTCACCACTGTCCTGGTCGCACAGCAGACCCTTTTGAGCCAGCAGGACAATCTGGCCGCCACCCTGGGCAATATCTCCAGCAATCTGGTGGGCGTCTACCGGGCCCTGGGCGGCGGATGGGAGATACGCGAAGGAAAAGACCTCGTACCTTCCGAGATCAAAGAGGAGATGGAAAAACGCACCAACTGGGGCAAATTGCTCACCCCAGCCTCATATAATCCGCCCGCATCCGAGGGGCCCAAATCGCTCATTCGGCCTCCCGATTGGTAACTAAAGGCGGGAATATCGCATGGTGCAAAGGGCTTAGAGCAAAGCGTATGCGGTGAAAAAGGTCCTTTTTTACTGCCTATTAGCTTCGGTTTCAGGCAAGGAAAGGCAGGAATGCGGTGGGGAGAGGATGGGCCTGACGGAAAGTTGCATAACCACCCTCACCCCTATGGGCAAGTTGAGTTTTGATGCATCTGGAGGGTCAAGTAATGTTTTGTGAAAAAGGACGTTTCCTTAGTTGGATTCGTGCCGTCTCAGCCTGGATGATCCTTCCAATCTTTCTGTTTCTCCTGGTCGCGTGCGGAGAAAAGGCAAAGCAGGCCCCACCGCCTCCACCCACAGTGACGGTCGCTCAGCCTGTGCGAAAAGCGGTGACCGATTATCTGGAATTAACTGGCAATACCCAGGCCATCTACACGGTTCAACTGGTTGCCCGGGTGGCGGGGTACCTGGATAAAGTCCTATTTCAGGATGGACAACTCGTGAAGGAGGGCCAATTGCTATTCCTCATTCAGCAGAACACATACCAGGACAACCTGCGGCAAACCGAGGCAGCAATTTTACAGCAGAAGGCTCAGTTAGACTATGCCGAAATTCAATTGACCCGTTACTCCAACCTGGTACAGCAGAAGGCAGCCTCTCAAAGCGACGTAGACAACTGGCGATACCAGAGGGATTCGGCCCAGGCCAACCTGCGGTCGGCGGAGGCACAACGTGACCTGGCCAAACTCAACTTGGGCTACACAGAAGTCAGGGCTCCCTTTGACGGGAGAATCGATCGCAGACAGAAAGATCCGGGAAACCTGGTGGGCTCAGGTGGAAATACAGTCCTTGCGGAATTAACCGTATCGATCCCATCTACGTCTATTTCAACATCAGCGATGCAGATCTGGCCCTCCTGATGGGAGAGGCTCATTGGACACCAAGGCAGGCTCGTGACATAAAGTGGCCGGTTTTCGTGGGGGTCCTTAATGAAAAGGGCTATCCTCACAAAGGCCAACTCGATTTTGCGTCCATCAGCCTCACGCCGACTACCGGTACTCTGCTGATCCGGGGAGTCTTTCCAAACCCTGACGGGAAGATCCTGCCGGGACTCTATGCCCGTGTGCGTGTGCCTGTCAAAGAAGGCCCCGCTTTTCTGGTGCCTCAGGAAGCGATCGGATATGACCAGCGCGGTTCCTATGTGTTGGTGGTGAACGAAAACAATCAGGTGCAACGGTTGAGTATCAGAACCGGGACGCTGGTGGATCACCTTCGTGTCGTCGAAGAAGGCCTAACAGGAAAGGAATGGGTCGTTATAAAGGGCGTTCAGAAGGCCATTCCCGGACGACAGGTAACCCCGGAGAGGCAGGATTCAGGGACCTCTGCCACCAATCCCCCTCAAACCCCTCGGCCAAGGAAGGGAGGTCCATAATGTCGCGGTTCTTTATTGAGCGGCCAATCCTTGCAAATGTCCTCGCCGTCATCACCATCATTATCGGCTTCATCAGTTACTACCGACTGCCCGAGGAGCAGTATCCCCCGATCACGCCTCCCACGATCCAGGTGAGCACCAGATATCCGGGCGCCAGTGCGGCAGTCGTTGCAGAGACGATAGGAGTTCCCCTCGAACAGGCGGTGAATGGTGTGGAACATTCGATCTACATGTCTTCCACGAGCAGCAGCGACGGCTCCTATACACTCACGATTACCTTTGACGTTGGCACCGACCTCGATAAATCGCTCATCCTCGTCCAAAACCAGGTCAACAGCGCGCTCGCCCAACTTCCCAGCGGCGTCCAGGTCCAAGGGGTTAACGTGAGGAAGGTTTCCACCAACATTCTGCTCGTCGTCAGTTTATACTTCCGAAGACAACCAGTTCGATGAGGCCTTTCTCTCCAACTACGGCATCATCAATATGCAATACCCACTCGCCCGGTTGCCAGGCGTGGGCCAGGTGAGAGTCTTCGGTGCGGGCCAATACAGTATGCGTGTGTGGTTGGATCCTAACAGGCTCAAACAGTTCGGTCTCACTACCACGGATGTCCTGAACGCCATTGGAGACCAGAATGTCCAGGTTGTGGCCGGGCAGTTGGGGGCTCCGCCCGTTCCAAGCGGTCAGGTCTTTCAGTTTACCATCAATAGCCTGGGAAGACTCTCCGACGCTGATCAGTTTGAAAATATCATCGTGAAAAGCAGCAGCGGGCCGAGCGCTCAGATTGTCCGTTTGCGCGATATTGCCCGGGTAGACCTGGGCCAGCAGTCTTACTCAAACTATGCCAATACTGGTGGACTCAGATCAGCCCAGGTCGTCGTGTTCGCCCTTCCGGAAGCAAACGCCATCGCCGTTGCGAATCATGTTTACAAGGCCGTTGAGGAAATGAGCAGAGATTTCCCCGAAGGTCTAAAATATGCAATCCACTTCGATACGACCCGGTTCGTCCGTGAGGCCGTATCCAAGGTTTATGAAACGCTTTTTGAAGCCGCCATCCTCGTTCTTATCGTGATCATGGTATTTCTGCAGAGTTTCCGGGCCATGCTCGTTCCTGCCACCACTGTCCCGGTCACGATTATCGGCGCCTTCGCAGCGATGATCGCCCTCGGCTTCACCATCAACATCATGACCTTGTTCGCGCTGGTTCTGGCCATCGGCATTGTGGTGGACGACGCCATCGTGATCGTGGAGAACAGCTCCTATTATATCGAGAAAGGCCTATCCCCAAGGATGCAGCGATCAAGGCCATGAGTGAGCTGACCGGCCCGATTATGGGCATTACCATGGCATTGGTGTCCGTTTTTCTGCCGGCTGCCTTTTTACCGGGTATTACGGGACAGATCTTTCGTCAATTTGCCCTGGTCATTGCTGCTACCGCCGTTATCAGTGCGATCAATGCCCTGACCCTGAAACCAGCCCAGTGTGCACTGTGGCTCCGCCCAAGGTCAGAAGAAGCGGCCAAATTGGTTCTACCGGGGCTTCAACAGAGTCTATGAGGCCATGAAGGACCCTTACATGGGTCTCGTTCGCCGCATGGTAAACCACCCGGGACTCATGCTGGTGGTGTTCTTTATCATCATTGCCCTTGCCGGCTGGCAGTTTGTGCGACGACCCACAGGCTTCCTCCCAACTGAAGACCAGGGATACGCCATCCTATTTGCGCGTCTGCCCGACGCCGCGGCACAGCCACGGGCACGGGAGGTATCAGAGAAGATCGACAGTATCCTTAGAAAAACGCCTGGTATTGCAAGCTGGGTCACGATCGGTGGTTTTTCTATCCTCGATGCGGCGAATGTGCCCACGGTTACGACAACATTTATCGTCTATAAAGACTGGAGTGAACGTGGCTCTGCCCTGAGCCAGGACAAAATCGTTTCCGGCCTCAACCGCGACCTTTCCATGATCCAGGAAGCGATCGCGTTTGTCGTGATTCCACCGTCGATCAGGGGCTTAGGTCAGGCAGGCGGTTTTCAGATGATGGTGGAAGACCGGAAGGGCAACGACCTTGAGGCTCTCCAGAATATAACGAATCAACTGATCGAGGCGGGAAACTCGCAGCATAACCTTGGCGGCCTGGCCACGACCTTCGACGCCCGCAGCCCCCAACTCTACCTGGACATAGACAGGACAAAGGCTCAGTCCTTTCAGGTCCCGCTAACGAACGTGTTTGAGACGCTCCGGGGCTACCTCGGGTCATCCTTTGTCAACCTTTTCAACAAGTTCAACCAGATCTATCAGGTCTACATCCAGGCAAACGCTCCCTACCGCGTGAAGCCGGAGGATATCAAGAACCTCTACACCCGAAACGCCAGGGGAGAAATGGTTCCCCTCGGCAGCCTTCTTCGAGGTCAAGCGTTCTCAAGGTTCCGAGCTGATCACGCGTTACAACCTTTACCCTGCAGCGGCTATTTTCGGTTCGGCTGCCCCGGGATTCAGTTCGGGTCAGGCCCTCGAATTCGATGGAGCAACTGGCGGCCCGCGTTCTGCCTAATGGGATGGGCTATGACTGGACCACTACCAGCTATCAGGAAAAGCAGGTCGGCTATCAGGCATACTTCATCTATGCCCTTTCCATTACCCTGGTGTTTATGGTATTGGCAGCACTCTACGAGAGCTGGACATCGCCGGCAGCAGTCATCCTGGCCGTGCCCATGGCGCTGGTTGGGGTGCTCGTTGCCCTCCTCATTCGAAGCTATGACAACAATCTCTACACACAGATTGGACTGGTGCTCATGATTGCATTGGCGAGTAAGAACGCTATCCTCATCGTGGAGTTTGCACGTGATTTGCGGCGGGAAGGGATGTCCATAACAGAGGCTGCAATCGAAGCAACGAGCCGGCGTTTTCGGCCCATTGTGATGACCTCCTTTGCCTTCATCCTTGGGGTTGCCCCCCTGCTCTTTGCGACCGGGGCCGGCGCTGCCGGCCAGCGGGCAATTGGTACGGTGGTGTTTGGGGGCATGATCGCCTCAACGCTTCTGGCCATCCCGTTTGTGCCCGTATTCTACGTGATCATGCAGCGTCTGAGCGAACGGCGAAGAAAAACAAAACCGGCGAGGGCCAAGAGCGGAGAGATCAAGGAAAAGATGGAGTGATGTCCCCTATGCTCTTCGCAACAGGAAGGGCTCCAAACAAACCTAAAAGGAGGGATTACGTATGACCAAGTGGATTATTGATCCAGATCATGCTTGCGCAACGTTTGCTGTCCGTCACTTCATGATCGCAAATGTGGTAGGTCTGTTCGGCAAGATCACCGGCACCATTTCCTTTGATCCCCCGGATATCGCCCATCTATCCGCCGAGGCGGAGATCGAGGTCGGAAGCATCTCAACGCGGGAATAAGGCGCGGGACGAGCACCTCCTGAGTCCGGATTTTTTGGATGCAGCAAAGTATCCCAAAATGGCGTTCAAGACGACCAGGGTCGAGGCCACGGGGAATAACCGGGGAAGAGTCACAGCAGATTTGACCATTCGGGGGATTACACGGCCGAACTCCTTTGAGGTAGAATGCCTCGGTCCGGTGAAGAGCCCTTTCAGTGGCAAGTCCTGCATCGGTTTCAGGGGGGCGACGAAGATCAATCGTGAAGATTATGGTATCGAACTAAGCTACACGATGGAAGGCGGAGGGCTCGTCGTCGGCAAGGAAGTTGAAATTACCTTTGATCTGCAGGCCGACCTCGCAGACTGAACCCCCAGATGTGAAATGGACATAGGCACCCGCTGTCCAAGGATTGGAAGGCAGTTGATTTGGTCCATGCAACACCGGGGTAAACTTGATCGTGCACCAAATTCGGAGGAGAGGGTGAAGAGCCTCTCCATCGCAGGCGGTTCTCCTGTGGATGAGAATTCCCTTGAGGTCCTAACATCGGTTCATGCCATTCGAATGGCTTCTGAACTCTGCCAAAGGGTCAAACGAGACCTTCTCCACCAGAAACTTGCTCAAAAGCTAAACATTTCGAAGCCATCGCTGAAGATGGACAGCCAGGCGAAATATGGGATTCTGGCGCGAGGAGAGGTTAGCCTTTATTTACGGGTTCCCTCGTTTTCAAAATCGGGTTACAAGGAGAAAGTTTGTGACCATGCTGCTGGATCGGTTATTGCAGAGGAGGCAGGAGGCAGGGTCACTGATGTTTTGGGGAATCCTTTGGATTTTTCGTCAGGAATAAGGATGGAAAGAAACCATGGAATTTTGGCTTCCAACGGAATCCTGCATGAGATGGTTATAAAGGCCCTTTCTTCGATGATCCATCCCTATTGAAAGCGAAGAGCTCCGGCTTGATGGGTCGACAGGCTCATGCTGATCATTCTGATCAACGGCGAGTTTGAAGAGGGTTCAGATGGAACAGAATTTTTCAGAGGTTATTGAAAAAGAAGTACCAAAGAATTGTGTTCTCATCTCTGTCGGTCTTCCTGGAAGCTGGAAGAGCCCGGTGACCGAAGAGATCGCGAAAATGAAAGGTTTTCAGATCCTTCGGTCGGATATGATCCGTCTGGAAGTTCTGGAGGGCGAAGATATTTTTGATAACAGCGTCGCTTCCGATCCTTACAGAAGGAAACGGGTTTATGAAGAGATCTTCAGAAGGGCGGAGCAAGCCTTGGAGACAGAAAAAGGGGGTCTGATCCTCGATGCAACCTTCTTCACTCAGGAATTGCGGTCAAAGGCAGCTGAGTTGGCGCACAGATCGAACCGGACCTTTGTCATCGCGGAATGCGTTTGTACGGAAGAGAGATCAATGGAGCGGATTTTAAAGAGAACGAAAGAGAATTATGAATCGAATGCCCTGACCCCGGAGGCCTATTTAAATAACAAAGCCCTGTTTGAACCCATCGATATCGGAGAGATAAAAAGGAAGTTTGGCACTCTTGCAATCGTTCACCTCACGATTGACACTGAATCGGGCATGCCACCCGGGTGGAAGATCAAAAAGATCGACAGAAGGTGAAATCGAATTTTTCATGGATATTTCCTCTCTTCAAAAGGCCCTTCTCAACCCCGAGATTTATCCGGATCGCCCAAGGCATATCCGGTGGGTCGAGACCCATATCTCCCTTGTTTTTCTCACCGGCACCTATGTTTATAAGATTAAGAAACCTGTGAACTTTGGTTTCCTGGACTTTACTTCCCTCGAAAGAAGGAAATTTTTTTGTGAGGAGGAAGTGAGGCTGAATAGGCGTCTGGCCCGGGATCTCTATCTTGGAGTCTTCTCCATCACAGCGGACAGAGGAAAGGTTTCTTTTAATGGAAAAGGGAAAATCATCGAGTACGCCGTAAAAATGAGGCAAATCTCTGAAGAATTCCTCATGAATAGGCTGGTTGATGAAAACAGGGTGACTCCGAAAATGGTTGAGGCGATCTCAGAAAAATTGGTTCACTTTTACTCTTCTGCCGAGACCAGTGATTATATCGAAAGCTTTGCAAAGCCGGACCGGGTGAGACAGGACACAGACGAGAACTTCGTACAGACAGAAAAATATAGGGGTGTGACAATTCCCAAGGAAGTTTATGACCACATCAAGGGTAGAACAGACCAGTTTCTTAAGGAAAAAGAGAAGCTTTTTTACAGAAGGATCGCCTCCCACCGCATTCGAGATTGCCATGGAGACCTCCGGCTGGAGCATATCTTCTGGGGGGATGAGATCTCCATCATCGATTGCATCGAATTTAATGAGCGGTTCCGGTATACGGATGTGGCCGCCGATCTTGCCTTCCTGTCCATGGATATTGATTATCATGGCAAGCCGGAGTTTAACGAGCCGCTCATCCAGACGTATATCCAGAAATCAGGGGATGAGGATTTGTTGAAGGTTCTCGATTTTTACAAATGCTACCGGGCCTATGTCCGGGGTAAAGTGGACAGCTTCCAACTCGATGATCCGAACATTCCGGCAGAAAAGAAGAGGGAGATCCTTAAGAGGGCAGAGAGATATTTTGACCTCTCCAACCGATATGCCCACCGATTTTAAGTTTTCTCCATGTTGACTCAAGAGATGAAATATCTAATGTTGCCCGGAGAGCCCACAGAAAAAACTGCCTTGCGATGCTATCAACGGTTGATTTGCATTGACGTCTCCAGATCCGTTTAGTAAACTCTAACCAAACATGTTTGAAATTTTCCAAAAATAACCCTCCCCCTTCGAGGGCGGATTCCACAAAGAGCCACATGCAAGCCTTCAATGAAACCTATTCCCCCCCTTTTTCCCCTAACCTTCCCTCTGGCAGGCAAGGATATCACCGAAATAGAGGCGATGGAAATCGCCCTTGGGATATAAAGCGGAAATGAAACGGGCTGCCAATTCTGAAGGAATCAGGTCATTTCTATAAACGATCTGGCATTCGTAATGAAGAATGCATTCTTTGATGATGGGTGTCTTTACCTTTGAAGATGGAGTTGCTGTGAGGTCTTTTTCTTTAAATTTATCGTGGTCCCGGCCAGAGGCCGTTCCGCAATACTGTACGACCTCCTTCAAAGAGGGAGGCACGATATTCACCGTAAAATCTCCGGATTCCTCAATCAGCCTGTAGGTGTAACGTGAAGGTCGCACGAGCACGGTGAAGATCGGTTTCCTCCAGATGATCCCAATCTGGCCCCAGCCAATGGCCATGGCGTTCGGAGCCCCTTGTTTCCCCTGGCTCACCAGAAGCACGCGGTCCTCATTAAAGGCCTTCAAGGTCTCCTCGATACAGTCTGCATATTCCACTCTTATTTTTGTCATATTCTTTCCTCCCTTGTCCTTTGTGCACAGCATCGATATGAAGGTGTTCGCCCGACCCCTGTCATGCCAACTAAGGTGAAATTCATTTTTCTCATTCCAATCCGAATGTGACCCTTTTAGTCAAACCCATGAAATTTTAATGCGAAATGGCTTGGGGTGCAAGATATTTTAATGCAATCCAAAAAATTGTGGGTTAGAATCTGTCTCAAATTTGATGCAGGGTGCGAATGACCATTTGACCATTTCTCGGAGTTGTTCAACAGGTTGCACGACGCGGATCATCCTTGTCGATTGAAAAACAGGTCAGGATTTGTTATGAATAAAAACCCAACAACGCCTATTACAAGATCTAAAGGAGGAAGCTTGATGGCACGTTCCTTTCGGAATGCGCGGTTTCTTATTCTGTTTTTCGTCGTTGTCTCTCTCATGTGTCCTCATCTCTCCTTCGCCAAGAGGGAGCGGGCCACCAAAAAGACAGAAGAAACGCAAACGACCAAAAAATCAAAGCCAGTCCAAACTTCCCAGCCTGCCCAAACCCAACAGGTCTCGCAAAGTGCCCTCCAGTGCGATGCCCAATCTGCTTTGCTGATGGACGGCCTCACCGGGGAGATTTTATACGAGCAGAATTCCCATTTAAGGATTCCTCCTGCCAGTTTTGTCAAGGTGATGACTCTCTATGTGGTCTTTGATGCCATCCGAAGCGGACAACTCAAGAGGGATGACATGGTGATCGTGAGCGAGAAGGCCTGGAAGACTCAAGGGTCAAAGATGTTCATCAAGGTGGGAGACAAGGTTAAAGTTGAAGATCTCTTAAAAGGGGTCGCCGTCGCCTCGGGAAATGATGCGTGTATTGCCCTTGCCGAGCATCTTGCAGGGTCTGAAGAGGTCTTCGTTTCAAAAATGAATGAGAAGGCGAAGCTCTTAGGAATGAAGGATTCTCAGTTCAGAAACTCCGATGGCATGCCAGCAGAGGGTCAATACGTCTCGGCCCTGGATATGGCCATTCTTGTCACAGCACTATATCCAGGATCATCCTGAGGCCCTTACCATTCACTCGATGGTGGAATTTGAATACAATGGAATCAAGCAGGGAAACCGAAATACCCTTCTTGCAAAGAACATCGGAGTGGATGGATTAAAAACAGGTCATGTCGAAGAATCAGGGTATCATCTGCTGGCGACGGCAAAGAGAGAAGGGCAGCGTATGATTGCCGTGGTTATGGGATGTGACAAGGTGAAGAAGAGGGCGCCAGAAGCCCAGAAATTGTTGGAGTACGGGTTTAAGAATTTTTCTACCTTGAAGCGGTCAAAAAAGATGCCGTCTTTGGCCCTGTGAAGGTGACGAGAGGAAAACTGAAGCAGGTCACTCTGATTGCTTCAGAGGATGCAAGGGTCACTATCGGGAAGGGAAAAGAAAAATCGGTCTCTGCCATTCCCGAGCTACCCCTATCGATTGTTGCTCCTGTCAAGAAAGGTCAGGTGGTGGCGAAAATTGTCGTCCAAAACGAGGGGAAGACATTAAAGGAGGTCAAGCTCCTTGCCTCCTCTGATATCGAGAAGAGTCTGATCCCGCCCTGGCCTGTGCTGGTTGCAATCCTCGCCGGTTTATGCCTTTTCGGTTCCGGCGGATTCTGGTGGTTCCGTCGGACGAGGGCAAAAAAGTACGGATGATCCGAATTCCGCGATTCACAATAATCAAGATAGAAGGTGAAGGATTCCCCCGTGGTGTTGAAAGAAATCATCCAGACAGAAAAGGAGATCGAAGCCTCCCTCGATCATATCTGCGAGCAACTGTTGAGCCGACATCCTCAGTTAAACGGAATGGTTCTTGTGGGGATTCGAACCGGGGGGGTCTTTTTAGCCGAACGCTTAAAAGGCAAAATTCTCCGGAGGAAGGGGGTCGACCTTCCAACAGGGATCATCGATATTAATCTTTACCGGGATGACTGGACCCGGTTGAGCCAGACACCCGAGGTGAAAAAGACGGAAATCCACTTTGCTATCGAAGACAAGCACGTCCTTCTGGTGGATGATGTCCTTTTTACTGGAAGAACGATCCGGGCTGCCCTTGATGCCCTGTTAGATCTCGGGAGGCCCCGCAGAGTCGAATTAGCGGTGCTGATCGATCGGGGCCACAGAGAATTGCCTATTTGTGCCGATTATGTTGGAAGTTGTCTCGAGACCTCCAAGCAGGATTCGATTAATGTGGAGCTGAAAGAGCTGGCAGGTATCGATCAGGTCGTTATCGAATACGGCAAATACCCCCACCCCTAAGATTTGCAACCTGCAATCTGAAATTCCATTACCCTGAGCCCAACGCTTCCCTCACCATTCCGCAAATTCGTCCAAAGGCCTTTGTTTCAACGATCGAACGGTCCCTGGGTCTGCTCAAGGGGATGGGAATAATTCGGGTAATGCGCCCTGGACGAGGGGAGAGGATGACGACGCGGTCGGACATGAAACAGGATTCTGAGATAGAGTGGGTAACGATCAGGATTGTCTTTTTGGTCTTTGACCAGATATCCAACAGCAGCATTTGCATTGATTTCCGCGTCAGGTCATCAAGAGCGCCAAAGGGCTCATCCATTAAGAGCAACGGGGGATCGAGCGCGAGGGCTCTCACGATGGCAACCCTCTGCTGCATTCCTCCCGAGAGTTCTTTGGGATAATAGAACCAGAATTTTCGATCGATCTCGACCATTTCCAATAGCGATTCGATCCTCCCCACCTGTTCTTCTTTGGATAGTTGACTCTTCGCAATTCGAAAAGGGAGAAGACAATTCTCAAAGACGCGATACCACGGGAAAAGGGTCGACTCCTGAAAAACAATCCCGTACCCTCTTCCCATCCGGAGTTGTTCAGGATTTTTGCCTTCAATGAGGATTTTCCCTTCTGATGGCCCACCCTCATCTCCGATATCCCCAAGAAGTTCGAGGAGGGTGCTCTTTCCTGACCCGGAAGGGCCAATGAGACTGACAAACTCGCCCTGAAATATATCGAGGTCAATCCCACCCAGGGCTTCCACATCACGGTCTTTGAAATGCTTCCAGACATTGATAAAACGAATGGCAATGGGAGGGAATGTTTCCTGGTTCATATAAACCGAACTGGTTTCGAGATTTCGTTCTTGATTTCAAAACATTTTAGTTTTAGAGCCTTACACTTTGAAAGATTCTATGTTCCAAGGATACCCTTAAAATAGTCGAAGAGAGCAGGGTCGAAATGATGGATTCGCTTCTTCATCTCCTCCTCCCTGACGTCGATTGTCCAGTGTTCCCAGTTTTCCTTCTGAGGATCCATCCCAAGAATCTGCATCTCCCGAAGGGTATTGATCGAATAGGAAATGGGATCCTCAAGGCTCTCACCGATATCACCGACACAGCACATTTTCTTCCCCTGATACCGTTCAGAGGCCTCCTCATAAAAACCCCGAGTTGTAATCGAACCCTCACTGATGACCGAAAGATCGGTGAGGGGAAGACCCGGAAGGTTTCCAGTCTTTGAAACCTCGAAGAGACACTGGGAGAAGACAGGGATCAGTTCCACCCCTTTCTTCTTGCATTCGTGATAAATACGCTGGATTCCCTCCAGGCTTCCGCAGGCTGTAAAGACATAGACCTGCCTGGGTAGATGATGGGAAAAACCGTTTCTCAGAAGGAAAGCAATGGTGGAACCGGAGGCAATGGCCGTATCTGGAATCGACCAGGTGTCTCCCTGGTATTCCCCGATCAATTCGCGGGCGCGGATTTCCCAATCGGTTCCATCTCGACCAAGGACTCGTTGGAGTTTGATAAAGGAGGTGGGGAGCAGGAATTGATCGAAAGGTGAAGCATTGCCGATGGCATATTGAAGGTCGAAGGGATAAGCCCCTCTGAGGATGAGATATTGGGAAACCTTCTTCAGCTTCAGTGGCTCGAAGAATAATTCGACAAACGACTTGGCGATATAACGGATCATATTGAATTTGGGGCGGCCACTCATTTCTCTCCCAAGGAGAAACCTTCGGCCCACCTCACTCTCCACTATGTAGATGAGAGGAGGGAGGGTAGGATCCCTTCGGAGATGTCTGACCTCCCAGAGCTTTATTGTGCCGATGGGATTGGAGCTCATGGGTTTTCCCACTTGCTCTAAAAAGACTCGATCTGCCATTCCACCCTCCGGTTCTGAGAAATTCGAATATCGAAATCCTGATCCGTAAGGGGTAAGGCGTTAGGGACACGGAGTAAAACCAATTACGACTCACGCCTAACGCTCTTACGGGTTTTCGGATTTCGTGTTTCGGATTTAATGATCAGGGCATCACGCCACTTGGAAATTTATCGGCATAGGCCTTTTTCACCTCGGGCATCTTATCGAGGAGGCCGGCCTTGAACATATCCTTTGCCACGTTTTCCCATTTCTTTGGATGGATATAGCCCAGCCCATTTTTCTTCGTGTCGGCGGTGATGACCAATGCCTTCATCGGGTCAACAGCATCCATTTCATGGTTGAAATCGAGACTGTCGTTAATCTTTTTTAGAATTTCAAAGGTCTCCTTCGGGTTCTCGAGGGCCCACTTGAATCCCTTGTACCTTCCTGCAACCACCGCCTGAACGATCTCGGGGTATTTTTTTATGATTTCTTCTGTGGTGAAGAGGACGTTGTCCATCCAGTCGATTCCCAGATCCTTATAATCGGTGGTGTAAAAACTTTTTCCCATCTTTTTCGTTTCCCGCTGGGCGGTAATCAGCTCATTATAGGTCATGGCAGAGGCGAGGGGCCAGGTTCCCAGCAACCAGGGTTTGATGTCTCCGCCCTGATTTTGAATGGTGAACTGTTTCTCCCAACCCTTGCCTACGGCACATTTTGCCTTTGAATCATATCCGATCCAGATGCCAAAGTCGCCCTTGATGTCCTTTGATGATTTAATCGGTTTCCAGCTAATGATCCTCATTGCGCTATTTTGGAAATCGACGCTCACGGCTACAAGGTCGATGCCCTCTTTTTCGCGTGCCCGGAGGATGTTCTCAGGGTAGTCATTCCCAAATGCAATATTTCCAGCTCTGACTGCTGCAACGACCTTCTGGATGGGAGAGATTCCTGGTCCTCCCTGGACTTCCTTTACCTGGATCTTTCCCGTAGAGGCCTTTGTCTGCAGCGACCCAGCCCCCTGCCGATTCCAAGTGGACGAACCAGGCCTCATGGACGATCGCTTCCTGAGCGACCCCTGCGAATGGAGAACTGATGGCCACGAAAAATAATAAGAATAAAACGAATCGTTTCATTTTGCCCTCCTCCTTTCTGAATTGCCGATTTCTGATTGTTGTTTGCGGGATTAAAGCTCAAAGCTGCGTTCCGAATCTCATTATTCTACGATTCATTCTACAGTTTACATTCCATCTTCAGAGTCACGGTTGCAGAACTGAATTTTGTTCTCCATTCCAAATCTCACTACATTTTTCTACTCCGAATTCTGCAATCCGCACTCCGAATTGAAATTCACCTCCTCTCCGTGGAGATATGCCACGCGATCGTCCGTTTTTCAAGCAAAGCAATGATACCGACAAAAGAGAGTCCCAAAAGGGAACAAGCGAGGATGCTGCCAAAGACACGCGGCGTGTCCATAATATAAATGGCATCCACAATGAGAAATCCCAATCCTTTGTATGCACCGAAGACTTCGCCAACGACCGCACCAATCACTGCCAGTGTCCAGGCCACCTTGAAACTGGCGAACATCTGGGGAAGTGCGGAGGGGAACTGTAGATACCGGAATTTTTGCCATCGTGAGGCTGAATAGGAGTCCATCCATTTCATTTCGGTTGCGCCTGCAGAGGCAAGGGCCTTAAACGTGGGTCCCAGAACGGGAAAGAAAACACAGATGATGGCTGTGATGACTTTGGACCACATCCCACTTCCGAAAATGATGACGATCGGTGCGGCAATGGCAACAATAGGCGTGCTATTGAGGATGATGGCATAAGGATAAAACATTTCCTTTATGGGACGGAACCAGAGGAAAAGGATTGCCATCAGGATCGCTGAGACGGACCCAATGATGAAAGCCTGTTCCGGCTTCCAGAAGAGTCATGCTCGTATGAAAGGCGAACAGGTGGGATTTGGCAATGATGTAAGAGACAATGGTGGATGGGAGTGGGAAGAAGAAATTTGGGGATGTTCAAAACCCTGACCAGAATTTCCCACAGCAGCACAATGCCGATGATCGATCCAACAGAATAACGATTCATATTTCAATTTCGGAGTTCGGAATTCGGATTGCGGAATTTCAAATCTGGGTTCAATAATCTTAATACGCAAATAGAACAATCCCCCACCCTCACCCTCCCGACGGGGAGGGGCGGGGTGGGGGTGCTCGATTCAATATTTTCATGCTTCGTGGTGCCCTTATAGGGCATGAGGGTTTGGACTCTATATTTGAAAATGCGCACTTATAGCCGGTCCTGATCCCTAAATCTGCCCTGGTAGGAGGCTTCTCCTTCAGTTCGTTCCAGGATAATCTGGCAGATTCGAACGCCGGGTTTAAGAACAAGAGGGAAGGGAGCTAAGTTCCCTATCTCAAGGACCTGACGATTATTGACCCCGGGCTGGACGAAGCCTGCGGTCATGTGAATGACGAGTCCCATCCTGGCAAAGCGACTCCTTCCCTCAAGCCAGCCGCACATCGACGGAGGCAATTTGATCCTTTCCTGAGTAATGCCCAGGACCGTTTCTCCTGGCATGAGAGTGAAGGATTCATGGGTCTCCAGCCGTTCGGTGAGGTCTTCGAGGCTGATGCGGTCTTCAACGACGAGGGCATTTCTCAACTTCTTAAAGACCCTGAACTCGCTTCCTAACCGGAGGTCGATCGACCCCGGCCCGACCTGGTCCTCATCGAAGGGTTCGACCTCTATCGTTCCATTACGGACTTCCTTCAGAATTTCTTCTCGTGTGAGTACTCCCATCGATTTCTCCTTCCAAAGAAAGGGTTCAAGGGTCCGAGGATTCCTGGGGTCAGGGGTTTTTTAAGTCGCAATGATTCAATGATTTTTATTTCACTTGATTCCTTGAATCCGAGAATCCTTGACCCCTTGCTGGTTGATGGTATTCCTGGATTGAGCATACAGACATGCCTTTTTTTAACAGAGATTCGATTCCATTGACTGCAGCCTGGGCTCCGGAGAGGGTCGTGATACAGGGGATATTGTGCGCCACGGACTGGCTCCGGATGGCGACCTCATCGGCTTTCGGCTTCTTTCCGCTCGGGGTATTGATGATGAGGTCGATCTCTTCGTTCTTGATCCGGTCAACGATGTCCGGTCTTCCCTCTCCAACCTTGAATACGGTTTGAACCGAGATCCCATTGTTCGTGAGCACCTTGGCCGTTCCCTTTTGTGGCAACAATCTCAAATCCCAGATCGGATAACTTTTTAGCGATAAAGATGATTGAACGCTTATCCTTATTCATCACGCTGATAAAGACCCTTCCCTTCAAGGGGATACTTAGACCCGCTGCAATCTGAGACTTGGCAAAGGCGATTCCAAAATCATGGTCGATTCCCATCACTTCCCCTGTTGACTTCATTTCAGGACCCAGTACGGTATCCACTCCGTAGAAACGGTTGAAGGGGAAGACGGACTCTTTCACAGCGATATGAGAGATTTCGACCTCTTTCTCAATGCCGAGGTCCTTCAATTTTTTCCCCACCATGAGGTTGGCTGCGACCTTTGCCCAGGGGATCCCTGTGGCTTTGCTGATGAAGGGAACCGTCCTGGAGGCCCTGGGGTTGACCTCGAGAATGTAAACGATGTCGTTTTTGATGGCATATTGAATATTCATCAGGCCCACGACATGAAGCTCCTTGGCCAGGGCATAGGTATTCTGTTTTAACTGATCGATCAATTCATCACTCAGGGAGTAAGGGGGTGTGACGCAGGCGCTGTCCCCTGAGTGGATCCCTGCCTCTTCGATATGTTCCATGATGCCGGCGACGACACAGGATTCTCCGTCGGAGACTGCATCCACATCAATCTCAATCGCATCCTCCAGGAATTTATCGATCAGAATGGGATGGTCTGAGGAGGCCTCCACTGCATTCTGCACGAAACGCATCAAGGACTCCTCGTCGTAAATGATCTCCATGGCCCTTCCGCCCAACACATAGGAGGGCCTTAAAATGACGGGATAACCAATCTCGTTGGCAATCGTGTGGGCTTCCTCCGGAGAAACGGCCGTGCCATTGGGGGGCTGGATGAGGCCCAACTTCTTCAGGAGGGCATGAAACCTTTTCCTGTCTTCTGCGCGGTCGATATTGTCAGGGCTCGTGCCGATGATCTTTGCTCCTGCCTTTTCGAGAGGGACAGCCAGGTTGAGCGGGGTCTGACCTCCAAACTGGACGATGACGCCATCCGGTTTCGAGGACTGGATGATATGAAGAACATCTTCCAGGGTGAGAGGCTCAAAATAGAGTGTGTCGGACGTGTCATAGTCTGTGGAAACGGTCTCCGGATTGGAGTTCACCATGATGGTCTCAAATCCCAAATCCTTTAAGGCAAAAGAGGCGTGGACACAGCAGTAGTCGAATTCAATCCCCTGGCCGATCCGGTTCGGGCCTCCCCCCAGAATCATGATCTTCATCTTCTGGGAAACCTTTGGACTCATCCTCTTTTTCATAGGTGGAATAATAGTACGGGGTATAAGCCTCGAATTCGGCCCCGCAGGTGTCTACCCCCTTATAGGTGGGATGGATGCCTTTTTCCCTTCTCATGTTTCGGACGGTAGTCTCATCCAACCCTAAGAGATGCCCGAGCTGGAGGTCAGAGAATCCGAACTCTTTTGCTTTCCGCAGGAGCGATTCTTCAAGTTTCAATGCATCCGGCTGCTGAATTCTTCTCCAGAGCTCAAGATCCCTCACCTTCGCTCCATAGGACTGGATCTCTCTTTCAAGGTCAATGATCTCCTGAATGTTGGAGAGAAACCAGGGATCGATTTGGTCAGTTCATGGATCTCCGCAACCGACATCCCAAACTGAAAGGCATACCGGATGTAGAAGACCCTGTCGGCATTGGGTGTCGAAGAGTTTTCCCCGGATCTCCTCAAGGATGTTTCTCCGGAGGATACCGTTTTCCATCTCTAGACGGGAAGTGGAATCTATCCTTTCCATCGGCTCCGAGACCGTGTCTCCCAATCTCCAGAGAACGAAGCCCCTTCTGCAGGGCCTCCTTAAAGGTACGGCCGATCGCCATCGTTTCCCCGACGGATTTCATCGAAATGGTCAGGGTCTGGTCGGCTCCGGGAAATTTTTCGAAGGTAAACCTCGGAATCTTCACCACACAGTAGTCGATCGTTGGCTCAAAACAGGCTGGCGTCTTCTTGGTGATGTCGTTAGGGATTTCGTCCAGGGTATAACCGACAGCCAACTTGGCGGCGATCTTGGCGATGGGGAATCCGGTTGCTTTGGAGGCAAGGGCTGAAGACCGGGAGACTCTCGGGATTCATCTCAATGATGACCATCCGCCCGTCCTCAGGCCGGATGGCAAACTGAATGTTGGAACCACCCGTTTCCACTCCGATCTCCCGGATTGCGCGGATGGCCGCGTCCCTCATCCTCTGATATTCTTTATCCGTCAGGGTCTGGGCTGGAGCGACGGTGATGCTGTCTCCCGTATGAATTCCCATGGGATCGAAGTTTTCGATGGCGCAGATGATAACGACATTGTCCTTGAGATCCCTCATCACCTCCAGTTCAAACTCCTTCCAGCCGAGCACCGATTCCTCAATCAGAACCTCACCAATCATGCTCGACTCGATCCCACGAGCAGCTACTTCCTTGAACTCTTTGACATTGTAAGCCACGCCACCCCCTGTTCCTCCCAGGGTGAAGCTGGGCCGGATAATCAGGGGGAAGCCAATCTCTTTTGCAATCTCTGAGGCCTCTTCAAGAGAGTAGGCGAGTCCGCTTTTAGGAAGGTCGAGGCCGATCTTCTTCATCGATTCCTTAAAAAGGTTTCGATCCTCTCCCTTTTTGATGGCGTCGTATTTGGCCCCGATCATTTGCACCCCATACTTTTGGAGAATCCCCTGCTCATAAAGGGCCACCGAGACGTTGAGGCCGGTTTGGCCACCCAGCGTGGGGAGGAGGGCATCCGGCCTTTCACGCTCAATGATCTTTTCCAGAATTTCGGGGGTGATGGGTTCGATATAGGTGCGGTCTGCCATGTCAGGATCGGTCATGATCGTGGCAGGGTTGGAGTTGACCAGAACCACCTCAAACCCCTCTTCCCTCAAGGCCTTGCATGCCTGGGTGCCGGAGTAGTCGAATTCACAGGCCTGGCTTATGACGATAGGCCCGGATCCGATGATCAGAATCCTTTTGATGTCCATTCTTTTCGGCATTTCGAATAAACCGTTCCCCTCACCCTTCCTTTCTCCCCCGAGGGGAGAGGGCGGGGTGAGGGGCAAAATGTCAGAAGGAAATTCTCAGTTTAATTGTGGAAGAATTTAAACCTTTTAAGAGTTCCATTCCAAAGACGAAGCATGTCACTCGTGACCATCCAATAATCCGCTTCGTAAGTTTTGGAAGTACACCTGTCTGCTGATATCCATGTGACATTACCGATAAGCCTCCATCATCTTTATAAATTCACCGAAGAGGTTCTGGGAATCATGGGGTCCAGGAGAGGCCTCGGGATGATACTGGACCGAGACGACCGGCAGCGTCTTGTGCCTCATCCCCTCGCAGGTCTGATCGTTCAGATTGATCTGGGTCAATTCGATCTCTTCTTGATTCAGGGAGCCTGGGTCAACACAGAACCCATGGTTCTGGGAGGTGATCATGACCTTTCCCGTTCTGAGATCCTTGACCGGTTGATTGGCTCCACGATGGCCGAACTTTAGCTTAAATGTCTTACCGCCCATGGCTAATCCTAAGAGCTGATGGCCCAAACAGATACCGAGAATCGGCTTTTTGCCAAGGAGCTGCCGAACCGCCTCAATCGCATAAGGGACTCCCTCCGGGTCTCCGGGGCCATTGGACAAAACGATTCCATCCGGATGATGGGAAAGAACCGTTTCTGCCGTTGAGGTTGCGGGAAGGACGATGACTTCACAGTTGCACTCCCGGAGAGAGCGGAGAATGTTGTATTTGACGCCGAAATCGAGCACCACCACCCTGGGCCGAAAGTGGGAAACAGAAGGCTCGATATGGGCCTCGGGAAATTGCTGATTATATTTCTCCTTCCATTCAAAAGATTTCTGGCAGGAGACCTCCTTGACCAGATCACGGCCAATAAGACCTGGGGAAGACCTCGCCTTCTCGATCAGACCGTCCCTGTTCAAATCTTCTGTCGAGAGGATGGCTTTCATCGCACCGATGGAGCGAATGTGCCTGGTGAGGGCCCGTGTATCCATGCCCTCGACCCCTATGATGCCGTGTAAGTTCAAATAATCAGATAATGTCTTTCCGCCTCTCCAGTTGCTAAAGATCGTGCTGTTCTCTTTGACGATGAACCCCTCGACTTTGGGTGTCGTGGACTCGATATCTTCCTCATTGATTCCGTAATTACCGATGAGCGGATAGGTCATGACCACGATCTGACCTTTGTAGGAAGGGTCGGTAAGGATTTCCTGGTAACCGGACATACTCGTATTAAAAACGATTTCTCCTGTCTTTTCTCCGGGAAATCCGAAGGACACCCCTTCGAATACCGTCCCATCCTCAAGGGCGAGCATCGCTCTTTTAATTTCCTTCATAAAAATTCCTGATAATCCAGCTTCTGGATTGAGTCGTCATTCCCGTACTTGCGCGCCAGAGCGTTTCAGCGCGTAGGCGTGAAAACGGGAATTCAGATTTCTCGCGTCGGCATTTATTGCCGACGGCACAACGGATTCTTCACCACTCCGTTTGCCCATAAAAAAAGACCCTCGATCCCGATTCACCGGGACCGAGGGTCCACCTAATGAGTTTAGATTCCTTTATCATAGGATTGTCTTTATCTGATTTTATTCCTTGTATCATAGCTGTCTTTTCTTGTCAAGATTTTTGGTGAACCTGATTTGATTATTCGAGCTCCATTTGGTAGATTGAGGCAGGATCAAATCAAATATGGTTTAGGCAACCGCTTTGAGATAACATTAAAATAATTTAATCTGTCAGATGGTGGCCATGAAATTTGTAGTAGCATTAGAACCTGAAGATGTAGGCGGATTCGACGTCACTGTACCAGCCTCGATGGGTCTTTACCGAGGAGGACACAGGAGAGAAGGCTCTCAAAAATGCTAAGGAGGCAATCCTCTGTTATTTGGAGGGACTGGAGAAAGTAAACCAGATTAAATCCAAACCGGGTGTCTATGCTTTTCCTCCATCAGCTCGAACAGAACATACCCCTGATTGTGACAAAGGGTTTACGCTAAGCCTTCTTGGTCAGTTCAGGCATTGACATAGATCCTTGATTCGGAGGGCCTGGCCATCAGCTTTTCGATTTTGGTGTGGATTTTTTTTCTTTCCGGATTCTTTTCCCAATTGATCCAATCCTCGGCACTCTGCCAGGTTGAGATCACAATATAATTATTTGGATCCTCTAGTGCCCGGAGCGTCTCACCCGAGACATATCCCTTAGAAGAGATCGCTTTTCCTCTCAACTCCCTGATCAATTTTGCAAAATCCGACTCTTTCCCTCTCTTCACCTTCCGGTCAATGATGATCTTTACCGCCATGGCCCCACCTCCTGACTTTTTAAGTATCCTATCAATTCCACATCAGGATTTCAAGGAGAAATGATTCACAATTCCGGCTCTTCAGTCAAAGGAGTAAAACCGCGGGGTGGAGAGGCATGATTAATGATACCCTTCCAGTCCGCCCATGGGAATGATCCATCGGAACTGCTCAGGAGTCAGGGGTTCCTGTTTTCCATCGATCCGGAGAGTCAGGTGGCTGTTTTCCCTGCCAATCCCGAGGCCGAAGATCTTCTCCAGGTGCAAGAGGCGGGTGAGCATCTCTCCCCATTTTTTATCGTCAACGGGTTTAACCGCACACCCTCCATACTGGGCCTCTTCGAGCCTGCGGTTGGGATCATAGAAGATAACTTCCCCTGCGGAGGCACCCGCCAGGATCTTTGCTCCACTGTACGGAGAGGGTCTCCGGTGAAGGATACCATCGTAATCACGGAATAGACCCAGCATCATCACCGTTCCACCCATAAGGGCCTGGCAGAGGTGCTCATAAGCTGTTCCCGCCACGTTGACCTGTAATCCAGGGCCGCGTGGATCACTGACGGCACAGACCCACCCCCGATCAACGACATTGCCGAGAATGTTAAACGTCCCGCCCTTTGATGAATAGCCTGTCACTTTCCCTGCATCACCGTGGATCTCCAGGGTTCCGGAGTGCATGACCATTCCCGTGAAATTCTGGGCGTGATTATGGACCCGCACCAGGGTACCCATATTGAAAGCGCCGCAGTATTCGCCAGGGCTTCCGTAAACATCCACTGTTGTATCAGAGGTCATCCCGGAACCCATTCCCATACCAATGCCACGCTGCCCTCCTGCCCTATAAACGATGAATTTTCTCCATCCCATCCGATGGGCCTGATCGAGGAAGCAGCTCAGCACCTGGCAGGGGTCAACCCCTTCAGGCCGGAACCCCCGGGCATTGACGACAAGTGTCTGATCTCTCTTTTCGGGTTGTTCTAATTTCTCTGCGCTGGCCAGGGTGATATGGACCGTTGCAGTTCCATTCTTCGGGGATGACCCCAGTCGGTCCAGAACAGTGTCCATCTGGTTGCGAAGAGTATGGAAGAGGGCCCCTCGATCTTTTCCTCCTGTGTCCCATCCTGGCAAATGATCGTAGATTTGTGAGATCTTTTCAATCGCTTCGAGGACAGGAAAGCTATCTGATAATTTCTCCACAGCCCTTTTGAATTCTCCAAAGCTCCATCGGGGCAGCTGGTCCTTGAAAAAGATGGAGGGATCCGAGTTTAAATCTACCTGGATATCCCCAGGAAGCGAACCCCCGGACCCTTCCTCGGGAAAGGCTCCGCAAGGGATCGGAATCGGCCGGCCGAACTTGTCCACGACCTCATGCCTTGTAATCCTTCCCTGATCATCATAAAAGACCCGGCTGATCATGCCTGTATTGACCGTAAAGGTCAAAGGAGGAAAGGGGCTCTTCATGATTCCGAGGCGATAGAGCTCCGCCATCCCGGCATCGCTTCCCTGCTTCTCCGAACAGATGATACTGACGAAGTTTTGTCCGTCATCATAAAGCATCGCCACGTTGGGTCGAAGCAAGGAGGGATCGATAATATCCAGCCGTTCGATCACCCTGTTGTAAGGATCGATTCGGCCACAGAGATACTGGTAAGGACCATCGGGCGCGCTCTCTAATTCTGCTTCTTGAACACGCTCGAACCGTTCCCGAACCTCAGCCGGCAACTGGGTCAGATTGAATCCTGTTGTCGGTGAGAAGGATTCCACCAGGACATCAAAGGGATAATGGAGATACTGGCTGACCAGGTGGAGTTTCAGAGAGGCAACGGCGGTATCGGTCTGTGCCAGGGGTCTCAGATTAAACTGGGAGATCCGGTTCAACATGGTACGATAATTCGTTGTCTCTCCGTTGTGGGTTAGTGCCGTATGAAGCTCAGCAAATGGATGGGCATTCATCTGATCGACGACCGACCCTGTTGCCAACCTTCGGTGAATTACATTTACAGGGGCTTCAGGGAGCTCCCATGGGATATGCTGCCCATCGGTCTTCCAGCAGCCCGAGTTCTTGCCACAGGACATGACCGCCCCTTTTTTGGGCTGGGCCTCAACATAATTCTCACGGGTGATCCTCTGGGACAGCCGGTAAATATATTCATCCTCCGCCTCCCGTAAGAATTCCTTGCTTTCTTTGTAATTGGCAAGGGTCAGATGGGCGAAGCGAATCTGTCTGCAGGGCCAGACCGGATCATGCCATAGATCCTTTTCAATAAAGCGATAAAGTTCTTCCGGATGGACACGCACAAAGAACCGGAAGACATCGCCTGGGTCCTTCTCACCAAAGTCACGAAAGTCTCGTTCATGCCCCTGGGAATCTCTTCGAAAAGGAATTCTGCATTTCTCAAAGTCACCGTCAAAACCTTCCATGTCGAGACCCTTGAAGTATTGTTCCATGAACACCTGGATCATCTGTCTCCGGGCAGCCAGGATTTCCTGCCTTGCCTTTTGCCGAACTTCTTCGGGTGACAGGGCAGGGCTTCTATCAATCCATTCCTGCTCGACTTGAGACTGGAGCTTCCCTTTGATCAAAACCTGGAGGGCATAGTGATCCATTTGATCGGCATAACAGCCTCCCTTCCAGATCCCGACTCCATCCATGCCCCGGTTGGCCATCTGATCGAGCATGAGATCCATGACGTGACTCGGGATGAAATGGTTGGAGACAATGGCTGCTACACCACAGTCTGAGGGGATCCGTGCCGATTCGGGAGGGTTTTCCTTCTTCAGAAGCGCTGCCTCCGAAATTTCACCCCTCCGCCGTCTACGCTCGTTGACTCTCCCCTCGAGGAGAGGCCATTCGATACAATCATAACGGCCCCGGAGATGGCGGATATCGTTCAGACCAAGGGCCGCCGTGGCCTTTACAACTTGCGTCTGCAGGATGGCGCGGAAGTTGATGACCTGCTGGGCATTGAGGTCCACATTCCGGAGAAGCTGCATATTGGGGTCAATCGTGGAGATTCCGCTCCGGCACCCCGACTCGCAGTTGCGGTCCCTGACACAGCCAATGGCCACCAGGTCCGCCGTGCCGAGGACGACGCCGTCAAGTCCCATGGCGATCCCTTTGATCACATCTCCCCAGGTACGGAAACCGCCGCTTCCCATGAAGACGACGTAATCCCTGAGCCCATCGTCCATCAGCTTTTCGTGGCAGATGGGGATGGCATACTCCATGTGCATCCCCATCTGCCCTTTGATGATGTCCGGAGCCGCACCTGTGCCTCCCCTGGGCCCATCGAGCCAGATCTCAATGACCATCCGGTTATCCTTCGCGATACGGGCAAGGCCCGAGCAGATGAACTCGATATCCGGCGACGGCGAGACCTTGATGCAGATGGTGGTTCGGCGATTGATCATTCGGACGGCATCGATAAAGGCCTTCACGTCCTCGATGGAATAACAATTATGGAAGGGGAAGGGAGAGATGAGACTGATGCCTTCGCCGACTCCACGGAGGAGTGAGACGAGGCCAAAGACTTTCCTTCCGAGCAGGTGGCCTCCTACACCCTGCTTTGCTCCCTGGCTGTAGGCAATCACCACGCGCCGAGCCCGGCGGATCGTCTCTTTGGTGACACCGAAGAGGCCTGTCTTGAGCTGGGTAGAGATATAGGGTTCGTCTTCAGGGGTGACGATCGGAACGTACTGGACGGGCATCGAAACAGGATATTTCTTCAGGACCTCTATGATCCCCGGATATTCGGGGGATTCGTCCAGCTCCTGATGAACTCGCTTAAGCAACTTTTCGATAGGAACAAGCTTTCGTTCCTCCAGGAGTTTGCCCAGGAGGGCAACCTGAGAATCTGTAAATCCGAGGGGATTCCACTTTGCATCAAGGATGTAAAACCTGGGATATCCACCTTCCCCGGTATCGAGCTGGGTATCGAGGGTCCTGGTTGCCAGCACCCGGGCGCGCCAGGTCCCTGGTCCAATCGATCCAATCGACATCCCTGCTCCGATGAAGGGTGCCCTGAGCTTCAGCTGGGGCGCAATCTGGAGACTGGTTGAGACTCCGTTGAGTCTCTCTTTCGGGAAGGTTATCCGGGTTATCCTGGAAGAGAACCTTAATATCGTCGAAACCATCTCCGAGGTTTCCCCGTTCCTCCGTATGACTGAGGAGAAAGGTCTTCGGATCGCCGCTGGCCATCCGACCTGCAGAGGCGATGAGAGAGGCAGGCCATACGTGATCGCGGTTGAAGATCTTGTAACACGGATCCTTCAGATTGCAGCTGTAAAACTGATGGGGAAGCAGCGTGGGCTTCACCAGATCCTTGAGCTGACTGTAGTGCCAGCCATACCCATCTCCCTCTCTCTGAATCCGGCCCAAGTTGACTTGACGGTTTCGTTCCAGCCGTTCTTTGCTCTTAAAGATGTCGTAGACCCGTTCTTCAAGGTCGTCAAAGATCAGGAGCCGGTTTTCCTCTCCGACTGTCTTCTTAATATCCTTGAATCCAGAGGCGCCTAAAACCTCGATGATCTGGATGTTCCAGACCCGGATCAGGTTAGCGATCCGTTTGGCCATGAGGCGTGCTTCGGAAATGTTTTCGAGACGTTCTCCCTTTGAGAATTTCTGCCGTGCCATGGGATCGACCGTCAGAAGGACG
Organism: uncultured delta proteobacterium; assembly: GCA_963806715.1. Lineage (GTDB taxonomy): Bacteria > Desulfobacterota > BSN033 > BSN033 > UBA1163 > CAWEAV01. The sequence goes on from CAWEAV010000071.1 coordinate 29,020, forward strand.
GGCCAATCGATCTTGACGCCATTGGCGCCCCGCTGAATCGTCTTTTGTGTATCGGCAGCCGACCGGACCCCACCCGCAGCAAGGATGGAAAAACGGTGTCTGATTTTCTGATCGACCAAGAAGCGATGGGCCGCCGGCACGGCATCGGTCGTCGGGTAGTATCCTTTTTCCGGGTCATAATCGGAAGTAAGGCATAGGACATCAAAAGGCGAATTGAAAAGCAACTCAAGCTTCCTTCTCAGGCCTGGGGTTGGACGGAGTTCTGCATCGACATCTTCTTTTTTGACCTTGATGACGGCTGTGAGAACAGCCGAATTGGCGAAGAAAGACCGGATCTGGTCCACCCGTTCCAAAGTATCCTCGTCGAGTTCAATCTCAACCATGTCCGGGAAACCATTCTTTATGGCCTTCGGCCATCTCTTCTCCGTGAGGAGCCTGATCAGATCCTTCGAGGTGAGGCGTGGGATGATGGCTCCAATCCGATCCTCAATCGTAACCACGTGACGGTCAATGTCGTCGAGGCTCAGGGTCAGCCGCGTTCCCATCTCCTTGACTGCTTGGAGCATCGATTCAATCAGATCCTCCCCTGCTTCCATCGGCATCACATCCAGGAGGATCGGCGTCTTCAAATCGATCAACCGCGGAGCCGGTGTTTCGATTCTTCCACCGTTTAAGGTCAGATATTTGGGCCGTTGTCCGAGCTGGACTGCAATGGCATCGGCCGAACTCTCAAAGAGAAGGTTCTGGGCAGGGCCCACGATGTGAAAGTGGCCGAAGCGGATGCCGTCATTTCCAGATCCGCGATGGGGGTCACCCTGGCCTGTCCCTGAGACAGGGATCTTCCCGGTCGTGGCCTCAAGGTCGATCCGGCTGATGACTTCGCTATTCCAGTAAGGGTCGCCCATGGTTAGGTAAAAGGGATGGAGTTCTACTGAAGTGGCTGGAATTCCATTGGCAAGCTGAGGGCACCTCTCGATACAGGCTCCGCACCCCCTGCAGAGCGATTCCTCTGCAACAACTACCCGGCGAGGATCGACTTCATCCCGCTTCCGGACACTGAACATACAGGCATCGATACAGGTTCCGCAATGGATGCAGTATTCATCGTCAATGACCACATGATACTTGGCAAAGGTCTGGCGTTGTTCCTTGATCTTCTGATCAAACCCGGTTCGGATGACCTCGAGGAACCGGGAAAACTCAGGGCTACCTTCGATCTCCTGGACAAACCGGGTGATCTCTTGGATTGGGAAATCGATATGCTTGGATAGATATTTCTCCAGGCGATCGAAGAGGCTTTTGTGTTTCAAATGGACCTGACACTCGTCATCACATCGGCCGCAGTGGATGCAGAAGTAGAGGGGCAGGACCTTCGAAAGCTCGAGTCTGTTCGTTTCGAGGGCCCTCTTAAGGGTGAGCAGTTTCCCTCGGGCCGTGTACGTTTCGTCTCCAAAGGTCCGATAGAGCGGACACCGGGAGACGCAATTCCCGCACTGGGCACAGGCAAGAACGTCGTCTGCAATCCCTTCGAGCCCCTCATGAACCACGGGAACACGTTGCCTCAAGGATTTCTCTGGAAGGATCGAGAAGAGCCTGAAGAGGAGCCACTGGACCGTAGAGAGTTCGAGATTAAAGACACTCGATTTGAAGAGCCATTTCTGCAAGGATCCCAATTTGCCGGATACTTCAAAGAACTTCCCTGGATTGAGGATCCCCTGGGGATCCACTCTCTTCTTGTAACGGACCAGCCGTTTCAGTTCTTCTTTAGGATAGAGATCTTTCAAGAAAGGGGTATTCCAGATTCCCAGTCCATAGGGCTTTCCCTGGTAAAACTGGATAGCCAGTCTCACCATCATGGGAACGAGCATCAGGTCGACATAGAAGATCAGTTTCCGGTGATCGGTTGTGATCAATGCCAGAAAGAGGACGTTCCCTCCGTTGATGAGATGAGAGGTCGGGTAAAAGGTGATGCCCAGCTTTTTTCCCCACTCCGTGATCTTTTCCGTATAAGAGGCCGCCTGATTTAAAGGAAGGATGATCTCAGTGGCCAGAAGAGAAGGCCCCTGATTTTTAATGGACATGGGAAGGAACCGTTCATCCCAGAGCCATTTTGCTGCTGCCTCCTCTCCAGAGAGAACATTATTCTCACGGATAAAGACCTCAAATTTTTTAGCTTGTTCCATTTCAGAAAAAACGACCAGGACATGATTTGCGTCCCCAATGGCCATTCCTTCATCCGAGCGCGACTTGAGAACTTGTATCAGTTCGGAATGGTAGATGACCAGGTCTTCCGGCCGGATCGAGGGCTGGGAACTGATCTTTTCTGCAAAGCGATAGGCCTCTTCCACTTTTTCAAATGGGATGACGAAGGGGAACCATCGGGAAGGACGCTTACCCACCTTGAGCGTAACCTTGACGACGACACCCATCTGTCCTTCCGTAGAGAGAAAGTTCTCGACCTCCGGGTCTTCCGCTTTCAATTCTTTGACCGCCCCATCCGGGGTGATCACCTTTAAGGAGATCAACTGTTTTCGTATGGAACCATGATGAAAAGTTCCAAACCCCATTCCGCCGGTGGATAACCAGCCCGCAAGCGTCCCGCCCTTGCCAGAGGGCATTGAGAGGAGCGTCAAACCATGGCGGTCCAGTTCCCTTCCGATATCGAGGAAACGGGCACCCGGGCCGACAGAAAGCGTCATGGCTTCCGGATAGACCTCAATCGTATCCATGAGACTCAGATCAACCAGTATCCCTCCCTGAGTCGGAACCGCTCCACCGTATCCCCAGGTCCCAGCACCCCGGAGAGTGAGAGGGACTTTCCTTCCTCTGGCGAAGGCAATAACCTCCAAGATCTGGTCCTCCGTCTTGGGTTGAAGAATCAGATCGGGCGTGCTGTTGAACAGGAGGTCCCGGATGAGAGGCGGGAGATCCACATTGAGATCGTGGCTGTAATATTCGAATTTGTGGGGTTGATTAAGGAACTTCAGGTCAGGATTTTTTTGGAGGAGTTTTTCGATATCTTTGTACCAAGGAGGTCTTTTTTCATCTGCCATAGGGCCAACCCTTTTCCATGCGGAAGTATTTTTATGACCATGAGATAACACAACACCTTCAGCGGGCCACCCTCTATCAATCAAGAAGGCGGCCCAAGAAGGTTTGATTTAATTCTAAAAGGTTCGACCCACAGATTCAATATGGATCTTGGTAGGATTGAACTAAAGAATAGGAAGATATTTCTCCAATTCGTACTGAGAGACATGGACCCGGTACTGGTCCCATTCGATCTTCTTGTTATCGATGAATTTTTGAAAGATGTGGTCTCCGAGGGTCTCCCTGACGAGTTCACTCTTCTCCGTATATCGGATCGCCTCCGCCAAACTGCCCGGCAGAGATTCTATCCCATGCTCGATTCGTTTCTGTTCCGACATATCAAAAATATCCTCCTCCACAGGGGGTGGAAGTTCATAACCCTTCTCAATCCCTTTTAGACCCGCAGCAAGCATGACTGCGAAGGCCAGGTAGGGATTACACGCCGGATCAGGTGACCGGAATTCAATTCGCGTGGCCTTCTCTTTTCCTGGTTTGTACATGGGAACTCGTACCAGGGCAGAACGGTTTCGGCGGGCCCAGGCAATATAGACTGGCGCCTCATAACCGGGAACGAGCCTTTTATAAGAGTTGACCCACTGGGAGGTGATTGCTGTAATTTCCTTCGCGTGCTTCATAATCCCGGCCATATAAGATTTGGCTGTCTTGGAGAGATGAAATTCGTCTTTTGCATCGAAAAACGCGTTCTTTTCCCCCTTGAAGAGGGATTGATGGGTATGCATTCCACTCCCGTTCTGTCCGAACATGGGCTTGGGCATGAAGGTGGCGTAGACGCCATGCTTCATCGCGATTTCCTTTACAGCAAGCCGGTAGGTCATGGCATGGTCTGCCATGGTCAGGGCATCGGTATAGCGGAGATCAATTTCATGCTGACTGGGCGCAACCTCATGATGGCTGTATTCGACATGAATCCCCATGGCTTCTATGGTCAGAATGGTCTCCCGGCGGAGGTCTGTGGCAAAATCGAGTGGGGTGAGGTCAAAATATCCACCTTTGTCGAGTGCCTCCGGTTTTCCCTCAGGAGACTTAAAGTAGAAAAACTCCAACTCGGGACCGACATAAAAAGTGTATCCCAGATCATGAGCCTTTTTGAGGTTTCTTTTAAGTACCCAGCGGGGGTCTCCTTTGTAAGGGGTTCCATCGGGTTCGTAGATGTCAGCATACATCCTGGCTACTGAATTCTCTTTCGGTCTCCAGGGAATGATCTGAAACGTTTTTGGATCCGGTTTGGCGATCATATCACTCTCGTCGATTCGGGCATAGCCCTGGATCGAGGACCCATCAAACCCCATCCCCTCATCGAGGGCAACCTCTAATTCATCGATGGTGATGGCGAACCCCTTCAGGAAACCGAGGATGTCTGTAAACCAGAGTCGAATAAATTTAACGTCATTATCCTTCGCCAATTTCAATACCTTTTCTTTTTCCCGATCGCTCATCATATCCTCCTTTTAATAGAGTTAATTTTTAGGCTAAAAGGATGCCTCCAAGTGACCCGCGGGTCCAGGCAGAGATGCCCTTTCTATCGATGATTCGCCAGCTTCGGGTAAGACGTCTTTTTCCATCATAAATATTCTCTGTATTGCTGCTGAGGAAAAGCAAAAGTCATGCCGCCCTTCGACATTTCCAAATGGAAAAAATAAAATTCATAACTCATTGAAATAATAATCGAATAATTCGCGGTCCCTCGAAGCCATAGAACGAAAAAGCCTTCTAAATCTGAGGATGAATGATGGATTTTAACCTTCATGTTAAAAAAGCAACATTCAGTTGATCCATTCGAAGGCGTCAAACTCCGTTCAGGATCAACCCTGAGCAATCCCTGCATTTAAGGGAGTGAGTCGAAGGGTTGACACCCTGGACCATTTATCCTATGCTCATGGCATCCGGTCATGGATTCTATCTGTGTGGATGCGATGCGCTATGCTCTGCGCCGTAGTCCCTAAGAAGTTGTGAAAAAATTGGCGGTCTGTGCCTCGGCCCGCAAGGACGGCGTCTTGTCGAAGTTTTAGGAGGTAGGTCATTATATGTTATGGACGACGATCCTTCGAGGACTGGATAACGAGTTGACCCGTTTGAGCGTGCCAAGGCAGACCCATTATTTAACCCGGTGGTTGCATAAATTTCGCGGACAGGTAGGCTTTCAAACCCTTAAAACGAGATCTCTTTTAATATTTTCGAGTTCATCCTCAACTTCACCGGAGGGGAAGTTGAGGAAGTCTGGAATCTCATCAGCCAATGAACCTGTCAAAGGTTTCCGCTTTAATGGTTTTCAGCCCACCTGTCCGCTTCTCCACGGGAAGGTTTTTGCAATATCAGGGTTAAGATAGGGAGGTCGCGAAGTTGACAAAAGACATATCTTTTCATAAATTATAATTGAAGGATATGAAGCTATGAGGGAGGCCATATGGAAATTGATCAATTCATGGAGCGGGCGAAGAAGTTAGATTCGAAAAAGAAAGGGAAGAAAGAAGAATTGGAGAAGCTTCAAAAATTATTTGAGAGATTTCATCTCGTGAATCGGAAATATCTGGATAGAGAGGCCTTTGAAAAAGCCCAGGGGTCGATCACCCCCATCGCCGAGGCGATCGTCAATACCATGCGATTTCTCGAGGATGAAATTGCACGGCTTAGGAGCAAACGGATGAAACGCCCTTATGAAAATGTCGAGCTCAACGAGATGCAGAAAGTTCATGCAAGAAATGAATTATTATTGAAGGAGTATCTGGCCAGTTGCGAGGGCTAAAGGTCATCTTTAATCTTTAGCCAACCCAAACGGTCTTCATTTTTCTAATCTTCCAGGTTTGACATTTAAGAAGGCCCTGTATCTGAACATGTGTTCCGCAGGTATTGTAGCCATAACCCGCTTTATCTGTAAGGATCAGATTGTAATCTTGACTGAAGAGACCGGCCTTCAGAGAAGAGGTGCCAAGATCCAATGCCAGAATGTGAGATTGAATACTCATTCGGGTCTCCTATTTGTTCTGTTATCAGATTAACCCTCCCGACTTACTTGAATATTGGATCACGCCTTTGGAGATAAGCTCGGCAGGCATCTCTGGACGGTTCAAGACAATGCGGACAATCTTACCTTTTCGTTCCCAGCTCATCGTTTCTAATTGTGACATGCTTTGCTCCTCCTCAAGGCAGTGGTGAAGTCCACACCGGACTCATCAAGTTTCATAATTTACACATAATATCGCGGAAATTGCCCCCTTAAATCAATCCTTCGATTCTCCACACGAAAGGGCAGAGTCTGACCTGTTCGACGGCGCTAAGCGCGCTCAGGGTTAACCCTGAGCAAGCACCGGCATTTATGCCGGGGAGCCGAAGGGTTGACTTTCGCGTATGCAGGGGAAACTGCAAGAATTTGACATTTTCTGACAAAATGTCTTTAACACTCTCATGCTGCTTCCGAAGCCACGTCAATTCTTCCATAAAAAAAGTAATTAAATCAATAAATTATAACTGAATACATCTCATCATGATTAATTGGTACAAACCATGCATTTGGTTATTTCGACGAGTGCCTGCAAGCAAATGAAAGGCAACAGAGGACCAAACAATGTCAAAGGTGAGAGGCCGAACAGGTTTTACTCTTATCGAGCTCTTGATTGTTATTGCTATCATTGGGATTCTGGCTGGTATTGCCCTTCCCATGTACCAGACTCATAGGATAAGAGCAAGGATCGTTGAAGTCACGAATGCGATGGCCTATATTGCATCGGCTGTGGGCAATTACTGTCAGGAAATGACAACGGGGGGGCCAGGTGTTGCTTGGCCTAATTGCCCTGACATCCCTTCCATTCAAGCTACTCTTGGAGTTGGAATCGAGGCGGTGAAAAGGATTAGCGCTGCACAAGTAGCTCAAGCTACCGGAGTAATTCAAGTCACTCTGAGCAATATTGATTCCTCAGTGGATGGCCGCACTTTGTCACTAGTCCCTACTGCTAACGTCGATGGCTCCATTAGTTGGGCATGGGATGGTACCGTACCACCTTTGTATATTCCAAAAATTCGCTGAGTAATTCAAACCCTCTTTGCAAAACCTTACAATGGGTATTTTTTGGAATCAGATGGAATTTTATGGCCTCATGCCTGTGACTTTTTAGAATCCTCCCAAGATTTCCATTTTTTCCCCTAAAGCTATTATAGGTAATCCTCCGAGGAATTTGCTTCTCCATCATCATTTTTCCAAAACGCAATTGTACCTCGATACGATCGTCAGGGAGAAGGATTTTCGAGGACTCCAATTTTGGTGGCGAATTCCCTATCCTCTTTTGTGTAAAAAAGCGACATTTTTATCTTCCTCAGGTCTGTAACCACAGGATATGTGGATAAATTTATACTTTTTTAGAAACACATTCCCCTCAAAACTTCGTTCCTAAAAAATTTCTTGACAAATATGTTTTTTTGGAGTATTTAATAGTCACTTAATGGGCACGGATCTGAAATACCCTGAAATCATTATATTTTTTCCGGTTTAAGCTTTAGCCGCCTTCCGAGGAGGGAAAAGCGGAAAAGAAATTTTACTTTAAGTAGGATAAAAATAGAAAGGGGGTAAAGGTGATGAAAGCTTTTGCTGGTGTCGTGTTATGTTTTGTCATGGTATTTGGGCCTTTAATCGTTCCTGCTGCCGCCAATCAACTGAGTAATTTTAAAACTGTTTTTAGTACAGATTTTGCAATGTTCGGCTTTGGAGGGATGAGAGGCATAGGCAGTGGCAGCATAACAGTTTCAGGCGTTACGGGGACGGTAACGAGCGCTTTGCTTTACTGGCATGGTCCAACCAATTCTACCGATCCCAATGCCAATGCCAGTGTTACGTTCAATGGTACGGCTATTACTGGTACCAACATCGGATTAAGCAGTGACAACTGTTGGAGTTTCACGAATTCCCAGGCTTATCGTGCCGATGTTACGTCCCTGGTGACAGGAAATGGTGCTTATACTTTAAGCAACTTCCTAAAGACCGATGCAGATATAAACGGTGTCAGCTTATTGGTCTTCTTCAATGATGGTAACCCAGCCAATAACCGTGACATCGTTATCTTTGACGGAAACGATTCAAATCAACCTAATTCTTATGATCCACTTGGCTGGAGTGCTAGTCTGCCTGGCATTAATTATACCAGTGGTACTGTATTTATGCGCCTGATCGTGAGTGATGGCCAGAGCTTCACTGATAACGGCGTCGCCATTAACGGTAATACTATTCTGCCGGCGGGTGGCTTAAATTTTCAAGGTGATACCTTACCGAATGGGCCGAGTGCTTCAAGTACAAACGGCGGCTTATGGGATCATTTTTCCTCGGACATCACCAGTTTACTGACGCCAGGCGTGAACAATCTTACGCTCACGTCAATTGATGGTAGTAGTGATTGTTTGAGCTTGATAGCAGTCATTTTCGACTTACCAGCAGGTGCTGCGCCAGGTGCTCCAATCGTAGCAACCCCCATTCCCACAATGACCGAATGGGGCATGATCATCTTGGTAGTGCTTACGGGGCTTGGTTCTGTCCTGTATATACGCAAACTGAAGAGGGTTTAATTCAAAAAGTACTAATCTAATTCAGGGTGGGAAATGAACCCCACCCTTTTTTATTTGTTCATGAATTGAACAATACCATATCGTAACGGGATGCCATTTCGAGAGACAGGATGACCGTGGGGAAAAAGCCTAAGAGATCGATTCAAGGGGATTTAAAAGTATCTAAGCCCGTAATCAGTATAAAACGCTTTGCCATGACTTATTTTCTCCTGATGGGGGCGTTCTTTCTTTTGATAGGACTCAAGCCTATACAGGACTTCATTGATTTGAACGGGCTTTATACAAAAGGGGTCGTGATTTTGACTTCAAAGATTCTGGAGATACTCAGCATCCAAAGTACTTACCAGGGGTCGATCATACGATTGCCTTCCATTGCCCTTGATGTCAAATTTGGATGCAATGGGCTTGAGGCAGTCATGATCTACGCTGTTGCGATCATGGCCTTTCCCTCTCTGTGGAAATATAAATTCATGGGGATCGGGGGAGGGTTTGTACTCATACAGGTCATCAACATCTTAAGGATATCGGCACTCGCCTATTCAGCAGTCCATTTCAAAAGCCTTTTTGAATATATCCACATCTACATTGCACAGGGGATGATGATTGCTGTCTCACTGGGCATATTTTTTATCTATCTTAACTATGCAAAAAGTCCCTCAAAAGCCAACCTCTAAGGGAATCATCATTAGGACAGTCCTTATCTTTTTCATTTCCTATCTTATCTTTTTGATCCTGTGGATACAGGTGAAGGATCATTATGGTTATGCGGTTACTTACATCGCATCAAACCTGGTGGCCCTTATCAAGGAGGTCCGGTTTGAGGAGATGAAAAAGGAAAAACCCGTGGTTCTGGCAACCTTCAGTCCCACCAGGAAGATGACAGATCTCTTAATCGACATACCGGTAAAGACATCCTCCTATACGTTTAACGCCCCGCTGACATTCGGAATCATGGCTGCGTTATTTCCATTTATTAGGAGAAAGGGGAGAGCTTTGCCGGAGGCATTAGCCATACTTCTTGGTGTACATCTCTTGTATGTCTTTTCCCTTGAGGCCAATAGCCTCACAACGGTCTTTATCGACAGAGGATTGGATGTGGTCAGCAAACCGCGCCTATTTGCCTATCAATTTCTCTGGCAATTTACAAATAATATGGTCATCAGATTCGAGCCATTTCTAATCGGGTTTTACATGTTTATCAGGTTCCGAAAGTAATGCAATCCGATGGACGTCAAGAGGCTTGAGATGAGACGGGAGAGAGTTGCGATAAGGGCGATGAGAATTCTTGCATTCATTGGTAGTATATTAATGGTCTCTTCAACTATTCCTGTATTTGCTCAGGGGATTCGCAAGCTCGAACCTCTGGCCGCGGCTATTTCCCTGACAGCACCTCCAACATGATTCCTGTCACACTGCTTGCTTTCATCAAGCCTAAAAAATCGGCGTCCATAGGTTTATTTGGTGGAGGATACTCTATGGGTTGACTTTGGTGTCATCTTCTTGGATCGAGCAGATCGGGGTTTCCCAGCCTTTCTTTTAGTCGAAAGAGTCTTCTTCGTAGCTCCCTCTTTGATTCTCTTTGCCGTTCCTTTCTTGACTGAACGGACATGGGTTTGAGATGCCCTCTTATGACTTCTTTTCCCAGTCTGGCCCCAGGCCTTGCCTTCCTTCGTCTCTTGCGCCAGAACCGGGAACGAAATGACCAGAAAACAGAGGAGAACAACTAAAATACCTGCTAACTTTCTCATCCCTTTACCTCCTTGAACTTTTTGACAGTAAAATATAAGCGCCTTACGAAGTCCCGCCATTGGCGGGATTTGTTCATGTCCGTTTTTGCACCTGGCGGGTTTATGTGGCCCGAAGGGATTCGACAATATTCATCCGTGAGGCCCGGATGGCTGGCAGCACGCCACCCACAAACCCCATAACAAGGGCGAAGATCAGGGCCTTGTAAACGATATCCGGGGTAAGGGTAAAACTGAAGGCCAATTCGGAAAAGGTCTGGAAGTTCACCGTGGAGATGGTGATCGCCTGCAAGAACGAGGCGAAGAAGAGACCGACACAGCCTCCGATAAAGCCGAGGAGGAGAGATTCAAGAAGGAAAGCAGTGAGGATGCTTGATCGCTGAAAGCCAAGGGCCCGCAGGGTTCCGATCTCACTGGTCCGCGTGGCCACTGCGGCATACATGGTGATCATGGCTCCGATGATGGCGCCCAAGGAGAAGATGATCGTCAGAGACATTCCGAGGATGCGAAGAAACTTAGCCATCATCCGGGATTGTTCGAGATAGTAACGATTCTCCCGCTTCGCTTCCAGGGTCAGCCGGGGGTCGGTTTCAATTCGAATTTTCACGGTCTCAAACTGTGAAGGGTCATGCATCCTGAAAAGAACGGAGGAGTACGCAGACCGGCGAAACGTCTGCATGAGCTGATCGACATCGCCCCAGATTTCGGAGTTGAATCCGGTGCTCCCCGCATCGAAGATGCCCACGACCCTCCAGGCCCGCATCCCGAACCGGAGGGTCTCCCCCATCCCAGCCCCCATAAAGCGGACCGAAACACTCCGGCCGGCAGCGATCTCCAGTGACCCTGGCTTCGGCATCCGTCCCTCCATAAGTTTTACCTGGGGCCGAAGGGCAAGGGAGCTTGAGCCAATACCCCGGATGGTAACATTCGATTCTTTGTCCGTTCCCCGTTTGGGAAGCGTGATGAGGACCACAAGCTCTTTTGCAAGGAGAGGCTGGCCATCCTCTCCAATGGCTACCTCCGGCTGTGTCTCCACGATCGAGGCCTGAAGCCGGTCAATTCCGCTCTGCACCTCGGTTGTTGCGCTCCTCCGCAGCACGATCACGTTATCCCCTGAACCCGTTTCCACCAGGGTCTTCTGAAGTCCCTCTGCCAACATCAGGATGGCTGCAAAGACAAAGACCACAAGGGCCATTCCCAGGGCCGTAAGGATCGTGGTCAATCGCCGTGTCCAGAGATTTCGAAAACTGTACGAAAAGGGAACCCCCACCTTACCCAATCCTCCTCAAACCATCGGCAATGCGGATTGTTGAAGCCCGCCAGGTCGGAACGATTGCGGCGGAGAGGCCGACGATGATGACAGCAACGAGATCCATCATAACGATTTCCCCTGGGACCCTGAACCTGGGGAAATAGGCGGCCAGTATTTTACCGGCGATCTGCGCCGCCGGGAAGGTTGCCAGGATTCCGAGGAGGCCGCCAAGCAGGGTGATGGTCAGGGACTCACCGATGATCATGCTGCCGATGTACCAACCTTTATACCCGAGCGCTTTGAAGATGGCATACTCTCCGATCCTTTCCCGAGCCGTCATGGACATGGTGTTTGCCGCGACGGCAATAATGATAACGATGACGACAAAGGAGACGGACTGGATTGCGGCAATGATTGCCTCGGACATGGAGATGAAACCCATCACAAAGGCTTTCTCCGTTTCGCTGAGCGTTTCGGCGAGGGAGTTTTTAAAGAGCCTGTCGATTGCATGGGCGACACCGGCTGCAATACCCGGGTTTGTTACCCCCACCATGTAGAAGCCGACCTGGTCCGCGCGGCTGGGAGCTATCTTCCTCAACGTCTCGTTCAGGTAATCCCAATGGAAGAAGAAGACATTTTCATCCGTGCTCTGATCTCTGCCCCTGTAGACCCCCCGCAGGACAAACTCCCAGTTTCCCGGGAAGATCGTTCCCCGGAGGGTAATCGTATCCCCGATCCTCCATCCATACTTGGCGGCGAGTTTTCTGCCGGCCACAAAGGATTTGCGGTCCCGAAGAAAGGCGTCCCGCTGGCCAGGAGGAAGAATATACTCAGGATAGAGTTCGAGATAGCTTCTGGGATCCACGGCATAATTGGCGAAGAAGTGCTTCTCATCGATATAAATCCCGCCAAACCAGCTGCCGTATGAAACCTGCTTCACACCGTTAACCTGGCGGATTTTTTCTTTGTATGAGAGGGGAAGGGGAAAGATAAGGGAAATAGCGTTCCGGGTAACCAGGCGGTTTGCCGACGTTGCCTCAACCCCGGCGTACCATGCATTGATAAAGGTCCGGAGCAGACCGAAAGCGAGGATAGCAATGGTAATGCTCAAGAGGGTCAAAAAGGTGCGGAGTTTATGACGGAAGGCGTTTCTAAGGAGCAACTTTAGTAGGAACATCGTTCAGATAGCCCTTTTCGAGATGTCGGATGGTGCGCGCTTTTTGGGCGGCTCGGGGATCATGGGTCACCATGATGATCGTTTTACGGGATTCCCGATTAAGCCTGTCCATCAATCCAAGGACTTCCTCGGCCGCCTTCCTGTCAAGGTCTCCCGTCGGTTCGTCCGCAACAAGAAGGGTTGGATCGGTGATGATGGCCCGTGCAATGGCGACCCGCTGCTGTTCACCGCCTGAGAGCTGGCCGGGATAATGATCCATCCGACTTCCAAGGTTCACGATTTGGAGCGCCAATTCCACATGCTCACGCCGCTCTCTTCTGGGAAGGCTTGTGAGAAGCAGGGGAAGCTCAACATTTTCAAAGGCAGTGAGGACCGGAATGAGATTGTAGAATTGGAAGATGAACCCGACGTTCACGGCACGCCATGCAGCCAGTTCGCCTTCGGAAAGAGAGGTGATATCGACCCCGCCGACTTGGATCGTCCCGCTATCGACCTGGTCGAGAGCTGCAATGAGATTAAGAAGGGTACTCTTTCCCGATCCCGAAGGGCCCATCAGGGCCAGAAACTCTCCCTCCTCAATAGCAAGGTTAATATCCACCAAGACGGGAACAGACTGACTCCCCCGTCGGTAAGATTTGCTCACATTTTTGATCTCAACGATCGGTTCCATGAGGAAGATAAATAGTTATATGAGAATTTTTGCATCCAAACACTTGCATCCTTGACTTTCCTGTTTTTACTTTTCCACCACCTGGATCCTGAAACCATTTTTTAACCCGCCGGGTGGGTTGAGCACAACCTGATCTCCTGCCTTCACGCCATCCAGCACTTCAACCATATCGCCGATCTGGCCCCCAAGAGTTACCGGAGTCTCAAGGGCTCTTCTTTCCTTCACAAGAAATACGTTTTTTTTGTCTTTCCGGTTAACCACAGCGGCTTGCTGAAGGGCCGTTCGTGGTTTCTGATCTTCTGCAGTAGCAGGTCGAGAAAGAAAGGCGACTTTGGCACTCATCTCCGGGAGGATGCGGGGATCCTTTTCGATGAATCGGATCTTGACAGTCACGGTTGCCTTGCTCCGATCCGCCGTTGGGACAATCATGTGGATAGCCGCTCGAAAACGACCCTGAGGCAGGGCATCAAGCAGAATTTCACAGGGCTGGCCGAGCTTAATCTGGCTCAGGTTCGATTCAGAGACGTCTGCCTCTACTTCGAGCGAGTTCATATCCGCGATGGTTACTACGGCTGCTTTTGCATTGGCAGCAGCGCCGATTGGCGTTACGATATCCCCAATATCGGCATTCTTGGTGAGTACGATCGCATCAAAGGGGGCCCGGATCAACGTGTATCCGATGGAGACGTTCGCAGCCTCAAGGGCAGCCTTACTCGCCTTTAAGTTGGCTTCCCCTGCTTCCACTGCTGCCACGGCCTTTTGGTAGCGGGCAAGGGCATCGTCATAAGTAGCCTTGGCAATGATTCCACGGGCGACCAGTTCTTTATTTCGATTATAGTTAAGAGTTGCATTCTGGAGCTCGGCCTTGGCCTGGTCAAGGTTGAAGCCGACAGCCTCAACGTTTGCCGTGGACTGTTCTTTGGCTGCTTTGACATCCTCACTTTCCAGACGCGCAATCAATTGATCCTTTTTTACACGACTTCCTTCTTCGACGCCAAGCCAGACAAGCTGACTGGTCACTTTTGAGGCGAGGGCAGCCTTCCGCTGGGGGACAACATAGCCGCTTGCATTGAGGACAGTAAAGGCTTGCGAAGGATAGATCTGGGTGACCGTAGCCACCTGGATCTCCATGGCGGGCGTAAAGATCCCCTTGAAATAAAGAATCCCCAAGATGACCAGGGCCATGACAAGCAATATCAAATAGATGGTTTTTCTTCGCCTTCTCGGCCGGAACATCACCCTGGATTTATCAATCTTTAACTTGGATAGGTCTTGATCAGGCATGATGGTTGCGCTCCATCATCGAATAACGATTTCTATAAGGACCGGCACAGTATTTTATCATATTCCCTTTCAAAGTTCACGAAATCCTTGATCTTATGAGTCCTCTGCTTGACCATTTGGCGGTGCGAGAGCCAAACGTTCATGCACGTGTGAAGTGCCGTTCAGGGTCAACCCTTGTTTACGGATTGGCAAGGCTGAACCCTCAGCCTGAGTTCAAACGAACATTCGTGCTGAAGGCAAGTCCAAGCAGTTGCATTGGCAGTCGAGGAATTGAGAAAGAAAATGCGGGTGATAATAGGAACGTGATAAATTTGTCCAGCAGAAGATGATGACGGGTGGAAGATATTAAAGATGCTGAAACCCCTATGCTGAAATCTTAGCCCGTCTCATCAAAAAACGTCCCAAGGAATTCCAGAATGATCATAACAGAGACTGACCGGGTTAAGCCTTTCACCAGCCTCCAATCAGATGCAGATGAAGATGAAAGATAACTTGTCCGCCGCCCCGTTCCACATTGAAGAGCAATTTATACCCTGACTGCGAAATTCCCTTCTCCCTCGCAATCGCCTTGGCCGTCAGGATCATTTCAGAAACGATTTCTTTATCCTGTTCGGTTAGATCATTGAGGCTTCGGATATGTTTCTTAGGCACGACAAGAAGATGGACGGGAGCATGGGGATGAATGTCCTTGAATACGATAACGGATTCATGTTCATAGAGGATCTCAGCAGGCTTTTCTCCTCGAACGATCTGACAAAAAACGCAGTCCTTTTCCATCTATTATAACCTTACGTAATGACTTCGATATATTTTTCAGCTATTGTGCCAAGAGGGGAGTAAAATTTTCGATCAATCAGATCCAGCTAAATTGCAAAAAACAAAATATGTTCGATCAGCCCGAGAGACCTCCTGATGTAAGCCGGTTCAGAAGGGTCTGCTTGAGCCGTTCAATTCGATCCTTTTCTGCAATCTTTTCTCCCCATTCATCCTGGATATAGAAGACATCGACGATACGGTTCCCGAGGGTTGAGATGCGTGCGAAGTGGATGTCGCAACCATGATCCGTCAAAGCTTGCGTGATCTCGTAAAGGGAGCGAAAGAATTCATATTCGCCGTCGAGATACCGGCTGTCGATCAATCCGGTCTTCACATAGGGGTCTGACTGGGCCAGTTTCAGGCAATCTGAAATGGATCGGGAACTGCAACTGACGTCCAGTCCCAGATCCCAGAGAGGGTAGAGGGTCTTTTCAATCAAAAGAGGAAGATCGAGCTTTTGCGGCGTGGAATAGAGGAGAAGCAGGTCCACATCTGAGTAAGGAGCCAGTTCAGACCTTCCATATCCTCCCACTGCAACCAGGCAAACCGAAGAGGACGAGACGATCAATTGGGCTTTCTGGAAGGCTTTCCGGACAATGCCATCAATGGTGTCAGAATACTGCCTGAGAAGTTCCTTGGGAGAAAAATGAGTTGGAGCTGCCTGGGCCATCCGGCTTTTGACCTCTTTCAGCCCGTCGCGGGTGAGGCCCAGCTCAAATTGCATCCCTTCCCCGTTCCCCTGTTCGAATTCGAATCACTTCGTCGATGGAAGAGAGAAAAATCTTCCCATCGCCGATCTTTCCTGTTTTGGCTGCCCTTTCAATGGTCTCGATGACCTGGGTCACAAGCTCGTCAGGGACGATGATCTCGATCTTCGATTTCGGGATAAAATCGATCGTGTATTCCGCTCCCCGATAGACTTCGGTATGTCCCCTTTGTCTTCCAAACCCCTTGACTTCGCACACCGTCATTCCCTGGACACCGATTTTCGTCAGGGCGTGTTTCACTTCTTCGAGTTTAAACGGTTTCACAATCGCCTCAATCTTTTTCATCGTTCCTCCTCTTTGAAGTTAGGAGAAATATAGCTCGGAGTTCGGAGATCTGAAAGAGAGTTCGAAGTATCTGATTTTGAATCTATACTTTGAACTCCGAACTCATGACTCCGAACCGTCTTTTTGACTCAGAAGCTGTATCCTGCTTCACCATGCTGGCTCAAATCGAGACCATTGACTTCATGTTCATCACTGACTCTTAATCCCAGGGCCCGATCAAGCATCTTAAGGATGATCCATGTTACCACAAAGGAATAAACCCATGCAACCAACACGCTCACTCCTTGATTGGCTAAAAGGGCGGGGTTACCGAAGAAGAGTCCATCGTTCCCCGCAGGGTTGATGGCCTTTGAAGCAAAGAGCCCTGTAGCAAAGGCTCCCAGGGTACCACCCACTCCATGGACACCCACCACATCGAGGGAGTCGTCATATCCGAATTTGGATTTGAGGTTGATCGCGAGGTAACAAACGACTCCTGCAGCGAGGCCAATGATGAGGGCAGACAGGGGTCCCACAAACCCAGATGCCGGGGTGATGGCCACCAGTCCGGCGACGGCTCCCGATGCAGCCCCGAGGACCGTTGGGTTGCCTCGATAGGCCCATTCGGCAATCATCCAGGACAGGGCAGCGGCGGCGGTCGAGATATGGGTGACGACAAAGGCAGAGGTTGCCAGGGAGCCCGAGGCTACGGCACTTCCCCCATTAAAACCAAACCAGCCAAACCAGAGCAGGGCTGCGCCCAGGAGTGTCATGGTCAAATTATGGGGGGGCATGGGCTCATGGCCATAGCCTCTTCTTCTTCCAATAACGAGAGTGGCTGCTAAGGCAGCGACTCCAGAGCTGATATGAACAACTAACCCTCCTGCAAAATCGAGGGCTCCGAGGTTTCTGATCCAGCCTCCATTTCCCCAAACCCAGTGGGCGAGAGGATCATAGACAAAGGTGGTCCATAGGATAAGAAAGACGAGGTAGGTCTTGAACTTGAACCGTTCGGCAATCGCCCCTGTAATCAAGGCGGGTGTGATCACGGCAAACATCATCTGAAAGATCATAAACGCCTGATGAGGAACCGTGGCGGCATAATCAGGATAAGGGTCGAGTCCCACGCCGCTCAGCCCGATCCATTTTAGATTTCCGATGACGCCTCCTATGTCAGGACCGAAGGAAAGACTGTAACCATAGAGCACCCACTGGATGGTAATGACCCCAAGAGCGATGAAGCTCTGCATAATCTTACTAAGAACGTTTTTTCTCCTTACCATCCCTCCGTAAAAAAGGGCCAGTCCGGGTGTCATCAGCATGACCAAAGCAGAGGAAATAAGCATCCAGGTTGTATCTCCCGTATCCACCTTGGGTGGTGCCTGGGCTGTTTGAGCAGGAGGGGTGGCAATGGCGGGTACCTGCTGGGATGACATTTCTTTCTTAGGTTCTTCGGCTGAAGCTATACCAATAACGAAAAAAACGAACACCAGACATAGAATAGACATCCTTTTCATTTTCTTCGCTCCTTTGCAATGGAGAGGAAACGCAAAATTGTGGGATTGGGTGCGAAAGGTATTTGGGTTGGCTCCCTGGGTGAAATGGGCCGATCAGGGATTCCCTTTATGCCCTACCCTAAATGAGCGTGAGACTCTAAGAACCGAGAAATAAACATGGTCCCTTGGTTTGAGTAAGCTATCCATTTTCTCTCGGTTTCTTTAAGGATCTCTTCCTTAGGGGTTTGGAGAGGCCTGCCAACCTCAAATTCTTTCTCATATTCTTTCATCCATTCCTGGATCATCGCTTCGGTTACTTCCAGGTGAAACTGGAGACCGTAGGCATTTTCACCATAGCGAAAAGCCTGGTTTTGCACAGGACTTGAAGTTGCCATCAATTTCGCGGCATTCGGGAGGTCGAATGCATCTCCATGCCATTGGAACGCAGGAAAAGTTTTTGGAAATGGAGAGAACAGGGGGTCTCTCGCTCCCTCCTCCGTCAGGGAGATGTCATACCAGCCAATTTCTTTCACCGGTGCCTTGCAGACCTTTGCACCAAGGGCCTTGGCGATCAATTGGGCTCCAAGACAGATGCCTAAAATTCGTTTCCCTCTCTGGATAGCCTCCTTGATAAAAAGATCTTCCTGCCTGAGAAAAGGGTATCGATCCTCTTCATAGACATTCATCGGTCCACCCAGAAGGATGATATGGGTGAGATCATCCAGCTTTGGAAAACGGTCGTTCAATTCAAGGTTAAGAATCCGGTATGGAATGTTTTCCTTTCTCAAACAGGCCTCTGTTATTCCAGGCCCCTCAATATCAACATGCTTCACAATGAGTGAGTTCATTTCTCTTCTCGTCCCCGCCCATAGGAGAAGGTAGAAGGGGGACGGACGGGATGAAAGCTTCTAAAGACAAACAGCAATTCGTGTGCCAGTTGCAGGAGAATTGAGGTTATTTGGTTTTTGTGAAAGTTATTAGGTGGTTGGTAAAAACATATCAGGGCACCCTATTGATTCGTTGATGATGCAAAGGCGAAACATTTGTCGGATTTTAGACAACCTGCTAAAAAACAAGCAAAGAAGAAACTCTGACAAGCCAATGAACTTTCATGGCCTTCGTGTTACATTGTTGTTGATTGACATTTAAGGTGTGAAAAGTTGGGAACCGTGCCTCGGCCCGTAAGGACGGGCGTATTGTCCAACCTTTACGATGCGGGTCATCGGATGTTATGGGTAGCGGTGCTTCTCGGTAAATCGGAGCGATCGGGCAGGGATTGACCATGCAGACCAATTTTAGAGGTTCCGCCCTAAAGCTTCTCCAATCCGCCCATCCATGCGGGCCGGAGTGAAGCTGATCGGAAAAACAGGATTTTTTCACACCTTCAAGTTACGGTCGGAGATCCAATGCTCAGAGCCAGGGTCGGGGTGGTCTCCCCGGAGAAAACTTGAACCTGCCTGCCGGTAGGCAGGGCGGCACCTACCCCAACCCAATCGCTTCCATAATTGATGAATTACAATTGCTCCTCTTTTCTTGGCGTCGCTCTGGCAAATGACCCATCTTTAGAAGAAAGGAAATAGGAATGATAAAAGCCACACGCGTGATATTTGGATCAATCATTTTATTTTGGGTCTCAAGCCTGACAGCATATGAAATCAAATTTCCTGAAGTTAACGGATGGAAACAATCAGGTGAGATCCAGACCTTTGCGCCAAAAACGCTTTATGAATATATCGATGGAGCTGCCGACCTTTACGTGGCGTATGATTTTCAGGAGTTGAAAGTGGTGGAATATCTGAATGACAAAAAGGCCTCTATAACGGTCGAAGTATATCGGCACAAATCTCCAACCGATGCCTTCGGTATCTATAGTCAGGAGCGCCTTCCTGATGCCAACTATTTGGAGATTGGAGCCCAGGGCTACATTGACAAGAATCTCTTAAATTTTTTGTCGGGGTGTTATTACGTGAAGATAAATAGCTACAAAACCGGCGCTGAGGATCAGGAGGTGTTGCGAGCCTTTGCAAACCAGGTGGTGGAGAATCTGGGTGACAAAGGAGGGCTGCCTTCCATCCTCTCTTCCTTTCCCGCGGAGGGAAAAAAGAGTCACTCAGAGAAATTTGTTGAAAGGAACTTCCTGGGATATTCGTTCTTCCATTCTGCGTTCACCGCCGATTACGAACTCTCCGGGAAGAAGTTTAAGCTCTTTCTCATCGATTGTGGGGATAAAGATGAATG
The DNA here is from genome assembly GCA_963806715.1 of uncultured delta proteobacterium. Lineage (GTDB taxonomy): Bacteria > Desulfobacterota > BSN033 > BSN033 > UBA1163 > CAWEAV01. Next base: position 49,387 of record CAWEAV010000071.1, read on the forward strand.
CAAGAATATCCTTCAAAAGTACTTTCAACAGACCAAGCTTGCGGAAATGGATGTGACGGAAGGCCGGCATACATTCACCGATCCCCACCACGGGTTAGTCGATCTTTACTGGCGTGGAAAATATGTCTTCGGAGTGTTAGATTTAAATGAGCCTGATCTTCGGTCCGAATACCTGAAACTTCTTGAGGAGAAGTTAAAGGAGACGAAATAGAAAGTTGAAAATGTCTAAGCTATTTCTCAAGCCAGCCGGGTCCTGGATGAGGGGACTGCCATTAACGATGCCAATAGGAAAGGGGAAGGGGCGATGCGCAAGACAATGATGGGCAGAAGGCACTTTATGAAATCAACGCTTGCGGGGTTTGGAGGATTCTTTTTCCTGGCCTCGAATGAGAAGAAACAGGAAGAGAAGGTCATTGACATAAAGGGAAAAGAGCAGAAATTTGTTTATCGAACCCTTGGAAAGACAGGGTTGAAACTCCCGGTAATCAACATGGGGGTCATGAATTCGGATAATCCCAATCTTGTCCGGGCGGCCCTGGATTCAGGCATCTTGCTTCTGGATACAGCTCATGCCTATATGCAAGGACGAAACGAGGAAGTGATTGGAACGGTCATCAAGGGGCGACCCAGAGATTCTTTCTTCATCGGCAGCAAAGTAAGTCTTCCTCAAGACCGTACAACGGGTTTCTACACAGAAGGGGCAACGACAGAGGAATTTACCAAGAAGCTGGATATTAGTCTTAAGCGTTTGGGGTTGGATTATGTGGATATTCTCTATCATCATGGTGTTTCCCGAAGGGAATCGGTCCTTTTTGAACCCGTGCTGAAGGCAATGGAAAAGGGTAAAAAGGCTGGAAAATTTCGGTTTGCCGGTATCACGACCCACATGAATGAGCCGGAGGTCATTCATGCAGCAGTCGACTCCAAATCGTATGATGTCATTCTGACCGCTTATAATTATCAACAAAAGCATTATACAGAGGTAAGAAACGGGATTGCCCGAGCAGCCCAGGCAGGTCTCGGGATCGTTGGAATGAAAGCAATCCGGGGTGGCAGCCGGCAGACCCCGACGGTGAAAAATCCAGCGGCCGCTCTGAAATGGGTCCTTCAGGACTCCAATGTTCATACGATCGTCCCTGGATTCACTACCTTTGACCAGATGGATGTCGACCTGGCCGTCATGAAAGATCTCAGCCTCAACAATTCTGAAAAAAAGGACCTGCAAAAAGAAGCCGCCATTCCAGGATCGTACTGCCAGGGTTGCAGGGAATGTCTGGGACAATGCTCCAAGGGGTTGCCTATCCCTGATTTGATGCGGGCCTATATGTATCTTTATGATTACAGGGATCTCGGTATCGCCCAGGACCTCGTCGTCTCATTGAATCTTCCTCAAGGGGTGTGTGGAGATTGTTCGCAATGTCAGGTCAAGTGCTCTATCGGATTTAATGTTTCAGGCAAGATCAAGGATGTGATCCGTATCCGGGAAGTCCCCTCAGAATTTATTGCTTAAGATTTCTGTAGGATTCCATGTTAGAGAACTTTTTCCTCCAATCCTATAACCCTGTAGAAATTCACCTTGAAATTGTTTCAGGGTCTCACGATCTTTTTAAAAGAGGGGAAACCAGTGCAGCATGACCGTTCCGTGAGATTGGAGTTCAACCAGTAAATCAAATATCGTCGAATGAAAAAAGGAGTCAATGATGGTTGGATTTAAGCAAGGAATGACGCGGCGTCAGTTTCTGAAAACAACTGCAGCAGGAGTAGCCTTTGGCATCGCAGGCCTTCCCTTTTTTCTAGGTGCAGGAGAGGAATATGATCTTGCCGTCATTTCCGGCGAACCGGTAGCCGCCACCAAGAAGGCCCTGGAGGCCATGGGAGGCATCTCCCGTTTTGTTAAAAAAGGGTCAGCGTGTCGTCCTCAAACCCAATATGTCCTTTGCCAGGACTCCTGAGTTGGCCGCACAACCCATCCCCTGGTCGTTGCCACGGTGGCTCAGGCCTGCATGGAAGCAGGCGCCCAGCAGGTCCTGGTCTCTGGATCATACACTGCAAAGGGCGGAACTCTGCCTTGAGCGGACGGGTATCCGGGATGCGTGCAAGGATCAAGGCGTCTCATGTCCTTGCCCTTCAGGATAAGAAATTCTTCCGAGAGATCAAGATTCCCAGGGGAAAGGTTTTGGAACGGGTGGAGGTCATCAAAGAGATTCTGGACAGCCGGTCCTGATCAACATTCCCGTGGCCAAGTCCCATTCGGCGACGGGCGTGAGTCTTGGCATTAAGGGTCTCATGGGCCTGATCTGGGACCGGGAGAGCTTCCACTCCCAGTTCAACATCAACCAGGCGATCGCGGACCTGGCCACGGTGATCAAGCCCCAGCTGACCATCCTGGATGCCACACGGGCCTGGCCTCCGGTGGACCCGGAGGGCCGGGCGAGGTCAAGAAACCGAATCTCATCATTGCCGGTGTGGATCCTGTGGCCGTGGACTCTTACGGGGTGAGCGTTGTTCCGTGGTACGGCCAGAACTTCAAAGGCCGGCAGGTGGAGCATCTGCTCGATCGCTCACCAGCGGGGCCTGGGAAAGATCGACCTTGATCAGCTCAAAATCCTTAAGGGGACCGTATGAAGAAACATCATCCAGGCCCTTTCCCTTCTCCTTTTCTCCGCTCTTCTTTTTTCTGGCCACCTATCAGCTGCCGGACTGGTTTCCGGCGGATATTTATCTCCGGCTCGATCCGCTCCTCGGGCTCAATGCCGTTTTCGCCTCGCAGGGAGATCATCGGCCGCGTCCTCTGGTCCCTCATCCTCGTCGGAGCAACACTCGTCATCGGCCGGTTCTTCTGCGCCTATGTCTGTCCAATGGGCGCCTCCATCGATTTTCTCGATTTTCTTCTTTTCCGAAAGGTGAGACGTCCATTTTAAGGGAAGAGTCGCGCCTGCGAAAAGTGAAATATATCCTTTTGATCCTTTTCATTGCTGCCGCGCTGACGGGCGTCTCCCTCGTCTTTTTCATGGACCCGATCGCGCTTCTCACCCGGTTTTATACCTTCGTTCTCTATCCCCTGGTCATCACCGTGGTCAATCTCTTCCTGGATCTGCTCCGTCCCCTGTTTCAGGGATTGGGATGGGTCACCCTTTCCCACCTTCACTATCCCCAGCCCGTCTACTACATGTCGGCCATGACGCTTCTGATCTTCGGAGGATCATCGCCCTGAATCGCCTGGCTCCGCGGTTCTGGTGCCGCTATCTCTGCCCCCTGGGGGCCTTGCTCAGCCTTATTTCGCCTCTCGGTGTTTTCAAGCGCCGGGTGAGCCAGGAGTGCAATGAATGCCTGATCTGCCAGAAGACCTGCCCGATGGGAGCGATCGATAAGGACCCTGTGAAGACCCATGCACCCGAATGCATCCAGTGCCGGAAGTGCGCGGAGGTCTGCCCCCAGGAGGCGATCTCCTTTCCCGTCTCTCTTTCCGGCGCAGGGGAATATTCCGACGTCGATGTCTCCCGGAGAGGATTTGTCTACTCCCTGGCCGGGGGGCTGACCTTCGGTTTTATCTGGTCCAGACCCCTTATGCATCCCTTCAGGGCAAACGTCAACTCATCCGGCCTCCCGGGGCGCTTCCCGAAACCGAATTTCTGCGCACCTGCATCCGCTGCGGGGAATGCATGAAATCCTGCGTGACCAATACCCTTCAGCCCTGCCTCTGGGAATCCGGGCTGACGGGCCTCTGGACCCCGAAGCTGGATCTGCGGATGGCGGCGTGCGAGCCGAACTGCAACGTCTGCGGCAAGGTCTGCCCGACCCAGGCGATCCGTTCTTTGCCTCTGGATGAAAAAACCCATGCCAAGATCGGAACGGCCGTCTTGCGCAAGGAGATGTGCCTGGTCTGGGCCCAGAACAAGATGTGCCTGATCTGCGATGAGATCTGTCCGTACAATGCCATTGTTTTTCGACCGGTGGAGGGGTATCGGCGGCCTGTGGTGATCGCCTCCCGGTGCAACGGCTGCGGATACTGTGAGCAGCGATGCCCTGTCAAGGGCGAATCCGCCATCGTCGTGGTGCCGGACGGAGAGATCCGCCTGAAAGAAGGGTCTTATATCACGGAGGCAAAGAAGCTTCAATCTGGAATTCAAACCCGACCCCGGCGACGACAAATTCATCCTCGAGGAGTCCGGATTCAAGGTCGAAGAGGAGAAGAAAAAAGAAGAAAAAATCCTGCCGGAGAGAAAACCGAACTCCCGGAAACCCAAAGGATTTCTATGAAGTGAAATTCAAGACACCCACCTGCCCATTCCACCTTTTTATGCAATTGCGAGATAAAGTTTTGTCTTATTCCCAGGATCTATGCTATGCCTACGACAGATCCATACGGTATGGCCCATTTCTTTCTTTTCCGAAAGAGGTTTAAACTCCTCTCGGGCATAAGGTTGACTGGAAATTGAAATTCAGATCACTTTAATGTTATAAGGCTTCAACCTCCAGAACCCACAGTCAAACTGAAAGTTCCAATGATAAAAGAGGGGAATGTATGAGAAAGAAAGAAGAGATGATCTCCAAAGAAGAGGCCCTCAAACAGATCGGGGTCTCAGTCTTCGGAGGGCAGCCTTGCTCTATCACTATTTTGCCAGGACCCTGGTTGCGGAACTTGGGGAGGAACGTGGAAAAGCACTGATTCGAAAGGCAGTGGAGGCATACG
>CAWEAV010000072.1:0-85519 GCA_963806715.1 uncultured delta proteobacterium
ATAGGAGGATAAGGGAATGAAAATCCCTAAGGATTTGCGCTGGGAACTGACCGGCAAGACCTTGGGCGAAGGCGGTCAAGCACAAGTTTTCCTGGTCAAAGATAAGAATGCAGAATTTGATGGCGTCTGGGCTCTGAAAGCTCTCAAACGAGGTGAGCCTGGCCAAGCTTATGAGCGCTTTTCTCGGGAAGTTTCCGCAATCAAGAAGCTTCGACACCCGAATATCATAAGCATCATTGACAGTTCCGCACCAGGCGATGATTTTCCGTTCTATGTCATGGAGTATATCGAGGGAGCACGCCCTCTGAAAAGTATTATCAAAGCCGAGCGCAATCCCTACTATGGAAATCCCCTCAGATCGCTCTGGCTCTTTGAGCAGGTTTGCTCAGCACTTGTTGCTTGCGAAAAGTCCAGCCCGAAAATAATCCATAGAGACTTGAGTCCTTCCAATATCCTGATCAAACAGGACCTTACCATAAAAGTCATTGACTTCGGGCTGTGCCAGTTACAGGGGAACGAAACAATCACGTTGATTGACGAAGGCGTTGGCACCGTGAACTATATGGCCCCCGAATGTGAGTCCGGCTCCGAAGACATGATCGGTATCGGTGCGGATCTGTACTCCGCAGGGAAAATCTTGTGGTCAGCAATTACTGGTCTCAATGCATTCTCCCGCGAGAGTCCGGCCTTCAACGCGAAATCAATGCCGGAGATGTTTCCGGAGAATCCGATGACTTGGCACCTACATCACATTTTCGAGAAAACGATTCGTCGTGACTGGCATAACCGATGGGGGTCTGCTGTCGAGGCCGAGGCTGTGGCGGGACGAGTACGTTCCCTCATCGAATCTGGTTATCCCCCTCTGGAAGAAATAGGACCCCGATGTCCGATCTGCGGAGTTGGAGAACTCTCAGGGTTCGAGCAAAGCCATGCTGTATTTGGCAACCCCAATCCTCGGGGAATTGAATCGAGACAATGTACATATTGCGGTATCTGTTTCCCATTCAATTCACTTAAGCGCAGGGAGACTCTGGATAAACGGAAGAAGCTTGAGTAAAGACGCCCCAACCAATAAGATTGAGACGACTTTTGAAGTCGTTTCAATCCTTATTGGATAGACTTCTCTGGGTATTTATAATTTCTTTTGTGCTTGGTTTAGTTGGTTTCTTTAGTGGGTTGTTCGCGGGTCAGCTATTGACCAGGAGGAATAATTAAAAAGGTAATCCAGCCTAACCAAAGCGTCCAGCGGATCGCCAATAGAACCGGCTCCCGCTGAGCACAAGTGTTAGAACGCAAAAAAGCATTGAGAGGCATGAAGAATGAAATCACAACTTGAACCAGAATTTCATGAGGAAATGGTCTCAATTTTTCACAAGTCTGGGAAAGCCACCGGCTATTGGCCAAGAAGGTTTCTTCAAAAGGTTAGAAAGGTTGGGGGACTTCAAGCTGCCCGAGAATGGCTAAGTCCGGGAAAGGGTCTTTCTCCCGGTCTTCAGAGATTGGCAAAAGAAAAGAGGATTGATCTATCCATGGAAGCCCTCGTTTTGAAAGAACCGTGGTCTCAGCTCTTTACAGAAGATGAAATTAAGCAAGCGAGAAGGCGTTTAGCTGCGGCTTCGAAAATGGTGGAACCATAAATTAAACAGGTTCAAACAATCGGCTCCACCGGATCGCCGATAAACCTGGCTCCCGGTGAGCCTTTGCGTTAGATTTCTAGGAACTATGGGCCGCACAAGAGACATCATTCAAGAAATTGCAGACGTTCGCCAGCGTCAACGATTCGGCGACGCAATGGCTGAACTCCCGATTCGGCTCTTAGCGCTTGAGCAATCCTTCAAAGAGCACAACAAGGCCGAAGAGTGAACTTACCCGTTACTTTCCAGTCGCGCTCATCGCTTGCGTAGAGGGCTATTTTCGCATGGCGATCAAGGACCTCGTTGATGCCGGTGAACCATATTTGAGCAATGCAGAGAAGCCTGCCTCGTCGTTGAAGCTGACTTCTCAGTCCTCAAGCAGTACACGGCAAAGCCATAACAGTCGGTGAGTTGGTTGCCCACGGTGTGCAACTGAGTCAACTGGAGCACGTTGAAGCGGCTCTCTCCAGCCTACTTGGCAAGAGCTTCCTGCAAGAGCTTCGTACCACCACTGATCGCTGGGCCCATGAAGTTAAAGGGGAACCTGCCACGCCCATTTTGGCGCAGCCTGACGTAGTGTTTGCGGATCGCTAGGACGTTTGAGCTTCGGCACATCATCTGTCATGAGATAGCGTCGGCGTACGAAATTGAATCGGAGGAAGTGGCGCGTTGCTTCGAGAGTTGCGTGGCGTTCCTCCGAGCGGCTGACGAATGCATTTCTGAGACCTTCGTCCCGGTGCGCCCCTGACGCAAAGCGCCATGAATATCGCCGCTGGAAAGGTGCTGACTGAAAAGCAGGAAAGGTTGGCGGAGGTTGTAACCGCGCTTAGGTCGCGGCTCGACGCTGATGAGCTTGTCGCGTTCGATGAATCACAAGCCAAGTGGCAGCTCTATTGCGACGCGTGGGCGAACTTTGTGGCAGGCGAGCGAGCTGGCGGAGGAACGATATGGCCTCTAATCTTTGCCGGTGCCGCCGAGGCGACGGTCAACCGACGCATAGAAGAATTGGGCCTCTACAGGAGGTTGAGTGATAGCCGCTGAAATCTAACCCGACATTCAACCGGACGCGCCGGAGGCGGTGTCGTTTTTTCCTGTCATTGTGTACGGCGCGCCGGTTAACTCGGCGTTAGGCCAATCCACAATCCAATAGGGACTTTCTCAATGACGCCAAAACTAAAAACCCTTCTTCATAAATACGGTCTTCTCTATATATCCATTTCGACACTTTCGAATGAGAGGCAGCCAGGCACAAACCTGAAAAGTCTGGAGGAATATCGACGATAGCCTCGGAGAGATAGGGGAAGAGGAGCCAGCAATTGTGGTTCGAGTCAGCGAATCGGGCGAGCACAAACTGAGCAATGCGGAAGAAGCCGGACTTTCAGTCGAGCGCTCGGACGGGACAATACTCAAGAATGTAAGCGTACTCGAAATGCCTGAAGACGAATTTCATTTCTTCGGAGCATTTCGTAAGGGGATTTTTGCTCTTCAAAATGAATTGCCTGCATTTATCTTTGGGTTGGGGCAGGTATACGCATACTCGCTTTTTGAGTCATATATCGTTGAAGTACTGAAGGATCGACTTGGAAAACATCCTGAGTGCATGGGGCAAAAGAAGCAAGTGAATTACTCGGAGGTTTTTAATGCGCCTTCAAAAGAGGCACTGGTTGATGCGCTAATCAGCAAGGAGATTAAAGAAATTTTGTATCTCCCGATTTGTGGGGTCCTGGACTACTTGCGTAGCAAGCTTGGATTAAGACATTTATCAACTGACCGAGATGCACCGCTCAGGGAAATTTCCCTGGTAAGAAACTGCTTGATTCACAATGACAGCAAGGTTAGCGCGCAACTAGCTGCTGACTTTCCAGACACCTACAAGAATGACGACAGAGGGGACGTAGGTTCTAAAGCATTTTAAAGTATTCCTTCAAATCTGGCATCTCTTCAGTAGTAGCCAATCGGTTGACCGAAAAAGTAGTCACCCCAAGGAAACGAGCAACTTCGGCTCCAGGATAACCCATCTCCCGTACTGCCAATTGACAAAACATCCTCCGCCCCCTCACGACTCTTTTCTTCCTCATCCCCGAGCGTAACTCCGACTCCTCTATCCCTTCTCCTTTAACGATCCTCTCCGTCAGGGTTGCCAAGCTCGGCACTCTTCGAGATAGTCTCAGTGTCTCTTTCTCTCTCTCCTCGGCTTCCGACAAGAGCCTCTCGATGAATTTCTCCCTCCCCAATATCCTCTCATCCGAGGCAACCTTGACCCCCTTCCTCTTCAAAGAAAGCACCTGAGACCATCCTCCCAAACTCCGGATCAACCCCCCTCCCACCAATTCCGGCCTCCTCCCCTGCAATATCCCTTCCCTTACAAACTGCTCATACTTCTCAACTGCCTTCCAACCCCTACCAAAATAGCCAAGAACCGTATCGATGTCCTGCCACTTCCGCTCCACCCTTCCCATGATTGCAGAATGACCCGCCCACCGATGAATGTCCAATTCTTCCACGTTATCCACCATCCCCGCTCTCACCGGATTTAAGTGGATGTAGCGCGTCAGTTCCAATAGGTAGGGATCGTCCTCACAGATGATCGATTTATACCTGTTTTGAAAGAGATGACCGGTTCTTTTATGCCGCAGGTTGAAATTGACAACATATCCGGTAAGAAGTTTCTTCATACTCTTGGAAATCGGCTGACCGCCAGTCCGAACCAGTACATGAAAATGGTTCAACATCAGACACCAGGCATAGACAATGAGACTCCCATCCACACACAAATCCGCCAACCTGTCCAAGAAATCGTCCCGGTCTCGATCGGTACGGAATATATTTGTCCGTTCGATGCCCCGCCCCATCACATGATGCAAAGCCCCGGGAACATCCAATCTCGGTTGTCTGGGCATAGCAAAAGATTAAACCTCTCTCCCCGATTTGTCAAGTTGTTTTAGAACCTACGTCCCCTCCCCTCATGCAGGGGACTTTCACCCCATAAGCTCACGCCCGTGCCGGGCGTACACAATCCGTTCGAGCAGAAATCCCCGGCTTCCAGCCGGGATTCAGCTCAACTCGGGCGTTATCTGGGGATGACTTGACACGTATGCATAAAATAGGCATACTTATGCATATACTGTTTTGAGGTGAAACCATGAGGACAACATTGAATATTGAGGATAGCCTGATCGATAAGGCATCCAAAATGACGGGGATTAAAGAGAAAACTACGCTGGTCAAGCTCGGGTTAGAAGCCCTGATCGCAAGAGAAAGCGGAAAGAGGCTTGCAAAACTGGGAGGAACTGAGAAGCAACTCAAGCTAATACCGAGGAGAGGCACCCCGTAGAATGGTTCTTGTTGATACATCCGTATGGGTCTCACATCTGCGAGAAATGCACGCCAACCTTGCAAATCTACTTAATGATGGAGAGGTCGCATGTCATCCCTTTATTGTAGGTGAGCTTGCCTGTGGAAATCTTAAGAATAGAACGATCATACTTTCGCTTCTGGAAGCCCTTCCGATGGTGGCTGCGGCGGAACACGAAGAGGTGCTCACGTTTATTGAGAGTCACAGTCTCATGGGGAAAGGACTGGGCTACGTAGATGTTCACCTCCTTGCTTCTGCCGCTTTATCGCGACTTCCCATCTGGACACTCGACAAGAAACTGGAACAGGTTGCTGATATGCTACGTGTTAAATATCAGGCCAGATAACGAGTAGGTGCACCGGACGTGGCAAAACGGCACGCCACGCCGGTGACCACCATGTTAGGCGGACAATTCAGAAGTCGTCTGCCTGCTTCACTTGACGTCGAGTCACGAGAACACGTCGAGCAGGGTGAGAGGACCCTTTCCAAAGAAGGGTACAATAGGCCTTGTCGGATGAAACTCGAATTCTCCACGGTACAGTTTGACGAATCGAGAGGCACCTTTGTTGACACCGAGCTACGTGCATAGTAGACTGCGCACGTCGAGGAAACCAGCCAGCAGAGGGAGAGCTCAACCCATGGACATTCTCAATGCCATTGGAAACACATCGATAGTTCGACTTCGCAAGGTCGTTCCACCCAATTGTGCGGACATCTTCGTGAAGCTCGAGTGGGAGAACCCCACCGGCAGCGTCAAGGACCGGATGGCACAGGCCGTGATTTCGCGGGCGGAGGAGGACGGTCGACTGAAGCCCGGAGACACCGTCGTCGAGTACACGGGTGGCAGCACAGGGGCATCGCTTGCATTGGTCTGCGCCGCCAAAGGCTACCGTCTCCAGATCGTCAGCTCCGATGCGTTCAGCCAGGAGAAGCTGGATCACATGGCGGCGCTGGGTGCGGAGCTGACGCTCGTCCCGAGCGAGGGAGGCCTCACCACCAAGAAGCTGATCCTGGACATGATCGAGGCCGCCCGTGGGTTGAGCCAAGAGCCTCACACCTACTGGACCGACCAGCTCAACAACCATGACAGCATCGCGGGCTACTACTCGCTGGGCGAGGAGATCTGGAGTCAAACGAAGGGGGAGATCGACGCCTTCGTTCACTGCGTGGGTACGGCGGCTTCTTTGCGTGGGGTCGCCACTGTGCTGAAGCGATACAAACCGAGTATCAAGATCGTCGCCGTCGAACCCGCAGAATCCTCGGTGTTGCTGGGAGGGCAGGCAGGCCCTCACAAGATCGAAGGAGTTGGGATTGGCTACACTCCTCCACTCTGGGAGCCGACTCTCGTGGACGACATCCTGCCGGTCAGAACAGACGACGCGAAGGACATGGCGAGGCGCATCGCGCGGGAGGAGGCCCTCTTCGCGGGGACGTCTTCCGGAGCGAACGTCGTCGCCGCGATTCGAGTCGCAGAGCGGCTCGGGCCAGATGCCAAGGTGGTCACGCTGATGGCCGACTCTGGCCTGAAGTACTTGAGCACCGATGTGTACCGGAGAAGATAAGACACGGTCTCGATCACAGCGGGGTTGAACCGATAACACCAGGCTGCCTGCACCGAAAGATGACGGCAAGAGCTGTTCCCGCTCTTGGCGATGGCGCGGGGACGTAAGAGGGACGTAGGGGTAAATGCAAATTACCTGTCCCACGCATCGAACTCCGTCATCTCCTCCAGCCTCGCCATTCGGTTAACCAATGACGTCGTCATCCCCAGAAACCGCGCCACCGACGCCCCCGTATATCCCAACTTCCGCACCGCCACCTGACAGAATACCTTCCCTCCGCCCATTACATGATGCAAAGCCCCCGGCGTATCCAGTCTCGCTTGTCTTGGCATGCCCCAGAATTTACACATTTCCTCAGCCCATGTCAATCATTATTTCTCTTTGCACCGACGTTCCAACTTCACGATTAGGTCTCTTTCGGGTCGAATTGACAGTTCGATTGTCGTTCAAATCTATCATTCTCTGTCACTGAATTTTATGAGGGCTGGATGTTTTGACAAATAAGCTGTTAGTTTTAGAATTGCTCAACTAAGGTGTTGGGCAACAGCCCATAAAGATTTGACCCCGATTCTGCCGCTCAATTCGCCATTCATGGATTGCCAGGCTTTGCCAAACGGAGTGCGTACCGGGCTTGACATCTCCTGAACAGTTATGTATTCTGTTTCCGAAGACCCCTGAGGCAGGGAAAATGGGCAGGGCTCCAGTTCCCATTTCCCTGATGGCAATCGCACTTCCTACGGAGCCTTTGCCATGATAAAGATCAGTTCAGACCTACCGGGAAGGATTAAAGTCGCGTTCTCCTACAATGCCGGGTATATCGCCAGAATCAAAACGGTCAAGGCTCACCGGTGGCATCCTGAAGGAAAATACTGGAGTTTTCCAAACTCTAAATCGCTCTTAAAGGAAATTCTTTCAGCCTTTGACGGGGAAGAACTCGATATTGACCCATCCTTAGAGACTCTGATGTCACAGAATCAAGGAGAGAGATCTACCCGGCATGGACCCCTTCAAAAGGAATCGTCGCCGACTCAAGCCCAGGAAACAGCAAAAGAAAAAAACCTCCTTGTCAACCGGGTCCGCGATCTGATCCGGTTAAAGCATTACTCCATCCGGACGGAAAAAAGCTACCTCTCTTGGATCCTGCGATACACCGATTTCCATAAACAGCGTGACCCGAAGGAGATGGCAAACGCGGAGATCGAGGCATTTCTCTCTCATCTGGCGGTGGATTTAAAGGTATTCTATGCCCTGGAGCGGAAATATCCGAACGCCAGCTTCGAATGGGGATGGCAATATGTATTTCCCGCAAAAGGCCTGTCCAAAGATCCACGAACGGGAGAAGTCAGACGCCATCATATCCATGAAAACAGTCTCCAGAAAGCCGTGCAAACCGCCGTCCGCTTGGTTGGCCTGACCAAACCGGTCAATGTCCGCACCTTTCGCCATTCATTTGCGACGCACCTCTTGGAGGCCCACTACGACATCAGGACCGTGCAGGAACTCTTGGGCCATAATGATGTTTCGACGACAATGATTTACACGCATGTGTTGAATAGGCCTGGGGTCAGTGTAAGGAGCCCTTTAGACGGTTGAGAGGGTGAGATAGCCCGGTTTTAAGCGAATTCTGTAAAAATCGACTATAACCGGCGCTATACAGAATTTTTTCTGTATAATCAATCGTTGGGCGATAGCGACGGAGGAATAGAGAGACATGGACAAATACTGCTGGATAGACACTATAAAGACGGTTTCCGAGATCCTTGCTTTCCTCGGAGCTGCTGGTTTTTTCGTCTACAAGCTCATAGCCGGATACTTGATGGTAAATGCCGGAATATCGGCAAAGATTGAGCGTTCAACGGCTACGGAAACAGACGACTACTTAACTGTCTCTGCCATGGTAAAAAAAGGTTCACAAGGCAGCCTCAATGTGCACGACGTGAAAGCACTCTTTAGCTGGAATGGGGGCAGCAAAGAGGTGGAGTTTGTTGGTTTTAACCGCCTCAGCTATAAAACGGAAAAGGGGGAAACTAAACGCAAACGTATCGTCTTCGGAAAAACAAGTAAGTCGAGACCTTTTTTGCGGCTTACTACCGACGAAGAGGCAACGTTTTCTGGCATGGCTCAAGTGCCACGCAAGGAACCATGTACAATCGAAGTCGTCGTCCTTGGCATTCGTAAAGGGGGGTGGAGAGTCGGACAGTGGCGCGCATCCGTTATTTCCATCCCGAAAGAGGAGACTAAGGAACGGGCTTGATAATACGCCCAACCACAGCGTGCACCCGATCGCCGAAAAAGCCGGCTCCGGGTGACGCCCGTGTTGGAGCAAAATAGGGAAATGACTACACGGATCAACAGAGTATTTGGAGACAAAATCAGCTTCAAGTCGCTATCATGTGCCCCGGTAAACGAACTTGGGGTGGTTTATCTGTTTGGCGTTTTACACGACACCTTTGATTTTAGAATCGAGTCAATCCAGTCAGGCTTTCCGGATTGCATTGCCAGGCGTAAGATGGGAAAGAATAAATGGAAAGAGATCCGAATAGAATTTGAATATGAAAGCAAATCATTTGAAGCACATGGTCACGACCCAAGCCAGGCAGATGTCATTGTCTGCTGGGTGCACAACTGGCAGGCCTGTCCGAAGGAAATCGAAGTGATTGAATTGTCAACTCTGCTTGGCGAGGCAGAGCAGATAGACACTCAAATCAAAACAACTAAGAAACTCACTGCATGGCAGGAATTCTGCCAAATGAAGCGTTTGGAAGGTTTAGATTTTGCAGAAATTGCAAGGCTTTGGAGGAAACAAAGGGGATAAACCCGCTCCAACAAGTCGCTCCACTGGATCGCGGGGAAGCCCCGCTCCCAGTGAGCTTTTGCGTTGTGCAATCAATATAAATGGGGAGGCATAATGACAGACACGGCAACACTTGATAAGCAAGCCTATCTCCTGGCAAAAAGTTATCTGCCCAATCTTGGCCTAAATGAGATAACGGCAAATCTTATCGAAAAGTATCTAAATCCTTTAACGCTTAATCCCAAGCCGACTTTAAAGGAAGGCATCTATCAGAGAATTCTTGAATCTGCTCAGAATGCAAATATGAAAGCCGGAGTCATTGGCAGGGCAATAGGTGGAGTGAGCAAGCTGTCAGTCGTCTTAGAAAACTTCAATCCAAAGGCTGTCTTAAACAAGTACGGCAACGGATGGGAGTCTATTCTTGACGATATCGTGAAACAACTACAGCCGCGAGGTGAAATCCGGCGGACACAAAAAAGTATTTGGCCGCATTACTGTCAGACGATCCTCTCGGCGGCTAATTTCGTTGAACAGTTTGCATCAGCAGACGACTTCTTTAGCTGGGTCGATTTTTTTGATAAAGACGATAGAGCACGGGCAAGCCTGCCGATGCTTCTGAGCCGCGAAATTGAAGGCTTCGGGTTTGCTCTCTCGTGCGATTTTCTGAAGGAACTTGGCTATGTCAATTTTCCCAAGCCAGATGTCCACCTCCGTGATATCTTTTCATCTCTCAACCTATGTCAGGCAAAGGCGGACGACTACCAATTGTTCAAAGCTATTATCCGCCTTGCTGGTCATGCTAATGTGAGCGCATACAACGCGGACAAAGTCTTCTGGCTTATTGGCAGTGGCTATTTTTACGACAATCCTGAAATTGGAAACAACGGCAGAATTGGCAGCCATAAACAAGACTTCATTGAATACGCAAGACCAATACTACATAAGAAGAAATAATGCACAACAAGAGCATCGAGAGGGACGCGGGAATAGCCGTGATTCTTTTTAGTTCCGGCGTCCGTGGCCCGCGCCCCTCATGCTGGTCGTTATGTACTCTTTATAGCAATTATAATTCTGTTATGAGGGACAAATAATGAGCTGGAATTTCAAAGGTGGCGTAATAATTATAGGTTCACTTTTATGGCAAGATTATCTGAATCCGGGCGATGATATAAGAGCGAGTTGGCGTAATGCTCATTTGGACCTTAACAGCAAGATTCCTGTCAAGGTGCCAATTAGGTATGGAAGAACATCTGGCTCCAAAAGCTCCAAAATCATGACGATGGTTTTTTCAAATCGAATGGCGAGAAACACCGGATTTGGTTATGTTGTTCCATTTAAAAGGGTAATCAACAACAAAGACGAATTGCTTTGCGAAGCCATGGCTCTGTCAGCAGCAGAAGGGATGAACGGGAATTTTGTATCTACTTGGGGAGTATTAGCATATTTGTTAAATGATTCCATAATTGATGAGAACAGCAAAAAAGAGATAATTACATTATTCCGGCAAAGAAGAAATAGAACTTTTAATGTTAGTGAATACAAAGTCGGAAGAGAACGTAGTTGTATTTCAAAATCCTCTAAACTGGACATTAATTGGGTGGCTCCGGTCTCGGGGAATGATAAACATAAAATTGATGAATTCCACTTTTTGTTGGCAACGGCCACTAAGCCAGACAATCAACTACCCAATAATAATGCAATTGCGCAGACAATCAAGGCGGATATTCAAAGAAAATATTTCATTAATAATCTAATCAATGGAATCATCACTCATGATGATTTCGAAATAGCTAAATTACTGTGAAAGTTTGATTCACATAACCCGGCGCTGCACCGGATCGCCAGGGCGCCCGGTGAGCTCTGCGTTCGGTGAAGAGAGATATCTATGGCGGAGTACGGTGAATGGAATCGAAAGGGAGCAACTCTCAGCGACGTAACAGCCAAGGCTGAATACGGCGTAAGTCGGGACTTCATTGTCAAAGGCATTGAGACGGACAGACTTGAGTACCGAGATGGGGCGATATGGGGAAACCCGTACCTCAGAATCCTGAGGAGCCAACTCGAGAAGTACATAACTGAGGAACTTGGAGAGGACTACTTGGTGAGGGTCAAGGGTCAGACGGAGTTGCGCAGGATCAAGAAGGAGATATCCGAACTCAAGAAGAAACTAAATGTGCTTCAGGACAGGAAGACCGATCTTGAGGGATCATTAAGGAAATAACAGACCACCGAACACTTATAAGGCCTCCCGGGTGGGGCGGGACGTTGTTGACTATGTTGACAAACGGAAAGACTTGAAGTGCCTCTTCCCCTTCTCCATTCTCCAACCTTCTCTACTGCTAAAGGCGGTAACAACTCCTCCTTCGTTCGATGTTCTGAAGACAAATTCAGCATCGTCAACACCGTTGACCCTCGACCTACACTTGCATGCGCACCTCAGTCCTATTCCGACAACTTCGAACTGGCAAGTCGATTCAGACTGACGCCCGCCTCCGCAGCCCGGATGGCAAGGTGGCGATGAACTTCAGGAGGAACGCGGACCATGAACTTCCCGCTGTAGTGTCTGGATGCGAAGGGCCCGGGAACGGCCTCTCCTCGTTCCCGCATATCCTTAACTACCTCTCCAACCACCTTCCGTATTCCCCTCAAGGCTGCTTCTGGAGTTCGCGCCAGCCAGCTCAGACTGGGAAATTCTGCGCACAGACCTACATACTCCTTGTCGTCCTCAGACCAAGTCACCCGATACGTATAGCGATCATTCTTCAGTGTCATGTTCCAACTCCAACCTCTCTATGGCCTTAAGCACCTGCCTCACGTGATAGGCTCTGGCCTTTCCCCTTTTGTTCTGAATGTTCACTCGGGGATCTCCCTGCCACGGGGTCTTGTAAACTCTATGACTGGTCCCGCCTTGGCGATGTTTGCCAAAATAGTGATCACAAACCTTACACAGGTCGTCAAAACGGACATCCTTCACATTGCGCTTCATCTGTGCCAGGATAGCTTCTGTGCGACGCATGCTAATATAGTATCATTATTGATATTATTGTCAAGAGTCTAATGATTCAAGACCCCTTCGACTTTGTTTATTATCCAATTTGATCCAGAACCCTTTCAAAACAAATCCTTTTTTGCTCGTATCTGTAAGCGCTTTGCCGCAGAACTCAACGTCGTCACATCACGGCCCGTCACCTTCCCCAATTCCCCAAGTGTGCTTACCCCCAGTTCCTTTGGGAGAAAAACACAATTCGCGAAAAAACCTTGAGGTGACATTAAAAAAGTTATATATTTATTACGGTATCTCCCTCGGTATCTGGAAGGGCGGTTAGATAGAGGGAGGCTGGAGACGCAAGGATGGCACGCATCATCATCGACCGCGAGAAAATTTCTGATTTCTGTCGCAGGCATCATATTCGGAAACTGGCCCTTTTCGGCTCAGTATTGCGGGAGGATTTTAGATCCGAAAGTGATGTGGATGTCCTGGTTGAATTCGAGCAAGGACATGTCCCTGGCCTCGCCTTTTTTTCTATGGAGAGGGAGCTTTCCGAGATCCTAAACCACAAGGTCGATTTGAATACCCCACAGTTTCTAAGTCCCTATTTTCGAGACCAGGTTCTGGCTGAAGCGGAAGCTCAATATGTCGCAGCATAATACCAGTGTTTCTCTACGGCATATGCTTGATCACACCCTCGAAGCGCTCGCCATGACCGAAGGTAAAACACGGGCAGATCTCGACGAGGACCGGCAACTCAATCTTGCTTTAGTGCGGTTGCTTGAGATTATCGGAGAAGCGGCCACCCGAATCCCCAAAGAAGATCAAGCTCGCTATGCAGATATCTCCTGGCCAGAGATTGTCAGTCTGCGCAACCGTCTCATTCACGGATATGACACGGTTGATTTCGATATTCTGTGGCAGATTGTGAAGCAAGATCTTCCGGTATTAATTGAATCCTTGAGAAAAATCCTCAGTGAAGAATTTTAGGGATATTCGCCCATTTTGACTTTCGGTTTTCATTGTCTGCCAACTTCAAGGTATGATCGGTGAGCTTCTTGCCGAGCTTCTGGAGACGAATCTTCTTCACATCGGGTTCCTTTAGGGCCAAGCCATCCAAATCCCTGCACCACCAGCGGTTACTTGAAGGGAGCACTGAACCTTCATAAAAGGGAGCTACTAAGAAGTCCATTATTGAGAAGACATATTGTTGAAAAATCTCCCCTAACCCCTCTTTTTCCCTGCCTGCCGGCAGGCAGGAAAGAGGGGAATGCCTTCCTTTTGTAAAGCCTGCCCGCGGTAGGCAGGGGAGGCAAGGAGGGATTTAGTCTTCTGCGTCTGGACAATCAGGGACTGACTAATAATAGGCTTTGAGCATTGAACTTTGAACTTCAGTCAAGAGGATCCCTATCCCTTGGAATTGGTACGGTATGTCCATCCGAATCGCCTCCGGGCAAAAACTTTCATTGTAGTTCATTTACTTATTTATGGACGTTATACATTGTTCCCTGTTTCCCTCCCGGGGTCCGGCCCTACACTCTCTCCAAATCCTTTTACTGCCTTACAAAACAAATATGGACATCTCCCATGGTATCCGTCTATAATTCAGATAGATATCGATATGCCGACAATCAAAAATATTTCAGGGCCATACCGGTTTTTCTTTTACAGCTTCGATTGCAACGAACAAATGCATGTACATGTTCAGAAAGAAAGAATGATCTGCAAATTCTGGATGCAACCCGTTGTATTGGCAAGGAATCAGGGTTTTGCCTCGAAAGAGCTCAATACCATACGGGAAATAATCTTAAAGAACAGGAGCAAAATAAGGGAGGCGTGGTATGAACACTGCGGCAAAAATACAAGAAGTGAGAATTAAGGATATAAGCGTCACCGAAGACACGATTACGGCTCACCTCATGGACGGACGGATAATCAGCGTTCCGCTTGCTTGGTCGTGGCGATTGTCGGAGGCGACGCCCAAACAGCGGGCAAATTGGAGAATTATTGGTGACGGTCATGGTGTGCATTGGCCTGACATCGATGAGGATATCAGCGCCGAAGGCATGCTTTATGGTATTCCTGCTCCAAGACCTCGAATATCTTCAAAATTCAGAGCTAAATCAGAACAAAAGAAAATGATGGCTAACGGGCCGCTCAAGAGGGACGCGGCGAAAAGTCGTCGCGCCTCTTAGCTTGATCGGTTAGGTCGCCGGAACAGGAGGTATAATGTGATCGCTTGTCCAGGAACTCCAACGAGACGCTCTGAACCAGAGTGTCACCGTAATGGGGCTATTCCAGAAATGCCTGGTGGTAGCGGTGAAATTGGGGATTCAAAGAGGGGAATTCCTCCCTTTTGTAAAGCCTGCCTGCGGTAGGCAGGGGAGGCAAGGAGGGATTTAGTCTCCTGCGTCTGGACAATTAGGGACTGACTAATAATGGGCTTTGAGCATTGAACTTTGGGTTTCTTTGCTTTCTCCAAGCGTCCCCATCACCCATTCTAAATTGACGAGGGCCACAAGGTAGTCCCTTTTGGCCTGGGCCAGATTCCCTCTTGCCTGGACCAGATTGGTTTCCGCATCATCCACGTCAATTCTTGTCTTGACCCCATATTCGTATCCCTTCTCAGCCATAAAGAGGAGGCGTTCGGCCCGGGTCACTGTCCCTGAAAGGGCCTTGACGATCTCTCCGGCTTCTTTCACGGCATTGCATGCGTCACGCACCTGAAGGGAAATGGAGTCTCGCAATTTAGCCTCATCGATTGTGAGGCTTCTCAAATCACTCTTTGCTGCGCCAACTTTCCCCCGGGTGCGGAGGCCATCAAAGATCGGGAAGCTCACAAAGAGCCCTGCACTCCAATTCGAGCCATCTGCTTGAAAATCTCCCCCCATATCGAGATTGGTCCAACCAAACCCTCCCTTGAAGTCCACCCGGGGTTTATCTCCCGCATTGGCAATCTTGATGAGCTCTTTTCCGATCTCGATCCGGTGCCGAAGATCGGAGAGCTCCGGCCTCTTCTTCCAGGCAATCTCTAAGGCCCCTTCATATTTGGGATACTCTGCGATCATGGTCTCCAGGTTTCCGTTAGCATCCACTTCCTGCTCACCGATCCCTAATAGAAAACGGAATCTTTCCTTTGCGGTCTGGATGAGGTTTTCTGTCCGGATGGCTGCAGGCCTTGCGTTCTCCACATCTACCTTTCCGGCCAGAACATCATAATCTGTAGCGACTCCTGCCGAATATTTTTTCTGTGCTTCATCATAGTGGCGGTTCTTCTGCTCCAGATTCTGCAGCGCGATGTTGTTCAGGGTCTTTGCAAGCAGGATATCATAAAATGAAGCGGAAACGTCCCGGTAAGCGGCCTGCCGATAAAGCCGAAACTGGTCCTCTGCCGTTGTCAGTCCGACCTTTGCTGCACGGATGGAAGCTCCAATCTGTCCCCATGTGAAGATGGGCTGAGAAACCCCGACTCCGCTGGACCAGACGTTCTGCTTGGTTGGAAAATTGGTCCCAAAGGCCTTTTGGCTCTCATCCCTGCTGCTCGACCCACTCGCCGTAATCACGATCTGGGGAAGGGCCACTGCTCGCTCCTCGACATAACGCGCCTCCAGCCAGTATCGATACTCCCGGGCCTTCTGAATGTCTTTATTCTTTTCCGCTGCGATCTGAAGGGCCTCTTCAAGAGTAAGGAGCTGAGTCCCCTTTCCCTCTCCAAAGGTTGTCGCCAAAGGAAGAAGACTCAAAATAATCAGTAAGATATAAATGTTAGAAATAAGAGATTTCTCCAGGTGGGTAGACTTCATACTCCTCCTCATGTCTTACTAATTGGGCCATATTTGTCTGGACATCATTCAAACCCTGGATTCCGGCTTCCGCCGGAATGACATGAAAAACGTCCTCTCTTTATCGTCACTCCGGCGAAAGCCGGAGTCCAGTTACAGGTCACCAAGCAGCACTTTAGTGTCTATTCAATTATGGACTCCTTAGAAATTCTCCTTTTTTCCTTTCCAACTTCTTCGAACCCAGACTCCAACGTCATCAAGGACGGAATACATCACGGGAACGATCAAGAGGGTGAGAAAAGTCGATGTGATCAATCCTCCGATCACCGCACGGGCCATGGGCGCCCGCATCTCCGCCCCTGCCCCGAGAGCAAGGGAGAGGGGAAGCATTCCAAAGATCATCGCTAAAGTCGTCATCATAATCGGCCGGAGCCTTGTTCGACCAGCGGTAATAAGTGCCTGCGTGCGGTCCATTCCCTGGGACCTCAAGACTTTTGCAAAATCGACGAGCAAGATGGCGTTCTTGGTTACAAGACCCATCAGCATAATGAGGCCAATAAGCGACATGATGTTGATCGTATCGCCGGTGATCAGGAGCATGCTTGCCATTCCCAGAAGGGACAGGGGTAACGAAAGCATGATACAGAACGGATCGATGAAGGATTCAAACTGGGCAGCCAGGATAAGGTAGACGAAAAGGATAGCCAGGACCAGAGCTTCGGCCATGTATCCGAAAGACTCCATCATCGATTCTGCCTGGCCTGAATAGATCACTCGATATCCGGGAGCCATCTTGATCCGGGAAGCGGCCTTCTCCACTTTCTTCATCGCAGTCCCTAGAGGAAGCCCGTCCAGGTTTGCTGTAATCACGACTTGCCGTGTCAAATCCTGGCGGTCGATTTCCGACGGTGTCGGTTGCATGGTGTAGGTCACCAACTCCCTCAGGGGCACGAGGGCAGGACTCCCTCCTTGTTTCTGAACGGCCAACCTGAGTTTCTCGACCTGAGAGGGATCCTGTCTGAGACCAAGCGGCAGCCGGATGCGGACGTTCACGGCGTCCCCATCTTCATCCTCATAAGTGGAAACAGCCTGTCCCCCCACCAAGGCTCCTACCGTGCGGACAATGCTGGCTGTCATGACGCCTGTATCAAAGGCCCTTTCCCGATCTACGGTCAGGCGAAACTCGGGTATGTCCTGTTCAAGAGTGACTTCAAGATCAACGATCCCTGGAATGGAGTAGATTTTTTCTTTGAGCTCTGCCGCATATTTCTTGAGGAGAGGAAGGTCATCTCCCCGGATATTGATGGTGAGTGGTTTTCGTGTATCGAGCCCTCCTGCCTCTCCCGTGGATGGAAGGATGCCGGGAATCTTTAGAAGCTGAGCGCGGGTTTCCCTCATGATCTCCTTCTGGTATCGCCTCCGGTCCTTCCGGTCCACCAGTTTCACATAAACCCTGGCATCCCGAACCGTTCCCGTATCGCCTGCTCCGATCGTTGCATAGGTATGTTTCACCTCGGGCGTTTTCTTCAAAATGGCAAGAACCGCGTTAACTCTTCCGCGAGTCTCATCAATGGATGCATCGGGCGCTGTGGTGAAGGCAATCTGAAACTCTCCCTTATCATACTCAGGGAAAAACTCGCTTTGAAGGGAAGAAAAGACGAAAAGGCCTCCCAAAAAAGCAAGCACAGAGAGCGTGAGAACGATGATTCGGTGTTTCAGGGTCCAGGCAATCACGACCCGGTATCGATCTGCTGTCCGGTTAAACCAATCATTAAACCGGTCAAGGAGACGGGCAATCAGATGCCGTTTCCCCTTTCGTTCAATGTCCGGGTCCACCCACCGGGAGGAGAGCATCGGGTCGAGCGTGAATGAGACAAAGAGTGAGACCATTACGGCAAAGGTCACCGTGATTCCAAACTGGAAGAAAAACTTTCCCACGATTCCTTTCATAAAGGCGACCGGGACAAAGACCGCCACGATGGAGAAGGTCGTGGCCAGAACCGCCAGCCCGATTTCACTCGTGCCTTCCCTCGCCGCCCGGAAATGGTCCTTGCCGCGTTCGAGGTGGCGTACGATATTCTCCCGGACAACAATGGCATCATCAATGAGCATCCCGATCGCAAGAGAGAGGGCCATCAGGGTCATCACATTCAAGGTCATGCCCAGAAAATACATGACGATAAAGGAGGAAATGACAGAGACGGGGAGCGTCAGCCCGGTGATCACCGTGGAACGCCACGAATTGAGAAAAAGAAAGACGATGAGAATGGTCAAAATTCCACCGAGGATGAGGGTTTCCTGCACATCCCGAACGGAATCCTGGATCGTGATCGATCCATCCCGAACCATTTCGATCGCTGTTCCCTGAGGAAGTTCTGGCTGGAGCCGCTGGATCTCTTTTTTGACCGAATTGACAACGTCAACGGTATTCGCTCCGGATTGCTTGAGGATATCAAGGGAGACGGCAGGGACACCATTCACCAGAGCCAACGACCGCTGCTCTTCGATGCCATCACGAACCTCGGCCACCTCCGAGAGCAGGATCGGCCTGCCACTTCGCTGACCAATGACCATGGTCTTAAACCGCTCAACCACATCCGGCTTCCCTGAGATCCGGATGGGGTATTCGGCACCGTTCCGGTTGAGTCGGCCCAGAGGAGTATTGACATTCTCCGACTGGAGACCTCCAATCACCTCATCCACACCCATGCCAAGAGCCTCCAGCCGGGTCGGATTGATGTTCACATTCACCTCTCGTTTTGATTGGCCGACCAGGTCGACCTTTCCCACACCCGAAATATTTTCAAACCGGCGTCGCACCCTCTTCTCGACGAGGGTCGTCAGGTCTTTCGGGGTAAGGGCCTGGGACCGGACCGCAAGGGAAACGATGGGCATGGCGCTGAAGTCAAGTTTCTGGATGATCGGTTCTTCAATGCCCTGAGGCAAGTCGCCACGGATCGCGTTGACCTTGGCACGGGCCTCCTGGGAAGCCTCATTGATTTTTACCTCTAACTTGAACTCGACCACGACCGTTGAAACGCTCTCACGGGAAGTGGAGGTGACATGCTTGACACCGGAGATCGGGTTGACGGACTCTTCGATCCGTTTCGTGACCTCTCTCTCAACCGTCTCCGGAGAAGCACCCGGGTACTTGGTGACGATTGAGAGAATAGGAATTTCCACATCCGGAAACATGTCAACCGCCAGACGCCGGTACGAGAAGATGCCCAGCGTGAGGAGAGCGAGCATCATCACGGTTGCGAAAATGGGTCTTTTAATCGAGAGATCAGAGAGGAACATGGCCTTAACCTCCACTCCCTGGAATGACACTGATTCGATCGCCCTCTTTGAGGTTAAAGCCGCCACGGGTTATGACCTGATCTCCCTGAGAAAGACCGGAAACCACTTCGACAAAATCTCCCATCACACTCCCAGTCCGGACCGTCTTGCGCTTTGCCGTCTCTCCTTCCGTGACAAGCACGTCCCCCTTCTTCCCTGCCACGTCCCAGGAGAGAAGGGCGATCCTTGGGATTCTGAGAATTCCTGAGCGTTTTCCTGTGAGGATACGACCTTTGATATAAAGGCCGGCCTTGAGTTGCTCTGAACTATTCTCGACTTCAGCGATCACCTTGACCGAACGATCTGCTTCATTGACGATCGGGTTGATGAACATTACTTTTCCGGAAAAGGTCTTTCCAGGAAAGGCATCCGTTGAAAAGGTGAGGGGCTGGCCAACCCGGACTGCCTCCATCTCGGCAGAGGGGACAGGGACCGTCAGCTCCAGGGTCCGGGTATCGATGATCTTAAACATCACCTTGGGAGAACCCATCTCTCCCACCAGGTCGCCCACATTGACACCCCGGAACGAAACCACTCCATCCACCGGTGAACGTATCATCGTCTTCGAAAGGCGTGTCTGAGTGTGCTGGAGGTCTTCCTCTGCCGCCTTCAATTGAGCCTTTGCCGCCTCGATACGGGCTGCCGTCGCCTCCTTCTCAGTCTGCCCGTCGTCAAGATTCTGCTGGGTCACCAGACCGACCTCCTTCAGTTTGAGGAGACGGTCATATTCACGATCTGCACGTTTCCCGGCAACCTCGGTCTGAAGGAGCTTGGCCTTTTCCATCTCGACGGCTGCTCTTGCCTTCTGCAGGATAATGTCCATCTCACGGGTATCAATCTTTGCAAGGGACGCCCCTTTTTTCACTCCGACCCATTCATTAACATAAACGTCTGTCACGATTCCGGCGTATTCCGATTTCACATCGGCTCCAAACTTTGCGGCAAGGGACCCCACCACATCAATCCCCTCGGTGAAGTCTGTGGCGGATACCTTTGTCACTTCCACAGCCACAGGGGGTTTCCCCCCGGTCTTCTCTTCCGTTTTTTGATCTCCTCCAGATTTGGAACATCCGCTGGAGAGGACCCAGACCATCAGCAACAGCAGTAACTGCACTCCCCACAGAACACGTCGTATCATCTTTTCTCTCCCTTGCGCCTTCCTCTCGCTGTTGAAATTCCTTGAAAAAGAAGACGCAAAATTCGTCTCAGCCCCACATAACCCAATTCGCGTTCAGGGTGGCAGAGCTCATTTTCTATCGTAATGTTCACGGCTCCAAAAATGGCCCAAACAATATCCTCGACCTTTCCCTCCCGCAACTCCTTCTTCCGTATCCCTTCCATCACGAGTTGCTGAATGGCTTCAAAGAGCCTCTGATGGACAGCATCGAAGTCAAAGAAGGGCGCCCCCTGGGGAGGCCCATAATAGAAGGCATAAACCAACCGAACCACCTCGATCTTCTCCAAAACCAGATCAAAGACTTGATCACAAAGGCGGAGGATTGTCTGTTCAATGCTTCCCGACCCCATGATGGAGGTATCCACCACGTTCTCGAACTCCTTGAAGGCCCTCTGTATCAGTTCGAGGTAGAGCCCTTCCTTGCTCCGGAAATAGTAGTAGAGGACGGGCTTGGTCACACCCGCTGCACCCACGATCTCGCGTGTGGTCGTGGCGGCATATCCCTTTCGGGCAAAGAGTTGGGTCGCCATCTCCAGGAGCCGTTCACGAACGGCATGATCCGGCAAAGGGGGAGCCCCTTGTGTTCCTGCCATCTTGAAGTCACCTCCTCTATTCTATTTGTGTGGAAGGATGGTTGTATACCTACCGGTAATTATACAACCATCTCTTTTCTTGTCAAGAGAAACGTTACCGATCGGTAAATGAATTTTGAAGGGAGAGGGTGAGTGAAGAAATGCTTGTAGGAACGGGAATCTTTACCCCGTAGTTGCAGAAACGGCCATGGGTAAACCGCCCTTCAAGGCTTCAGAAGGCGGTCGAATTGACATTTTGAGGAAATGGGAGGAGATGACCCAACGTGAACTCCAGCAGGGGTCTGGGGCGCAAGTGCTCCTTGCACTAAAGGTTCGCCCTGAAGCCTTTCCGAACGGTTCACCCATGCCCGTATGGTAAAGTCTTCTGCAACATTAAGGCCTATTTTCCTATATTTCCGTTTTCACGCCTGCCCGCCTGAAGCGCTTCTGGCACAGGCGCAGGAGCAACATCTCGCGGGAATTTTTCTGCAACCGGTAACTAATCTGGCCAAAATTGTATAGACATTAAATTCATCTTTCGTACCACTGGATTCCGGCTTCCGCCGGAATGACACAATAGGATAAGGCCTCAGAATCATCACTCCGGCGAAAGCCGGAGTCCAGTCCTATGGTTGCAAGGGGCAGGCCCTCAAATCTACAATGTCTATGTTATGATGGACTCCTTAGTAAACATCCAGATGGAGAAGGGATGGTGAAGGGTCTAAGCTTTGACGGCTCTGTCCCGCTTATTCATTTCGTCAGGGTGGCTCGAAAGGTTCCGCTGAAAACGGTCGTTTGATCGACTCCTCCGCTAACCTTTCCGCTAAAACTAATAGAGGTGACCGCTCCGGTAGTATCCTTTTTAAAGGTGCCTTTTGCATCAAGATAGGCCATCCCCGTGTACTGTCCTCCGGCATACGCAAAATCACCTGTACCGATGAGAAGGATCTGGTCGGATCTTGCCGAGGTATCGGTCATGACGGAGGTCAGGGTCCTGAAATATCCTGCGGTCGTCCCGTCGTCACTAATAAAAGTGATCTGCTTCGCGATGAGATCTTCCTCGAACAATTCGATCTTTCCCGTGAACGTCTGGGTCAAATTATAAAATTTTATATTTCCCTTAGCATCTGCCTGGGGGAAAGTGAATTTAAGAGAAAATGAAACCTCAGGAGCTTTCCAGAGAATGCCCTGGGTAACAAACTGGCCAAAGGCGTAGGGCGACGTCTCCGCGGGTACTTTCGCAAGGATGGATTTCGTAGCCGTATCCATCACCCAGATGCTGTTCTCCCCGTTAACGGCCACATAAAGGCCGGTTCCTTCATGATTGAGGCTGACCCCAATGGGCTGAGCCCCGACCGTGATTGTATCGATCCACGTATGGGTCGACGGATCAATGACAGCGACGTATCCACCGATATCGTTTGTCACATAGACGCGGGTTCCTGCCGGATTGATTGCAATGGCATAGGGGCCGGATCCTGCAGCAGTGGGGGCCACTTCAATAGGAGTGACGGTACTCGTGGCCGTATCGATCACCGACACCGTACTCTTCGCGCTGCTCCCATGATTCGCCACATAAACACGCGTCCCTGTTGGATCGACCGCAATCCCATAGGGCTGTGCCCCCACCGGTATTTTTTTAAGTACGGCGCTCGCTGCCGTATCAATCACAGAGACTGTATCCTCACCGCTATTGGTCACATAGACGATGTTACCCGATGGATGGACAGCAACTCCATAGGGAATCGACCCTGAGACCACAGACCCTACGACGGTGTTGGTAACTGCATCGATGATGGTGACGTCGCCGCTGATATTATTTGCCACATAGACACGCGTGCCCAACGCATTGATGGCGATGCCTATCGGGGCGCTTGCAGTGGAAGGCCCAACAGGGAGCGGAGAGATCAATGGTATGGTCGTAATCACCGTATTCGTTGCCGTGTCGATGACTGAAACATCGCTGCTGGTATTATTTGTGATATAGGCCCGGGTTCCTGCAGGGCTTACGACCACGCCCCTTGGGTTTGATCCCACTGGAATGGCTGTGACCACTGTATTCGTGGGAATGTCCATGACAGAAACGCTGTTGCTATCAGCATTTGTAATATAGGCAAAAGGGGCAGCAAAAGCCTCGTGGATAGAAACGAGGATGGCGAAACATAGGAATATCCAAAAAACAGCCTTCTTCAAATGGTTACACATCCTGAAAGTCCTCCTTCTCTGTGATGAGCCCTTCTTCAAAAATGGGAAATAATGAACCCTTTCGATGGGGGAAGGTTGGGATGGGGACGGACATCATGAATCTTTCCCCCCACCTCGATCCTCCCCCTCCATGGGGGGAGGAAGTTATTTTTTTACTCAATTGGGGTTACATTACAATTCGACACGGTTAAGAAGTGTAATGCCAGTATGATAACAGCAGCAGGCACTATCGAAACTGTTATCGAATACCCTCTGTTTCCCATCCTGAAAGAGGATCCGTGCAAAACACAACCCGCCCGGCAGGTCAGAAGCCCAGGTCTCAACAACGATCCCGCCGCCCCAGGATCGATAGTTTTTATGAAAAACTTTGTCCCCCACACGGAGGTAAGTGCGCTTTTCCTCTCTTCCCTTTCGACGGGATGAAACCTCTGATCTTTTTTGAGGCAGGTTTCTCATCTCGAATGGACCCTCCCCTTCCTCTCCCATCTCCGGTGAACCCAGAACCATTGCTCCGGATATTGACGGATCATGGACTCCAGCGTATCGTTAATCCGCTGGGTATTGGCCACGACATCCTTCTGGATATCTCCGGAATGGACGATCTCAAGGGGCCTCTGGATTAGGACGCGATGTCTTTTAAACCCATCGCGAACCATGAAAACGGGAACCACGGGAGCTCCTGTCCGCATGGCCAGGATGGCCAGGGAAGGTGTGGTTGGCGCCTTCTTTCCGAAAAAGTCTGCCCATACGCCTTCGCTCCGTTTAGCCCGCTGATCGACTAAAATTCCGACGACCCCGTTTCGACCGAGGGCCCGCAGCACTCTCCGGCTGGCTTTCTCCGTAAAGATGACCTCGACCCCTGCCGCTTCCCTGATCTCCGAGACCATCCGGTCAACCCATCGATTCTTTTTGATGGGCCTTGCGATGACCGAAATGGGATATCCCAGTAACTTGGTCAGCAAACCCATCAATTCCCAGTTTCCAAAATGAGAGAGAAGGAGCAGGGCCCCCTTCTTTTTATTATCCAACAACTCCCTGATGATCTCCAGTCCCACGACCGTCACTCTTTTTCGAAAGGTCTCCAGATCCATGCTGGGAATACGAGTAAACTCAACAGCAGTCATCCCCAGGTTTTGGAAAGTCTTCTGGGCAATGACCCGTAACTGTTCTTTTGACTTCTCGCGCCCAAAGGCAAGGGAGAGATTCTGAAGGGCAACCAACCGGTGATTCCGGTCGAGATAAAATGCCAACTTTCCCAATTGCCTCCCGAGCCAGAGTGCCGAATCTTCCGGAAAAAGATTGGTGAGGCAACAAAAGCCTCGCATGATGAGATATTGGAAATAGGCAATCATCTTATCAATTTTAGATTTTTACATATTTAGCTCTGAGAACTTACTTCTAACATATAAAAGACGCATTTTGTCATGCTGAACTTGGTTCAGCATTGGTCTTTTTCCTTTTAAGTGAGATCCTGAAATCCCGCCATTGGCGGGATTCGGATGACAGTCTTAGGAATTTCAAATACTTCCGGTTAGATTCCAGATTTCAAAAGAGCACTGCGTTTGAGGACGCTTCGCTTCAGGCAGAGGATCTGGTTTTTGCTTCAATCTTGTCGCGCTCAAGGCCCGAACGGTCCGCTCCTCAAGGGAACGAAAGTTCCCCCTCCTTTTATCATAAGGAAGTCCTTAATCTTTCCCCTGATAGGGAAGGGCCTCATCAATGAGCATGACCGGGATGTCATCCTTAATGGGGTAGACCAAAGCGCAGGCCTTGCAGATCAACCCATCCCCGGCCGAATTGAGGTAGATATCTCCCTTGCACTTCGGACAGGCCAGGATCTCTAAAAGCTCCTTACTGATTGGCATCTCTCTTCCCTCCCCCTTTTTAGAGAATTCTCGTCTTGCCTGAATCAATAGATTCTATCGATCCTATGATCAATTACAATAGCCAAATTCCAAATCACTCCCAACTCCCATATCCCAATCACCCAAACACCCCTCCATCTGATTTAATTTTGTCATAGGTATTCAGGTGCTTATTTGACTATGGGCGAGGGGCTTAGCTACTTAAATCTTCCTGTTGCAGGATCCATTGGACGGCCTCATAGAGATCCTGGGCCACATGGTCCGGTTTCACTTTCCACTGGTTTTGACAATATTCCCATTCCCCTCTGCCATACCCGGTGAGGACAAGGATCCCCTTTATCCCAATCCGATGGGCAAATTCGAGATCGTTGCCCCGATCTCCAATCATATAACTCTTTGAAGAATCGAGATTCAACGTTCTTGAGGCTTCCTCGACCAATCCCGTTTCGGGTTTTCTGCACCTGCACTTCTGCCGGTAGGGTGGACTTCCGACGTCTGGATGATGGGGACAATAATAGATGCCATCCAGATAGGCCCCTTCCCGCTTTAGATGATCCCGCATCCTCTGGTGGACAAGGTGGATGAGCGATTCAGGAAAATAACCCCTGGCCACCCCTGATTGATTGGTGATCACCACTGCCCTCAGGCCATGCTGGTTCAGTATTCGTATGGCTTCCCCAACCCGGGGGAGTAGTACAAACCGTTCAAGGTGGTTCACGTATCCCACCTCTTCATTGATTGTCCCATCCCGGTCCATAAAGACTGCTTTATGTCCCATACTCTTTCACCGAGTAAGATGTGGAGAAAGTTCTTTTGGGCTTTAGAATGTCATTCCTGCGAAAGCAGGACCCCAGTCATTCTATAAAAGTCCTTAACTCAAACTGGCCCGGTGGTGTGAACCTCAAAAAGGACCGGTGCATCATCCAGTCTCCCACATTCACGTAGAGACATTTCCTCCCCTCAATCCATTCCTCGATCTTTTCCGGAAAGTGAGAATGGCCAAGGAGGACAATCTCGAATCCCTCCAGGAATTTTTGGTGGGCAAAGGACTGAAAGGTTGGGGATCTGTCTCCTTTGCCATCGGCATGATAGACCTGATGACTCTTGCTACTCATTTCCAATGCGACTCGACGGCTCAGGCGAGGACCCGCGAGTTGGATCAAACGAAACATCCACCGATTTTTGACTGATCCCCCTGAAGAATCGATACTTCCACTGCCCGGGATTCGCCAGGTCTCCATGAGCAAGAAAGGACCGCCTGCCCCCCAACTGCTCTTCCCATCCATCCGCGTGAACCTCCACCGCCATTTTTAACCAATCCTGAAAGAAGGAACGAAGATAAAAGTCATGATTTCCCTCAAAATACTTGATCTGAATTCCCTGCTGAGAGAGTCGCTGCAAACCTTTGAAGACCGGCAGGTATTCTGGAAACGGAAAAGACTCAGGAATCGAGGAAAAATCGTTGGGCCGAGCAGAATCTTTAAATCCAAAAAGGAACTCGAAGAGGTCGCCTAAGATCACGAGATGTCCCATTCCCTCCCTCTGCGAATCCAGAAATCG
Source organism: uncultured delta proteobacterium (assembly GCA_963806715.1). Taxonomy (GTDB): domain Bacteria; phylum Desulfobacterota; class BSN033; order BSN033; family UBA1163; genus CAWEAV01. The sequence goes on from CAWEAV010000072.1 coordinate 26,835, forward strand.
AAGGAACGATTCCATCCCTTCCTGTTCCTGTCCGGTAAAATGGGCATCGGAGACGAAGACCCAGTCCTTTTCGGCGCAAAACAATGTCTCCCCTCACCTCCCCACACCACAATAGTTAAACCCTAACCGTTTCATTTGATCCGGGTCGTAAACGTTTCTCAGATCGATAAAGATGGGGGTTTTCAAAAGATGTTTGATCTGCTGGAGGTCCAGCCGCCGAAATTGATTCCATTCTGTGGCCAGGACCAGTGCATCACAACCCCGGGCCACGTCATAGGCATCCTTTCCTAATTCGATTTCTGGAAGGACGGCCCGGGCCTCTTCCATCGCAGCAGGATCATAGGCCTTGACCCTTGCCCCTTTCTTGAGGAGGGTCTCAATAATGGTGATGGCGGAAGACTCCCGGATATCGTTCGTATTCGGTTTAAATGAGAGCCCTAAGATCCCGATCGTCTTCCCCTGAAGTGACCCCACTTTCTCTTCGATCTTATCCACCATCCTCCGTTTCTGTTCCTCATTCACTTCAATGACAGAATTGACGATCTTAAACACATAGCCTTGCTCCTGAGCCAATCTCGCAAGGGCCCGAGTATCCTTCGGAAAACAGGAGCCTCCATAACCCGGACCCGGATGGAGAAACTTCTTCCCGATTCTTCCATCCAAACCCATTGCCCTGGACACGTGATAGACATCCGCACCCACCCGTTCGCAGAGATTGGCAACTTCGTTGATGAAGGTCACCTTGGTTGCCAAAAAGGCATTCGTTGCATACTTAATCATCTCGGCCGTCTCGAGCGAGGTGATTACGAAGGGTGTCTCGATGAGATAGAGGGCGCTGTAGATATCTTTCATAATCGCCACGGCCTGTTCACTCTCTGCGCCGATGGCCACCCGATCGGGCCGCATGAAGTCCTGAACGGCCGATCCTTCCCTAAGAAACTCCGGATTGGAAACGATGTCGAAAGGGACGGGTCGATTCTGTTGGCTCTCGATCAGGTGTTTCAACCGGCGGCTCGTTCCTACGGGAACGGTTGACTTGACAACCACCACCTTATAGCCATCCATCGATTGGGCGATCTCTTTGGCCACCGACTCCACCGCCGAAAGGTCAGCGGATCCATCCTCTCCGGGAGGTGTCCCGACGGCAATAAAGAGGACGAGGCTCGAGGTCACACCTTCCTGAAGATTCGATGAGAAACGAAGCCTTCCCTCCTTCATATTCTTTTTCACCAGGTCATCGAGCCCTGGTTCATAGATCGAAATCTCCCCCTTCTGGAGGAGGGCAATCTTCTGAAGATCATTGTCCACGCAGACAAGACTCATCCCGTACTCTGCCAGACAGGCCCCGGTCACGAGGCCCACATAACCCGTTCCGATGATGCAAATGTTCATAGAATTGCCCCTTCCGCCCTTGTTAGGCGCTAAGATCCAAATTGAAGTCAACTTGGATCAGAGTCCCCTGCTTGAGAAGCACCAAATCCCAAGCACCAAATGACAAACAAACTCCAATAACCGAAATTTGAACCAGAAAAATTTTGATCATTTTGAAATTGAAATTTGGAATTTATTTGGGATTTGGAATTTGTCATTATGAATTTACTTCCCCAAGGTATTCCCTGAGCGCCTCCGACCAGTGTCGTAGACTTATCCCGGTTTCTCGTTCCAATTTTTGGGTGTTCAGGACAGAGTAGGAAGGTCGGACCGCAGGGCGGCCTAACGCTTTGGAGGAGATCGGGATGAGGCACACGCCCTCGACTCGGGAAAATTTCAAGATGGCCTGACCAAAGGCATACCACGTGCAGACATCCCGGTTGGCCGCGTGAAAGATTCCTCGGCTGTTGTGCCGGATTAAGGCCAGGATCGCTTTTGAGAGATCGACCGTATACGTGGGAGAACCAGTCTGGTCATCGACTATGGTGAGAGTCTGTTTCTCCCTCGCCTGGAGAAGAATGGAGGAAACAAAATTCCTTCCATACCTTCCATAGAGCCATTGAGTCCGAATGATCAGATGATCCTCCACCAGTTCTTGAAGGTACAGTTCCCCTTTCAATTTGGTCTGGCCATACACGTTCAATGGATTGGGAGGATCATTTTCAAGGCAAGGCTTCTCCTTCTTCCCATCGAACACATAATCCGTGCTTAAATAAATGACTTTGGCTCCGCACGCCTTTGCGCCCATGGCGACGTGCTTCGTCCCTTCCGCGTTCACTCGAAACGCCGCATCCCGATTAGCCTCGCAACCATCGACATCGGTGTAGGCCGCCAGATGGATCACGATTTCCGGGCAGAAGCCCTCGATCTTGGAGAGGGTACTGCTCTGTTGTCGAACATCGATCTCATCGATGTCCCATCCAACGACTTCGAAGCCTTGCGGAGAACCGGCCTCTTTAGAAGATCGAAACATCTCCAGGAGATCTCTTCCCAGCATTCCCTTTGCGCCGATCACCAAGATCCGCTTCATTCAACCCTTCCAATTTATTTTGCGTTTAATTTCTGCCTACAGTGCCTACAGAATGATATCTCATCGGTTCTCGTACGTTCTTCGATAATAGTCCAGGTATTCCCCGGTTTTGATCTCTCTCCACCATTCCTGCTGCTCCTGATACCAGGCGACGGTCCGATGAATTCCCTCTTCAAAAGGGATGGAGGGTTTCCATCCCAATGTTCTCTGGATCTTGGAAAAGTCGATGGCATAGCGCCGGTCGTGACCCGGGCGATCGGCGACAAACCGGAGCAGCGAAGAAGGTTTCCCCAGGTGATCCAGAATCGTCTTTGCCACCAGGAGATTTGTTCTTTCGTTCTCACCTCCGATATTATAGACCTCCCCGGCTCTCCCCTCATGGAGCACAAGATCTAAGGCCCGGCAGTGGTCTTCGACATGGATCCAATCCCGAACGTGAAGCCCATCGCCATAGATGGGAAGCGCCTTCCCCTCAATGGCATTCGATATCATCAAAGGAATCAATTTTTCAGGGAACTGGTACGGCCCATAATTGTTAGAACATCGGGTGATGAGAGTGGGAAGTCCATAGGTGTGATGGTAGGCTCTCACCATCACATCTGCAGATGCCTTACTGGCCGAGTAGGGGCTATTGGGAGCAATGGGGGTTTCTTCCGTGAAGGCCCCCGTCTCCCCGAGGGATCCATAGACCTCATCCGTCGAGACATGAAGAAAACGGATCACCTGTTTGGGAAAGACCTTTCGGATCGCCTCCAGGAGAATGAAAGTGCCAAAAACATTCGTTTTCATGAAGTCACCGGGGGCTTCGATGGAACGGTCCACATGGGACTCGGCGGCAAAGTTGATGATGGCACCCACGCCCTCGTGAATGACTCTCTCCATTTGGATTGAATCGGCGATGTCTCCTTTGATGAACGTGTAACGGGGTGAATGAGAAAGATCGGAAAGGTTTTTCAGATTCCCTGCATAGGTCAATTTGTCCACATTCACCAGGGAATAATCCGGATATTTCCTCAGAACATAATGAATAAAATTGCTTCCGATAAAACCACAACCCCCTGTCACTAATATTCTCATGACTCGCTCCAAACCCTTTCAGATCTCATCCAGTTCCAATTCGCAGTCTGCAATGTGCAGTCCTATCAGCCATCCTTTCTCGACCAGTCGTAGGGAATCTCTTTTCCGTGAGGTGGAAGGCGATATTCATCAGGCGAACTGTAGGCGTAGACCTCGGTGGGAATATTGAGGATGATGGCCTCTTCTTCACTGATGCACTTCCATCCATGATAGATCCCGTGAGGCACCTGAACTAACAAGGGGCTATGGACTCCGATAAAGAATTCATCGATCTCTCCCTGGGTGGGTGAGTTCTCCCGGGGATCGTAAAGAACCAGTTTAATCATTCCCTGGATAGCCACGATGTGATCGGTTTGAACCCTGTGATAGTGCCAGGCCTTTACTACCTGGGGATAGGTCGTCGTTAAATAGACCTGACCGAATTTGACAAAGAGTTCATCATCGGCCCGGAGGATTTCCATCACCCTTCCCCGTTCGTCCGGAATCAGCCGTAACGCCTTGGTTTTTACTCCCTGAATCATTCCTCCACCTCAACGCTATCTTAGATTTAGAGTCTCGGACTTCAGATTTCTTTTTAAATCTAAAATCCGCAATTTGCAATCTCCCATTAGCCGAGTTTGTTGGCCCCTGTCTGTGAAACGAGCAGGTTGGCTCGAAGCAAGGATTCGAAGGTCCCGGCATCGGTCCACCATCCTTCCAGGGCATTCCAGGTCATCAATCCTTCTTCGATATAGCGATTGTTCACGTCCGTAATCTCCAGTTCTCCCCGGCCCGAAGGTCGAAGGGTCTTGATGATATCGAACACCGCCGCATCATAGAGATAGATCCCGATGACCGCAAAGTGCGATTTGGGTTCTTTAGGTTTCTCCACGACGGAGACAATCCGATCCCCTTTCAACTCTGCAACCCCAAATCGGTGGGGATCGGGAACCTCTTTCAGAAGGATCTTGGCCCCCCCTTCTGCTTCTGAAAAGCCTCCACTGCCTTACGGATATTTTTTTCAATGATGTTATCTCCAAGGACCACACAGATCATCTCCCCGGCCGCAAAAAACTCGGCCAGCCTTAAAGCCTCGGCAATACCGCCTTCCCCTTCCTGATACGTATAATTGATATGCCGGAGGCCAAACTCTTTCCCGTTGCCGAGGAGCTTCAAAAAATCGCCTGCACTGTTTCCACCCGTAACGATCAGGATATCATCGATCCCTGCATTAATCAGGGTCTGAATGGGATAGTAAATCATCGGTTTATCGTAGACCGGAAGGAGATGCTTATTGGTCACCTTCGTTAAGGGAAAGAGTCGCGTTCCTAATCCGCCGGCCAAAATGACCCCTTTCATCGTTTTCTCCTTTCGATCATGAAAAATCCTTCCCTCTTCTCCTTGCTCCAGGAGACAGAAGGGAGGGGTTATAAACCCATTATGAAGGGCTTGTGCCCGAGTGATCCAATTCCAAACAAGGTCACAAAGACTTCAACTCTGAGTTCTTTTTTCTGGGTGCCATCGGGCGACTGGTTGATATCTTCGATCAGTAACCCCAGAGACCAGCATTGGGTCTGAAAAACAGCGCCGTAGTCACTTTCCACTCGCCACTTCTCCAATAGGTTATAACGGATGCTTCCATAAAGGTAGAGGGGATCGATGGTCTTGACCTTCGTGTAAAGATTCAGCTCCTGAATGTTATCCTTGGTAAAACGATATTCCGCTTGAAACGCATCGTCTCTTAAATCTTTTAACTTCACTAACCCATTCAGGATGTCAAAACTTCCTCGATAGGGGTTGAATTCCGCATCTCCCCGAAAGGAGAGATAAGGGTCGAAGTTCATCCGCAACTCTCCCTGGATATTTGAAAAATATCTCCCTCTGCCATTTTCATCCCTTTCATAAGGGTCTCCAAGGCTATGGCCCTGAGAGATGATGAACCTTACATATTCGTAAGGTCCAGATCCTACCTTATCCTTTCCCGTTTTTCCCAAAAGGCGCGTGGTGAATCCATAGGTGATTTCATTGCGATAAGGAATCCGATCGATGGCGTCAAATTCGGGAAGGTCATTTTGGGAAACCCGGGGGGTATAATGGTAACCGACCGTGGGTTCAATGGTATGCATCCATCTTGTAATGCCAAGAAGGTTGTAGATCTTTGAATTCGAAGAGGTCTCATAGACCCGGTAAAGTTCTGCGGACGCATCGACGCCCGCCTCAAAGGTTTCCCTGGATTTGAATCGATCGCCCGCAGGATCACGATAGGTCAGATAGTCCGTCTCCCGAAACCCAACGTTTGGAGTCACCTTCAAGGCGTCCAGGAGTCTGAAGGGGTAAGAAATCTGGGGCAGCAAATCCATTCGGTGTGAGCCTAATCCTCCCTCCCGCCAGAAGTTCACATAAGATAAACTTGCATCATAAAAGAGCGGGGTTTTAAAGAGAGACTGGGGGTGAGCGTAAAAGCTCATCTGTGGAAGTTTCTGGACGGTCTGATCATTATTGGCCTGGGTCAGATTATTGAATGCCTCCCCATTGGCCAAGAAACTGAAATGGTCCCAGTTTTTCCCTCCGAAGAGAACCGAGCGAAGCTCATTTAGGCTGCTCGAATCGAGTCTCGTTCTCTCTGGAAGGTCCGTGGGAAAATCTCTTGTGTAAAATCGGTCACTCACATAATTGATATCTCCCTTGAGATAGAAATCGTCAGGAAGCTTCTGCTGGTGCTGAAGAAAAAACGCATCCCGATTCTCGCCATTCACCTTGTCATCGATGAAATAAAATCTGGCTTGGCCGGTGGTCTCATGTGGAAAGGCATACCGGAATTCCAGGCCCTCTTTGAACCCCCGGTCTCCCCAATAGTCAAGATAGAGAGTCGAATCCATGTCTTGGGAGATAGCCCAGTAGAAGGCCGTCTTCACCTCAGGACCATACGTGTTCGAGTATCCAACAACAGGAAGGAGCAACCCACTCTGTCTTGGCCGATTCACAGGAACAGGGACAACGGGAAAGTAAAAAATGGGAACGTCCTCAACATAGAAGACAGGTCCCTTCGCAATCCCCGTTCCATTCACCTTAACATCCAGCTCCCTTACCGTGAACTTCCACGGAGGCCGACTTGCATCGCAGGTCGTAAAGTATCCGTCACGGATGCGATAGGTATTTTCACCCAATTTCTCTGCTTCTCGGCTCATAATATGATAATTCTGATCCTTCAGGAAGAGCTTTCCCTGGTAAACCTTGCCCACCCGGGTGTTTAAATTGACTTCGAGCCGTTCACACTCCAGGACATCCTCTCCCTCTCTGAGCACCACTTTGCCCCAGGCCACCATCTCATTCGTGGCCGCACTCAATCGGGCATGTTCCGCCCTGAGAGAAAAATCTCCCCGTACCACCTCCACATTTCCATGGGCCTGGTAGAGTTGTTCCTCCTTGTCATAAGAGAGGTGCTCTGCTTCGATCTCGATCGGTCCCTCCTGTTTCATCTGGATGTCCGGCATCTTCGGGCTCGCCTTATTCCCGCCACTGGCTGCCTTTCCGTGACTGACCCAGGGAACGCCAACGACGAGAAGAAAAAGAGAGAGAAATCAGGATGAAACCGGGAACCCTCATGATCCTCCCCTGGAAAGCAGATAGTCCCTCGCCTCGCCAACCGTATAGAGCGACCCGGTAATACAGAGGAGGTCTTCCGGATGCGTCAGAGAGAGGCCTTTTTCGATCGCCGGAGGAAGGTCCTCAATGACCTCCGCCTCCTTTCCATTTCCACCTAATGCTTCGAGGAGCAAGTCCGGAGAAGAGGCCCGTTCCACATGGGGCTTGGAGAGAATGATGTGATCCGCCAGAGGCCCCAAGGTTTGAAGGATCGACTTCATATCTTTGTCCTTCATGATCCCGAACAGGAGGATGAGGCGGTGATAGTGAAATTCTTTCTCCAAAGATTCCCTTAGCGCCCGTGCTCCTGCCGGATTGTGAGCGCCGTCCAGGACCACCCGCGGAGAAAGGCGGACCATTTCAAGCCTTCCCGGCCAATGGACTTCCTTCAGTCCCTCCGATCATGGCTTCGGTCGAAACCGGATAGCCCAGGTCTTCCAAAATCTCCATGGCAGCAAGCGCCGTGGTCGCATTCATGATCTGATGAAAGCCGGAGAGATTGAGGTGGAGACTCCACAGTTTTCGATGAATTCCTTCGTAATGAAAGCCCTTTTCTCCAATCGGTTCATACCGGAACTCCTTGCCGACGCGATAAAAAGGAGCATTCTTTTCCCGGCAGATTTTTGAAAAGAGCTGAAGGACCCGAGGTTGAATAGCCGCCGTAATCAGGGGCCGGCCCTCTTTGACGATCCCCGCCTTCTCCCCGGCAATCTTCAGGAGGGATTTGCCGAGGATCTCTTCATGGTCCTTGGTCACATTGGTGATGATCGATAACAGAGGGTTGACCACATTCGTCGAATCGAGCCTTCCTCCTAAACCCACTTCCAAGATGGCAAGATCCACTCTTTTCTGACTGAAATAGAGGAGAGCCATGGCGGTGGTAAAATCGAAGAAGGTGAAGGAAGGAGTGATCCCCGAAGCCTCGATTCTCTCCTTCATCGACTCGGTCAGAATCGCGACCTCCTCCTCTTCAATCTCAACCCCATTCACCTTGATTCGCTCTGTGAAATGGATGAGATGGGGTGAGGTATAGAGACCAACCCGGTAACCCTCTCTCTCCAAGATCGAGGCCATCATTGCAGCCGTCGATCCTTTTCCATTGGTTCCGCCGATATGGATAGCCTCGATCTCTTCGTGGGGATTCCCGAGGGCCTCCAGGATCCTTGTCACCTGGGTCAGACCAAAGACCATCCCGAACTTTTGAAGGCTGTAAAGATAGTGCAGAGACTGCGAGTAATCTTTTCGGCTGTCGGATTGGTCATTGCCTTTAACCATGGGCCGTGATCATCTCTAACAGGGAAGCAACGGTGTGGCGGAGATCTTTCCTTTCGACAATGAGGTCAATCATGCCATGCTGGAGAAGGTATTCAGCCCGCTGAAACCCCTCCGGGAGTTCTGCCCGGATGGTTTCCTTAATCACCCTGGGCCCTGCAAACCCGATCATAGCCTTGGGTTCGGCAAGGATGACGTCCCCCAACATCGCGATGCTTGCGGAGACCCCCCCGGTGGTGGGATCGGTCAGCACGGAGATATAGGGAATTCTCGCCTCCTGGAGTCTGCCAAGGGCTGCGCTCGTCTTGGCCATCTGCATGAGGGAGAGAATCCCCTCCTGCATCCTCGCTCCTCCGGAAGCGCAGAAGATCACCACACCGATTCTCTTTTCGATCGCCCGTTCAATGAGACGGGTGATCTTTTCCCCCACCGCGGATCCGAGACTCCCCCCTAAAAAATTAAATTCGAAGATACCCAGCATGACGGGTTGGCCCTCGATCTTCGCCTCCCCGCATATGATGGCTTCCTTCTGTCCCGTCGATTCCTGGGCCTCTTTGATTCGAACCGAGTACCGTTTGGTATCCTTGAACTCCAATGGATCCGTGGAAACGATATTACTGTCCATCTCAGCGAAGGTATTCGAGTCAACCAGCCATTCGATTCGTTTTCGTGCAGGAATCTGGAAATGATAGTTGCATTTGGGACAGACTTGAAAGTTCCGTTCGATGACCTGTCGGTAGATGATTTCGTTGCAGGAGTTGCATTTGATCCAAAGCCCGTCGGAGAGCTTCAGTCCTTCTCGCCTCTCCTTCATCTCCGCTTTTCCCTCATCTCCTCTCCTGAGCTAGGTCATCTCTTCCCGCTTACCTTCGTTTGAAGTTATAAAGCTAACAAAATAAAGACAAGATGTCAATTCATTCCACCGCCAGTCCTCTATGGAATTGAATCGCACACACCCCCATGCTATCCTAAAGTAAGATGAGCAAGGAGACACAGGTCACCATCACGTCTATGGCCTTTAAGGGATATGGGGTCAGTCGGTCCGACGGTCAAGTCATCTTCATCCCTTACACGGTCTCGGGGGATGAGGCATGGATTGAGATCGATGAACAAAAGAGAAATTACGCCATAGGAAGGTTAAAAGAACTGATCGTTCCTTCCCCCTGGAGGACCCATCCTCCCTGCCCCTACTTTGGAGTTTGCGGTGGGTGCCAGTGGCAACATATCCAAGGGACAAAACAAGCGGGAATAAAGAGGGACATTTTACAGGAGGTTCTCCAGAGGATAGGCGGACAGAAGGAAATCACGCCGATCACGGTGATCCCCTCTCCCCATTCCTATGGTTATCGGGTCAGGGTTCGTTTAAAAACGGAAGGAAAGGCCCTCGGCTATTACCGAGAGAGATCCCACCTCATTGTGGATATCGAGCACTGTCCAATTGCACACCCCCTGGTAAACCATCTCATCCTGCTCCTTCGTGATGAATTCCCATCCCTCTCCCGATTCGGGGAGATCGAAATCCATGTCTCACCCGAAGAGGGAAAGGGGATTCTCATTCTTCACTCCCTCTCCTTCGCACCGGAGATGAAACGCTTTGCCAAGAAGTTTTTTCAAGACCATCCCATTCTAAAAGGCATCGTCATCAACGAGAAAGGGAATTTCACCTCCTTTGGGAACCCCCTTTTGACCTTCTCGGTCTCCCTGGATCGAGAGGGTGAAAAGAAGGGGTTGAGCCTTCGAACATCCCCGCAAAGCTTTTTCCAGGTGAACCTGGAGCAGAATCAAGCCCTGATTCAGACGGTTCTCAAAGGCAGCGGGGTGAATGAAGGGGAGAGTGTCCTCGACCTCTATGCCGGTATCGGAAACTTCACCCTTCCCTTAGCCTTGGCTGCAAGGGAGGTCTGGGGCCTTGAGGAGAACGAGAAGGCGGTTGAAGATGCTCGTTTCAATATCCAAAGTAACGGGACCACGCGATGCCACATTACGAGAGGAAAGGTGGAAGAGATTTTAAAGAATTGGAGCAGGAAAGAACCTGACCTCGTCGTTCTCGACCCCCCGAGGACAGGGGCAAAAGAGACTGTGAACCAGATCGTCAAACTGAAACCGAAACGGATCGTTTACGTCTCCTGTGACCCTGCCACGCTCTCAAGAGATCTCCGTCTCTTCTCTCAAAAAGGCTATCACCTTGTTCGGCTCAGCCTCATTGACATGTTTCCTCAAACTTACCACATGGAAGTCGTCGCGCTTCTCAACCTTACCGCGCCGTGAACTCGTTACCCCGAGCCTTTTTCTTGTTCTAAGAGTAGTTTTGCCATCTGGGCTGCATTCTTAGCGGCATATCCGGAATAGCAGTTATTAAAAAAGACCAGGGTCTTCAGTGTCTTCTGGGAAATACTCTGAATGTCGGGGATAAACTCTTTCAGCTCCTCCTCGTTATAAAGATAATTGTATCTTACAGAGATGGGTGTATTGAACCAGTTCGGATTCCGGCCGTGGAACCGGAAATAGCCGATCTCAGAAGTGGCTCCGGGAAGGTAAGGCATCAACTTGGGAAGTTTGGGCTCGTCCACGACACAGTATCCAATCCCGTTTTTTTCAAGAAATTGAAAGATCCCCTTCTTGAGCCAGGTCTGGTTTCGGAATTCAAAGACGAGGGGAACCCCTTCCATCTGTTCTTTGAACCTCTGGAGATAACCAAAATTTTCCCGGTTGGGGAAGAACCCGTAAGGAAACTGAGCCAAAACGCAGGTCAGTCTTCCTCTCTCGATCAACGGGAGCAGGCTGGATTTGAATTTTTTGAAAACCTCTTGATGATCCATCCACTCCCCTGTCTCTCTGTTCCGGATCTCGTGGGTCATCCCCTTGAAGGACTTCACCACAAACTCGAAATGATCCGAAGTCTTCTGGGACATGGCCTCAAAACTCTTTGGGGAGGGCAAGGTATAATAGGTAAAATTGACCTCCAGGACATCGAATCCTAATTCCTTCTCATAGTAAGAGAGCATGTCCCGGTCCCGGATATCGGCAGGATAGATTGTTCCCTTCCAATCCGGGAAGGAGAATCCACTTGTTCCGATTTTGATCATAGATACTCCTTGTTCGAAGCCATTCCTCCCAAGGGGGAAAGGAAACAGGGGAAAGGTGTTCGTTGAAGGTAAAGGTTAATTTAAAAGATAGATGAACAGAATGGGGTTGTCAAGATGAAGAGAAAGAAGTAAAATGGGTGATATTCCTTCCAGACGATGTGAAAGACCGCGAAACATCATTTGATTGACGGATTGAACAGGATTCATTAAAATGGCACAAGAGGTTGTTGCCCTTTAGGAACCCTTGCCCAAAAGACTATGGGTGATATTAAAAAAATATTCAATCCAGAGACGATTGCCCTCATCGGCGCCAGCGAGGAAGAAAGGGCGGTCGGAAGAATCATTCTCGAAAACCTCCTCCGACCCAAGAACCGGAAGGTCTTTGCTGTCAATCCGAAATGGAAGACGGTCCTCGGCCTTGAATCCTATCCAACCATCCTTGAAGTCCCGGAGAAGATGGATCTCGCCATCATCGCCACCCCTCCCCTTACCGTTCCTGAGATTGTCGAACGAGTGCGGAAGGGCAGAGGTCGAAGGGATCATCATCATCTCCTCAGGCTTTAGAGAGATGGGAGAAGAGGGAAAGAGATTAGAAAAGCAGATCATCGACATTCGAAAGAAATACGGGATGAGAATCGTCGGCCCGGAAAGCCTGGGGATTATCCGACCCAATATTGATCTGAACGCCTCCCTCCTCGCCGTTCACCCTGAAAAGGGAAACATTGCCTTCGTCTCCCAGGGAGGGGCTTTAGGCGCGGCCATCCTGGACTGGGCCATTGACGCCCGTATCGGCTTTGGCACCTTTTCCTCTCTCGGCTCCATGATCGACATCGATTTCGGCGACCTGATCGACTTTCTCGGGAATGATCCCCACACGCGAAGCATCATGCTTTATATGGAAAATATCGTCAATGCAAAAAAGTTTATGAGTGCGGCAAGGGGATTTGCACACAACAAGCTGATCGTGGTGGTGAAACCCGGAAGATTTCAGGAAAAGCCGAAGTCGGCCCTTTCCCACACCGGCGCCCTCGTCGATTGTGACCAGATCTATGATGCCGCCTTTAAGAGAGCGGGGGTCGTTCGGATCAAAGAGATCGCTGACCTTTTCAATACAGTAAGGGTCCTCCACTCCAAACACTTGCCCAAAGGGCCCAGGCTGGCCATCATCACCAATGTGGGCTGGGTGGGGGTCATGGCTATGGATGCCTTAAGAGAATCGGGTGGGAAACTGGCAAAAATCTCCGATCAGACCTTTGAGCAGCTCCAATCCTTTCTGCCTCCCCATTGGAAGAAGGGCAATCCCGATCGATATCCTGTGGGATGCAGATGTCGAGAGATATGTCAAAACGTTGAATCTTTGCCTTGAAGCCCCTGAGGTGGACGGCGTTTTAATCATCTACACCCCTCAAAATGTGGCCGAGCCAGGAGAACTGGCAGAAGCGGTGGTCAAATCGCTCAGAAGGCATGGAAGCCCATCATTACGGCATGGATGGGAGGAAAGGCCGTCCAAAAGGGAAGGGAAATCTTGTTTGAGAACAACATCCCGACTTACGAAACCCCTGAAGATGCGGTGAAGACCTATCTCTACATGTACCAGTATGAGAGAAACCTGGAGTCTCTCTATGAAACCCCGGCAGAGCTTCCCATTGATCAGGCGCCCTCCTAAAAATAATCTAAGGGCCCTCATCCGAAGGGCGGTGAAAGAGGGAAGAATCATTCTGAATGAAGAGGAATCGAAGAGGTTTCTGATCAATTATGGAATCCCGACCATCAATGCCCGCATGACTTCCAATGTCGAAGGGGCTCTGAGTATCGCCAAATTCGTCGGTTATCCGGTCGTCTGAAGATTGTCTCCCCGGACATCACCTATAAGAGCGATGTGGGCGGGGTGGTGATGGGAGTCAGTTCCGACGAGCGGCTGAGTATCGAATACGACAAATTGATCAAAAAAGTGAAAGAGAATGCGCCCCACGCAAAGATACAGGGAGTCAGCGTTCAGAAGATGGTTGAGGAGATCGACTACGAGATTATCTTAGGGGCTAAGAAGGACAGTGATTTTGGTTCTGTCATCCTCTTTGGCATGGGCGGTATTGGGGTCCAGATTCTCCGGGATTTTGCCATCGGCCTCTCCCCCCTAAATCAGACGCTGGCAAGGAGACTGATGGAGGAGACCGAGGTTTACAAGATGCTTCAGGGCTATCGGGGAAAGGCGCCAGCCGATCTCAGACAACTCGAACAGATCATCGTCGCCTTTTCGAACCTCATCATCGACTTTCCAGAGATCGCGGAGATGGACATTAATCCCCTCGCCATTTCTGAAGGGAAAGCCTATGCCCTCGATGCCAGAATCATCATCGATAAGAGCTACCTCGGAGAGAACAATCCCTCTCAATATCCCCATCTGGTCATTACCCCTTATCCAACCCGATATGTGACGAGCTGGAGACTATCCGATACGACAGAAGTGACACTCAGACCCATCAAACCTGAAGACGAGCCATTAGGGTATGAGCTCCTCATGAATCTTTCACCCCAAGCTATCAAAGAACGATTCTTCCAGAACACGATGAAGATCACGCATGAGATGCTCATCCGGTTGTGTAACATCGATTACGACCGGGAAGTGGCCGTCGTTGCCGAGATCAGGGAGGGGTCCAAGCGAAGGTTTATCGGGATCGGGACCCTCTTCATTGACCCCGATTTTGGAAATGGCGAGTTTTCAGTCGTCGTCTCTGACGACTATCAGGGAAGGGGTTTGGGCTATAAGCTCATCGACACGCTCATTGGCATTGCTCAGGAAAAGGGCCTCGAGAAGTTCTTCGGGATCGTGCTCACCGATAACAGAAAGATGATCAACCTCTGCAGAAAATTGGGCTTTATTGTTGAGAATTGGCCGGAGGGTCTGAGCAGGGTCGAGCTACACCTGAAATAACACTCCACCCCGGTCCTTATCCCCTTCGGCCCATCAGGAAGTATTGTTTCAGCTGCTCCAAGGATAAATCAGCCAGTCCCAGGTTTTCCAGAGATCGGCCCTTCGCATAAAAATCCGTATGATTCACCACCGAGGCAAGGTGGATCATGGCTTCATAGGTCGGCATTGGGACGTCCGCTTTTCGGCCTATGGAAACGGTAAGGGTTGCTCCCATCGGGATGTCCTCGGTCACGTAGCGGTCTTGCATGCTGAAAGGCCCTTGGCTTGACGTGGCTGCGAATTGGGCCACATCCATGTTGAAACAGTCCCAGAATACCTGATCATAGGTATAAGGACGATATCCCAGAGTTTTAAAAAGGGCAGAGCGTTCTTCATCCATCCGATCAATTACCTTCTTGACGGACGGCGTAAGCCCCTCTTTGTACATCCAGAACTCGCCCTTTGCATATTCGATCCGTCCCATATTGAGTAAGGCACCCACCGGGTGAACAAGGATGTTGACATTATAGAGGGCCGGCTCTAAGATGCTCACAGCAGGTTGAATCCTGTCAGCATAGGTTCCGGATAAGGCTTCGATGACGGTCAGGGTGTCCGCTGCTGGCAGGGCGGCGATCAACATCTTCGGACCATCAATCCTGTGGATGTTCACTGTGCCGGGTCCTTCCAGGCGTCGACAGCAATAGGGAAACGTTACCCCTTCCGCAAGAAAGGCCCGATGGGTCATTCCCATTTCGTCCCAAACCTTTCGAAAAACGAGGGTGCCGCCACTCCCAGGCCATAATACCACGGTCTGGCCTTTTGACAGGTGAGGGACTAACTCACGCGCTACACGCTCATGGGCAAGAGCCTGTGTTGTAACCATAATCAGGTCCGTGCCTCGAACTGCTTCTGCCAGATCAGTCGTTGCCAGGGCGACTCTGGCAAAACCTGTCCTTGCGATTCCTGTAACACGAATTCCGCCCTGAGCCACAATGGGTTCTATATTCTGCCTGTACTCCGGAAATTCAAAGAGGCGGCAATGATGTCCAGCTAAAGTCATATCTCCAGCAATCGCCGAACCCCCATTTCCTGCACCGATAATAGAGATCTGTTTTAGAACCATTTTACTCTCCTGTATTTCTCCTCTCTGCCTCTGGGAATTCAAAATGAATTTCAATTGAACTTTCTTACCCACTTGTGAGGTTAAGTTCGCGTTTATGTATCTACACCTGAATCCTGGAACCCTTGAATCCTTGAAACCGGATTTATATTCAACCTATCCAATCTAAACGAATTCAGGAGTTAAAATCAACCCATCCCTTTTCCATTTCTCATGCGTAGTGGTCCATTTCATGAGTACGATGCCATTCAAAATGGCCCCTGAAATCTCTCCCCACCTCCCTTTACGAAAGGGAGGTAAACAATATCCCCCCTTTGGCGAAAAGGGGGGTGAGGGGGGATTTTTCTGTTGAAGGTGTCTTCACCCCGATGCCGGAAAATACGTCACCGAATTTATGAAATACACTACTTATTGTTCTCGGAGAAGCAGGAATCCCATTCCCGTTCTAATGAGGGATGACGGAATGAACAGGGATGGAAAATCTATTTTCTGATTAATTTTCTTGTTTCCATCCTGAGAATAGCCTATAGTTGAGGGCAGATTTCAGAGAAGGCCCTTCTATGGATCGAATGCCCATCCTTTCGACGCATGGTCGAGAGAAGAGAGGGAACGAAGAGGGTGTGTTAATGGAATTTCACATCTCTCGGATGGCCAGGGATCGTTATCAATTCGAGGAATCCCTCTTCTCCCTGATCGGTAATGTCATCTTTGCCAATTTCCGCGCGGTAAGAATGTTTGCCCAGAAAATGAACGAGAAAAAGGACCTCGTTCATTTCCCGGAACAGGCCGTCATTCCCGGCCAGATCAATGCAATGGGATTGATTGACGAGATCCTGCATTTCGTGGTGGGCCTCTACCGCAATGAGAAGAATTCGCAGGTGATGGGGGAAGCGCTGGATAGGCTCAACCAAACCTTGGGGAAAACTGCTGTTGATAAGGCCCTGCGGAGATTTTCAGAAGAGTTCCCACCGTTGACCGTCTATCGCCACGAAATGGAACTGGATGTTTTTCTCGAAGGTGAAACAGCCGGGGTCCCTCACCGTCAAATGGTGCTGGAAGAAATGGTCATGCTCTCGCTGGCCAATATGAACCCGGCCTTCTCATCCTTCATCGAGCTCTTCGATGACGCTACCCTGGATAGAGAGACGTCGTATCTCGAGATCATGGGAGAATTGAAGGATTTCTTCAACTCCCAGCCATTTTACGGCCCTGACCATCAGAACCTGATCGACATGCTCCGAAGCCCTGCGATCGCTGTCTCCTCACTCGCTCCAGGGGCAGATTGACTATATCCGGGAAAGATGGGGCTCCTTAATAGGGAAGTATCTCCATCGCCTCCTCAGCAGCCTGGACCTCATCAAAGAGGAACAGCTTGCCGAAGAAGAAGAAGGGCCCACTGGGAACGCGCCCCTGCACAGGTCTATGATTACTTCCGGATGGAGTTTGAATCCGAACGCTTCAGCACCTGATCTGGATTGGATGCCCACGGGTGGTTCTCATGGCCAAAAACGTCTATGTGTGGCTGGACCAGCTCTCCAGGAAATACCAGCGTCCCATCCACCGTTTGGATCAGATTCCTGATGAAGAATTCGATACCTTGGCCCGACTGGGGCTTTTCCGGTTTGTGGCTGATCGGTTTGTGGGAGCGCAGCCCGGCGTCAAAAAAGATTAAACAGCGGATGGGGAATCCCGAGGCAGTCGCCTCTGCCTATTCTCTGCTGACTATCAGATTGCAGCCGATCTGGGGGGTGAGGAGGCCTTCCGGAACCTGAGGGACCGGGCCTGGCAACGCGGGCATCCGCCTTGCCAGCGACATGGTGCCCGAATCATGTCGGGATCGATTCCCAATGGGTCATCGAACATCCGGACTGGTTCATCTCCCTGGACTATAGCCCCTTCCCTGCCTATCGTTTCAACGGACCGGATCTTTCCTGGCATGAGCGAGGTGGGGATCTACCTGGAAGACCACTATTACGATCGAAGCGATGCAGCGGTCGTCTTTAAACGCGTGGACCGACGGCACGGGAACGGAAAAATATATCTATCATGGAAATGACGGGACCCGGATGCCCTGGAATGACACGGCCCAACTCAATATCATCAAGGCCGGAGGTACGGGAGGCCGTCATTCAAACGATCCTCCACGTGGCAAGAAAATTTCCCATCATCCGTTTCGATGCTGCCATGACCCTCACGAAGAAACACTATCAGCGCCTCTGGTTCCCGGAGCCGGGAACAGGAGGAGCGATTCCTTCAAGGGCCGATTATGGAATGACCAAGGAGCAGTTTAATCGACTCATGCCTGAAGAGTTCTGGCGCCAGGTGGTGGACCGTGTGGCTCAGGAGGCGCCTGACACCCTGCTTCTGGCTGAGGCCTTCTGGCTTCTGGAAGGATTATTTTGTCCGGACGCTGGGCATGCACCGGGTTTACAACAGCGCCTTTATGAACATGCTGAAAGACGAAGAAAACGCCAAATACCGGTCTGTCATCAAGAACACCCTCGAATTCAACCCGGAGGTTCTCAAGCGATTTGTCAACTTCATGAGCAATCCGGACGAAGAGACCGCCGTCTTCCAATTCGGCAAAGAGGACAAGTATTTTGGCATCTGCATCGATGATGGTCACCCTGCCGGGCTCCCCATGTTCGGCCACGGCCAGATCGAGGGGTATTCTGAAAAATATGGGATGGAATACCGCTATGCCAAATGGAACGAGCAGCCCGACTGGGATCTGGTTCGGCGCCATGAACGCGAAATCTTTCCTCTCATGAAGCGGCGTCACCTGTTTGCCGAGGTGGGAACATTTCCTGCTCTATGATTTCTTTACCCCCGAGGGTTATGTCAATGAAAATGTCTTTGCCTATTCCAATCGGGCCGGAGACGAACGGGCCCTGGTGGTCTATAACAATAAATATGAATCGGGCAAGGGGTGGGTCCGAATGTCCGTTGCTTATTCGGTAAAATCGAAAGAATCGGATGAACGAGTCCTGATTCAGAAGACTCTCGGGGAGGGTCTTGGATTGACTGTCCGGATGGGATCCTATTTCTGCATTTTCCGGGATGACATCGCTGGCCTGGAGTATATCCGAAACAGCAAAGATCTATGTGAAGAAGGGATTGTATGTGGAACTCGGTGCATTCAAGTACCAGGTATTCATTGCATTTTCGGGAAGTCCAGGACAATCAGTGGCACCAGTATTTAAGACTCGAAGCCTATCTAAACGGACGCGGAACACCCGATCTCGAAGAGACCTGGAAAGAGGTCCTCCTTCAACCGCTTCATCGAGCCTTTAAGGAACTTTTCAACCCTGCGTTGATCCACCGGGTCATCGATGCCCAAAGATCTCTCCGTTATCGCGAGACCGGAGGGCGAAGCCATCCCCCACCCCCTTCCTTCTTAGAGGGTGGGGGGAACCATTTGTTCCCTCCCCTCTTGGCGGGGGAGCACCCTTGTTTAACCCCTTCCCCCCTGGCGGGGGAGGGTGAGGGTGGGGGAACTCTTCAGAACCTCCTGAATGAGATGGAGCAGAAAGCAGTAAATTTCCTGGTAAAAGCCAAACAACACAGTGGAGAATCAGGCGATGAAACTGCGGCCCTCAAAGAAATAAGAAACAAATTGAAGACGGTCCTTCAATTATCAACGATTAGCGATCGTTATCCCTGGACCGTTACAAGTGAAAAGAAAACCGCTCCAGAATATCTTCAGGAGAATCTGAAGAATACTCCTCTTATTTGGGGTACTCTTTTGGGTTGGTTATTCGTCCACGCCCTCGGCAAACTGGCTAGTCCAAAAAACGTTGCGGAGCAGAGCCTAATCTGGATCGA
Source organism: uncultured delta proteobacterium (assembly GCA_963806715.1). GTDB lineage: Bacteria > Desulfobacterota > BSN033 > BSN033 > UBA1163 > CAWEAV01. Next base: position 46,211 of record CAWEAV010000072.1, read on the forward strand.
TGAATGGAGGCTGGATAAGATTATTGTCAACGGATTGTTAGATCTAAAGGTAGAGGAGCCAACAGCGAAGAGATTGGTAGCTTTAATCAAACTCCTCACCCGCCATCAGAGATGGTTTGAGGTAGGTCGATCTGAGCGAAGCCAGACCTATCAGGTCCTTGATTCATTACTCAGGGATGATGACATTCAGAAATTTGTAAACGTCAATCGATATGACAATATTCTGTGGTTCAATAAGGAAGCCTTTGAGGAGTTGTTAGCCTGGCTGATGCTGATCGCCGTGGTCAACAGAGGTTCCAATCCTTTGCTTTCACCAACAGAAATCGTCAAAGAAATCGGAAAATATTATGAAATGATCCAAGAAATCGGAGAGGCTCAAGCACGATCCGATTATCAAGTCGATAAATTGTTAATAAGAGTGAAACATGAATGACTTTACAGGGTGCGTGTGGCCTCTGCTTTATCAGGGGCTATTCATATCTTTGACGCTCACTTGAACTGCCCCACTTTTACTCAGAAGAATGGACCCACCCGGGGAAAGATATAATCCCTCAGTTTATGGGTGGGCTTGGGTCGAGGTGGTCTCTCCTCCGAAACCTTTGGCAAACCTCTTCTATGTTGTTATGGAAAAAGATCAGAACTTTTTGGAAAATCCCTTCCACTTTCTACTTCTCACCGAAACATCCCGTTTTGGAAAATATTCCATAAATTCAAAAGGTTATGATAATAGGCAAGGGTTGGTATTAAAAATGCTCCTGGATAAGTATCGTTTACAATAAATCCAATGGAGATTTGGATGAGTCACTTCCCGATTCATAAAAACTTCTGGGATCTGGAACTTTTTTTTGAGTAGGCAGAAACCATATCACATGTGAAAGCTGGCGTTTAACCTTGCGGATATGTCAGCATTTGGGCTCATCAAAAAGAGTAAAGCTTTTATGAAGAATAGGAGGGATACATGGATACGGGAAGACTTAAATGCATTATATCGGGATTAAGCCGATACGAATTAACAGTTCTGGAAGAGCGATTCATCGAAGCGGCTAAACATCATTTGGAGGAACAGGGCGGGTTGACAGAACAGCAAGAGTCCATGTTAGAAGGTCTTTACATGGAAAAAACAAGATGGGTTAGAAAGGGAATTATTAATCTCACTAAGAACTCAACCCAAAGTGCGGCTTAAACACAATGGATAGATCCTCTGAAGACTGATTAGCAACACTTCGAATTTCTATTCTCTGATTTCGGCACACCTTTCAATCAGGTTCATAATTCCCAATTCCGGCTTACCCGTCGCCTCTTTCATATTCCAATGTTCGATAAAGTATTTCAGATCGAATTGACAATCCCCACGAGCTTAGGATGAGAACTCTCAAACCCTTCGACAGAAGCAGAAAGTCCCTGCAGGGACAGCTTTAAGAGTTGGGGATTCTTCTCTTCACGTATTGCTTCATGAATCGAAACTCCGGTAAAACCGGTGATACTCTGAGTATGTTCGGTGTGGGTCTGGGAGAGTTCGGAAACCTCGGTCTTCAAGACGGAAAGCAGATTCAGTAATTCCCTCTTTTTCTCGTCATTTAAGGATTTAGTCTTTTCGATCCTCTCTTGAATCTCGGTAATGGTATCTTCGATCATGTCTTTATCCTTTCTTCCGGGCGCTTAGGAAGAAACTATTGATGACGATCTCAGGGTTCCTTTCCGGAAAGGGCCATACGAGCTCTTTTTTTAAGGATGCGATGCGACACCGCCTCCTTCCAGACTGCTTCTCCAAGTCTGCATTATCTCTAAGTTAATACCAATACCCCCACATACGATGATCACAATTTGATTTGCTTTCTCAAGAATGCGATGACGTTGATAAGCGATGGATAAAGATGCGCCGCACGCTGGCTCAACAAGACACCTGTGGTCATCCGCAAATTCCAGGCACGCGTGAATCGCTTCCGTATCTGTGACAACCACGGAATGAACCGGATACTGTCTCGCCCCCTCGAAGGCCTTCTGTGCAACCGTTTTGGCCCCAAGACTCTTGGCTATTCCTGTTACCTTCTCCAGGGTTACTATCCTTCCTTGTTTCAAAGACGCTGCCAGGGAAGCCGTGCCTTCCGTTTCAACTGCCACGACAGGCATGGCTCTGAATGCGTGTCGTTGTAATCCTTCAATAATCCCGCAAAGCAACCCCCCGCCGCCTACCGAAAGGACAATCGCTTCCGGGTTGCCGACTTCTTCAACGATTTCATCGACAATGGTCGAATGCCCTTTCCATATCAGCGGATGATCAAACGGTGAAACATAGAGTGCGTTCATCGCTTGTGAAAACTTCAGGGCAGCCTCATGCGTTTCGTCCCACACGTCACCCACTACTCTTACTTTACCTCCTTGCATTTCTATTCGCTGTCGAAACTCAGGAGGCGTTGTGCTGGGGACAAAGACTGTGGTCGTGATGTTGAGCTTTCTGCCGGCATAGGCAGCCGCATAACCTGCATTGCCCCCTGACGATGAAACAAAGTGGCTGACTCCATTATCTCTTCCTATTTGGCATAACAACCCAATACCGCGTATCTTGAAAGATCCAGTGGGCTGCAGGTTATCCATCTTGAGAAGAACTTTCTTGCCCCATCTTCTACTTAGGGAAAGTGACTCAATAAGTGGCGTACGGATATGCAATGATCGAGACAGGTTCATCTGTTCAATATACCGTAAGCCGCCGAATGATTCACTAAATTCGACAGTGTTTGAGAGGTCAAATCCCAACGCTTACAGAGTTATATGAAAGTTGCACTACGACAGCTTGGATCGGGTGAGCCTGCCAGGACGGTTTCACGCCATTCAATATAATCCCAGATCGCTCGCCGATTCTTCTCCAGGGCCTTGAATCCCATTTCCATGCTGGATAGGTCCACAAGGAGATGATCAACCTTTACCCACTCCCCATAAAACTTATCGATGATATCCATATTCAGTCTTATTAAAGCTTACAAAATTTGCGGGATCGTGTCAACAACACATCCTCCAGGTAAAGATGAAAATTTCGATAGAAGATCCCAAAGAATGACATCGATCTACTGCCTGCCGATTGTTTAATGGAGTCCTCCCCATGTCAATGTCCAATCTCCAAACCTTTCGTTCACATTGTCCATGGCCTTGAGTAAATTATCCTTCCTTTCTCTCTTCTCAAAAAGGTCCATCTGGCACCATTCCTTTTTAAAAAGGGAAACCCCCACACCCAGGAGGCGAATCGGTTTGGGGTGAGAAATCGACTCGAAAATCTGGAGGGAATGGCGAAAGACCTCATTGCCGCTGTTGATCCATTGGGAGAGGGTTTTCTGTTTGGTGAAGGTAAAAAAATCGGAATAACGGACGGTAAGGGTTACCCTCTTTCCATAAAGCCCCTCTTTCCTCATCCTCTTCGAAACCTTTTCAGAAAGCTGGAGGAGAACTTTTCTAATCAGGAGGGGATCAGAGGTATCCTCTTCAAGGGTCACGCTGTGGCTGAGGGACTTTGCATCTTCCCCTCATCAAAAGGAACTACCGGGCTATCATCCCAACCGAGACCCATTTCGTGAAGCCTCTCCCCGATCACTCCAAATCTCCTTTTCAGGAACGAAACGGGAATCTTCCCTAATTGACTGCAGGTGAAGATGCCGATTGAATTGAGGGATTCTTCAAGCCTCGGGCCGATCCCATGGAGTTTGCCCACAGGGAGGTCTTTGAGTAGACCCTCGGCCTCCTCTTTTGGAATGGATACCAGTCCATCCGGTTTTTTCAACCGGCTTCCGAGCTTGGCAAGGAGCTTGTTCGGGGCAATGCCAATAGAACAGGTGAGACCCTCTCTCTCCCGGATCAAGCCTTTGATCGAATGGGCGATGTTTGAGGGAGACTTAAAGAGAAGTTGGGATTCGGTGATATCGAGAAAAGCCTCGTCAATCGAAGCGATTTCCACACAGGGGGTATAATCCTTTAAAAGAGAAAAGATTCGTGCAGATACCTCCGTATACTTGGAATGATTCCCTTCCACAAGAATCAAATGGGGACACCGCCTTTTTGCCTCTTGGGTTGGCATGCCGGCCCGAATGCCAAAAGGCCTTGCCTCATAGGTGGCGGAGGTCACCACGCTTCGTGAAAGGGAACCGCAGACAGCAGCTGCTTTTCCCCGGAGGGAAGGATGATCCCTCTGCTCCACCGATATGAAGAAGGCATCCATATCAATATGAAGAATTACACGGTCATTCCATAATGCCGGATTCTAAGTGTGGTGCCTCAATAACCGCTCTGCAATAAAAAATCTAAGACCAAAAACTTGAACCCTTGACCCCTTTCTTCTTAAAGTTTCCTAAAGATCCCCACCACTTTTCCAACAATCGTTACTTTTTTCTCTCCTTTTTGAACGACGATGGGTTCCATGGTTGGATTCGCAGGCTCCAGGCGAACTAAATCCCTCTTTCGAAAGATCTTTTTGATTGTCGCCTCATCCTCGATCAGGGCCACAACGATTTCACCATCTTCAGCAGTCGATTGAGGTCTTACCATTGCAAAATCCCCATCCTGGATATGGGCTTCGATCATGCTATCGCCCTGAACCCGAAGAAGAAAGACATTCTTAGAAGAAACAAGGCTGCGGTCAAGATGAATGTACCCTTCAATATTTTCGATGGCCAGGATAGGCTCGCCGGCGGTCACTCTTCCGATGATCGGAATTGGAAAAGTCGGCGCGATGGTTGACTGTCCTAATTTCATTCCGTAAGGCGTGCCACCCTGTCTGCTGGCAGGCATTTGTGGCAGCAAAATATTTTCGTAGGGTAGGCCTCTTTGCCTGCCCGTTTTTGTATTTAGAATTTCAACAGCCCTCGACCCCCCAGGGGTTCTCCGGATGTAGCCTTTCCGTTCCAGAATGTTAAGGGTTTTCTGCGGAGCCTTGGGTCCCTTCAGCCCAAAATGAAAGGCGATTTCTCTAAGAGTCGGTGGATATCCCATTTCACCAATAAAACTCTTAAGAAAACTTAATACCTTTTCCTGTGTTGAAGTTAATGGGTCTGTCATTATCCCTCTTTTCCTTTTAGGTTAGATGTTTTACTTGAGCTTTATTTTCTTCTTTACCTATAATTTATCCCATCGCTTTATTAGGTCTACATTTGTAGACTATTTATATATCCTTTTTTTTTATTGTCAAGAAAAAAATTAACTTGTGAGTAATACCTCAGAAGGTGTGAAAAAATCCTGTTTCCCCGATCGGCATCGCTCCGGCCCACGAGGACGGGTGGATTGGAGAAGCTTTAGGGCGGAACCCTAAAATTGAACTCGATGGTCCAAGCATCGTTAATTACTCTGTATTACCAAGAAGGATGGTCACCCATAACATCCGATGATCCGCCTCCTGAAGCTTCGACAAGACACTCGTCCTTGCGGGCCAAGGCACAGGCCGCCGATTCCTTTACATCTTCCTGAGGGATTACTTTGTAACCTCTCCTCTACATACTTCTCGGGATGAGATCGGGTTCTTCGATGCGGGCAATGAAATGAACGACCTAAAAACGATATGCCTCGATCTTTTCATCCTTAGCTTTTCATCCCTTATTTATGAATTCTCAGGAATTTTTTTAAAAGATTTTTAGGTCGATTACAAGCTGGACAGAAGGAGTCAGAAGTTTTACAGAATGGGAAGGGTCTTTACAATTGAGCAGGTAAGCCATAACATAGACACGGGAACAGGTCAGGAGGAGCAGGATTCCATGGAAGAAAAAAAACAGAAACCGAACTCTACGAAAAGAAAAATATTTACCTTTATCTTATTTCTTTGTCTTATCCTGATCGGAGCAGCGACCCTCTATTTTTACTTAAAGTACAAGAAGACCCATATTACCACCGATGACGCCTTTGTTGACGGCAGAATTCATTCGATTGCGCCCAAGATCCCGGGTACGGTGAGGACCCTTTATGTCAACGATAACCAGCTTGTTAAAAAGAATGACCCCCTCCTCGAGATCGACCCGGTGGACTACGACGTCAGGGTAAAAGAAGCCCAGGCCAATCTCGAGACGGAGAGGACCAAGCTCCATCAGATTCGTGACAATATCGATACCGTTAAGAAACAGCTCGTTGAGATGATGGCTTCTTTGGAGGCCGCTCGGGCAAACCTTGAACTCCAGGAGACCACTTCCCGGCAGGCGGAGATCGATTTCAAGAGAGCAGAGGCCCTTTGGAAAAGAGAGGTGGTTCCGAAGGATAATTATGATAAAGCAAAAACCAATTACGATATTGCGGGAGCACAGGTGAAGGCGGCAAAGGAACGGGTCAAACAAACGGAAGCCTCGCTGGAGACGCAGAGGGCCTTGATCAAGCAGACAGAATCCGGCATCCCCCCGCAGCAGGCGACGATTCAACAGAAGGAGGCCCTTCTCAAGGCTGCCCAATTGAATCAAGGCTACACAAAGCTCTACGCACCCTCAGACGGTTACATCACAAAGCGAACGGTTGAAGTGGGAAACCAGATCCAGGTGGGTCAGCCCCTCATGGCTGTTGTCCCTCTCAAACCGGTAGACATCTGGATTACTGCAAATTACAAAGAGACCGAACTGGAACGGGTCAAACCAGGGCAAAGGGTAAAAATAAAAGCGGACACCTATCCAAACAGGGAGTTTTATGGAAGGGTGGATAGCGTCATGGCAGGGACCGGAGCCGTCTTCTCCCTTTTACCGCCCGAGAATGCTACAGGAAACTATGTCAAAGTCGTCCAGAGAATACCCGTCAAGATCGTCCTCCAAGAAGGGAGCGATCCCAATCATCTGTTGCGGATCGGGATGTCTGTCGTTCCTACGATCCTGGTCGATTCGAAATGAAGTTAGGAAATTTTGATTTTGGACTTTGACATTCATTTAGCATTCGGATTTTTATAGTTGGATTTATTTGAGAAGAGTGAAGGGGAATGGGATCGGTATGAATCGCTGGGTTGTCGCCATCACGGTCATGCTCCCTACCCTCATCGAGATCATTGACACATCGGTTGTCAATGTCTCTCTCGACCATATCCGTGGGAGCCTCTCCGCTGGCATCGATGAATCCACATGGACCATCACCTCCTATCTCGTTTCGAACGCCATCATCATTCCCATGACCGGGTGGCTGAGCAAGCTCTTCGGGAGGAAAAAGTATCTCATCCTCTCCATCACTCTTTTCACCTTCAGCTCCCTGATGTGCGGTACCGCATGGAATCTCCAGAGTCTCGTTCTTTTCAGAGTCCTCCAGGGTCTGGGAGGTGGTGCCCTTCAGCCCATTTCTCAGGCCATTCTCCTTGAAACATTTCCACCCCGCCAGCATGGGATGGCCATGGCAATCTTTGGCGTTGGCATCATGTTTGGACCCATCATCGGTCCCCTGGTGGGGGGATGGATCACGGATAACTGGTCCTGGCACTGGATTTTCTATATCAATGTCCCGATAGGAATCATCTCGATCCTGATGGTCCTTCTTTTTATCGTCAACCCGCCTTACATGGAACGGACAAAGATGAAGATCGATTACTGGGGTCTTGTCTTTCTGGTGGTTGGCCTCGGATGCCTTCAGATTGTCCTGGACAAGGGGCAGAGGGAAGATTGGTTTTCATCCACTTTCATTACGTGGCTGAGTTTTATCTCCCTATCCTCCCTGAGCCTGTTTATTGTTGCCGAGTTCTTTGCCGAAACCCCGATCGTCAACCTGCGGACCTTCAGAAACCTTTCCTTCAGTTCAGGAAACATGATCATGTTCTTCGTCTTTTTCAACCTCTTTGGGAGTATCGTCATGCTTCCGATCTATCTGCAAACGTTAATGGGGTACACGTCTTTCCTTGCAGGTCTGGTGCTGGGTCCTGGCGGAATTGCCACGATGATCGCCATGCCAATCGCCGGGCGACTGGTCACAAAGATCAATCCAAAGGTGATCCTTGGCTTTGGGATTTCTGTGGCTGCCTATTCCGTCCATCTCATGGCCCAGTATAACCTCTTTGCTGATTTCAACAGTATCATCTGGCCAAGGATTGTGCTGGGTATAGGCATGGGATTTCTCTTCATCCCCCTGACAACGACAACCATGTCGAGTATCAGAAAAGAAGAGATGGGGAATGCCACAGGCATCTTCAACCTCTTGAGAAACCTCGGAGGGAGCTTCGGTGTTGCATTTGTCACCACCATGCTGGCGAGAAGAGCCCAGTTTCATCATGTCCATCTCGTAGAACATATCACCCCTTTTGATAGAACCTTCCAAATTGCGTTCCCTCAAATCTCCCGGATCTTACGGGAAAAGGGATTCGCCTCCCTTCTCGACCAAGGAAGCCTTGGAGTGATTCACGGTGAGCTCTTAAGACAAGCATCCATGCTGGCCTTTAACGATGTCTTCCACATTCTCTCAATCATGATGATCTTGATTCTCCCCCTCGTCCTGCTAATGAAGGTGGGAAAGGCAGGGGTTCCGAGACAAGAAACCATTGATTCATAAAATTTTTTTGGAAGCACGTCGGTTAATATAAAAAAAGTTATAATTGATGAACTCATAAAAAGTTGGTCAACGACACGCTGTCATTCTGAGCGAAGCGAAGAATCTTATCATATCAGCGTCTTTAGGATCCTTCACTTCGTTCTGAATGACAAACCAAGACTTTTCATGAGAGCATGACACTGGGAGGGATAGCGTAATGAAAACAATGAGAATAGGGATAGGAATGTTCCTTCTGATCCTGATTGGAGGATTCATCAGTGAGAGGGTCTATTCTGCTGAGATAAAGATCGGTTCCGTCGATATTCAGAAGGCGATCAATGAATGTAACGCGGGAAGAGACGCCAAGAAGGCGCTCACCCAGGAAATCGATAAGTTTCAACGCCTCATTGCTGAGAGACAAAAAGAGCTTCAAGAGGCGAAGGAATCCCTGGAGAAGCAGAATCTGATGTTGACCCCTGAGTCCAGGGAGATGAAAGAGAAGGAGTTACAGGGTAAGTTCCGGGAGTTCCAGAGATGGGGAGAGGACAAACAGAACGAGATCAACCAGCGGCGGATGGCAATGGAAAAAACGATCTCAACGGGCCTCCAAATGGTGATCCAAAAGATCGGGAACGATGAAGGTTACACCCTCATCCTGGAAAAGAACGAGACTATCGTGCTCTTTGCCTCCCACTCTCTGGACATGACGGATCGGGTCATCAAAGCCTATGACGCCCAGAAAAAATAGTCTGACTCTATCAAATAGGAATCCAATCCTTAAGATGGTTCCTTGCTTTTGCGGAGACGACGCCTGGACCCCGGTTTTCGCCGGAGTGACGGATTTCGATTTTTTCACGAGGCTATCAAAAAATGGAAGGTGTAAAAAGTAAAATCAACTCTGATTCGTCTCAGAATCAAGAGGGCTTGAAGGTGGTTTTTAGGGCGCTGGCCCACCGAAATTACCGTCTCTTTTTTGGCGGGCAAAGCATTTCCCTCATCGGGACCTGGATGCAGCAAATTGCCATGAATTGGCTGGTCTATCGGTTGACCCATTCCGCTCTATTATTGGGCGTCGTTGGGTTTACAAGTCGTATCCCTGCCTTTGTCATAGCCCCCTTTGGCGGGATATTAGCGGACCGATGGAACCGTCACCGCATGCTCGTGGTCACCCAAACCCTATCCATGATCCAGGCTCTGATGTTTGCAGTTCTCGTCCTGACAGGCTTGATTGAAGTCTGGCATGTCGTCATCTTAAGCCTTTTTCTCGGTTTCATAAATGCCTTAGACATACCCATACGCCAATCCTTTGTGGTGGACATGATCGAAAGGAGAGAGGATCTGGGAAATGCCATTGCCCTAAATTCCTCTATGGTCAACGGAGCCCGTTTATTAGGACCTTCTATCGCGGGATTGCTGATTGCAACCTTGGGAGAAGGTCTCTGTTTTCTCATCAATGGTCTCAGTTTCATCGCTGTCATTTGGGCCTTATTGGCCATGCAGATACCCCCCCCAAAGAAACAGGGGCAGAGATCGCAATTTATTCACGGACTGAAAGAAGGGTTTTCCTACGCCTTTGGATTTACACCCATTCGGTCTCTGCTGCTTCTTCTTGCACTGGTCAGCTTGATGGGAATGCCCTACACCGTCCTGATGCCTATTTTTGCCGAAAAGATCCTGAAGGGCGGGCCCCAGGCCCTCGGTTTCCTCTTGGGGGCGGCGGGTGTGGGTGCGCTGGCAGGAACCTTGTATCTTGCATCCCGGAAGACGGTCTTAGGATTAGGCAGAGTCGTCGTTATCGCCACCGGTATCTTTGGGGTGGGGCTCATCGCTTTTTCCCTTTCTCGCCTCTTTTGGCTTTCTTTGACGTTTATGGTATTGACCGGTTTTGGAATGATCGTGCAGATGGCATCGACAAACACCCTTTTACAGACCCTGGTCGAGGAGGACAAACGAGGCCGGGTGATGAGCCTTTATACGATGGCTTTCATAGGCATGGTCCCTTTTGGGAGCCTCTTTTCAGGAAGTCTTGCAGATAGGATCGGGGCCCCCGGCACCATTATGGTGGGGGGGATTGCCTGCATCCTGGGTTCATTTCTCTTTGCAAGAAAACTTCCATCCTTGAGGGAGATGGTTCGACCCATTTATGTTAAAAAAGGAATTCTCCCGGAAGAACGGCCCTGAACATGTGATAGAAATAATGGGTAGGGCATCCTGCGTTTTGCGGGACCTGCCCGACATCCTAAGATTCCAAGAAAATAAGGTCCGGGTCTTCAAGGTGAGAAATGATCGTATTGAGAAATCGGGCGGCTTCTGCTCCATCCACCACGCGATGATCAAATGAGAGAGACAAAAATAAAATTTTCCGTATTTCCACTTTCCCATCTTTCACCACAGGCGTCTCTTTCATCCTCCCAATGCCCAGGATCGCCACTTCAGGGTGGTTGATGATCGGAGTCCCGTACATCCCTCCGATCGCCCCATAATTGGTGATGGTAAAGGTCCCTCCCTTCAAATCAGCCAGATCAACTTTCCGGTTCCGTGCCTTCTCGGACAGCTGCAACAATTCCTCTGCAAGCTGAAGGATGGATTTACCATCTGCCTTCTTCACTACAGGAACCATGAGTCCTTCAGCAGTATCTGTGGCCATTCCAATATTGAAATATTTTTTCAGGATAATCTCTTCATGTTCGTCATCCAGTGAGGCATTGAGATAGGGGTGCTCTTTCAGACCGGCAATCACCGCCTTGATGATGAAAGGCAGAACGGTCAGTTTAATGCCCCTCTTTTCTGCCGCCTTCTTCTCCTTCTCTTTGATTTTCCATAACTCGGTGACATCCGCTTCATCCATGGCCGTTACGTGGGGTGCAGTATATTTCGACTTGACCATGGCCTTTGCGATTGAACGGCGAACACCCCTTAAAGGAACATGTTCAATATAACCATAGAAATCGTACTTCTTAGCTAGGGTCGGCGGCTTCACTGGTTCGGCAGGTTTCTCTTTTGCCTCTGATGCCTCACGAACATCCTTCTCCGTCACCCGGCCCCCGGTTCCTGTTCCTTTCACTTTTTCAATATCGACTCCCAATTCTCTGGCAAGGGCCCTGACAGCCGGCGTCGCCAGTACATGGGGGCTAACCAAAGCAGGTCTTTCGATGGCCGGTTTCAGCGCTGGGACTGCGGGTTCTTCCGGTGCCTCTTCCAATTCTCCCACTACCCCGACCGATTTGGGCTTTGGAGGTGGAGTTGCCGGAGCTTCCTTCTGGGCAACCGCAACAGGGGCTTCCCTCCTGGCGACGGCTTCCCCCTTCTCCCCGAAGACTACGATCACCTGGCCCACCTTTACGATCTCTTTCTCCTTGGCCAGTATTTTCTGAACCACCCCTGTCCGGGGAGAAGGAATCTCTGCAAGAGCCTTGTCCGTTTCAACCTCAACAAGAGGTTGCCCTTCCTTGACCTCATCCCCTTCCTTGACCAGCCAGCGGACGATCTCTCCTTCGGTCAATCCTTCTCCAATGTCAGGAAACTTAAATTCGTATGCCATAATGCCTCCATAAAACAATTGGAATATATCCCACTATTCCATTATTCAGAAGTTCATCACTTTCTTGACTGCCATCACAATCCGTTTAGGATTGGGAAGATAGTAGTGCTCTGACTTTGAAAGGGGGACCGGTATATCAAATCCCGTCACTCTCTCCACGGGTCCTTGAAGGGAAAGCAAAGCCTTTTCATTGATGAGGGCAATGATCTCTGCGCCCGGGCCGCAGGTCCTGGGCGCTTCATGAACAACAACCCCTCTCCCTGTTTTCCGGATGGAACGGATGATGGCATCGACATCCATAGGAGAGAGCGTTCGGAGATCGATGATCTCCGCCTCAATCTTCTCTCCTATTAACTGCTCGGCAGCCGCTGACGCCTCCCGCACCATTGCTCCCCAGGCGATGATGGTCACATCCTTCCCTTCTCTTACCATCCTCGCATTCCCCAACGGAATGGCATGGTCCCCTTCAGGCACCTCCTCCCGAATGGCACGGTAGATACGCTTGGGTTCGAGGAAGATGACAGGGTCAGGGTCCCGGATCGAAGAAAGCAGGAGACCCCTGGCCTCGTTGGGGGTCGAAGGAATAACCACCTTGATCCCTGGGGTGTGCATGAAAATGGCCTCGGGACTGTCGGAATGATGTTCCGGCGCATGAATGCCGCCTCCATAGGGTGCCCGGATGACCAAGGGGGCAATAAACCGACCTCTTGACCGGTTTCGAATCCTTCCGATATGGTTCGTGATCTGATCGATGCAGGGATAAAGAAAACCTTCAAACTGAATCTCAGCGATCGGCCGAAATCCGTTGAGAGCGAGGCCAAAGGCTGCCCCCACAATCCCGGACTCCTCCAAAGGTGTGTCGATCACCCGGTCCCCTCCGAATTTTTGTTGTAGCCCATCGGTAACCCGAAAGACACCTCCCTCCCGTCCCACATCCTCGCCCAGGACTATCACCCGCTTGTCCCTCTCCATCTCCTCTCTGAAAGCCAGATTGAGCGCCTCCACCATATTCAGTTTGGCCATATGATCTCCTGTACTGGACAGGCAGGCACGCACGGCGGCCTGCCCTACCCATTGTTAAATTCCAATAACCAAATCCTAATACTCAAATAATAATCAAGCACCCAATTCCAACGACCAATGCTTTTGTGTTTTTGTTTCTACAGGGTTGATTTTAAGTACTCCAATTGTTCCTTTAGTTGGGGCGTCATCTCTGCGAATACATATTTGAAAATCTCTTCAGGAGCCGGAGCTGGAACCGCTTCGGCCTCTTTGACCGCCTCGTCAATCTGCTTCTGTGCCTCTTCACCGGCTTGCTGTTCAATCTCTTCACTCCATAACCCTTTATCTTTGAGGTAAAGACGCAGGCGAACAAAGGGATCAAGGGGCTTCCAGGGTTCAATCTCTTCTTCTTTCCGGTACTTCGTCGGGTCATCTGCTGTGGTGTGCGGGCCAAACCGGAAAGTTACTCCTTCAATTAACGTGGGGCCTCCTCCGGACCGGGCTTTTTCTACTGCTTCTTTGGTTGCAGCCATCACCGCAAAGAGGTCGTTTCCGTCCACTTGAATGCCATCGAATCCATACGCAATGGCCTTCTGGGCAAGGGTTGCCGAAGCGGTCTGCATCTTTCTCGGAACTGAAATGGCAAATTGATTGTTCTGACAGAAGAAGATCGTCGGGGTCTTAAAGACCCCTGCTAAATTCATTGCCTCATGGAAATCGCCTTTGGAAGTGGCCCCGTCTCCAAAGTAGGTCATGGTAACGATCTTTTCCCCTTTGAGCTTCGCAGCCCATGCAACGCCGACGGCGTGGAGGGGCTGCGTCCCCACAGGGATAGCAACGGGCATGACATTAATTCCCTCCGGCGCCCGGCTTCCCATCTCGTTTCCCATCCAGTAGAGAAAGAACAAACTTAAGGAAATCCCCATCGTCATGGTGGCCGCCAATTCTCTGAAGGCGGGAAAGATCCAATCCCCTTTCTGGAGCATGTAAGCGCTTCCCACCTGGCAGGCCTCCTGCCCCCAGCAGGGAGCATAGGTCCCAAAACGGCCTTGCCGTTGAAGCATCAGAGCCCTCTGATCTGCCAGCCGGATGAAGACCATCTTCTGGAATAGAGAAAAAGTCTCCTGATCACTCAGGGGGGGCTTGATCCCCGGCAGGAGAGTCCCATCAGGCTTGAGCATCTGAAACATCTTACCCTTTAGCGGATAGTATTCCTCCATCAGGCTCATAATCTCTCCTTCACAAAAATAAGGTTTGAGGGGACAAGGATTCCGGTGGTCAAGGGAAATAGTGAAGACATCAGGGAATTGGGTCTTGAGACTCCGTAACGCAATGACGATATGGGAACACTCGAGCCCATGAACCCTCGAATCCTTGAACCCTTTTTCTTAAAATCTATTCTGTGGCCCATTTCTTTAATCGTTCGTAATCGGTCGAACCACAGATCCATTTCCCTGTCTTCTTGTTAAAAAAGAAGGGAACGCCTCCACAATAGCCCTTATCAAGCTCCCGCATCAGTTTTGCATTGGCATCATTATGCCAGACTTCCATCTTCGCCACTTTGACCTTCTCTTCTTCTTCTAACCTCTGCACGAGAGGTTCCATGCTGCGGCAATGGGGTCACTCCGCTCCTGCAAACTCCAGAAGATAAAATTCCTCCTGTACCATGATTACTCTCCTTTCTGCAAATAACGTGTCCGTGCCTGGGCGCTGAAGATCGCGGGATGGCCGACCCTGAAAATATTGATTACTTACCCCTTCTTCGACAGCAATGCGCCACCAATCAGCTTCCCAACTGGAAGATAAAGAACTACTAAAACCGCCAAGGGAAGAAAGGAGGCTATCAAATCTTCCTTTCTAAACCCTTCGATGAAATAGGCAAAAATGAGCAGGATAGCAGTAAAATTGTGGGCGCAGATCATCCCCAGATTGGCAGGGGCCATCTTCGTTGGATCCTGGTAATGGTTCCTTAAGATGGAGATGGTCTTGAAGGCGATCGGAAGCGTCAAGAGAGAGATCAACCCTATTGGAGGGATTTTTCCAAGGGTCACCCCGGATAGGATGGCTCCGTAAGCAGCGAGGAGGCTTAAAATAAATAACCAGACTCCTGTCTCCCTGCCGAAGCGGGCGACTAAATTGTACTTTCCACCTTTCCGATCTCCAAAATAATCGGGAATCTCATTGATGGTAATCATTGAAAAGAGCATGATCCCAAAGGGAAGTGTTCCCCAGAAGGCTTCCCAGGAGATCTTCTGAGTCTGGACATAGTAAGCTCCCAAACCGATCCCTGGACCAAAGCAGAGAAGTTGAGCAATCTCACCCAGACCCCGGTAACCAAATCGAATGGGGGGAGCGGTATAGAAATAAGCACAGAAGAAACCGATGGCTAAAAGAAAGATGATAAAAGTGCCCCTCATGATACCAAGAAAGACGCCAATTCCGATGGCAACGCAATAAAAAGTGATAAATACTTGCTTCATCCTCTCCGGTTTAATTTGACCCTCGGATAATGTCCTGCTTCCTCCTGCATAAGGATTCTCATGATTGGCAAACGCATCGATCAGATGGCGGAAGTCATAGTATTCATCGGTCATATTTAGCGCCAAATGGTTGAGAATCAAGCCAAACATGGTCAAGAGAAAGTATCCGGGATGAAACTGGCCATCTGCGGTCCACGCAATCATCCCGCCCAGAAGGGCTGGCATAAAGCTCGCCGACGCATAATGAAACCGGAAGGCCTTCCACCAGAGACTCAGACGTTTAATCTTCGGAACCTCGTGAATGAATTCTTAATTGCCACTGTTCGAGGGGAACCTAATTTCCATACGGTAGCCTGCGCCCGGCTCTGGACCGACGATTGCCGGCCTTATTTCCCCCTTTTTCTTTTCCTTCCTCCAAAAAGGTGATCGAGGCTCAATCGACCGGGGCCTCCTCCGAGAAGCAACAGGCATCCTCCAAAGATGCTCAGGTTCTTCATGAAATGAATCATCTGCATATGGTCTGCAAAATTGCTATGAAAGATCAGCGTGGTAGGGATTAAAAAAATGAGGAGCAACAATGCGCCTACTCGGGTCAAAAACCCCAGGATGACTGTAATGCTTCCCACAAGTTCAAGAAAGATGGAGCCAAGAAGAAAAAAAGTCGTATAGGGCATTCCAAACTTGGCCATGTACTGTGCAGTGCCCGCGAAATTTCCAATCTTTCCAGTTCCTGATTGAAGAAAGATCAGGACCAGAAGGATTCTTCCGATCAGCATGGCAAAGGCCTTCACCCATTCCATCGTTTACCTCCTCTTCAGGAATCTCATTAAAGCCACTTTGGAAAGCTTTGGATGCATGCCCGTTCGTTTGCGTGAATGCAGATTAGATTTTAAGGTCCCGGTATTTCTTCACATGTTCCACCAGTCCGCCATCGCTTAAGATTTTCTTCATCATGGGTGGAAAGGGTTGAAAAGTGCGGGTTTCCTTCTGCGTGAGGTCGTTGATTTTCCCCTCTTCGAGGAAAATTTCCAATTCATCCCCTTCCCCGATTTGATCGGTGTCGCAGATGATAGCCGGAAGGCCGTTATTGAAACAGTTCCGGTAAAAGATCCGGGCAAAGCTCTTAGCCAGGACAGCCTGGATCCCGTTCATCTTGATCACAATAGCTGCATGCTCCCGGCTCGATCCCAGACCGAAATTTTGACCTCCCACAATGAAATCGCCTTTTGAGACCATCTCTGGAAAACCTGGCCTCTCGTATTCCAGAAGATGTTTTGCAAGCTCAGGCAGGTTCGATCTCAAATAGAAATAACGGCCCGGGATGATATGGTCTGTACTGATGGCATCGCCAAACTTCCATGCCTTTCCTTTCATTTTCCCCTCCTTACAGGTACCTTCGGGGGTCGGCAATCTTTCCCTCGATGGCTGTAGCAGCGGCCACAGCCGGAGAACCCAGATAGATAAACGACTTTGGGCTTCCCATCCTTCCTTTAAAATTTCTGGGCTGGGTGGCAAGACAGACCTCTCCGTCCCCCAGGACCCCATCATGGAGACCCACGCAGGCACCGCAGCCAGCCGGGGTAATCAGGGCTCCTGCTTCGACGAGGATCTCCATGGTTCCATCCCTCATGGCCTCTTTATAAACGAGGGAGGTACCCGGAGTCACAATCATCCGGGTCTTCGGATGGAGCGTCCTCCCCTTCAAGATCTTTGCCGCAATTTGAAGGTCTTCTAATCTTCCGTTACAGGAGGTCCCGAGAAAGACCTGATCAACTCTCACCTCCCCTATTTCATCGATGGTCTTGGTATTGTCAACCTGATGGGGACAGGCGATCGTGGGCTTAAGATCGCTCGCCTTCAAGTTTATCGTTTGTTCATATCGAGCATCAGGATCGGGAACGATTCTCTTAAAATCATCCGGCCTCCCCATCCGATCCAGCCACCCCTGGGTAATCTCATCAGAGGGAAAGAGCCCAACCTTTGCTCCCGCCTCCACAGCCATGTTGCCAATTGTCAGCCTCCCGGGCATTTCAAGATTTTCGATCGTATCTCCTGTGTACTCTAACGCCTTATAGGTTGCACCGGCAGCACCGATCTTCCCGATCAGATGGAGGATGATATCCTTTCCATAGACACCCACAGGAAGTTTCCCTTCCACAACGACCCGGATGGTCTCGGGTACCCTGAACCAGATCTTGCCCAGCGCAATGGCGACGGCTGCATCGGTTGATCCTACACCTGTTGCAAAGGCTCCCAGCGCTCCTCCAGTACAGGTGTGAGAATCCGCTCCGACCACCACATCGCCGGGCCTCACCTCTTTTTCGGCTACAACCTGATGGGAGATACCCGAGCCCACATCCGAAATCTTTGCGCCCACTTTTTGTGCAAATTCTCTCAAGAAAACATGATCGTTGCTCAACTCGAACCTCGGACTGGGAGCAGCATGATCGAGAAAGAAGATGGTCCGTTTGGGATTGTAGACCGCTTCAAACTCCATTTCGTAAATCTTCCGCACCGCTAACGGGCCTGTGCCATCCTGGGTATAGGCGAGATCGACCTTTACGACAACGAGTTCGCCCGCCTTAACTTCCCTCCCGGCGTGCTCACTCAGTATCTTTTCAGCCAATGTCATCCCCATAGGGCTTCCTCCATTCCTTCTTTCGTCCTGAGCCTGTCGAAGGACAAACGGAATTCGAACTCAATATCATCTAATGCGAAGCGTTGAAAATCCGTTCCCACCCATGCTAAACTTGAAAGACTATCTTTTTTTATATCACAAATTTCGCTTTTGTTCATCTTGAATTTCAAATTCAAAATAATTACATTTTTAGCAGAGAAAGGGGGTGTTTTTATGGCCGATAAAAACAGAGTACCTCCTTGCGCCTGCTTTTCTCATGACGAAGAAAGAGGTCGTCTGAGGATCGATTTGGAAATGCCCGGCGCCAATAAGGATGACATCAAACTGGAAATGAGAAAAGACAGTTTTTGTGTATCAGCCCCGATCTATTCGAGTTGTTTCATGCTGCCCCATGAGATAGAGCCTGAGAAAACGGGAGCCGAAGGCGCCTCACCCAACCTTCTTCCTGCAACTCTTTGAGAAATATCCCCTTCCACCTTTTCTATCGAGGGGGCAGGGGTTGACGATCATCCGAAGTTAAGATACCTGAAGAGTCCCAAAAAACATATAGGGAAAGTCCTGTATTTTGTGACAAACAATACTGTATTTTCAGACCCATGTGGCAGCTTTCAATCGACGGGATGTGATATAATTCGAGTCAAACCCGTTAAGAAGTTTTCTTGTCACCCTGAGCAAAGTGAAGGGTTTCGCAAAATTGAGATTCTTCGTTTCGCTCAGAATGACGGTTTCCTCGTTTTTTGGACTTTCTTCAGAAGAGTCCTTTGAACTTCTTGATAAAGACAGGCCAAATGCCTATTACACTTTTAGGAAAGGCCATCGTCATGCTAAAAGAAGCCCTGCTTTACAAAAAATTGGAAGACAGCAAGGTCTCGTGTTTTCTGTGCAGCCATCACTGCCTGATCTCTGACGGGAAATTCGGTATTTGCAATGTCAGAGAAAACAGAGGCGGAACACTCTATACCCATGCCTACGGTAAACTTGTTGCCCAGAATACCGACCCCATCGAGAAAAAGCCTCTTTACCATTTCCTCCCCGGATCAACTTCCTTTTCGATCGCTACCGTCGGTTGTAACTTCCAATGCGGGTTTTGCCAGAATTGGCAGATCTCGCAGGTAAAGGAGGCTAAGACATTGGGTCTCCGCTCCGAAGAAGTTAAACCAGAAGATGTGGTGAAACACGCAAAGCGGACCGGTTCAAAAAGCATTTCCTATACCTACACCGAGCCCACGATCTTTTTTGAGTATGCCTTCGACGTCGGCCAGTTGGCAAAAAAAGAGGGACTTTATAATGTCTTTGTCACCAATGGTTACATGACAGAAGAAATGATCAAAATGGCCCATCCCTTTCTTGACGCGGCGAATATCGACCTTAAATCATTCAATGACGATTACTATCGAAAGGTCTGTAAAGGAAGGCTCGCTCCGGTGCTCAAGAGCATTGAACTGATGAAGAAACTGAATATCTGGGTCGAGGTCACGACCCTTGTCGTGCCTGGCCAGAACGATTCTGAGGAAGAGTTCAAAAAGATCGCAGAGTTTTTGACCGGAATAGACCCCTCCATCCCCTGGCATATCAGCCGGTTCTATCCCCAATACCAGATGGAGGGTTTAGAAAGCACACCGATCAAGACAATGAATCGCGCCTATGAGATTGGCAAGGAAGCGGGCCTGCGTTATGTCTACCTCGGCAACGTGATGGGTAAAGGAAGCGATACTTATTGCCATCAATGCAATCAGTTGTTGATTGAACGTGTTGGCTATACGATCCCTAAGTACGAAGTGAAAGAGGGTAAGTGCCCCCACTGCAAGAATCCCGTGAGCGGTGTTGGGCTTTGAGCATTTGCCGTCTCTTCCACAATCGCTAACGCACCCTGCAGCAACAGGATAGAACACCCGCAAAACGACCCGCTTGTCCTGGGACGGCCCCTATCGTTGCGGGTATGTTTTCAGGTTACCGGGCGGAACGCTCAATTTATGCAACAATTGGCACAAACAAATTGACAATCAAAAAACGAAGGTGTAAATTGGGTTTTGATTGTCTTTCTTCAGCCATTTTATAGGATGCGGCCTCATGTTTAGAAAGGAATAAAACATGGCTACGAAGAATTCAGCGAAATCGATCGTAAGAAAATCGAAGCGAGGGGCCTCCAAGAATTCCAAAAATTTATGGACCCGGTCCGCTCTCATCGATTTGTCGGATCGAAAACGCGCAGAACAGGAATTGAAAGCGGAAATAGCCGTACGGAAGCAGACGGAGGAGACCTTACGAAAACTGACTCACGATCTCAATAAGCGCATTCAAGAGATCAACTGCCTCTATTCGACCTGTTATCAGGTTGAAAAACAATCCATCCAGTTGGAAGAAAGAATTCAAGGTATCGTCAGCCTATTGCCTTCGGGATGGCAATATCCCGAAATCGCATCTGCCCGAATCACTCTCGATCAAGAAGAATACAGAACGGACAACTTCCGAGAGACCCCCTGGAAGCAGGTAAGCGAAATCATCGTCGACGATGCAAAAATCGGCAGAGTGGAGATCTGCTATCTGGAAGAAAAACCCATGGCCCATGAGGGACCGTTCCTGAAGGAGGAACAGGGCCTGATCGATACAATCGCCATAGAACTCGGAGAGATGATTGGCCGCGCACGGGCGGACCGGGCTTTAAGGGATGCTTCCCTATATGCAAGAACCCTGATCGAAGCAAGTCTTGACCCTATGGTCACCATCGACAGGGACGGAAGGATCATGGATGTAAACAAGGCTACAGAACTGGTTACAGGTGCCACCCGGGAAACCCTGATCGGAAGCGATTTCTCATACTACTTTACCGAACCCGAAAAGGCGCGAAAAGGGTACCAACTGGTCTTTTACAACGGATTTGTACGGGATTACCCCCTCGCCATCCGCCATACCACGGGCCGCGTCACTGACGTATTATACAATGCAACGCTCTATCGAAATGAAACGGGGGAAATTCAAGGGATCTTTGCAGCCGCACGGGACATCACCGAGCACAAGGAAGTGGAGAATCAAATCTATGCCACCAATGCCCTGCTCAATCTCTTTTCAAAAAAGGAAACAAGGAGTGAATACCTCGATGAAGTGGTCAGTCTCCTTCAAAACTGGACTGGTTGCTGCTGCATAGGTATCCGGGCACTGGACAAGAAGGGATTTATCCCCTATGAGTCTTATGTGGGTTTCAGCCGGGAATTCTGGGAGTCCGAGAATTGGCTTTCCGTTGAACAGCATCAATGCGCCTGCATCAGAGTCGTCACAGGAAAACCAGACCCACAAGATGCATCTGTCATGTCATCGGCGGGATCTTTCGTTTGTAATAATACGATCGAATTTATCAAGAAACTTTCAGAAGAGGAAAAAACCAGATTTAGAGGCGTTTGCGTCCTAAATGGGTTTCTCTCCGTTGCCGTTATCCCCATCAGCTACCGGGGTAGGATACTTGGAGCAATTCATGTGGCAGATGAAAAGGAGGGAATGGTACCGGCGAAGACAGTGGAATTCATGGAGTCTATGGCACCTCTGATTGGAGAAGCGGTCAACCGGTTCAATTTAGAGGATGAACTGCGCGAATCCGAGAAACGGCTCCGCCTGCTTTCTTCGGAGCTCCTCTCGATTCAGGAAAACGAAAGAAGGCGGATCGCTCTCGAAGTCCATGACAGTCTGGGTCAATCCTTGAACGCAATCAAGTTTAAGGTAGAAAACACCCTTCACGAAATGGAGAAGAGGAATGATCCAAGCACCAGGTCCATTAGAGAACTCATTCCTGTGATTCAGGAGAGTATCGACGAGGCCCGGCGGTTACAGATGGATTTGAGGCCCCCGATGCTTGACGATCTGGGTATCATGGCAACGTTCTCCTGGTTCTGCAGACAATTTCAAAAAACCTATGCAGACATTCAGATCGAAATTCAGACCAATATCGATGAAGATGCCGTGCCCAAACCCCTGAACATCGCGATTTACAGGATCCTGCAGGAGGCCATGAACAATATCGCAAAACATAGTAAGGCATCCCTGGTCTCCCTCTCTCTCAAGAAAGGGGATGGCAGGATTGCATTGATGATTCAGGATAACGGCCAAGGGTTCGATCTGAGTGGAAAGGCCTCTGTGGAGTGGCCAGGCCGGGGATTGGGTCTTACCAGCATGCAAGAAAGGGCCAAACTTTCAGGCGGTTTTTTTTCAATCGAATCGGTCAAGAATAAGGGAACGACGATTCAGGTTAGCTGGTCCGTGTAGGAGGAGAATGAAAGACGCGGAGAGGGGATGACACGGGGACATGAAGAAAATTCTAAACGAAGGAAACGACCATCTCGCTATCACCGCATCTCTCCTAAAAATACAGTCTTTTTTCTTACAAAATACAGTGGGTCCTTTATTTACTTTATACGGCGTTATATTCATTTTGAAGAGTAGCAGCCGACCAATAACAACAGGCGGGTACAGAGGCCCGCCCTACAAAAAATGGACTATTTATTCAGATTCCGATGTGCCGCAGTCCAGTTGGACCCAGGCCAAATAAACAGGAAGGGAGGTGAAACCGGATGAAGACCAGAAGGAAGGTCGTTTTGAACGCAGATGCCAGACGGCAGGAGGCGAAATTCTGGGAAATGATGCGGGCTGCTGAACCTGGCAAACGATGTCTCAAGTGAAAGAAGTGAAAAAGCATCTAATTGCCGGTTCGGCAATTAAAACCTTCGATTTTTTCATCCAATGGCATCTCACGGAGCGGTGCAATCTTCGCTGCCGCCATTGCTATCAGGGCCGAAGAACGCCCCAGGAGATGACCGTGGATGAAGTAAGACATGAGATCGACAGGGCGACCGAGATGTTTAGGGCCTGGGAGAGGGAGCACGGCATTCGGGTTGCCCCGTCGGTCCATTTCACGGGAGGAGAACCTCTTCTTTACAGGGGACTCTGGGAAGTCATCGCGTACACCAAGGGTAAAGGTTATGGGGTAGCGATGATGA
Organism: uncultured delta proteobacterium; assembly: GCA_963806715.1. Lineage (GTDB taxonomy): Bacteria > Desulfobacterota > BSN033 > BSN033 > UBA1163 > CAWEAV01. The sequence continues at coordinate 69,305 of CAWEAV010000072.1, forward strand.
CCAACGGTACTTTGTTCAATAGAGACGAGGCCGAGAAGGCTGCCCAGATCGGGGTGTCGGATATTCAGGTAAGTCTTGAAGGCCCCCCGGATCTTCATGATTCGATCAGAGGCAAGGGAAATTTCACCCAGATGGAACGGGGTGTTGGAATTCTATTTCAGGCTGGCAACCGGGTGAGTGCCAATGTAACCCTTTCGCGCCTGAATTATCACCAGATTGAAAAGACAGTGGAAATCGCCAGGAGCATGGGATTTTATGGTATCGGGTTCTCCCGGGTCGTCCCATGTGGAAGGGGAAAATCCTTGATAAATAACCTTCTCACATCTGAGGAGGTTAAATCCGCGTATCAAAAAATTCAATCATTGAATCGACCTTCTTTTGAAGTCGTATCAGGAGACCCTCTGGCCGGTACCCTTTTAGGTGTTAAACCGGCCCCAGGTTGCAGCCTCACCCTTGCGGGCTGCAGTGCTGGGTTCTCCGGTGTAACCATCACCTGTGATGGGTCCGTGATGCCCTGCCGCCGGATTGGCCTGGTTGCCGGAAACCTGAAAAGGAAACCCTTACGTGAAATCTGGGCCTCTTCCGAACTCCTCTGGAAACTGCGGGAAAGAGAAAACTACAAAGGGAAATGCGGCACCTGTTCTTTCTGGCCTTCGTGCAGAGGCTGCCGGGCCGTAGCATACAACTACTCCGTGGCTCAAGGAAAGCCTGACCTCTTTGCTGATGATCCCCAATGCTGGGTAGAGGCATAAAGGAAAGGGGTGGCACCCTACCCTCTCCCTTTTTGGAAATAGAACCAGAATAGGCGGGATTATGACGCATTACAACCCTTTTTGAAGATTTTTTAAAAGATAATCCCCGCCCAATATGATTTACTCAAAAATACAGCATTTTTTTCCATGGAATACAGGGACCAACTGATTGAATTGTCATCCCATTCAATCTACCCTGTTGGTGGGGGCGGATAACCATTCGAACACAAGAAGTCAGAATGAAGCCTTTTACAGGCATTGATCATGGGAACCCATACAACCTTATCCACTGTTTCCAAATGGGAACAAGGGGTTTTTTCTCCGAGTCGTCTTGCCCGTGAAAAAATCGAAAAGTTGCTGAAGAAAGGAGGGGAAAAAAAGTGAGTGAGCCTTCATCCCAAGGCCATGAGTTGCCCCTCATGGCTGGAAGGAAACGGGATGATGCCCACTCGAAAGAAATCTACCATTAAACCCTTGTTTGTTCAACTACGGAAGGAGGTTGAGCCATGAAAAAGAAAGAGACAGAATTTCTCACCGAGGAAGAAGCCCAGGCCATGCTTCGAGTCCCCGACCGAAGAACCCTCCAGGGCAAACGTGATTACGCCATTCTGCTTACCCTCCTCACCACAGGGCTAAGAAAGGCTGAGATATGCAGCCTGAAGGTCGAGGATCTCAAAACCTACCGGAATCAGGCCGTTATCGACATCATCGGCAAAGGGCAAAAGTTCAGGCGAATCCCTTTGAAGGTCGAGACTCTTATTGCCATAAAGGATTATCTCAAGGCTGCCGAGAATGGATCAGATCCGGCACACCACCTCTTCAACACCCTCGGCAAACATGCCCCTATGAGGAAAGAGGACTTACCCCCAGGGCTGTTGATTGCCTAATCAAGTCGGTAGCGAAAAAAGCCCTGATCCGAAAGAGAATCCATCCGCACGTGATCCGTCACACTTTCGCCACCACCCTCCTGGACCAAGGGAATGACCTTAGAACCGTCCAGGCCCTGATGGGGCATTCGCATATCCGCACCACTGAAACGTATCTGCACACCACAGGTAATCGGAAAGTGGAGGTGGTTCAGAGCCTACAATTTGGGGTATAACTTCATTCAAAGGGGGAGTCCTACCGCAAGGACTCCTTCCTGTACTAAATGCTTTACAGGTTTCCCAAAAACGTGTATATTCCAACCCGTAATCCTTGGATGGTGTGGCATCCGATGTATTTCGTCTATCCGCCCAATCTCGGAGGTTTAGACGAACCCTAAGTTCAAGTGAATGCAAGCCTCTTTCCACACAGATGAGATCTCCTAAGACATATTAGGAAATATACTATTCCCTATGCTAAATTATTCTGAAGCCAAGTCAATATTAAGATTAAAGAGCCAAGGATACTCAATTAGAGAAATATCCCGCCGTACACACCATTCGAGAAATTCAATAAGAATAATACTGCGCAATAAACTCTCTCACTCCTCTGAAATCCTTTCTGGCACCTCAAGCGTTCCAGATTATAAAATTTATTTACAGAAAAGATTTAATAAAGCACAAATATCAGTTCCCAAGCTTTATGATGAGATGAAACATCGTGGATTAACTGCGACGAAAACTGAAATTCGGGATTATCTACAAGTGTTGCGAGAAAAGGACGCAAAAAAGAACGGCTTCATTGTAATTGATAACAATCTGGCTAGCCTAAAAATATCCAAAGAAAATATTGATTGTCTCGTATGGATACAACTGCTGCTTATTAACTATTTTGATGTCGATGCCCTTAAGAAGGTTTTTTGCGATATCCTTGATGCTGAGGATGTAGTTAATCTTTACCACTGTATCACAAACCGATCCTCGTTCTATCGAAATCGAGCAATTTCTGTGCTTGCCTACTATAAAGGTTTCCCAAAGAGAGCAATCTCCAGATGTCTTCACACTAATGTCAATAGCATTCGCAATTATATCAAGCAATATCAATCTGGTGGTATCAGGAGGCTTCTGAATGTTGACAAAACAGACATGTTCAAATTTCAGCAACATGAATACAATGATGGGCTCTTCAAGATTTTACACTCGCCACCATCAGCATATGGAATTAACCGAACATCTTGGAAAATGGATGATTTACACCAAGTAATGAAGGACCAAGGTATTAGTATATGCAAGGACAGTATTCGATTAATTATAAAAAATGCTGGTTACAAATTTAGAAAAGCAAAAAGGGTGCTGACTAGTAATGATCCAGACTACAAGGCCAAATTGGAAAACATATCCAATATTCTTGCGAACTTAAAGCACAATGAGCATTTCTTTTCAATTGATGAATTTGGACCATTTTCGGTTAAGATGCAAGGTGGTAGATCATTAGTCTCGCCAAACGAAGGAAAGACTATTCCGCAATGGCAAAAAAGCAAAGGATCACTCTTGTTGACAGCAGCCTTAGAATTATCGACAAACCAAATAACTCATTTTTACTCTCGAAAGAAGAACACTGACGAAATGATCAAAATGCTAAACATATTGCTTGAAAAATATTCAGGCGCTATCTCTCTATATTTATCATGGGATGCAGCATCCTGGCACATATCAAAAAAGCTGTTAAAAGTGGTTGCCATTTGGAACTCTAAGGCGGATGAGGCCAATCACCCTTTACTTAAAGTCTATTTAGCGCCTCTCCCAAGTTCAGCACAGTTTCTAAATGTAATCGAATCTGTGTTTAGTGGTATGGCGAGGGCAATTATCCATAATAGCGATTATCAATCGGAATCGGAATGCAAGTTAGCAATAGATCGCTATTTTTCAAAACGCAATGAGGATTTCAGATTGCAACCAAAGAGAGCGGGGAATAAGATATGGGGCAAAGAGAGGGTAGAACCGCGATTTAAGGAAAGTAATAACTGCAAAGATCCTGCATATAGATGATACTTTTATGCGCTCTTTCAATTGGTAATCATTGACCTCAGACCGATATCGGCGCAAGCATTAGGTGAAAGCGTTAAATTTAGGGAAATCTATTTAAATCAGACAGGTAAGGAGAAAAAACCATGGCTTCAGCGAGAACTTTTTCTATTCTTGGAATGATTATCTATCTATTCGCTATCTTTGTGACTTATGGCTATGCGGGCGAAGGCGATACGACCTGGCAGATCAATACCCCAGTTGACGAGATCCTTAAAGCGAATCCTCTACCTACTGGCGATAAATCTCAGATGATCAAGCTCGCCGAAGATGATTCGATCAGTGTGTACCTGGTAAGGATGGCTCCAGGTACGGAATTGGGACCGCATTTTCACCAAACGCATGATGAAACGGAATATGTTATCAGAGGAACGGGACAATTGTTTGTTGACGATAAATGGATGGATATCAAACCGGGCAGCTTCCATTTCAACCCAAAGAACAAAGTCCATGGTGCCAAGAATACGGGTGACGAGCCGTTGATCGTTTTAATCATGTTCACTCCTGCGATGAGAGAGGTTGACAGACATTTCTTGAAGTAGAAACGAGAAACTTAGGACATCATAAAGATAGTCCAGCCTTACTCTTTGTAAGCGAAGGGGCGAGGCAGAGACCCTTTCTGGGGAGACCTCAATATCTGCTATTCATCTTCTGCTTTTAACCGTTCATAAATGCTATGATTTGATTTTGATATGTTGGGGCGGAATGCTCGATTTCTATCCGAAATTCTGGACCTTGGAGATCGTCCAAGAGTGATGACTCAAAGGTTCTGACCTACTTCAATTCCAAATGCAGAATTTGGGTAATATTTGTGCATCTTTTATGACCCAAAGGGGTTGAGGGCAGATCAAAATAACAGAGGATTTTAGAGGTCGATCCCTATGTAATTTGGGTAATAAAAAATCATAAGCCAGAAATCGGTTAAAAGCATAATCTTAGGTAGATTCGATTTAACGGATTTACAGGCACGGTTTGGGATCTGATTCGGTGAGTCTCACGGGAGAAATCGAAATCATAAAGCATCTCCCCTACACCCCTTTTGATTCCTCTCCTTTTCCTTGACCTGTTCTAACCCCGTATGGTAGTCCCCCCTCCCTCTTCCTATCCTTCCACCGGGACCGGAAACCTTCAGATTTATCTTGACGAGATCTTACAAAGTTTGATAGTGTTTGGCATAATCAACGAAGGAATGGAGCCCGGCGCATGGTCAACCTTCAAAACTACCTACGGATAAAGCAAGCGGCTGGATTTATAGGAGTCTCAGAATCCACCCTACGAAATTGGGAACGCAACGGAAAGATCACCACCTATCGTCACCCAATAAACCGTTACCGCCTTTACAAAAAGGCAGATTTGGAGAGTCTGCTAAGAGAAATCGAAAAATCTGTAAAGCGTAACTTATAGAGAAATGGAAAATGAATTTGGGAGACACTAACTTATGGCAGTCAAGCTCGACCCAATTCGCATTGGCCGAGATGCTGCCAGAATAGGAGAGGAAGTTGTTCAGCACCTCTCGGGCCTTGTGGGGGCCAATGTGGAAGTAACGCTGGAGATCCACGCCGATATTCCCGATGGAACTCCTGAAAAGACCGTCCGTGATGTCACTGAAAATTGCCGCACCCTGAAATTCGAAACCTACGGGTTTGAAGAGGATTGAGGCAAATGGTTTGTTTGGTTTTTATGGCGCGCAGTACTGAGGCGGGCAGCGGACAAGGCTGCGGCCCGTAACCAATCGGGATGGGAAGCGTGTGGTTGACCACGGCTTCGATAATTTGCCTTGATAAAAAGGACCTGCATGAAACGAATAACTGCTTTTGTTTCAGTTTTTGTTGCGACCATCTGGATAACCTTCTCTCCCTTGGGAGGTCTACTTTTCCCCCCGTGGCGGATGCACAGAGGCCATCATCAGGGAATTGACCAATGCCAAAAGTACTGTTCTTGTCCAAGCTTACTCCTTTACCTCCGCCCCTATTGCCAAGGCACTTTTGAATGCCCATAAACGAGGGGTTAAGGTGGAGGCAATCCTCGACAAGAGCCAGAGAACTCAGAAATATTCATCCGCCACTTTTCTCTACAACGTCGGTATTCCTTTATAGATAGACGCCCAGCATGAAATAGCACACAATAAGGTCATGGTCATAGATGGGGAAACAGTCATTACAGATTCCTTCAATTTCACCAAAGCCGCCGAAGAGAATAATGCCGAAAATCTCCTGGTGATTCATGACAACAAATTAGCTGAGCGGTATGTAAAGAATTGGCAGGATCATGACCGGCATTCAGATGAGTACAGAGGAAGAGGGAGGTAGACAGAAAAGAAGGGGTTAAGCATATCTGAGGGGATGAATGAGACTAAGCATCGTTTAAAGAGGAGGAATGTAAACCATGCCAAAGGGGTGCTGGGAATGCACATATTTGCTGGATTGGACAGGAGGTAATTTTGTCCAAGATTTCAAATGTGAATGGTTTGAGGTTCATAAAAAGGGATCTGCCAAATTCCTATTACCACAAAAGGACCCTGATGAGGGGTGTAAACATTTCGAGCATAAAACGCCAACATCGGTGAGGGCCTCAAAAATAACCGACAGGAGCGGTTCTAATGACATTTAACGTGGCAGAATATCCTCATTCTTTTAAGCGGAAGCACTAAAGGAATTAGGTGTCCATATAGGTGTCCATCGTTCCTAAAATCAGTTTCCATACGGTGGCTATGCGTGATTAAATCGAAGCAAAAATCCTCAAAATTCGATGGAGGTTGGTGGGGATATTGGTGGGGCTTAACACAATTAACAAAAAATAAAGGGGTTACTAATTAACGTAAATGCTTGATTTTATTAATTTTATTCCCCAAGTTGATTCGAACATATGTTGCCGGCCTATCAGGCCGTCCTACAATTGTTTTAAGAGGTTGTATCTTGATTAGCCTATGGAGGCGTCATGGAGGAGATGATTTTTGAAGACCGGCATGATGCGGGTCGAAAATTGGCTGCTGCCTTTACAAAGCGAGGATACCAAAGCCAGTCAACAGTGATTTTCGGCATTCCGCGGGGGGGTGTCATCGTTGCCGGCGAAGTCGCTAAGGCCCTCTCTGCTCCTCTAGATGTCATCATTGCCCGGAAACTCAGAGCCCCTCAGCAGCCCGAACTTGGAATCGGGGCTGTGGTCGATGGAGACCCCCTCCCTATCCTCAATGAAGAGTTGGTTCATGCGGTGGGTGCAACCGAGGACTATCTGGACCGGGAGGTTGCCTATCAGAGACAGGAGATTGAGCGGTGGTTGCAATTCTATCGCAGCGGCCGGACAGCCCCTGAAGTCTCCGATAGGGTAGCCATTCTGATCGACGATGGGATTGCAACGGGTTACACTTTTCGAGCAGCCCTGGAAGGCCTGCGCCGACGTAATCCTAAAAAATTGATTGCTGCCGCACCGGTCGCTGCTCGCGACAGCGCGGAGATGCTGCAATCCTTTGCAGACGAGTTGATCTGCCTCAGCATACCCTTTTCCTTCTTTGCCGTGGGGTCCTGGTATCGTAGTTTTGACCAAACAAGTGATGAAGAGGTCGCATCTGTTTTGCGTCACAATTGGGTCCAGTTCGAACCTAAGAAATCTACAGGGACCTTTGATTAGTTCGGAGTCATTCGTTCGGGGGCTAAAGTTGACGGGATGAAACTATTCCTGACGGATTCAGTCTACCATCTGAAAAGATCCTTTAAGAAACACGGATTCGATGTGGGCCGGGTCGAATCGTATGCCTTTGCAGACGGAGAGTGCGGGTATCGTATTGGGGACACCGTCGAAGGGGAACGGGTAGGGATTATCGGCTCCATTCTTCCGGGTCCGCAATCGCTCTTTGACCTGATGGCCCTTCATCACTTGGCCTGCGAGAATGGCGCACAGGAAACAACCCTTCTCGTTCCCTACCTTGGCTATGCCCGGCAAGACCGGCCCAGTCGGCCTGGCGAAGGAAGCATCGGCGTGATGGTCGTTGAATTGCTCCAGAAGCTCAAGCCTTCCCAGCTTATCCTGATCGACGTCCACAGCGACTTGATTCGCAAAGCCTTTGAGCCATCGGTGAGAGAGCTCTCCGCCCTGCCCCTCTTCGCCAAGGCCCTTTCCAAACGTCCGCCGGATGTGATTGTCTCTCCGGATGGAGGGTATCTCGAGAGGGCGAAGCAGCTTGCCGGGCTTTTCGATCCCCGTCCTGATGTGGCCGTAATCGACAAGATACGGCCGCGACCCAACGTGGCCATTGCCAAAGAGCTTCACGGCAATGTTCGAGGAAAAGAGATTGTCCTGCTCGATGACATCATTGATACGGGTCGAACGCTGGTTGAAGCTGTCAAACTTGTATTTCAAGAAGGGGCGAGAACGGTCCGCCTTGCTGCAACCCATGGGATTTTTTCCGGAGAGGGGAGAAAGCGCCTCTCCCGTTTGCCCGTTGACGAGATCCTGGTCACAAACACCTTACCTCAGATCCGCCACCCCAAGATTCGGATTCTCGATATTGTCCCTCTTATCGACAATGCTCTCTAATCAAACGTTATCTTAGCAAAGAACGATTTCCCATGGCCAGAAAGGGAAAAGGGGGACCTCGGCCTTCTCTTTGAAGCACGAACCCACGGTCAATTCGAAAGGCTAAAGAATGGAAAGGTCAGGGCATGGCCTTAGAAAAGACCTCAGAGGACTGTTTCCTGAAGGAGGATACAATCTTATCCAGTCCGATGATTTCCAATACTTTGAAATCATCGGCTAATGTCTTCGGGAGGATGACAGAAACGCCGAAATCTTCTTTGCGCAAATTCAAATCGGCAACGTAATTTTCGCTCTTATTTGAGCTCGATAAGGGAGAATAGATTTTTATTCGACCTTCGTTCAAATATTCGATGATCTTATGGATATGGGCCATGCCGATGGTGAAGATGGCCTTTCTTAGCCTTAATATTTCCTTCCTGAAACTCATCATCCACAATTCCCGGGATCCGTTGGAGCAGAGCGGCTGTTCTTCTGTCCTGCTGGTAATCCAGTTCCGATTTCACGGTCAGAAAATCACATGAATTGTTTCCCGTATTGACCATCTTCAAAATACATTCCCTGACAGCAACATAGAACTTCTCGTCCTCCACCTGTCTCAGCCTCAGTTGATGGTATTCGTTCAACAGCATTTCAGCGTTCACATAGGTTTTGTTGTCGGCAAGTCTTTCTTCGATCACTTTCATTTCCGGGATGCCAATGCACTTACTTTTTTCCAATTCGGTTTTGATCTTTTCCACTTCCACCTTTGCCGCCTTACTTGAAAAAAAGCCCTCAGGCAGAAGAAGCTCTAACCCCTGATGATGGATGAGCCAATCTCCGATCTGATAGACTTCGGTCTGTACTTTTGAAGTCTTGTTGCCATTGATACGGGTCAAAGTATCTCTGTGGCTTAGCCCGATGACAAAAAGCTGATTTGAACTGTTTTCATTGGATCGGTAAATGACTTCTCCGTATTCGGCCGGGACCTGTAAGGAATAGCTTTTAGAAAGGGAAGGAACGAGGTCAAAAATAAGAAAAAAAGCGGTTGCAATTGCAACCGGTAGAATTCCATAGGATGAGTTTCTAATAGGTTTGATAAGATCACTCTCTTAGAAAAATTATTATTCTTAAAAATAACACATTTTTTCATCAAGATCAAGCTGAAAACCAATTAAATATCGACAAGGTTATGCGCTGCCAGACGAAGATATTTTCTCCATCTCCAGAAGCAACTGTCGTGCGATGATCATTCTCATGACCTGGGCCGACCCTTCATAGATCTGAATCACCTTGGCATCCCTCATCAGCTTTTCAACTGGATGCCATTTCGTATATCCCATCCCTCCATAGATTTGAACGGCATCCGTGGTCACTCGCATGGCCATGTCGGCCGCAAAGGCCTTGGCAATGGAGGCTTCCTTCGAATTCCGGATGCCCTGGTCAGCGACCCATGCCGCCTTATAGACAAGGAGCCTTGCTGCCTCGATATCTTTCGCCATATCAGCGAGCATGAACTGAATGGCCTGATGCCGGGCAATGGGAACTCCGAACTGAACCCGTTTCATGGCATACCGGGTAGCCAATTCCATGGCTGTCCGTGCGATCCCCACCGCTCCAATGGCTATCATGGGCCGGGTGATGTCGAGGGCTGCCATTGCCTTTTTGAACCCCCCCTCCTCTCCTCCTAAAAGATTCTCCCTGGGAACCTTTACGTTCTTAAAGGTGACCGCCGTTGTATTGGATGCCCTCTGGCCCATCTTATCGATTGGCTCCCCATGGCTGATCCCTTCGAGACTCGCGGGCACGATCAGACTGATAATTCCCTTATGCCTCTTCTGCGGGTCGGTCGTGGCAAAAACGAGATAGAAATCTGCATACCCTCCATTCGTGATCCACATCTTCGTTCCGTTGAGGATATAGTGATCACCCTCCAGGGCAGCGGTCGTCCTCATGGAGGCAGGATCGGACCCCACCGAGAGTTCACTCAAACAATAAGAGGCGATGCTGAATCTCGAACAGAAAGGCCGGAGGAACCGTTCCTTCTGTTCTTCTGTCCCAAACTTGATGATGGGATAAAGAGCCAAGGTACTGACAAAGATGGAGACATACATCCCCATGCATCCTGCTGCCAATTCCTCAGAGATGATGCAGTTGTCCAATACCCCCAGACCCTGGCCTCCATACGGCTTGGGGACGAGAGGCGTGAAAAATCCCTCCCGATGAGCCTTTTCCATCACATCCAGGGGAAAGGTCCCCTCCCGGTCATGTTTGGCGGCCACGGGAGAAATTACCTCTCTTGCAAATTTCCTCGCCTTTTCCTGAATTGCCTTCTGTTCCGGTGTGAGGTCAAATCCGATCATCGTTTTTCTCCATAGGTATAAAACCCTTTTCCTGTCTTCCTGCCCAGGTATCCGGCTTCCACATACTTGGTGAGGAGGGGACAGGGTCGGTATTTGTCTCCGAATGCCTCCTGAAGGACACTCATAACAGACAGGGTCGTATCGAGCCCCACATAATCGGCCAATTCGAGGGGGCCCATAGGATGGTTCGCTCCCATTTTCATGATGGCATCAATATCCTCTGCCTTCCCCAACCCCTCATAAAGGGCATAGATCCCTTCGTTCATAAAACTGAAGATCAGCCGGCTCGATACAAAACCGGGAAAGTCATTCACTACAATCGGTGTCTTCCCGAGTTTTAAGCTCAATTCTTTGGCAACCCGGAATGTTTCATCTGAAGTGACAAGCCCCCGGACGAGCTCGATCAATTTCATGACGGGTGCGGGATTGAAAAAATGCATCCCGATGACACGGTCCGGTCTCTTCGTGGCCGAGGCAATCCGGGTGATGGAGATTGAAGAGGTATTGCTGGCGAGAATCACCTCCTGCCCGGCCACTTCGTCGAGCTTTCGGAAGACCTCCCATTTCAGAGGAACATTTTCGATCGCGGCCTCGACCACGAAATCACACGTCTGCAAAGTCTTCGATCTTGGTTGTTGTGGAGAGTCTCCCAAGGATGGCCTCCTTTTCTTCGGCCCCCAATTTGCCTTTCTGAACCTGTCTCTCAAGATCTGTAACGATCCTCGTCCTTCCCTTCCCGAGGGCCTCGATGGTCACGTCCCTCATCAGGACATTCAACCCTGAAACAAGGGCCACCTCAGCAATGCCACTCCCCATCTGCCCTGCTCCGACCACTCCCATTTTCTTGATCTCCATTCTTAACCCCCTCTTCCCAAATTTTTCTTTAATTAGAGTCTGTTTATAAATTGCCGCCTCAATCAGAATCGTCATTCCGGCGAAAGCCGGAATCCAGATCTTTCGAAACCTTCTGGATGCCGGATCAAGTCCGGCATGACAATAATAAGGGACTTTATAGACAGACACTAATTATATCTTACAAAACTTTGTTTTAATCATCCTCTTTTATCTCAATATACAGTCATTTTTACCACAAAATACAGCATTGACCTTATATCTTTCTCAGCGCTTTTTTAGTACCTTTGGATAAAAAATCCATCCCCAAAGACAACGACAGTGAAAGGGGTCAACATCTGATCCAGGGGAAAACCCGTGCCTGCACGTTGAAATGCGTCTCGCCTGCCTGCGCGAAGCCGCTTACGGCCAAGGCAGGGCGCGCAGGCGTGGTCTTATGCGTAGGTGAACAAAAAGAGGAGTTTTCACCAGGAAGGAGGTTCATAATGAATAAGAATCCACTGATCGATCTTAAAGCGCTCGGGCAGAGCGTGTGGTTGGACAATCTGAGCAGAAAACTGATTGACACCGGCGAATTGAAACGCCTCATTGAAGAGGAGGGATTGACAGGAATCACCTCTAATCCAACCATTTTTCAGAAGGCCATCTCGGGAAGCACGGATTACGACGTCTCCCTGAAACGAATGATCAAAGAAGGCCTCAGGGACGAGAGAGAACTCTTCCTCGGCCTGGCCTTTGAAGACATTTCCAGAGCTGCCGACCTGCTCTGGCCGGTCTATCAGTCGAGCCGTGGCTCCGATGGTTTTGTCAGCATTGAGGTATCCCCTGATCTGGCCTATGATACGGATGCAACGATGAAGGAAGCCAGACGCCTCTTCTCCACCATCGGCAAAAAAAACATACTGGTCAAGGTCCCTGGAACAAAACAGGGACTTCCGGCGATTGAACAGCTAACCGCCGAAGGAGTGAACGTGAATGTGACCCTCCTCTTTTCTGTAAAGAGGTATGAAGAGGTGGCAGAAGCCTATATCCACGGGATTGAGAGAAGAGTGAACCGAGGGGAACCAATCCATGAGATCGCTTCTGTTGCCAGCTTTTTTGTGAGCAGGGTGGACACCCTCACGGATAAGCTCCTTCAGGATTGCCTTTCCGCCGCTGTCTCGGGCGAGGAGAAAAAAAAGATCCAGGGCCTCATGGGAAAGGCCGCTGTAGCCAATGCAAAGATGGCCTATCAGAAATATCGGGAATACTTCTCTACCCCCCGTTTCCTTGTCTTGAAGGAGAAGGGGGCCCTAATCCAAAGAATTCTCTGGGGGAGCACGGGAACGAAAAACCCTGCCTACAGCGATATCAAATATGTCGAGGAGTTGATCGCTCCGGACAGCATCAATACGATGCCTGAAGCAACCATGATGGCCTTCAAGGACCATGGCCAGGCGAAAATAACGATCGGCGATCACCTCGACGAGGCGAAGGAATTATTCCAACGACTCAAGTCACTTGGGATCGACATGGATCAGGTGACAGACCAGTTGGAAAAAGAGGGCGTCAGGCTCTTTTCCGATTCCTTCTTTTCCCTGCTGAAAGAAATTGCACGAAAACGGGATCTATTTCTTCAGGGTCATTGATTGAGTTAACCCAGATATTGCGTAAATTTTCACTATACGGACGCGGGCAAGCCGTTCGGAAAGGTTTCAGGGCGAACCTTTCGTGAAAGGAACACTTACGTCCCAGACCCCTGCCGGAGTTCACATTGAGTGGATTCCTCCCCTTCCCTTAAAATGTCAAATCGACCGCCGTATGAAGCCTTGAAGAGCGGTTTGCCCATGGCCGTTTCTGCATTTGGCGGGTTAAACGCCCATCCATCCGCTCGAGAGGATGGGTCTTGTTGGCTTAAAGTTCAACAGTTCAGTTTTATCTTTGAGAAGCGTTCGACATTAAAGTTCAGCTTTTCTGCAAGAAGAATTAAATTGGAGGGAAAAGGCGTCTCCATTTTAGGCCCCCATCCCCACCAACCCATCTCCAATTCCCCGAAATACTTGCCCAGTATTTCATCCATGATGTTCTGGGTCTCTTCCTTTCGGAGCTTAAAGCCCCATTTTTCTGCCCGCTCCAGGAGCGTCAGAAATGCTTCGACCCTTTCTGCTTGTGCTTCCACTGTCTCAGGAGGATCTTGGACCATCCCCTTTTGAAGCATCTCCATCCTCTGAATCAACATCCGATCTAAGATCAAAGAAGGCTCCTCCCTTCTTAGTTTATATCCATATTGGTCTGCCTCTTCAACAATCCGGTCAATGACCCCTCCCTTCAATGTATCCTTAAAATCATCGACGAATCTTTTTACCTCCTGGAATAAACGATCACTCAGCGTCACTTCTGCAGCCACTCGAACCTCGTATGGGATCTCCAACCCTAACTTTACCAGGGGGGCAATGGACTGTCTGACCCTGCCAAAAAGTTCTGCATAGATTCGCTTGTGTGTATCCACTTCCTTTTGCAGGACCTTCTGCAAAAGAGATCGCCTCTCTTCCCGAAAGGTATCCTGCAGCGTATAGATGTGGTCTTGGAGGACGGAAGTGAGGACGCGGGCCAATTCGTCTTCATCCTTTCTAAGGCACTCCGCAATTTTTGCTTTCAGTCCCACGAGAGGGAGGCCCTCTTCACATCCCAAGACCCAGGTTCGATAGATATCCTTATTGGATGGAATCAATCCGAAGCAATACTCTTTCGTCTCAGGAATCATCTCGGGGGTGACCCTTACCTGGCCCAGGATCAGAAAGCTATCATTTGTTTCCACTCTTTCATAATCCATTTTCTCCACGCGGTAGGAGAAGACCTTCTTCACTTTTCCCTGGTCTTCGAAAAGAGAGGAGATTGCAAAATGGTTCACCACCTGCTCCGGAGTGACCCATTTAGGCTTTACAAGGCGCTCATAAATCTGATCACCCCGTCCCCGATCAGGAAGGTTGCTCTTTCCCCTGGGAGAGGTATTGAAGGAACTGATCTTCAACTCTTTGAATAGAAAACTCGCCTGCCAGCTGAATTGCCCTTGAGGCATGCTGAAGGATAAGAATCGTCTCCAGCCCTGCCAAATCGGAAAAGAACCAGCCACAACTGGTAAACATCTGCATCGCATGCCTCTGCATCTCCATCAACCGAAGCCCTTTGATTCTTGCGCTCTCAGGCGACCCTGCCAATCCAAATCTTTCAAAAAAAGTATGAACGCTCTCGGATGAACGGCCCAGAATGACTTGAATGTACCCATTTCTTGCCTTCCATGGGTCCTGAAAGACTTTCTCACCCTCTCTCTCGAAGATCAAGCGGAGTTCGTCTCTCAGGAAATCAAGCGCCTCCCTCAGGGGCTTCCGCCATCGTTGATTCCATCCGGCCTGCCCACCCGTGCTGCACCCGCAATCTTCTTTCCATCGGCCCACTCCATGGCTGCAGCTCCAGGAAGTCCCTTCGCCTTTTGGCCCTTCGCTGATCTCTACTTCATAGGTAGAAGGGAACCTCTTGAGAAAGGCTCCATAGTTGACGACCTCCATCCCTCGCGAAGAAAGCCATTGATCCATTGCATAGGCCAGGGTCATATCCCCGAATTTTTTATGATGCCCATAAGTCTCGCCATCGGTGGCGATGTGGATGAGCTGAGCCCTCTTCCGCGTTGGCTGATACGCTTTCGTCAACTGATCAGAGAAAGAGTTCCCATCCTTCAAGAGGTCCCCAAAGGACGCCTCCCTTGAAAGGGTCCCCTCATAGAAAAAGAGGTCGATGAACTGGTCAGACCGTTTCTTGCCAGACCGGTCCCTCACAAAACACCGGTAGGGCTGGGTGGGGTCGATCTGTCCCGGAGAAACGTCAATCCATTTCGTGGCTCCCAATGGCCTTACCCTCAGGGCCTGAAAGGGGCTGAGGATAAGGAATTTCATCCCCTTTTCGACGAGAACTTGGAGCACAGGATAATTGACTGCAGTCTCGGGAAGCCACATCGCCTCCGGTTTTCGTCCAAATCGGTTCTCAAAGTCGGCCATCCCCCAGAGGACCTCCGTCTCCCTATCCCTCTCGTTGGCCAGAGGCATGATGAGATGGTCATAGGTCTGGGCGATGGCATTCCCGTGGCCTAATCGTTTCAAGCTTTCCCGGTCCGCTTCCAGAATTCTCTGATAGGCATGAGGAAACCGCTTCTCCAGCCAGCGAAAGAGAGTGGGACCAAAGTTGAAACTGATATGAGAATAATTGTTGAGGATCTTGAGGATCTTTCCCTGGCTGTCTACGATTCGGGCATGGGCATTGGGCCGGTAGCATTCAGAAGCGATCCGTTCGTTCCAGTCATGGAAGGGACTCGCACTGGCCTCCTCCTCAATCACATCAAGCCAGGGGTTCTCCCGTGGCGGCTGATAAAAATGACCATGAATAGTCACAAAGGCGTCTTTCATCTTATTCCCTGTTGAATTGCTACTGACATTCTGGATCCCCTGGCTCAGGGATTATATTACATTAAATTTCAAAAGACACAAGACAAAAATGGTCATAGAGTTAACCTAAATTAGAAAACCGACCTACGCCCTTTCCCATTTCTCATTTCAGGAGGCTCAGGGTTACGGAATGTTTGTTTAAGGCGAAACAGGGGACAAAATTGAACGCCGCACCGTTTCATAATAGAGCCGTCCTAACTCCACCTTTTATATCATCCACAGCGGCTTGAATGGCTCTTCCTATTAATTCGTGAACAGCTTTCTTAATTCTCGCTTATCTTAAGATGATCCCTCCATTGAGGGCTCCACTTCTTAA
>CAWEAV010000073.1:0-18434 GCA_963806715.1 uncultured delta proteobacterium
CTGTCAATTCTGTTGATATCGATTCTTTAAGATCACCTGATCAATAATTTCTCCACAAACAATGCACCGCCATCCAAAAAAATCTCCATCTTCACTATAGAATTTTTCATAAACCATGGAACCGTTGCATCGATGACACTTCATGGCACCCTCCTCATCAATGAGATTCGGAAAACTCTTCTGCGCCTCCTCTTTCATCCCTGCAAATAGACTCTGAAAGATTGTTATAGAAAACAATTATAGAAGAAAGAGATTAGAAAAGGATTAGAATAAGATGAAGATTTCTTCACGTAGCAAGATTTGATTCTAATCACTTCTTTTCAAAGACCAACTTCCTTTTTTTCAGTTAAGTCTTACTAAGTGATAATTTTCGCAATCTTATTTTGGAATTGACATCCAAACCGATTCTGGATTAACTTCGACGGATCAACCAGATGCGAACCGATCATGCCATTCAGACGAAGGCGGCACTTGTAGGGACAGCCTGTCCGTATTGTTTGACCATGTTAGGAGATGGCGTCAAAGAGAAGGGCAAGGAACAAGAGATGGCCGTCTTCGATCTGTGCGAACTTGTGGAGCGATCCATCTGATCGAACACTTAATCCTCTTTGCCTTCAGAAATTTTGTCAACCCAAAAACCAACCGTAAGGTGCACAGAAAACCTTCCACCATCTTGCTTTCTTACTATCTTTCCTTCTTTCCTTCAATACCCTCTCTATCCCTGCAAATAAGATTTACGGGTTTCAAAAATCTTTCCCTCATTAGAACTAATCCACAGAAGCATCCATGCTATGGCTCCTGAATGATTCGACCGCTCCTCGCGCATTCATCCACGGGTAAGACCCGTGCTCCTGCGTAGGTGGATAACAAGTGTCAGCCAGACAGAGAGCGGGGTAGAATCATTTGAAGATTTTTCCGGAAAAATACTGTCTTATTTGGCACAAAATACAGGGGTTACCTTATTTTTTCTTTCAGTAATCTTTAGTAATCTGATGACATAGTCAAATTCATTGAAATGAAAAGGAGGACAGGGAGATGGCTGAAATCAGGTGGGAAAAAGATTTTAAAACGGCCTTGGAGAAGGCAAAGAAGACTGGCAAGCCTATTTTTCATGATTTTTGGTTCGATGGCTGAATCGGGTGTGCCAGGATGAATACGGGTCCGTATTCAGATGAGAAAGTCCAGAAATTTGTTGAGGAAAATTTCATACTCATGAAAAGCCAGTGTTTCTGGGACAAACCGACGGAAACGATGAAGAAGTATGGGATCAAATGGACTCCCACCTTCATTGTCCATGATTCCGAGGGGAATGAGCATCACCGGTTTGTCGGCTTTGTTCCAAGCGATGACCTCATCGCGCAGTTGGGCCTGGCAAAGGGAAAAATCTATTTTGACGCGGACCGCATGGCAGAGGCGGCTGCCCAGTTCCAGACGGTCATTGACCGGTATCCGAATGCAGGAGCAACCCCTGAGTCGATCTTCCTCCTGGGGGTGGCAGAATATAAGCATACGCATGACCCAAAGGCGTTACGTCGGGTCTATGATACGTTGACTGGAAAATATCCTCAGAGTGAGTGGGCTCGGAGGGCAGAGCCTTATTCAGCAATACCCTCATAAGCAAACTGTTTGACTAAACGGCTTTATTCCTGTCCAGAAAGGAGGCTATCATAATGCCTGCCATAGTCCATTTTGAAATCCCGGCAGATGATATTGAAAGGGCAAAATCCTTCTATTCGACACTTTTTGGTTGGGACATTAAAGAGCTACCTGGCATGAATTACTGGATGATCACAACCTGCGGAGAAAAGCCAGTGGGCGGAGGCATGATGAAAAGGCAAAATCCCCAGCAGACGATCACCAATTATGTCGATGTTCCTTCAGTTGACAAATATGCCGCCGTGGTTGAAAAACTCGGCGGCAAGATCGTTCTGCCTAAGACTGCTGTACCCGAAATGGGGTACTTTGCCATTTGTCTGGATACGGAGGCTAATGCGTTCGGCCTCTGGGAGGATAACAAGAACGCCAAGTGAGGTCTCAAAGCCGTAGGGCTTATCGAGAATTGGCATCTCCCGTTTCTCGATGAGCAATATTTCCATCAGCGTGGCCTATGGCTTTAACGAGCCCGCTTATGAGGGGTTACGCATGCGCTCTTGCCTTACTCCATCGGGCCCGAGTGGGCGGTAAAATCGATTCCTAACGACCGTACTTTCCCGTAATCAATGCTGACCCTATTACCTTCCCATCGATCGCCTTTTTGAAATTTGGTAAAGAAGCATTTACTCCCACATCAAGTTTCTCTACATTCAACGCATAGAGAGTAACGACGTAGGGATGGTCACCCGTTCCTTTGGGAGGCTGGGGTCCTCCATAACCAATGTCTCCGAAGGAATTCTTGAGTTCTGTCGCACCGGGAGGCATTTTCTTTTTAGACGCTCCTTCCTCAATCAATGTGACATTTGGCGCAATATTGACAACAAGCCAGTGGACCCAATTTTGGGCGACAGGGTGTGGGTCAACAATTGACAACGCAAAAGACTTGGTTCCGGCGGGAACATTTTTCCAGGTCAACGGTATCGAGATGTTCTTTCCGCCCGCTCCCGGCATGACATACTGAATCGGAATCTTTTCTCCATCTTTAAATGCAGAAGAAGAAATCTCCATAGCACCACCTCCTAAAACAAAATTGGGAAGTATCAATAAGCATATCGAAATCATCAGGGACAAAAACGAATGAGAAAACAATTTCAAGGCTGATCCCTCCTTCTTATTCAATTCTTACTCCAAATACGTTGACGAGTCAATCCGAATTTTCGCGAGACAGGACCATGTGTATCCTCTTCTGAGTTTTTTATCTGCCAATTAACGCACGGCCTCCGAAGCAGGAGATTCTGAAAAGATACGACTCTGAAAACTCTAAAAATTGGGTCAACACATTAAAATCATTAACGATGTTCGTGCATAAAGATTAAGCATTCTGCTGCAAATGATGTGCATTGCCTATCGTGGGGAACATCCCAAACAGGTTATCAACATTTTTTTCACAAAAATTGTGAGTAAATCATCTAACCTATTGAGATCACAAAAATTATTTTATTAAACCCGAACATAACAAAATATAGTATCGGTTTATTTAGCAAACACATTCTATAGTGTTATTCTTTACAGAAAGAAGGTTTGGGTTGACATCAGGATCATCTAAATGGTATTGAGAGAAAGAAAAATGGAAACAATCGAATATTTTTCAGATTTTTTGGGAGAAATAGGATCAATCAACTTTTTGGCCATTGGTATTGTCATCGTGGTTATATGGCTTTTGATTTCGGGGCTCAGGAGAGGACTAAGAAAGGGCGGGAGGAACAAAAGGTCCGAACATGATGATGATGCTTAACAAGTTAAATTCAAATGGTAAATTCCTAATACCAAGATTGTTATAAATTCGATCGTGCAGTCGGATAATAAAAGAAGGGAGGTCTAAATTTATTTCCACTGGAATTTTGAGGGGTTAGAGTTTTTATCGCAACTTTTTAGAATTCGACGTAAAAAACTCTTGCCATAGACAGAATATTTATGTATATTGTGAAAAAATTCTTAAACAAATATAGGAGGGAAGCGAATGAAACCTTATTTTGAGAAGATGACGGAGTTCGGCAAGACCCTGACTGAAGGGCAGATCAAAAAGTCGGAGGAAAATGTAAAACAAATTAAAGAAGTTGAAAATATAGTGGCTGAGGCTGTGGAAAAGGTGAAGAAAGCCGGGCTCACTGCGGGAGAAATTAATAAAAGGGGGGAGATGACCGTTTATCAGAGGCTCGAGTATCTGCTTGATCCTGGGTCCTGGTGTCCACTACACACCCTCTTCGACCCTATGGAAGAGGAATCCGGGACAACAGGCGTGGTCGATGGCCTTGGTAAGATCGGCGGGAAATGGGCTGTGATCATCGGATTTGATAACAAAGTAATGGCCGGGGCCTGGATCGCCGGCCAGTCAGAGAATATTCTTAGGGTCACTGATATGGCGAAGCGGCTTCACCTGCCTTTGGTCTGGCTGGTTAATTGCAGCGGAGTCAAACTTACCGAGCAGGAAAAGGTTTACGCCAACCGGAGAGGAAGTGGAACCACCTTTTTCAGGCATGCAGAACTCGAAAAACTTGGGATTCCCGTCCTGGCAGGGATCTATGGAACCAACCCTGCTGGCGGAGGGTATCAAGGAGTCAGCCCCACCATCCTTTTGGCACATAAAAACTGCAATATTGCGGTCGGAGGCGGAGGTATTGTCAGCGGGATGAGCCCCAAAGGGTCTTTTGACGAAGAGGGCGCGGAGTTGATCATCGAGGCTACACGGAAGTTCAAGGCGGTCCCTCCCGGGCGGGTGGAGATTCATTATGATTCCACCGGTTTCTTCAAGGCCGTTTTCGAAAAAGAAGAAGGGGTCCTCGATGGCCTGAAGGAGTACATGAAGTATCTCCCAGCCTATGACCCCAGGTTTTTCAGAGTGGCCCAGCCCAAGGAGCCCAGGTTTTCGCCTGACGAGATCAACCGTGTGATCGCCTTTAATCAGAAACTCGCCTACAATTTTGACGAAATCCTTGCCAGGCTCACGGATAACAGCGAGCATATGGAGTTCAGACCCAACTACGGCCCGGAGGTCTATACCGGCCTGGTGAAAATCGACGGGTTTCTGGCTGGAGTCATCGGAAACCGACAGGGGTTCCTGCCCAAGGGATATCCTGAATATGCCCCCTATCCCGGCGTCGGTGGAAAGCTCTACCGGCAGGGTCTTATCAAAATGAACGAATTCGTGACCCAATGCGGCAGAGACCGGATTCCCATCATTTGGTTCCAGGACACGAGCGGCATCGACGTGGGAGATATCGCTGAAAAAGCGGAGCTCCTCGGATTGGGCCAATCTTTGATCTACTCTATTGAACAGTCTGCCTTGCCGATGATGTGCATCGTCCTGAGAAAAGGAACAGCAGCAGCCCACTACATCATGGGAGGTCCTCAGGCGAACAATAACAATGTATTTACCCTCGGAACTCCTACGACAGAGATCTACGTAATGCATGGGGAAACAGCCGCCGTCGCCTCCTTTGCGAGAAGGCTCGTCAAAGAAAAGGATTCGGGCCGTCCTCTCAAGCCCACCATTGACAAGATGAATGCCCTGGCACGGGAATACTACGAAAAATCGAGGCCCGTTTACTGCGCCAAAAAGGGCCTGGTGGATGAGATCGTCTCTTACGCAAACATGCGGAAATACATGGTGGCCTTTATTGATTCCGTCTATCAGAATCCAATATCGATTTGTCCTCACCACCACCTGATGCTTCCAAGACTGATCAAGGGGTAACGGAAAGATTGATGCTGAAGCTTCATGAAAAGGCCCGCCTGATGGCGGGCCTTTTCATTGCAGGAGCAGATAATTATCCAAAAATTCTCTTTCCCATCCCTTCAGGAGTAATGCGGTTGCTTGTTCACTGTACTGAGATGACTTATAAATTTAAAGTGAGTGAAAATGAAAAAGATTTATAGATGGGCTTTTGTTTTTTTGATGATTATTCCTCTTTCGGGATGTGCCCACGTTATTTCAAGGGACATGAGGGAGCAAGCCGATCCCGAACCTCACGTTTCAACAAGTCTTCCGGAATCCCAACGCCTATAAAGGAAAAATGGTCGTTTGGGGGGGAGAGATCTATCATTCTGTGAGAACGTGAGTCCAAGATCCCCATTAGAGAATGAAAATTTCCATTCTGATTTCGTGAAGAGACATTTGACGGACATTCTTAGGTGAGTTATATTTTTAAAATTTATTGAGGATTCATATGGCACGCAGCCCAATTACCCGGGAAGGGTATAACCAGCTTCAAAAGGAATTAGACAATCTGAAGAAGGTCGTTCGGCCTCAGGTCATTAAGGATATCGAAGAAGCGCGTGCCCATGGAGACCTGAGCGAGAATGCCGAATATGACGCCGCCAAGGAAAAACAAGGGTTTACGGAAAAGAAGATTCACGAGATCGAGCAGCGGCTGGCTACTTGTGAAATTATTGATCCCTGTAGTTTCTCCACAGATAAAGTCGGTTTCGGTACGACCGTCACGTTACAGAACCACAATAATGGGGGCGAGGTCACCTACCAGATTGTGGGCCCGGATGAATCCAACATTCCCTCCGGGAGGATCTCGATTGTTTCCCCGCTGGGCAAGGCCCTTCTTGGAAAAGAAGCGGATGATGAAGTAGTAGTTCATACACCCGGGGGAGTTAAAAATTATACCATCCTGAAGATCTGTTAAGTCTCTCTATCCTCTTCTCTGTTTTTCCTTTTTTCTGATGACATGGATGGCGGTGGCCTTAAAGAAAGCGGTCACCTCTTCCCCTTCTCTCAAAGACAGGTTTTCCATGGAGTGATTCGTCACAAAGGCCACCAGCGGAAACCCACACTGAATCTGGATTTTTTGATAAAGCCCCAACGAGACGATCTTCTCAATCTTTCCGGAAAAGATATTCCTGGCACTCGTGGTTTCCCTTGCCGGGCTGGTCGAAAGGATCACGTTTTCGGGTCGGATGCAGAGGATCACGGCCTCCCCTATCTGGACGTCGCCCACAGCCTCAATCTCCTTGGCCTTCAATCAGATGCCACAAGGGTCCCCCCGCCTCTTTTGACTACCCTGCCTTTGAGGATGGTTTCCACCCCCACAAAGGAAGCAACGAATTCGCTCACAGGCTGATGAGTCACCTCTTCGAGGCGTACCCACTTGAAGGATTTTGCCCCCATTCATAACAGCGATCCGATCGGATAGTCTCAGCGCCTCCAATCGATCATGAGTGGCAAAGATCGTTGTCGTCTGTGTCTGTCTCAAGATACCCTCCAAATCTTCAATCAGGGATTCCTGACTGGGAGGATCAAGAGAGGCGAAGGGTTCATCGAGGAAAAGAATCTCCGGTTGGACTGCAAAGGCCCGTGCAAGGCTTGTCCTCTGCGCTTCCCCTCCGGAGAGGGTTCGAGCAGAACGATGGCTGAGGTGAGCAATCCCAAAACGTTCCAGTTGCTCTTCCACCCTCTCTTGAATCGCCGACCGTTTCTCTTTTCTGATCTTTAACCCCGTAGCAACATTATCAAAGACAGTGGTATCAAAGAGGAGAGGTTCTTGAAAGACCATGGCAAGCCTTCTTCGGTAGTCAATAACAGAACGATTCGAATTGACGGTTTGCCCTCTATATAGGATTTCGCCCTGAAAGGGTTTCTGAAGATGGGAAAGAGTTTGCAGTAAAGTCGTCTTGCCTGCCCCATTGGGCCCGATCAGGGAGAGGACCTCTCCTTCTTGAATCGAAGGGAGGGAATATCTAATAGTAAGGCTCCACCCCTGCTGACCTGGATATTTTTCACTTCCAAGATAGGGGAAAGTCCATTCATGAGCAATTGAAGATCATTGAACAATGTAAAATGTTATTGGGTTTCAATTCTTTCAATTTGCAATTGAAATCTGAAATTTCAAATTTATCTTGGCCTCTCCCTCTGTTGGATGTGAGTGAGGACCAAATTGATGACATAGGCCAACAGGAGGAGAATGATTCCCAGGGCAATGGCGATATCGAAGTTTCCCCGGCTCGTCTCCATGACCGTGGCGGTCGTTAAAACCCGGGAATAACCCTTGATATTCCCACCGACCATGATGGAGGCTCCGACCTCAGAGATCACTCCGCCAAACCCCGCCATCACCGCCGCCAAAAGGGGAAGCCGGGCCTCTTTGATCAGGATCCAGACCATCTGGAGGCGTGTTGCCCCAAGGGCCAGAATTTGAAGCCGGAGTTTTGGGGACAGCTGCTGAATGGCCGCCACGGTGATGCCCATCACGATGGGAGTGGCAATGACTGCCTGGGCAATGATCATGGCCGTGGGCGTGTAAAGGATCCCCAGAAAACCGAGAGGCCCATTCCGCCACAGAAAAATGGTGACAAAAAGACCCACCACCACGGGTGGAAGGCCCATGCCTGTATTGATAAGGCTTACGACAATCTTCTTTCCCGGGAACCTTGAAAGGGCAACAGCGACTCCGGTCGATATCCCGATCAACAGGCTGATGAGGGTGGCTGTTCCGGAAACCTGAAGGGAAAGAAGGGTGATTCCCATTACCTCAGGGTCAAAGGTGACCAGAAGCCAGAATGCCTTCTTAATTCCTTCAAGAATAAGATCCATATCTCTTCTCAGTCCGGCGTAATCCGATACGATAAATTCTAAATTACAATTTCCAAATCCCAAATGCTCGTGATAGTTGAATTCGGTGTTGCAGAACATTTGATCCATTCGGCGATCACTTAAACCCTGAGGTATTTATTCCATTTCCTTCTTACCAGCATCCGGGAAGAAAAGAGGCGATCCGAACTTGTCTACGCCAAAGGTCTTGATGATGTCCTGGGTTTCCTTTGAGACCATGAAGTCGGAAAAGGCCTTTGCACCTGCTGCATTGACCTTGGGCCATTTGGCCGGGTTGACCTCGATCACATGATAGATATTGAGAAGAATGGCATCTCCCTCGACCAGGATATCGAGTTTCAGGTTCTTCTTCAGCGCCAGATAGGTCCCCCGGTCAGCAAGGGTATAGCCCTTCTTTTCGGCGGCAACATTCAAGGTCTGCCCCATTCCAAGGCCCGTCTGCTGATACCACTTTTCTGCCTCTGGGTTCATCCCTGCGGCCTTCCAGATTGCCTTTTCTTTTGCATGGGTCCCGGAGTTATCGCCTCTGGATAGAAACAGAGCTTTCGCGGAAGCAATTTTCTTAAATGCCTCTGAAGAAGATTTTGTTCCCTTGATTTTTGCCGGGTCTTCCGAAGGCCCCACGACAATAAAGTCATTGTGCATGACGAGCCTTCGATTGATCCCATAACCCTCTGCTATAAACTTCTTCTCCGCCTCGGGGGAATGGACCAGGAGGACATCGGCTTCTCCTTTTTGCCCCATGGCCATGGCCTGTCCGGAACCGACGGCGATCGTCTTAACAAAATAACCCGTCTTCTTCTCAAAGATCGGGAGAAGAACATCGAGAAGACCGGAATCCTGTGTGCTGGTGGTGGTCGCAAGGATGATTGTCTTCTGTTGGGCATGACCGGGAGTTATTCCAGAAAAAAATAGGAGCGTTAAGATCCCAAAGCTCAATAGACTCTGTGCCATTACTTTCCGCCTCATGATATTTCCTCCTTATCGGAATAAGATTAGTTCTTTTGGCCCTGTGAAGTTTTCCACTCCTTTGAATTGGGGAAAAAGAGAGGGCTTCCATATTTATCCTTTCCAAAGTCCCTGATGATCTTCTGCCCTTTCTCCGGAGAGGTCAGCCATTTGACAAACACCATTGCATCTTCATAGTTCACTCTTGGAAATTTCTGGGGATTCACGGGAATGAGGGTGATGTAGTTCAATAGGGCTTCATCCTTTTCAACCAAAACCGCGAGTTTATCTGATCTTTGAGAGAAAGATAGGTGGCCCGATCAATGACCGTATAGGCTTCCTTTTGATCCGTGTAACGGAGGGTAGGAACGTTCCCTTCCGATCCCTTTTCGTAAATCACATACCAGGGTCCCGAAGGTTTAATCCCGGCCTTTTCCCACAATTCCATCTCCGCCACGTGGGTGCCCGATCGGTCGCCACGGCTGATAAAGGTCACGCCTTTTTGCGAAATGGTTTTGAGGGCTTCTGTGGCCTGTTTCATCCCCTGGATTCCGGCAGGATCGTTGGAGGACCGACGATCACAAAATCGTTATACATCAAATCGATTCTCTCCGTTCCGAAACCCTTCTTTCACAAATTTTTCTTCAAGGGATTTTGCATGGACTAATACAAGATCCACATTTCCTTTCTTGGCAATATCCAGAGCGGCTCCCGTCCCTGCCCCTACGTGGCGCACACGAATGCCTGTTTCCTTTTCAAACTCATTTTCCAATTGATCGACAATTCCTGAATCAATGGGACCGATCGTGCTGGCGAGTAGAATCAACTTGTCACCTTCGGCCCTGCTCAACGCCGGAAAGAGTGACAGACAAAAGATCAGACCAAAGAGAAAACCATTTTTCCATTTACCTCCTCCTTCGATCAATTTTTTGAATAGAGGATCTTCCCTGAATTCTTGAAATCGTAGCTTCCCAATCTTTCAACCCTGTTTCGAAATTCCTTCGAATTCAGAATTTCGATGAGAGCCTGGACTCCCTCTCTCGAAAAAGGTCGATTGGTCCAGGATCATATCGAAGCTTTCTTGGGTGATGGGGATAAACGGAAGGCCAAGGAGTTTAGAAACTGCAATGGTGGCAATTCCCACATCCGCTTCCTTCGAAAGGATGGAGAGACCGACTTCAAAATGGGTGTAGACTTCATGCTCATATCCCTCGATCTTGGAGGCTGAGATTCTCAATTTCTTGAGAAAATGATCAAGAAGGACTCTTGTGCCAGACCCCTGTTGCCGGTTAATAAATCGGACACCTTTTTGCGTCAGGTCTTCAAATCCCCTGATATGAAAGGGTTCTTGGGGGCAACAAGAAATCCAAGGTCCCGATAGAAAAGATTGACCACAACGGCCTTCACATTCGGGAGATACGTTGGAAGAAAAGGAATATTGTATTCCCCGCTTTTCGGATCAAAGAGGTGGGACCAGGCAATATCGGTATAACCCTTGTTCAAGGGCTTTAAGTCCCTCCGTGCTGCCTGTATTGGCCGAAAAGACATAGAATTCAGGATAGGATGTTCTCATGTGGGTATGAAGCATATCGAGGATGGGATCATTGCTTCCGGAGGCCAGAAGCGCTCCTCCGCATTCGTTTGCTCTTCTGCTTGGCCTCTCCAAGACCTGTCTTGGCATTCGATTCAATCCACTCATCGATCAATTTCCTTGGAAAGACCCATTTCCCGGTAACCCGGGTGGAAGGAATCCTCTTCGATTTGATCAAGGCATAGACCTGCTTCTCATGGATGCCAAGATATTGGGCAACCTCTTTTGTGTTCATCATCTCTTCGGTCATCGCATCCCCCTTTCCGTAGGCCATTTTATGGTAAAAAAGAGAGAACAAATTGTCAATGAAAATTATTACTTTCGATTACTTAACCATACAAATTTAACCTGTCTGATGCCGCTCATCAAGATGATCTTATCACTAGTAGCTTAAGAAGACGATATACAAAGAGACGCCTGACCATATTTCACGGTTCGAGGGTGAAATCATTTCAAAAAGGACTTGGTTCATCGAACAACGAACGAGGAAGGAAAAACCTATTCTTTGTAAATGATGGTCCCTACCCGTTTTCGATTTAGGGCCTTGGTGATATTACCTGACTCCAAGCCATTGATGATCTGGATCTGATGAATCACCTGGCTGTTCTGCAGGATCTCAAGGCAGGGACGCTCGATGATCAAATCGTCCTGATCTCTTCTGCAAAAGCTGCTTTGCGCCAATGCTTGGGATAAACTCGTGCATGGGGATTCTTTTTGGGGTCATCCGAATAAAGCCCCTTCTCATCCTTGACAAAGATGCAACTGCGGGCCCCGATCAGATCGGCTAAGATCAATGTTCCTACATCGGTTCGGTGAATGGGAATTCGCCCCTTGGGAGGAGGGATAGCAAAATAGTCATAAGGAGGCATTCCGTGCATAACTGGGATACAACCTTGCGTAAAGTATGTGGGAAGCTTAACGATCTCATCGTGTCCGATCTTGATGCCGCCCCAGGGAGAGAGAAGCATGCTTAGCAAAAGAGCGTTCTGCTCGGAGACAGAGCTTCCAAATCTCGCGATCACGCCTGTGGGCATGCCCAATTCAAGACCAATGGCATAGATATGGCGACTGCGCGTGCCACCCCCTGTAGTGAGCAGCATTTTGTGCTTCTTTTTATTCTCGACAATTTCTTTGATAATTCGTGGAACTGCTTTGGCGCCACGATCACAAATGGATTGGCCTCCGATTTTGAGGATATTGACATCCGGAAAGAGACGTTGTTGAGGAGCGATTTCTAACCCCTCGATGAAGGATTTGCTGACCAGGCTCTCTCCCATCAGTTTGCTTTTGACGTGCAAACGGCGACCGTCACGTTCTCGAACCAGCGCCATTGAATGGACTCCTATATGCCAACTGTACTGTATTAATTCTCGACTTCTATTTCTTCCTCGCCCTTATGTTTCCCCTCCCCGCCCTTGAGCAAGATCAGTTTTGCACCCACGGCTTTTGCAATCTGTTCGAGCTCACTTTTGCGGAGGTGTTTTCCGTAGACCTTCATATCGAGACCAGCCACAGCAACCAGCCTGAAACGCGGTTTCTTTTCTCCCTTACCCACTTTGCCTCTTTCCCTATAAAAAATTTTCCCCGGCATCTCTTCTCCTCCTTTCTCAATCTATTTTCTTCCTTTTCTTTTCTCCGACCATCTCCCAGCAATGATTCTCCTCCGGGCTTAACAGGCAGTACGGGTCTTCTTCCCCAAAGCCGGGGGCGGAGCCATCCTTTTGTATTAACCATATCTTCGGGAGCCAGGAACCCGGGCATCCCGATCAATGGAAACCACGGCGATACCCAACTGCTCAAGATCAGATACATGCACTTTCTCAGCGAAATTCCCTCAATCTCCCAAATTCGATGAATCTGCCCCCCATCCATAGGCTGTTAAACCTACTGCTGCAGCAGCGCCTATGATCCCATCATTTGTGCCCTCCATGGCCGGAAAGATGAACACCCGAGGCAACCTGGAGTGCTTCCTTCTGCGTGATAATCCTCGTCGTACAGGCTCGGCCAAAGGAGATCAGTTTGGACAGGGCTGAATGGCCTTCATGGGCTAAACACAAGCCCGGATCGCTCCCTTGGATGAAATGATGCTCAATATGTTTAACCGCCCTGGAAATGAACTCATCCGTGAAGGATGGATCGGGTGCCTCTACGATAGCGCAGGCTGAACTGTTATGGGTTGTATAGGGAATAGCCTCATTCAATAAAAGTTGTTGGCGAACCACGCCATACAATCGGCAAGGTGGGGGCAACTCGTTTTCAAACCAGCGGGCAAGTTTGCCCGTACCCCGATCAGAATCGACGGTGTCAGTATCATCAAACCCAATATAAAATCGCATTTTCCCTTTTTTGATTAGAATAAGATGAGGGGAAAGAATTGTCAAGTTGAAAAAAGACTTGACAACTCTTTCCTGGAATGGTATCTAATTGGTCGAATAAGTAATAAAAAGTAGCTTTTAATGTCTTTTTTCATATTTATCCTTAAGAAAGGAGGGATGAATTAAAAGGGTTGGTCGCTGCAATCACCGCGGAAGGAGGTGAATATTTTAGGTTCTTTGTTGTCTGAGTAACTTGTCTTGGAGGAGGAAAAGAGATGAAAAAGTTATTTTTGTTCACTGTTTTAGTCCTGGCTTTTGCAGCGACTGCTTACAGCCAGGACGCAAAGCTCGACTTCAGGGCGTCAGGGTTCTTCGACGCGAGGACAGAACTGTGGCGATGGAACAATAGTACCCAGCTCCGTCCATAGCTCTGGGATCATCAATGTCGTTGACCCAGCAACAAACCTCCAACATTTGATCCAAAAACCGGGAGCTAATGGAGGACAGTGGAACAGGACGTCATCCTATGTGGATTCCCGTGCCAGGCTCAAATTCGATGCCATCATGGGCAAAGAGCTGAGCGGAACCGTCTTCTTCGAAATGGATTCAACAACCTGGGGTGATACGACCAGTTCGACCAGTTCGCAGGCAAACAAGATAGGCTACTGGCAGGGCGACCGCGCCGGCGTCGAGATTAAGAACCTCTATTTCGATGTTGCCGTCCCCTATGTTCCCGTTCCTATCACCTTCAGGGCTGGACTCCAGCCTTTCGGCACCCGGGCCAACATCTTTATGTATGTCGATGGCACGGGTATCACTGCGGCCGCAAAGCTCGACCCTGTAACGATCATCGGGTATTGGGCCAAGGCCCTTGAGGGAAGAACTGCCACAGCCGATGATGTGGATATGTATGCCCTCCATATCAATGCAAAGGTGGACACCTTCACCGTCGGGGGTTATGGCTTCTATTTCAACATGAGGGACCTATCCCCTGAATATAGCCTCCGATGCAACGCAATTTAGTTACGGCGATAACTATAATTCGATCCAGGGCGATATGTGGTGGTTGGGAGCCTATGCGGATGGCAGGCTGGGCCCGGTCAATCTCAACTTCGACTTCGTCTATGACACTGGGAGTTTAAAACATCACACCCAGCCGTTCCGAAGGTCAACTTTGATGGCTGGGTAGCCCGATTGAAAATCGACTATCCATGGGAGGCATTCAATTTTGGATTTACTGGGGCGTATGGATCAGGCGCTGATGCCCGAAAAACGAGCCGCTTTGGTACGCCTGGTGAGAAAGTTGCCGACCCTGCCCTCGCTGCTGCAGGCGTCAAGGCCACGAAAGTCTCATCCTATGTCGTCCCCCCGAGAAGCAGAACCAACTTCAGCAAATGATAGTGAGGTTCTCTTCCCATCTTATATCAACGCAGGTATCACGGGTTTGGACTATGTTCAGGATAATAACAGATTAGGCAAAGGCGGTTATGGTGGACTCTGGTTTGCCAAACTTTACGGAGCTTATAAAGTCACCCCTGCTTACAAGGTGACGCTCCAGGGGCTCTACATCGGCGACACCACCAGTCACGGAGATACCTTTGGTATGCACAAATAGGTCCAGGAGCATCTTCCCTTAAGAATGGAAGCACGATTGGATGGGAAGTTGATCTGATCAACGAATGGCAGGTCTACAAAAATCTGGTATTCAGTTTTGGGGGTGGCATTCTTTTCCCCGGAGACGCTCTGAAATTCTGGGATGCGGTTAAACTCGAAAACGTGAAGCCAAAAGATCCATGGATCTTCACCACAAGGCTGGTCTACAGCTTCTAAAAAACCCTTCAGCAAGAAAGGCGGCCCCAATAGGCCGCCTTTCTTGTATCCTCATTTGATATATGTGTGGCTTGCTCGACAGCGGCTCTCTCAAACTCCATCCCAGATCAATTCGGCCTCTATACCGGGCGGAAGATGAAAGATCTCGGGAGGAGAACCGGTCCTTACTACCTTGCCCCCGAATAAACGATGATTTTTTCGGCCATGGTGTAAGCCTCAAGGACATCATGGGTGACAAGAACGACAGGAAGATTGAATTCATTTCTTACCTGTTTCAGGAGTCTTATCATCTCGAGACGAATGGGATGATCAAGGGCTGAAAAGGGCTCATCCAGTAGAAGGGCCTCAGGCCTTCTGATCAGCGCCCTCGCAAGGGCTACCCGCTGCTTTTGACCTCCGGAAATCTCTGCGGGAAACCTGTCCTCCAATCCCCGGAGATGAAAAAGTCCGACCATTTCATCTACTTTCCGCCGGACTTCAGGTCTTGGAAGTCCCTTACAACCGTAGGTAATATTCCCTCTCACGGTCATATGAGGAAAAAGGACCCGGTCTTGAAACACATACCCGAAGGAGCGTTTTTCTGGAGGCACATTGACTTTTAGTGTATGGTCAAAAAAGAGGTCTCCATTCGCGCGAATCCGTCCCTCGTCTGGTTCCATCAGGCCTGCAATGCATTGGAGGGTCATCGATTTTCCTGAGCCCGAATATCCGAAGAGGACGGCCAACTCATTACCAATCTGCCATTCCACATCGAGGGTAAATCCCTCGACCTTCTTCAAGATCTTGACGGATAATCCCATCAGATGACCCTTGTGCTGAATTTGTTCGCAATATAGATGAAAACGCCGGAAATCAGGGTGAAGAAGATCGACCAGGAGGTTGGCCTTGGCCCATTCCCCGCTGCTCGCAGAGGTATAAATGGCAATGGGCATGGTGTTTGTCTTCCGGGAATGTTTCCTGCGATCATCAAGGTGGCGCCAAATTCACCCATGGCCCTTGCAAAAGAAAGCACCGTTCCTGCGATGATTCCTTTTTTCGATAATGGTAGAATGACCTTGAGGGCGGTCGTCAGCTCGCTATGCCCGAGAGTATAGGAGGCATTAATCAGGCTTTTATCGACTGATTCGATGGCAGCCCGGGTGGTCTTAATCATCAAGGGCAGACTGACGACGAAAGAAGCAAGCACGGCGGCATACCAGGTAAACATAATGCTCCAGCCTGTCCAGCGATAAATGGTACTGCCGATGAGACCATTCCTGCCTGTGAGGATGATCAGGTAGTACCCGATGACTGTGGGAGGCAAAACCAGGGGGAGGGTCATGACAATGTCTAAGAACTCTTTCCCTTTAAAATTTTTCCTTGCGAGGACATAGGCAACCCCGTCCCAATCAGTACCACAAAAAAAGTGGCGGCAGAGGCTACTTGAAATGAAAGCCTGAGGGAAAATACCAATGAATCATCCATAGCAGAGTGACTCCTGGGTTTGTTTTATCTCGTGGGATGAACGCTTATAAAACCATGCTGGCTGAGAATGCTTTGCCCCTCTGCAGATTGTACTAAATCCACAAATGCCCTTGACAACGGCTCCTCTTTTGCTCCCTTGATGATCCCCATAGGATAAACAACAGGCTGATGGCTTCCCCCAGGGGCTTTCAAAACAATTCTTACTTCCTTTGACCTGACCATGGCATCGGTTGAGTAGACTAAGCCTGCATCCACTTCGTCCCGTGCCACATAGTCAAGAGCTTGTCTTACATGTTCGGCAAAGATGAGTTTTCCCTTGATCGCATCCCATAGGTCGAAATGCCTCAAAACCTCCTCGGCGTATCTACCCGCCGGAACGGTTTTAGGATTTCCGATGACGACCTTCTTGACCTCTCCTCTTTGAAGGTCTTTCAACGACTGGAGGGGAATGTTCGAATGGGCAGGCTTCACCAGAACGACCGCATTCCCTGTAAAATCCATCCTTGAATTGGCAGCGAGGAGTCCCTTTCGGTCGATATCGTCCATCTCTTTTTGGGCGGCGGAGGCAAAGAGGTCAACGGGTGCTCCGGCTTCGATCTGTCTTGCAAGGTCTCCTGAAGCGCCAAAGTTAAATACCAACTTTACTCCTGGATTCCTTTCCCTAAAGATATTCCCGATCTCTTCGAAGGCATTCTTGAGGCTGATGGCTGCCGAGACCGTAACCTCGTGGGTCGTTTTTGGTTGAGCCGTAACCCCAGAGACCAGAAGCAACCCTATCAAAATCAAAAAGATAAAAAAGATCTTTCCTTTTTGACGATCCTCGCCAATGCCCCATGTATCTCAAAGGCACTTTGCTCCCTCATGGGTTACCAAAATGTTTTTGATAGATTTTCTCAATGGCCTCCCCCGCGTCTTTTTCAAATTGCCCATATCGTTTCATTAGTTCTGTCGCCTTGGGAGTCACCCTGGAGCCTCCTCCAGATATTCCCCCAACTTTTCGGGTAAGGAGGATAAATCCGAGTCTTTTCTCCATGGCCCGAATCAATTGCCAGGCTTTGCTATAGGACATACCCATTTGATTGGCTGCCTTGTGTAAAGAATTCGTTTTTTCGACCCGTATTAAAAGTTCATAAGGTCCCTCACCAAAGGCCTTTCCCTTGTTATCAAGCCAGATCTTGTAGGCCATTTTCATGGGCTTTCTCCAATCGTTATTCTAGGATGAGAATAACGCCATAATAATTGAAAATTCGGGATCTGTCAATCACCCCGATCTCAAGGATATTCCGGTTGACACCTATACCCCCATAGCTCATAATCGAAGAGTGAATCCTCATCCATCGCAATCCTTTCGGTGGTTCAGGCGAATTGTCTCTTCCGGCAGGACTTCCTTCGCCCTTTTTATGTGCCTGTTCGCAATCATCCTGGCATACCGGATTCAATTGACAAACGGCCTGATTACGAGTTCTGTAAGACCTTTCGATTTTAATCCGGGGTCCCATCCAGTAAGGTTCATGCTTTCGTATCTGCCCTATGATCTGACCCTTATTCTGGGCATCCTTTTGATCACATGGCTGTTTTCTCAAGCGCTTTCTTTTTTGAATAAGAATAAAGCTTTCTTGATTCTGAAAATTTCAGGACTGGTTTCGTTGAACCTAATGATCATTGTGATGCTCATCATTCATGCAGCGCATATCCGCCTTCTCTTTGACGCCCAGACAGGGCTCAACCTTTCCATGATCAAGGAAGTATGGATGAATATTCCCTTCGCGGAACTTTTGAGATTCATTAACCTCAAAGAGGCCCTGCTGCTTCTTGTCCCGATGGGGCTGTTCTGGATCGTCCTGTTTCTTCCTCTATCACTTCGGCTCTGGTTGGCCAGGATTTTTATGGTGCTCATCATTGTTCTATCCTCGATTTCTGTATGGTCGGCAGATCATAGGAGCAAAGAAGTTCCCTCCGAGATCCGTTTAAATCCGGCTCTATTTCTCCTGTCCGATGTCGTAGATCACGCATTTTCCTGGCAAAAAACCGAATTCCATGCCCTTCATCAGATCCATGGAAACGAATCGGGTATCCA
>CAWEAV010000074.1:0-50151 GCA_963806715.1 uncultured delta proteobacterium
GAACGATAGCGGATCGATCATTCTTCCGGTCATAGGGATTCGTCCTCGAGGTTCCAAGATTCGTTCCCCCGTGGCGATCCCAGGTCCTCACCATCTCCTCGCTTAAGATAACAATTCTTGAAGCCGGTGCATCCTCGTCCGCGTCAGGGTGAACCAGCCCCTTCCAGCCATCCCGAATTCCAACAACCTCATACTGGATCTTTCTGCTCCTCTGGATCCGGTCATCCAGCGCCGTCTTTACAACCCATTTAATCGCCGGATTCAATCCCGCGCAATCGCCGCCCCCCGTAAGGATTCCAATCCTCTTTTGCTCCATCATTTCCTCCCTCCTCTTTTACTGATGCCGCTTGCAGAATGTGAAGGCCTTTTCTCGGACGGTCATCATCAGGAACCTCACTCATTCGCCGAAAGCCTTTTCTCCCATAAACAACGCCTACCGCTTTGTGACCCGTCTTCATTTCTGGGAGTTGAAGAATTCTTTGAGGGTCATCTTTTTGTAGCTGCTTGAGGCAATGTACTTTAAAATGACTAAAAAGGTATCCGGATCAACATAACCTGGAATACTGGTAATCTTCGATCCATCGGGTTCGAGAAACCAGGAGGTGGGCAGAGTCCGGACGAAATAGTCGAAGCAATCTTTTTCTCTTTATCGATATTCGTTCGAATCGGGATGAACCGGCTATTCAGGTATTGCACGATCTCGGGCGGGTGAAGAACTCTGCCTCCATCTTTCTGCAAAACGTTCACCAATCGGCATAAAAGTTGGCGAATATCTTTTTGCCCTCCGCCTTCCCCTTTGCAATTCCATCCTTGTAGGATTGCCACTTGATGCCCTCTGCGTCAGAAAAGATTGGAGGAAACAGAATGAACAGGGCCAGTGCCAAAAGGAGCATCCGGTTTTTCATCCTGTAATATTAGCACAGCCAATCCCTGTTTTCCAGAATAAAGAGAAACTTGATGTGATTCAGACAGTAAAAGACCATAGACTTCAGACACCAGACTGAAGCTGAAAATAAAGGGAAAAGGCCCAACAGAAAAGGGCATGAGAACACTTCAAGGGTTAATTCCTTATCTAAAGTAGTCTGGTGTCTGAGGTCTGAAGTCCAGTGTCTGAATTGCAGAGAAACTTGATAAAATGATGAATTCAATATATATAAGCATTGAGTCGAGGGTCATGATTTACCCGCTTCGATAACCTCAATTGAAAGGAGAGCCCCATGGATTCCAATATCAGAGATGCGATGTTTAGGCGGGTTGAAAAGAGCCTTTTGCCAAAAAGTTTGGCTTAAAACTGGTCGATCTCGATGAAGGATATTCGAGGGTCGAGATGGATTTCGCTCCAGATGGAGAACATTTCCGTATGGCCCATGGAAGGGCTCTCCTTGCCCTGATGGATAAGCCTTTCAGACGGCTTCGAACGCCATGGCTCATGACCATGGCGCTAAATATGAACGTCACTTACATCTCTCCTCCTGCGAAAGGAGGCAGATTAATAGCCGAGGCGAAAGAATTCAACCGCACGAATAGGACTGCCGCCTATGATATCAGGGTATCCGATGCCAAGGCTAATCTCATCGCCACTTGCCAGGCCCTGGTGTACCGGTTAGGGAAAACGCTCCCTTTTCTTGAGAATGACGGAGACCTGAGAAAATAAACCATTTCTTAATCCGACCCCACGTTTATTTTCGTGGTCCGTGGGTGTTAAAATAATCAGGTCAAATTAGAACGGGTCCAAGGAGGTCTCTGCAATGCAAAAGAAAAGAGTCAGGACGGGTATCATCGGATCAGGGTTTGCCGCCTCATTTCACTACGAGGCCCTGCACAGAGTCTATAGAGTTGAGATCGAACGTCTCGGGTGTCTATTCGATGACCCGCGCAAAAAGGGAGGCCTTCGCTCTGAAGAGGGGGATTCGAGCCTTTGAAACCCTGGAACAATTATTGGACCACTCGAACGTCATTCATGTCTGTACGCCACCCTCTGCTCACGAATCGGTTGCAATCGCCGCCTTGTCGAGGGATAAATTTGCCCTTGTTGAAAAACCATTGACCGGTTACTTCGGCGATGGATCGGAAGCGTTAAACGGCGATCGCTTTCCAAAACAGGCTGCATTGGACAACACTCTCCAAAGCATCGGCAGAATCCTCGATGCGGAGAAGAAGAACAAAGGCAAGCTTCTCTATGCTGAAAACTGGGTCTATGCCCCTGCCATTCAAAAAGAACGCAAGATCATCGAAAAGACCGGAGCCAGATCCTCTGGATGCATGGCGAAGAGGCCCACTCCGGGTCTCATGCCGCTACCTATGGTTACTGGAAATTCTCCGGCGGCGGATCGATGATAGGAAAAGGTTGTCATCCCTTAACCGCTGCCCTCTATCTGAAAAGGGTCGAGGGAAGGGCAAGAAACAACAAACCGATCCAACCGAGATCGGTCTCCGCCCGCGTCCATGCGATCACCCGCGAGAAGAGTTTCATCGATCAGGGACATTTGCGGGCAGACTATCATGATATCGAAGATTTTTCGATCATGCACGTGACGTTTGGAGACGGAATGGTGGCCGACATCTTTGCATCGGACATTGTCATGGGCGGGATCCACAACTGGATCGAAGTCGTGGCCAACAATCACCGCACCTTTTGCAACATCAATCCCAACACGGCCATGCAGACCTACAATCCCGTCGACCAATACTTCAAGGACATCTACGTTGTCGAAAAGATCGGGACCAAACAGGGATGGTCCTGTCCCGCTCCGGATGAAGATTGGATCACAGGCTACCAGGCGGAGATTGAGGCCTTCTACCGAACCGTTGCCTACGGCGAACCCCTGGAGAGCGACAGTTCCCTGGCAGCAGATGCGATCTCGACCATTTATAGTGCCTATCTCTCTGCAGAAAAACGAGGGGCTGAGATGACGATCCAGACGTTTTAGAACCGAGTCAAACGTGCCTGCCCTTTCCCCAGTCGATCCTCCCCTTTGATGCGGAGAGTACGCCTGCCTGAGTGTGTCAGGGTTACCGGCGAAGGGAGCAATTCCAATCACATTTTGTTTGGGTTGGGCCCCACCTTTCTCACCTGTTCTGTGAATTCTCTGACCACCTGGGCGAACCTTGGACCTTCAGCCGCGGAGACCCATTCCAGCCTGAATCTTTCATCCTCGATGCCAAAATCCTCTAACATCAGTCTGATCGCTTCAGCCCGACTTTCAGCTTTCTTATTGCCTTCCTGATAGTGGCAGTCCCCGATGTGACATCCGCAGATCAAGACACCATCGGCTCCCTTCGTTAAGGCATCGATCACCAGGTTCGGATGGACCATGCCCGAACACATCACCCTGACGATTCTCAGGCTCGTCGGATATTGAATTCTGGACACTCCTGCTAAATCCGCTCCCGCATAGGCACACCAATTGCAGCAAAAGCCGACGATCAAAGGATCAAAAGTTTCGTTCATCATTCCACCCCCAGGGCGGCATTGACTTGAGCCGAGATCTGTTCCAATTTAAATCCCTTCACAAAAATTCCTTTCTTCGGGCAGGTAGCCATGCAACACCCACAGCCCTTGCAGACCGTTTCATTCACTTCCACCGTCTTCTTGACGGCATTCTCCCTCATATATTCGAACAACGTGATCGCTTTGTAAGGACAGGTATCGACACAGTAGGCACAACCATCACAGTTCTCGTCCAACACGAAGGATATGTTTCCTTCCAACTCGATACTATCCTTCGAGAGCACCGTCGCTGCTCTGGCCGCAGCGGCCTGGGCCTGGATGATGCTCTCTTCAATCCTTTTTGGAAAATGAGCCAGGCCCGCCAGGAAGACCCCGTCCGTTGCAAAATCGACGGGCCGCAGTTTCATATGGGCCTCGAGGAAGAATCCATCCTTGTTTAACGGAATCTTTAGGAATTGCGCAATTGTCTTGCTATCCTCGTTTGCAACGATTCCTGTGGACAGGATGACCAGATCGGCAGGCACCGATATCGGAATTCCCAAAGTCTGGTCATAAACATGAACCTCTAATCCTTTACCATTCTTTGAAACCTCCGGTTTCTTATCCTTATCGTATCTGATAAATACGACCCCTTGTTGTCTTGCTTTCGTGTAATAGCTTTCTCGAAATCCATAAGTTCTCACGTCTCTGTAAAGGACATAGACACTGGTCGTGGGAGAGAGTTCCTTTATCTTTAAGGCATTCTTCACCGCTTCGGTGCAGCATAGCCTCGAGCAGTAGGGTCTTTCATCATCGCGGGAGCCCACGCATTGAATCATGACGATGGTTCCGAGTCCTTTCCCGGGCGATGTAAAAAAACCATCAATCGCAACGAGCCGGTGCTCCAGTTCGAGTTGTGTAAGAACCCTTTCATCTTCTCCATACAGATATTCCTTCGGCTCATATTCTTTTGCGCCGGTTGCGACGATCACCGTTCCATGCTCGATCTCTTTGGATGTTCCATTCATCGCGATCTTTGTCGTAAAGTGACCGATGGAGCCTTCGATCGCCTCGATTTTCGCTTGGGTAAACAAACGAATTCGGTTGTTTTCCTTCACCTTTGTCCTGAAGGATCTAAATTCATCGTGAAGTTTTGTCCCGTTGATCAAGTAATGGATATCTCTGAGGTGGCCTCCAATCTCTTTTTCCCTCTCCACCAGATAGACATCAAAGCCCTGATTGGCAAGGTCGAGGGCAGACGTCATTCCGGAAAGTCCGGCGCCTATGACGAGGGCAGATTTCGTGACCGGAACCGATCTGGTCTGAAGGGGTTCGAGAAGCCTTGCCTTGGCAACGGCCATTCTTACCAGGTCTTTTGATTTGAGGGTTGCCTTCTCGGGTTCATGCATATGCACCCAGGAGCACTGGTCTCTGATGTTGGCCATCTCAAAGAGGTAAGGGTTAAGCCCTGCCTCACGGAGGGTGTTCCGGAAAAGAGGTTCATGGGTTCGAGGGGTGCAGGAGGCAACGACCACGCGGTTTAAGCGATGCTCCTCTATCTTTTCTTTGATCTTTTCCTGCGTATCGTTTGAGCAGGTGTAAAGATTATTCTCCGCATAGACCACATTTGGAAGGGTCTTCGCGTATTCAACCACATCCGGGACATTCACAAATCCGGCAATGTTCGACCCGCAATGGCACACAAATACCCCTATTCTCGAATCCTCTCCCGTGACCACTCTCTCCGGTGGAAATTCTTTTTGTACGATGAGACTGCCCCTGACGTCCTTCAGAAGGGATAGGACCCGTGATGCGGCACCGGAGGCCTGCATGACGGTTTCAGGAATGTCTTTCGGTTCCGTGAAGGGTCCAGCGACATAGATCCCCTCCCGGTTCGATTCAACCGGTCGAAACGTCGAGGTCTCGCAGAAATGATACTCATTCAAATCGATCCCAAATGTTTTAGACATCCCGTCTGCAGCAGTGGGCGCCATGACGCCGGTAGAAAGAACCACCATATCGTATTCCCGGGAGACTTTCTTTTCCCCTTCAACGAGGTATTTAATGATGAGATTTCGGGTTTCGGGTTTCTCCTCCACCGAGGCTGGCCGGCACCTGATATAGTCTACCCCGAGTTCTTTCGCCCTTTCATAATATTCCTCAAATCCCTTGCTGAAGGCCCGCATGTCCATCAGGAAGATGTCACACTGTAGCTCTTCACCGGCGTGTTCCTTGGCGATAATGGCCTCCTTCGTTGCATACATACAGCAGATAGAGGAGCAGTAGTCACGTTCATGGTCCCGGGAACCGACACATTGAATAAAGGCGATCCTTTTGGGCACCTTGTGATCCCACGGCCTGATAACATGGCCCGAATAAGGTCCCGAGGCGGATAATATCCTCTCAAATTCGAGTGCGCTTACGACATTCGGGAAGCGGCCATAACCGAATTCCGGCTTCGCTTTTGCGTCAAAAACCTCATAGCCGGGCGATAGAATGACAGCGCCCACGTTCAATTCAATCTTTTCTTCCTTCTGCTCGAAATCGATGGCCTTGGCTTCGCAGACATCCTTACAGATGCCACAAACATCGTACTTCATATGAAGACAGTGGTCTTGATCAATCACCGCCTTATTGGGAACGGCCTGGGGATAAAGGATATAAGCGGCAGGCCTTTGGTCCAAACCCATATTGTATGCATTTGGAATTGGGATTAGAGTATTTGCGCTAGTCAAAGTCGAAACTGTTTTCCCCACGGGGCATATAAAATTACATGCGCCGCAGGTCCAGCACATTTCATTGTTCTTCCCGAACGGGGGCTCGATTTTTTTCCGGGGCCCTCTTCCCGAAAAACCGACGGCGCTTCTTCCCATTCTCTCGTGGCACATCCGCGTGCAAAGCCCGCAGTAGACGCAGTCATCAAATTTCTTCTTGATCCTGGGCTCTTTCACTCCCATCTCCGTAGCCACTCTCTGAATGGTTTCCGAGTCAGGGCACCTTGCAAGAAGAAGCTCTGCAGTGATCCTTCTTGCCCTCTTAACCCTGTCTGTGTCTGTGAAGACATTGATCCCGTCCAGAGCCGGATAGGAGCAGGAGGCTTGAAGTGCCGGGGGTCTATCTTTGACATGAATCTCAACAACGCAGAGCCTGCATGCCCCGTATGGACTCAAGGCTTTGTGATAACAGAGGGTCGGG
The DNA here is from genome assembly GCA_963806715.1 of uncultured delta proteobacterium. Classification (GTDB taxonomy): domain Bacteria; phylum Desulfobacterota; class BSN033; order BSN033; family UBA1163; genus CAWEAV01. Next base: position 6,626 of record CAWEAV010000074.1, read on the forward strand.
ACTTTAATTCCCAGCTTTTCAATGGCATGGATCAGTTTCGTTCCTTCTTCTACTTCTGCTTTTTGATCATTAATTGTAAGAGCTCCCATGGTTCACCCGTTCTCGATTTTAATGTATTCATAGGAGAAATTTATCTCTGGATGAGTTTCCTTCAAGCACCGAATGGTGCCATCGAGATCCCCCAAAGGCCTCCTGTCAATATGGTTCAATTGGCAGGTGGCAATGATCGTTGTTCCTTTCCCTTTCGTGGTCTCAATTACCAATTTCCCTCCTGCCTCCTCGAAAGATTGTGCGAGCAGGGACAATCCCAAGCCCACACCCTTCCCTTCCTTTGTCGTAAAAAATGGATCTAAGCACTGCCTCTTTGTTCCTTCATCCATCCCTTCACCATCGTCTCCGATTTCCAGGATGAGGAGATCTTTTGGCGTATTTTCGGTCAATCTGATGTTGACATTTCTTGCATTCGCCCGAATGGAGTTTTCAACTACATCCAGGATATGGAGAGAGAGATCCTCCATGGTTACAGAATGACCCTCCTCCCGGCCTCCTTCTTGAAGGATTTTCTAAGTTCTTCAACATTGATTTCCTTGATAAGATAGCTGGTTCTGGTCTTTCCGATATCTTTTAGGTAATGGGCGTCAGAGGAAGCGACCACCGGAAAGTTCTTTGGAAGAGAGATTCTATCCTTCTTTGAGGAATCTGTAATTTCCACGGCATCGAGAGGGAGATCCTCGGGAATAAAGCCGAGTTGACCGATGATACCAAATCCTTCCCGGTCGACATGAGAAGCGATGGCCAGTCCGTTCAATTGGTGAACGAGATTCACAACCTCGTGGATTGGGATTTCCGTTGCTCCAATGAGAAGTTTTTTATTGAAACCCATCACTTCATCCTCTTCGTTTACCACTACCTGATCTCCATATAATCTCTCATCGTTTGTTCCGTGGAGGTTTTTGTAAATGATTTCCTGTAATGACTGGAGCTGGCTGTCTTCGTCGAAAAGAGCTAAAATGTGAACCTCCTCCCTTGAGGTAATTTCCATCCCACCGATGACGCGTATCTTCTCTCTCTGTGCAATCTTCTTTGCAGCAAACACATTTTCAGCAGAGTTATGATCGCAAATGCCGATAAAGTGGAGCCCCTTCTTCTTCGCCTCTTTCACAATATTCCTTGGAGACATTTCACGATCGGCACACGGTGAAAGGCAGGTATGAATGTGCAAATCCGCATGGTATGTTCTCAGTTTACTTAATACCAAGTTCGTAAAGCCTTCCCACAATCTTGTAGGCAGACCACGGGCTTACCAGGATCGGTATTTTTTTCTGCTCCGCCTTCTTCAACATCTCCGCTTCAGGCTTTCTTCCGTTCACGAGGATGATTCCCGAAAGGTCCTTTGAGCTGGCCACGGCCATCACGTTAGGATGGATTTGCATCGTTACCCAGATATTCCCCTTGTTGGCATTTGTCAGAACGTCGCTCAGCATATCCCCCGCGTACCCTCCGGTCACCGTTCGATCAAGGAGATCCTTCCCGACGATTACATTTAAACTTAGATCTTTGACCAGATCTTTCAGTTTCATCTTAGGAATACACCGCAAACTGTAAATTCGTTCCCTTGCCGACGCTCGATTCGAGCTTCATCTCGTCCGTACAATTTTTTATATTGGGAAGTCCCATACCCGCTCCGAAGCCCAGTTCCCTGATGAAATCTGGCGCTGTCGAATATCCGGGTTGCATGGCAAGTTCGATATCCGGTATGCCCGGTCCGTCATCGATCACGCTCACGGTGATCTTCCCTGGCTCAATTTGGGCGATGATATCGCCTCCGGGGGTGAAGATGGCCAGATTCATTTCGGCTTCCAATGCAGCAATGATCAGCCTTCGAATATAGGAATCCGAGTACCCGAGCTTCAATAAGTTTTCCTTGAGTTGATCGCTCTTTTCTCCTGCTTTTTTGAAATCTCCGCCCTTGACATGATATTTCAGGATCAATGTAGTCCAGTCTGATGGTAAATCTTCCAAACAGGCGGGCCATTCGGTATCGACGAGTCTCCCTTCCTCTCCTTCGCATTATACAAGGATTCAAGGGTCCTCAAAAGGCACTGGATGATATCCTTTTTCGTGATGATGCCCACCAGTTTCCCGCTGTCGCGATCAAGGACCGGGAAGCGACCAAAGCCATATCGGTCAAATTTGTTGATGGCGTGAATCAGGGGTTCATCGGAAAATAACGCAACCACTTTGTCAGTCATGATATCCTTCACTTTTTCATCCATTAACCCATTGGTGAGACAGTGGATCAGGTCCTCGATGCTGACGATTCCTACCAATCTACCCGACTGCAACAATGGGAATTCCTGAGATCCCGCGGTTTTTTAAAACCTTCCTCACATCCACCATGGTGTGGTTGGGATTCAGTGTGAGGACCGCCTTATTCATCGCCTCCTTGATCTTTAGCTCATAGGACAGTTCGTGTGTCTTTTGTATTTTGGGTGGACGCCGACCCCTCCCCTTCATTTTTTCGACACTCCCTTAACTTCCGAACACCCCATGAGACCTTTCTTATAGAGCCTTCCACAACTTTCATACATGGGAAGTTTCGTCGTCAGAAGAGCGATTTTCTTTTTATTTGCCAGTTCAATCGTTTCCTGAGGTGGCTTCTTGCCTCTCACAAAGCAGACCGCCCTAATGCCTGCTGTGCTTGCCGTATAAATCACTTGAATATTGGTCAGGCCTGAAAGGAGCATACTCCCCGGTTTTGTAAAGACCAGAACATCACTCATCAGATCGGACCCGCATCCCGTCTTAATATCAGGATTGTCATTGTGGCCGGTGATGATCTCTGCTTCCAGGATCTTTGTAATCTGTTTAAGCTTCATGCTGATTTCCGGGCGCTGGCAATTGGAATCGGTTTCTCAAGAATTGTAAGATTTCTCGCTTCTTCTCCTGAGACCTTCACAATGGCCGAAATCTTCGACGGGCAGATTTCCAGGCAGGTTCCGCACTTCGTGCATTTTGCCTCGTCTATGATGTGAACATGTTTCAATTCACCTTTGATCGCTTCTACGGGACAATTCTTTGAGCATAAAAGGCACCCCACACATTTTTGGGGCTGAATATAGTATTTGATCAGGTCTTTACAGGCCAAGGCCGAACAGCGCTTTTCCTTAATGTGAGCTTCATACTCGTCCTTAAAATACTTGATCGTTGAAAGGACTGGATTGGGAAGCGTCGTGCCAAGTCCACACATGGAGGCATCCTTGATCGCCAGGCTCAACTCTTCGAGAAATTCAATGTCTCCTTCCCGTCCCTCACCTTTGGAGATTCTCGTCAGGACCTCCAGCATGGCTTCACTTCCATCCCTGCAGGTGGTACATTTCCCGCAGGATTCGTCGTTTGTGAACTGGATAAAGAACTTTGCCACGTCCACCATACAGGTCTCTTCATCCATCACAATCATTCCTCCCGATCCCATGATGGAACCGACTTCTTTCAGGCTCTCATAATCGATCGGGAGATCGATCAGGCTGCTTGGAATGCATCCACCGGATGGCCCACCGGTTTGAACCGCCTTAAATTTCTTATTTCCTGGAATTCCCTCCCCAATATCATAGATGATCTCACGAAGGGTAATCCCCATGGGAACTTCGATCAGTCCCGTATTATTAATCTTGCCAACGAGGGAGAATATCTTCGTTCCCTTGCTGGTTTTGGTTCCAATGCTTGAAAACCAATCTGTACCTCTACTGATAATGACCGGGACATTGGCAAGGGTCTCCACATTGTTGATCACAGTGGGACAGCCCCAGAGACCCACTTGTGCAGGGAAGGGGGGCCTCTGTCTTGGTTCCGGACTTTCGCCTTCGATGGAGTGTATCAATGAAGTCTCTTCGCCGCATACGAAGGCACCCGAGCCCTCTCTGATCTCGATGTCGAAACCAAAGCTGGAGCCGAGGATTCCCCCACCGAGCAGACCGTGTTCTCTTGCCTGAGAAAGGGCGATCTGCATGCGCTTGATCGCAAGGGGATATTCTGATCGGATATATAAGAACCCTTTTGTCGCACCGATCGCATAGGCAGCAATAGCCATTCCTTCAATTAAGGAGTGGGGATCTGATTCCAGGAGACTTCTGTCCATGTAAGCTCCCGGATCTCCCTCGTCACAATTGCCTATCAAATATTTGGTCGGATTTTGCTCTGCTCTGCAGACTCTCCATTTGATGCCGGTTGGGAACCCGGCTCCGCCCCTTCCTCTAAGCCCCGATTTTTTTATTTCTTCGATAACCTCTTCAGGCGTCATTTGCGTCAGGACTTTTTCGAGGGCCGCATAGCCATCTCTGGCGATATAATCCCAGATTTTTTCCGGGTCTATAATACCCTTGTTTCTCAGCACCAGGAGCATCTGTTTCTGGAAGAAGGGGATATCGGAAATCATCGGAATCGGTTCCTTCTTCTCAGGAGGAACAAACATCAATTTCAAGACCGGTCTCCCCTTCAGAAGATGTTCCTCGACAAGGAGAGGGATATCTTCAGCCTTGAGCCAGCCATAGAAGATCCTGTCGGGCATGACCACCAGCAGCGGACCCTGACCACAAAAGCCGTTGCAGCCCGTAGTAACGACAGAGACTTCGTTTTGAAGCCCTCGTTTCTCGATCTCTTTTTCCAGGGCCTCTTTGATATTGAAGGCACCACTCGCGACACAACCTGTGCCTGCACATACCATCAGTTCAATTCTTCGCCAGATCATGTCTTCATCCACCTCTCTCTGAGCCTAAGCCAATGGCGTATTCTTGTACGATTTTCCCGCCAAGGATATGTTCTTCAAAGATTTTTACCGCCTTGTCCGCAGTCAGATTCCCATATTTGACAGGTGCAGCGTCTAATAATTCAACGGTGGCCATCGGTTCCCTTGAACAGAGCCCTGCGCAACCGGAAGTCGTGATCAGAACATTTGTAATCTTTCGATTCTCCTTCTCGTTTAAAAGGGCCGATACGATCTCTCTTGCACCGGCGGCAATGCCACAGGTTCCCAGATGCACAATAACCTTTCCCCTGAATTTGCCTTCTCTGAGATGGATCTTGCTTCTTGCCTCTTCTCTTCCTCTTCTTAAGTCTTCTATCGTGAGTTTAGGCATATTACAACCCCTTGATTTTTTTTACGATATCCGGGATCTCTTTGACCGTTAGCTTGCCGTAAACCTGCTCGCCAACCGTGGCAGCCGGCGCAAGGCCGCAACAGCCTATGCACCGAACGGAGTTCAGAGTAAATTTCCTGTCGGAAGTTGTTTCTCCCGGCTTGATCTCCAGCATATCGCTGAATTTATCCATCAATCTTTCACTCCCTCTGACGTAACAGGTCGTTCCCATGCACACGTTGATCACATGTTTTCCTCTCGGCGTAATACTGAATGCGCTGTAGAATGTTGCGATCCTGTAGATATGAGCGGCTGGATAGCCGGTCTCCTGGGACACATATTTCAGTACCGTTTCAGGGAAATAACTGAATGTTGCGTTGATCTCCTGAAGGATGGGCATCAAAGGGCCTTTTCGATCCTTGTGTTTCTTAACAATGTCCTCCACCTTATCTTTGTATGGGGGTTCAAGTTCGACTTTGGCCTTCTCCACGATTTGAACAGAGTTCCTTGTTGGGCAGTTTGATACGCACGTACCACAACCGGTGCACTTCTTTTCGTCCACAAAACGAGGCCTTTTCTTCAGAGTAACATTAAAATTCCCTGGCTGTCCCCGTAAGCTCTCGATATCGCTAAGAGAGATGATCTCTATATCCTTGTGTCTGCCGATTTCAACCAGCCTCGGTGCCTGCGTGCACATGGCACAATCATTGGTGGGGAACGTTTTGTCAAGTTGCGACATCACTCCACCGATAGCCGACTTACTCTCGGCGAGATAAACCTTTATGCCGCATGCCGCCAGGTCAAGGGCAGCCTGCATCCCGCCGATTCCGCCACCGACAATTAGTGCTGCCCCAACCCTTTGCTCTTCAGTTTCATGAGGTAACATACCCAGGAACCCCCTCCGAGAACTCTTGTTGTTGGGTCCTCTCTTTTAGTGATTGGAAGTACATGGCCAATGGACGGTAGATCATATGCGTCCACTTGCCGAAAGGCATTTCAACAACCAGCATGGGGACAGCGATCATCATATGGATCGCGTATGCGTAATGGGTCGTAAGCTCAAGCCCCAAATACCTAAAGATGTGGACCGCAATTCCGCTCACGGCAGTAGCCAGCAGCAAGACAGGAAAGTTCCAATCCCTGAAATCAGAAGACTTGTGAATTTCCCTCTCTTTCTTGATGCGGCCGACCAAAATGTCCACGGTACCAAAGATCAGAAAAGCGGCTGCCAGGTATCCGATCCATCTCTGGGGATGATAAATGGGGTAGACCTTATCGGTTTGAAACCATCCCAAAGAGAAGACCAGTACAGCGAGCATCACCATGCATCCTATGCCAAGGAGAAGATGTTTTGGCCATCGCCCCTTCTCAGTCGGGCATTCTGCCATTTTTTTGTAAGTAAAAAAGTGAAGCATAAATGTCTTGATTTCGATAAGCCATTGAGAAAGGGGTGATCTGATATTTTCCTTTCGGTGGACGGTAAACCAATACATGCGAAAGGCATTGGTCATCAAGATAAAGAAGGGAAACAGGACAACCCCGAGCGTGAAATAAGTCATCAAGGGAAACATATGCCCTAGGCCCATGGAGGTCGAGGTGAGGTCGGAAAACGACATCTTCACCACATAAACATGATACAGAATGATGGCCAGCAAAACGAGAACCCCTACGAAAGAGAGAGAGCCAATGTGCCATATCTTCGATCTGTTAATCTTTGAGGCGATCCCGGTCCAGTCATATAAGGCAGCTAAGTAACGCCGGAGTGTCATCATGGCCTCACGCGGTTCCGTCTGGCGGGGGCAGACGGTAGAACAGTCGCCACAATCGTGACAGATCCATGGGTCCAGGCCTTCGTTCAGGACTTGTCTCAGACCCATTAAGACGTGTCGAGTCGACCTCCGTGGAAATGAGACGTGGTCGTTTGCCAGATCGCAGCTCAGGGTGCAGCTACCGCAGTTGAAACAGCCTGCCACGTCAAACTTCCCGTATTTCCGAACCTCGGCCAGCAGCGTTGGGTCGCACCGGTAATCCATGACTGCCACTCCTTTCTATGATCCTCCCCTCGAACCCAGAAGTTCCCCAGACTCTTTCACATCCTTCGGTTGCAAATCTCGTTCTTGACATAATTTCAAGACTTGCTCTGCAGCAATGGGCACGCTCTTGGATAAAACATCCGACAGTCCCGGTCTCACCGCTTCCGGGATTGACTCGACCTGTCCGGCGATGATGTCCACTTCCACATGACAGAGATCTTTTAACTCCCTGAGTAGATTGCAAGTCGGCATCCCGTGCAGGGTGAAGTCATCGATCTTGTTTTCGGGTATCTCTTCTACGTCGATTTTGAATATTTCTCCTGGCTTTCTTCTTGCGTCGACGGCATCGATGACAATAATCTTCCGGGGCCTCTGTTCGGAGAGGATAAGATCGAAAAGAATTTCCCTCACACCTGTCCCCGCATCAATCACAGAGGCATGCTCAGGGAGAAGGTTGCACCGATCGAGATGCTCGGCCACGGAAGATCCGAAACCGTCATCACCAAAAAGGATATTCCCGCATCCCAGGACAAGGATATCTTTTTGCATGGTGTCCAAACCCCCAATAGGTCTTTCTGCTCAAGATAAGAAATCCTAACTGTTTGGGACAATAACTTGTTTAACAACTCTTCTCGTATAAAGGTATGTCTTCCCGCTCTCTTCTTGAAGTTCAACTTCGAAACCATCCGCTTTGTACTTTTTCATGGTTTCTAACGTTTTCTCTCCATTCGGATAATCAACCCCATCCCACATAAATTTTTTTCCGTTCATCAGGATCAAGTTGTTTGGCATATTCGATTACTCCTCTAATCTCCAGGTAATTGAGTTACCTAATAGATTTTTCAATCTTTTCCCTGCCCAAGTCCTTCCACAAAACTTCAATACTTCTCAGGGAAAGGGGGGACGTAAAATCTTCCCTGCATAATCATTTCTATGGCAAGCAGAAGCTCCTTATCCACAGTCTCTTTAATTAAATAGCCTTCCGCTCCATGAGAGATGGCTTGACTGAGGTATTCCTTGTCTTTGTGCATGCTCAGGATCAATACTTTTACGCCAGGATAGATTGCCTTCATGCTGCGGATCGCCTCGATCCCTCGAAGATTCGGCATAGAGGGGTCAAGAATCACCATATGGGGGGCTAATTCGCCTAAACTCAGGAGATTCAGGAGTTGGGGACCGTCCTCAGCTTCCCCGATGACCTCAAGGTCACTTTTTTCCCTAATAATCCTCTTTAACCCTTCCCGGAGAGGAGCATGATTATTTGCCAAGACAATGCGGTAAGAAACCTTTCAGTATCTCTCCCTGGTTAACGGTGTAGAAACAGAGGAGGCAAGGGCGGCGCTACTTCTGGCCCCCCATCTTGCCTCCTGATGCAACTTGTTTAGGTCCTGCGGCCCCCGGCCATTATCCAAACCGGCAGTTCTTACTTACTCAGAGTATCGATCACCCGTCCCTGGGAATCCAGGATGGTGAGATCTATGGCAATACCGCCATCCAGGCGGTGTGTGGCGCAGCTCAGTCAAGGGTCGTAGGCGCGTATGGCCATTTCCACCCTGTTCAGGATTCCCTGGTCGTACTTGCCCCCTTTGATGAACTCTTTGGCCGCCTGATTCACCGAGAGATTGATCGCGGCGTTGTTGTGGGTCGTGCCCACAATCAGGTTCACCTTCGTGATCAGGCCGTCATTGTCGCACTCATAATCGTGGATCAGGGTGCCCCGGGGGGCCTCAACGCAACCCACGCCCCGGCCCGCCTTGGCCGTAACCGGCACCCGGATATGCGTGCTGGTGATCTCCGGGTCGTTCAGGAGTTCCACCACGGTTTCCGCCGCCTGCAGGAGTTCGATCAGGCGAGCGTAGTGGTAGAGCAAGGTGTAGTGGGCCGGCCGGCCAAAGGCAGCCCGGAACTCCTCAAGCTCCGCCTGGGCCAGGGGGGTTGCCATCTTGTCGGCCACGTTGATGCGGGCCAGACAGTTGGTGCGGTACACCCCTACGGGGTTCTCCAATGACAGATTGAGTTTGCCCCACTTCTTGGCGTAGGGGAACTTCTGGTAGGACCAGGGCTCCACCCATTCGCCGATATGATCCAGGTATTGGTCGTAAGCGAAATCATCGTAGGAGCCATCCGGCTTCATCATCCGGAGCTTGCCGTCATAGAAATCGAGTGCCCCATCGTCCCGCACGGTGCCCAGGTAGCCCACCTTGATGACGCCGATGGATTTGATGGCATCCATGTACTTCGGGAAGACATTCTCCTTGGCAAACTTCATAGAGAACTTGGAGAACTCCAGCAACTCCTGGGCCGAGGGGAGCATCTTCCCGCGATCGGCTTCGGTAAGGGGTTTGCTCACCCCTCCCGGCACGGAGAAGGTAGGATGGATGGCCCGACCGGCAAATCCCTCCAGCATCTGGGCTCCCAAATGGCGCATATGCACTACCTTCTTGGCAATGTCCGGGGCGGCCTGGAGAATGCCTACCACGTTCCGCACCGAATAGTCAGCGTCAGGACCGATGACAAAGTCGGGAGCCGCCAGAAAGTAAAAATGGAGTATCTTGTCGCTCACGTAGGCGATGCTCTGCATCAGGCGGCGCAATTTCACTGCAGCCGGCGGCGGGGTAACGCCAAAACAGACTGTCCGCCGCCTTGCTTGAGGCCAGGTGATGGGCCCAGGGGCAGATGCCGCAGATATGGCAGACCGTCCGGGGCATCTCCTCGACGGGCCGACCTTCGCAAAATTTTTCAAAACCGCGCAGGGTCTGGACGTGAACCTTCGTATCAACAACATTGCCCCCATCATCCAGGGTGATGGCTACCCTGCTGTGGCCTTCGATCCGGGTTACTGGCTGAATATTGATTACTTGGCTCATGCGTTTCACCTCCTCATTTCGCCGGCCGCGCCGGCAGCACCTTCAGATTGCCATGCCCGCCGATATAACGGTTCATTATGGCCCGCCGATCCAAAATCGATTTGGGGTCCAGCCCCACCGAGCTCAGGGCGCCCATCATATCCACCAGGGGCTGGGCTCCCTTGCGAATGGGCCCGAAACAGCCCCGGCAGGGAGTCCGGGCCTGAATACACCGGGGCACCCCGGTTTTGCCGGCACAGCCTGCCAGTGTCACCGTACCCATACAGAGGAAACCCTGCTCGTTGATACAGCGCATCTTCTCCAGGCCCTCTTCCGGGTTAAACTCCATGTTCTGCAGCCAGCGCTTGACAGGGCCGCCCCCTGACTTCTGTTCCCGAATGACCGGGCAGGTGTCGCACACGCTCCGCTCAGGAAGGCTCCACGAGGTTTTGCCCTGGAGCAGTCCGGTCACGGCCTCGGCAATCCAGTCGGGGTGGGGAGGACAACCGGGAATGCTGATGTCCACTTTGACGACCTCATCTACCGCGGTGCAGGTGGGGGTCCATTTCGGCACATTGGGGTCTTCCGGGTTAGGGGAGGGATCGGTGGAAGGGGATTGGCGAAACACTTTTTCAAAGACGTCGTCATTTTTCCACATGTTGGCCTGGGCCGGCACCCCACCAAAGCAGGCGCAACTGCCCAGGGAGATGAGAAACTTGGTTTTTTTGCGGATCTCCTCCAATTCATGTTTTTGCTCTTCGTTACGAACGCCGCCGGTCACGATGCCCACTACGGCCTCGGGAACATCCATGGCCGTCCCCTCGCCGAGCTGACCATAAAACTTGTGATCGATGAGGGCCGTCATGTGGACGAAGTTTAATTGAGGCAACAGGTCCACCAGGGGGTCTCCAATATTGAGAATGGAAATCTCGCAACCGGAGCAGGCGTTCAACCAATCTTCCACCACATTTACCGCCATATTCTTACCTCCTTTTGAAATTGTTATGCCGCAGTCCGCTCTTAACTTGCTGCCCATCCCGATCCTTCTGCCGTTGCCACACATCCTAATCATATTGGGAAATCGAACCTTATCCTTAGAGGGTCTATCCCCTGTTAACGCTCCCTTTCTAACAAATTGAGAATTGGGGATCAATCCACAGAAATAACTATTTTAAAATGATTAAAAATAGCTATGGAATCATCGACCCAGCGCCAGTATGATGGAAACGAGCAAGCCGCTCTCCAAGGTTTCGGGAGGCGCTCGACTTGGAAATCGATGAGAATCGGATCGGAGTACCAACCCGGGACACGGCCTTTCGGGCTCCAAAACCCAGACTCCGAGCAAGGGTTAGCGGCCCTGCTGAAATAGCCCTGCCAAAGCCAACTCCATGGTTCGCAGCCTTGAGGCAACAATGCAGGCAACGTTCTGCATAATGGTGAACCCTAACGAGGGGTCTGCTTGCATCATTGCCAGCAGAGCCTCTTGCTCGATGGCGATAACCCGAGTTTCGGACAGTGCAATGACGGTAGCGGTGTACATGTAAGGAAGCACCAAGGCCGACCAGCCGCAGGCCTGGCCCGGGTAGACAATGCTCAGAGGAAACCTCATCCCCCGGGCAACCTGAGACTCTACGGCGACCCGGCCTTCTTCCACCAAGTAGAACTTCCTCGCTTCCGTGCCCTCGGTGCAGATAACCGCGTCGGGTCCGTAGTGTTCAATACGCCCCAGGCCTTTGATTTGCTGCCTCTGCTCCTTGCTCAGTCCCCTCAGGATCTCAACTGGGAGATGGCCCAGAAACTGAGTTGCTCCAGATCTTCCTCATCGTTAGACTCCGTCCCGTGAGGATTTCAACAAGGGGGATGGCCTTCGAGGATTGGCGAATTAAATTCAGGTTTGGCTGCAGGCTCTGGACCTCCCTTGAGCATCTTCAAGGTGCTACCCACCACCAGCGGGTCAAGGTTCTGCTCCCCACCACACTCGGGTCGGTAGCACGTGACATCATTAAAGGCACAAATCTGCTCGCAACTCGGGCACCGGCCGGGCGGTACCGACGATTGCAGATAATAGCCACACGTTGTACACATCCAGTGCGCCATAGACTTCCGCTGAACAGGTGTTAAAGCCGGCCGGCCCTTCGAAAATCGAGTCTAACGATAGGCCAATTTGATTTGTATCAAGTTCCATATTTAGAATCAATCCACAGAAATCATCATTTTCAGGTGGTTAAAAATAACTATGGCGTCGTCAACAATGGCGAAAAAGGAAGAATGATTTAGGGGCTAAATCAAATATAGCCTTTTCGGATGGCGTATTTGACGAGATCGGTGGCTTTATTCAGGTTCAGCTTCTCCATAATATTCGCACGATGATTATTGACAGTGGGAACGCTGATAAAGAGGAGATGCGCGATCTCTTTGCTCGATTTTCCCTCAGCAATCAGTTTCAAAACTTCTCTCTCACGGGGTGTCAATGGGTCAATCTCAAGAATGGCTTTGGATCCCCTTTGCCCATTTGCACCAAATCATCGACGACCTCCTCTGAGAAGTGAGGGGATATATAGGTCTTGCCATGTCGAACTTTCTCAATCGCAGAAAAGAGTTCCTTATCTGCGTCTTCTTTAAGCAAATAGCCTTTTGCCCCGGCAGAGAGGGCTAAGTAAAGATATTCCCTATCTTTATGCATCGTTAGGATCAATACTTTCACTTCAGGACGGATTTTTTTGATCTCATGAATTGCTTCGATCCCCCTAAGGTTTGGCATGAAGATGTCAAGGATCACCATGTCAGGAGTCAATTTATTCAAGAGATTGAGCAGATCAAGCCCATCATTTGCTTCCCCAACGACCTCCAGATCGGCCATTCCCTCAAGAATTCTTCTCAGGCCCTGCCGGACCAGAACATGATCATCTGCCAACACAATCCGGTAAGGTGCCATTATGCAGTTGCTCCTTGCTGAATAGGGATTCTCAACGTTATTCGCGTTCCTTTGCCTTTCTGGGTCCGTATCTGGAGGATTCCTCCAACCATCGGGCCCGTCCCTTCATGGTTGCCAAACCCAAGCCCCTTTCTTCAGGGCTCCTTGCCATCGTTACCCACTCATCAAACCCGATTCCGTCATCTTCAATGGAAAATAGAACCTCACCCCCATTTCGCTGGATGGCGATCGACACTGTCTTCGCTTGGGAGTGCTTCCCGATATTCGTTAAGGCCTCCTGTACGGTTCTGTAGACGACGACATAAGAATCCGGGGGAAGTAAGGAATCGACGTCGATCATGTTCAGAATGACTTTGATCGTGTAGCTCTTCGCAAAGTTGCTGATCAACCACCGAAGGGCTGCCGAGAGGCCGAAATCATCGAGGATGGTGGGGCTTAAGTCCCTTGAAAGGCGCCGGATATTCTCAATAACATGATCAATGTACTTGACTCCGGATTCACATTCCTGTTTGAGCTCGGTCTGGGGCTTCAACAGGTTCTTTTCGATATAATTGAGCCGGAGCTTCATAACCGTTAGGGATTGCCCCAATTCATCATGGAGCTCTCTCGAAATTCGCTTTCGCTCGGTTTCTTGAGCGGTCAGGAGTTGGGAAGAGAGAGCGCGAAGCTGCTTCTCTGATTCCCTCAAGGCCTCCTCCGCTTGTTTCCGTTCTGTAATGTCGGTAACGACGGCAAAGCTGCCTTTGAATTGTCCGTGCTCGTCAAAAATCGGTTTCGGAGAGACAAGGGTTAAAATGGTCTGCTGGTCTTTCTTGAGCCATGAAAGGTCATAGATTCCAATTTCTCCCCCTCTTCGTCTGGCTACCTGTTCCCTGTATACCTTTTGATTTTCTTCGCTAAGGAAGGACGTCAACGGCCGCCCTAACATTTCCTCCCTGGAATACCGCAGCATTTCGCAGAGCCTGATCATTCACATAGACCCACAGACCATTTTCATCCTGCACTCCCAGCCCCTCATTGAGTGTTTCGACCAGCGTGCGATAGAGTTTCTCGCTCTGCCGGAGTGCCCTTTCAGCCCGCTTCCGGTCGCTGATGTCGCGGATGAACTGTAATTTACACACGGTCCCATCCGGACCCATGATGGGTGTGTCAAAAAGATCATAGGTCCTTCCGGTTTTGATGGAATGCCATTCCCATCGGACTGACTTCCCGTGCAAATACCTCTTTGCTCTTGCACCATGAACAGACTTTTGGAAGATCGTAGAAGTACTCATGGCACTTCCGTCTCTTGACCGGGCCAAACTCCTTCTCAACGACGGGATTGGTATAAAGGATCTCATACTGTTGGTTAACAATGTAGACACCATCGTTCATGGAATCAAGGATTCCTTTGAGTTTATTCCTTTCGAGTTGGAGGACCTCCTCTGCCTTCTTGCGCTCGGCCAACTTTTCCTGCCAGCGCTCCACCTCTTCCTCTGCCTTGATTTTTATCCGTTCCTTACGAATGACGAGTCCGGAACTGATCCCAAAGGCCAAGACAACGATCCCGATCAGGAACAGGTGCTCCCGCAGGCTTCTGTTACAAAACCTGTCACCTTATCATAGGGGGTATTGACGACAACAACCCAGGAGACATTTTCAAACCCCATGTAGCAAAGGCAGCAATCTTTTTTGGACGGCTCCTTATTTTATAATCTACCGTGCCATGCCTTCTTTATTAAGATCTCTTCAATGTAGTTAAAAGAGATGTGACACGAACGGCAGTTCTCCCCTCGCTGAAAGATATTCCGGAACACCATCTCCGGGTGATCGGTTTGAAACAGGAGGGTGCCGTCCTGATCCATGATCCAGACTTGATCGAGGTTTATTTTAGGGTCTACGGAGCCTAACTGATTGGTGAGGAATTCTTTCATATCTAAGATGAAAGCAAGAACACCAACGAATTTTCCATTCGGCTTAGGGTGCCCGGGACCTGAGACCTCTTGATAGAGGGGGATTGCAAGGATAAACGTGAGTGATTGTGATTCAGGGAAGAGGGAAGTCAGTGAGATTTTGCCCCGGTTTTCACTTTTTTTTGCCCAGATAAAAAAATTACTCTCACTCTTTTTCAAGCCAGCGGTATTCGGATCTGTGGAATAGACGACGGTTCCAAGTTCATTATACAGGGAGATGACTTTAACATAGACTTTCTCTATCCGGTTGGCGTAAGCTTCAATGTCCACTCTCCCCTGCTTGACATCGCCATATTGAATAGAGGGAAAGGATGAGAGGGCTCTCAGTCCCCTTGAACGAGCCTGGATAAAGAATTGGATCTGGTTCGAGAGGTGTTTGGCACGCGAGAGTTGATACTCCTGAAATTGAGAGAGGACCTCCTGGATACCTTCATAATGCAGGTGAAAAGTCAGGAGAGAAACAACCGCCAGGAGGAGATACAGTCAATGCGAGAAGAATCCAATTTCGTTTCATTTTTCTTCTGAGGGTAGCCTCACCGATTAATCAACCGCCAATCCTTATTTAACAGAAAATAACTTCAGCTTACAAGTAAAATAGGGGGTTCAAACATACCGAGCTTTACAGTTTGAAACAATTGTTTTAAACTAAAATTGGAGATATTGACCAAAGGGGGCGCAAATGGAACGTAACGCCAATTCAAATGCAACCTGCCGGAGCCGCATTTTAGAGGCCGCAGGTGAAATTTTTGCAGAATGCGGCTACCGAAGTGCCACCGTCAGGAAGATTTGCGCGCGGGCCGGGGTGAACGTCGCCGCCATCAACTATTATTTTGGCAGTAAGGAGAAGCTTTACTCCGAGGTCTTGAAATACTGGCATGAGTTCGCAATAAAAAAATATCCTCCTCTCCTCGGTGTGGGTGCAGATTCACCCGCGGAGGAGCAGCTGCGAGCGTTTATCAGCTCCCTTTTATTTCGCATGCTTGACAAGGGAAAGCCCGCGTGGTTTGGAAAGCTAATGGCCAGAGAAATGGCAGAACCAACAAGGGCCTTTGATCACATGGTAAAAGAGGTGATGCGTCCATTGAATAGACTTCTCACATCCATCGTCCTGAATTTAGTTGGAACGTCTGTCAACGAGGAGGGAATTCTTCTGTGTTGTACGAGTATTATTGGCCAGTGTGTCTATTACTATAACGCTAAGTACATTGCGCAACTGTTTCGGAAAGATATGTCGAGCCCCGAAGAGATCAAAAGGATCGCGGATCACATCATGCGTTTTTCACTGAAGGGCCTCGAATATTATGCCGAGGAGAACGAGGATAGAATTTCACCGAACTTTACCTCTCGCAAGAGAAGCAAAGATCCCACCCAAACAAAGAACCGAAAAGAAGGTGAATGCTAATTTTATGGATTTCAAGAAAACCGGATAGTGTTCTGACGTCACTTGAACCTTGCCAAGATAGATTGAAAATATCAAGAGAGTAATTCCCATACTGAAAACCATTCCCATCCCCCGCATGGTGCCCAGTGTTCCTGAAGCCACTCCGTAAAACCTATTTTCGACAGAACTCATCACCGCAGTAATGGTGGGAGAAGAAAAAAGGGAAAAGCCAAATCCAAGAACAACTAAACTTGCTATGATGTACCCCACTGTCGTTTCTCCGTCTAAAGCAGTTAATAGAAAAAGTCCCACCCCTGTCAAAGCCATCCCTACCGAGGCAACGATCCGCGGCTCAATCCTGTCCGAAAGTCTGCCGGCAAAGGGTGAAAAAGACGCCTGCACCATGGGTTGGGAGATCAAAATGAACCCTGCGTTTTCGGGAGTCAGTCCTTTGATGTATTGCAAGTAAAGACTTAAAAGAAAGGTTACAGCAAACGTTGCACTATAATTAGTGTCTGTCCATAAACACCTTTTTTTGTCATGCCGGACTTGATCCGGCATCCAGAAGGTTTCGAAAGATCTGGATTCCGGCTTTCGCCGGAATGACGATTCTGATTGAGGCGGCAATTTATAAACAGACTCTAATTAATCAATGTTGCCAAATTGGAGAAGGCAAAGACCCTGTTCTTTCTAAAAAGGGTTATGTTCAAAACAGGACTTTCGGTCTTTGTTTCCCACCTGATGAATACAAAAATGCCTAAGACACCAGAGAGAAAGAACCCAACACCAAGCATCGTCGATAGATTAGAAAAACCGTACATAATGAACAAGAGAGTGATGCTGTAAATGGTTGAGCCAGTAAGATCAAATTCCTTCTTCTCTGTCCCGTACCATTCCCCTTTTAATTTCCAGAAAACAAAAACAACGATGATCAACCCCACAAGAACATTTACAAGAAAAATACTTCTCCAGCCGAGATGGTGGGTTAGAAACCCTCCTAAAAAGGGGCCAAGGGAATACCCCAAATAGACGGCAGCCACATTTATTCCTAAGACCTTGCCCAGTTCGTTCGAAGGAAATACCGAGGTCAGGATAGCTGCTCCAATGCAAAAAATCGCCGCACCTCCAATCCCCTGCAAGATCCGGAAACAAAGGAGCATCACCGCAGAGTTCGAAATGCCTGAACCAACGGAGGCGACAGTAAATGTCAGTATGCCGTAAGTGAAGATTCTCTTTCTCCCGTATAGGTCCGCTATCCTTCCAAAGGGCACAAGAAAAATAGTCGAGGCCAAAAGATAGGCGGTGCTAATCCAACTCAGTAGGATGGCGTCCAACAGAAATTCTTTCCCGATGGAGGGAAGTGCAATGTTAACAGAGGAGATACCAAAGGGTGGGAGAAAGGCAGCTAATGTCGTAACAGGCAGAGCAATTCTCTTCGTTACAGAATCATCAATATTTGCGGTTTCTGTCATGGTCGATCCGGATAAGGAACAATTTCGGCAAGCAATTCGACATAACCCAATGCGACTTTCTTGTCAATTTTATCCATGCCTCATGACCCCGGAGTCTCACTTCTACTAACCCGTCTACGTCGTCACCATAGAGAGAGGGTACCTTGCGATCAAGGACAGTTTTCCCCTGCCGATCCACGTCGTGATCCGGAAGTGGATCGATCACCGGTACGTTCTTCTCATCTCGAACCGTCCTGCACCCGGGACCCAACTTGGCTCCGGTACTTTCTGAGCGAGGCGCGAGAACCAAACACGCACGCCCCGAATGACCGTCAGAATTAGCAGAATTATACTTACCTTCAGCATTGACGTTTCTCCTTGAATTAAAGAGTGGCACACAAACAATGAAGGACCACGACTCCACATGAGGGGCGGGAAAAGGGTTTTCTGAAACTACGCGCAGAGTTGGCCAATGACTTCTTCTCTAATGAATCCAAAAGCAAAATGCCTGCCATTGCGGGACTCCTCCCTTAAAGGGGCATTAAGATTTCGAAATTACATAGAATTATGGAGATGGAACCCGTTATTTTTCTGTCACTCTTTACTGGAATTATGGCCAATTTCATTCCATGATTTGACAGTACGCCCTTAAATTGTTCGGTTGAAGATATTACGCGTTAGTCTATCCGCCTTAGGACTAAACCATTGGGGATTTTTACGGAGATTATGATATTTGTGATGGATCGGTGGAGATCGTCACATTATCAGACAATTTTTTTCCCAGGCTCTGGTGGAGCTACAGCATAAATCTCATCCACTTTTATAGTCCCGACTGCCTTGATGTTCAGCTTTATCCTTTCTTTTATTTCTTTGGCAAATCGATCAAAGAGTTCCCCAGAGGTTTGGAACCCCAAAAAGGTGCCTTTTATCTGGTAGCCCATCACCGGGCTCATCTTAAAGGCCAAAGCTGAAACTTTTTTATTCACCTCCAGATTTTTGTTAGTTTTATCTCCGAATATGTCGGCAAAGGCGATCCGCTCTTCATCAATGGCTCTTAAACTACCCTTTGGTACTGCGTTGATTTCCAAGGTGCTGCCTGCTGTTGCTAAAACCTTAGCACTACTGGGATCATTAACAACCTCCATAACTTCTTTTGGCATCTTGGCCATGTCTGTACCTCCTGTGCCCTTTCTTTTTTAAAAGAGATTGATCTCGGTGAAAAACGTCATCCCAAAGTAGGGAAGAATATTCCTCTTTAGGGTTCAATCCTTGTTCCTAACACTTTCAAAAATTTCGCCAACCATTCAGGGTGGGCCGGCCAAGCCGGTGCCGTAACCAAGTTACCATCCACGTAAGCTTTATCGACTGCGATGTCCATCCATTTGCCCCCTGCATTTTTCACGTCAGGTCCTACCGCAGGGTAGGCTGTACAGGCTTTGCCCTTGATTACTTCCGCAGCAGCCAATACCTGTACGCCGTGGCATATGGCAGCGATGGGCTTGCTCGCCTTGGCAAAGTGTCGCACCGTTTGAAGCACTTTCTCGTTCAGGCGAATATATTCCGGCGCTCGCCCGCCAGGAATCACCAGCGCATCATATGTTTCGGGTTTAACCTCCTCAAAAGTGGCGTTCAACGTGAAGTTATGACCCGGCTTCTCGCTGTAAGTCTGGTCTCCTTCAAAATCGTGGATCGCTGTTCTGACCTTCTCACCGGCCTTTTTCCCGGGACAAACGGCGTGGACCGTATGTCCCACCATGAGTAGCGCCTGGAAAGGCACCATCACCTCATAGTCTTCCACAAAGTCACCAACGATCATCAAAATTTTCTTCGCAGCCATGTTTGGCTCCTTTCCTCGATTGATTTTTGGTGATAAGAATCATCTCTCGTGAGTGCCTTTTCCCTCAAGGAGTTTCTTAACCTCACTACGACCAAGCTTCCTTAATGCTACAAGTGCTGCCTTCTTTTCTGCCTTCGGGTTAAACTTGCCTTTCTCCCACTGATGTGCGGCCCCTACAGTGACTCCCACAAGGACCGCCAATTCTTTCTGAGTGATGCCTAAGTGTTTACGAAGGCTTCTAATCAGGCGGGGAGAAAAACGAGACGTTTTCACTTCTTCTTGAGTAGCTTCTAACCGTAACTCTCGCTTTGCTAACTCTTTTTGCCGATGAGCTGCGAATCGCTCAAGGGGCAAGACGACCTTACGAATCTGCAGAGCCGTGTTCTTCAATAACCGAATATTTCGTTTCAATGGAACTGAGTTGTTATGCATCTCTCTTTTTGCTAAACGTATAATTTCGGATCGGATAGTCGCTTCCAACTTGCCCATCGGTTCCTCCTTTTATTCGGTTTAGTTTAACTTGTGTTTATTAACCATCTCTTTCAATTCTTTCCCAGCCTTAAAGTGAGGGAGTCTCTTAGGCGGAACATCGACAATCTTGCCTGTTTTTGGATTTCGACCTTTGTAGGCACCGTATTGTCTTACCATGAAACTTCCAAATCCTCTGATCTCAACCCTTTCGCCCTTTTCCAGACTCTCTCGCATTGCATCAAAAAAAGTCTCTACAATGACCTTGGCTGCTCTCGGCGGGATCTTCATTCTTTCTGAGACTCTCTTGATAAGATTGCCTTTGGTCATTTGATCCTCCCTGGTTGAGTAAAGGAAAAGGAATTTCAATGCATGGTCTTTATCTGGTAGGAGAATACTAATTTAAGGTGGAAAAGTCAAGAAAAATCAGAGAAGTGAGATTGGCCTGAGGATCCAGGTCAATCAATAAAACCCTTTTTCCTAACTGGGTCAGCCCCGCCCCGATATTTATGGCGGATGTGGTTTTCCCCACCCCGGCCTTCTGGTTTGCGATGGCTATTATCTTCATCAATCAGCTTGCTTTCTATTCTCGAGGTTGCTTGGTTCTCTCCAACGATCAGCCATGACAAGAATGCAGAAACAGGATTTCCCTCCCGTGCCTGTAAACAAAGGGTAATTTTGAATTAGAAAACTATAGAAAAAACAAATTTGACACCTTCCTCGATAAGGCAACCTTCCGATCCTCCTTTCCCAGGCATTCCTCCACGAGATTTTCATTAGACCGAATGTTTCCCTGCCACTTTCCGTTGTCGCAGTCCTGGTCACAAAGGCCCCCTTTGAAGATACATTTTGAATTTCGATTGAAGATGCAGATTATTTTAGATGTCATAAGTGTTCCTCCTTATTCCTGCCGATTATGATGAAACTTCTCATATAAAAGGGGCATCATCCTTTTTAGAATGAGTAGAATTGCTTCTTTCTTGCTTGGAGGTTTCTTCCTCCAGTCTGTCGGGTTCGTCTTCCCCATAATATTTCATCTGGTTACAATAAAGATCACAATAAGTGCGTTTATAAAGACATTTTGAATCTTGATAATATTTACAGATTTTCCCTAACGCCATCTATCCAGCCCTCCTCTAAGAAATATCTAACAAAAAAGGCCCGTGTCACACTTAGACCACGGGCCTTGCAAAATTCCTCTTGCTTCGGCAACCCGGCTGTCCCATGAGGACCCGTGGCTTTCCGTCCCACGATTGCTCGTGGTTTGGCTTTATCGGCGATGCTGGTTTTGTTGAATTCTAATTAATATTCAAGCAATTCTTATGCCAAAAAGGCATTTGTCGATTAATCTATTGATCTCACAAGAATTTATTTAGAAAGGCACCTTGGAGAGAAGTCGAAAAGCTGCCTGTTTTTGTCACAGCTTCTACTTTGCAAATCCTGCCAGCCCGATTACGAGTCAATCGAGAGATCGTGGGTATGATGAGAATTTTTGATTTCAAATGGACACTCTGTGAGTACCGGAGAGAAAGGGGAGATTTGAGGAAGAATGTAAGTCGCTAAAGTTACTTTGGTGGTCCCAACGGGGTTCGAACCCGTGTTACCGACGTGAGAGGCCGGTGTCCTAGGCCACTAGACGATGGGACCTTTCAGAAAAGTTCATCCTTAAGAAAAATTCACAATGATTTTTCTGACTCTCCAAGAATTCAATTTATTTAACCTAAACCTTACTAAAAAACAACGCCTAAATCAAGCTCAAAATAATTGAACCCAATAGGAAATCCGCCCGCAGAACGAAGCTATTGAGCCTCGCATAAATACATGGAACAAAGTGCAGGCAAATCATGCCCCCTCACCTTCATCCTCTCCCCCAAATGGGGGAGAGGTGGGTGTCACGCAAAGGGGGGTGATCTAAATTCGCTATTGACTTAGGTCCCAGTGAAGCCGCTACCCTAAACTTGTCGTCCTTATGGGGCATGAAGAGCATTACAATTTTCTTGTATAAAGAAGGAAGAAAAACTATACTTAGAAATCATGATTCCTATTAGAGATACCGCTCGCTCCGACCACTTTCCCCTCATTAATGTCATGATCATCGCTCTTAATGGACTTGTCTTTTTCTGGCAAATCGCTCAGGGACCTCATCTGAAAGAGGCCATTTTTCTTTATGGCGTTGTCCCTGCCCGATACTCAGATCCGGTTCTTGCTCCCCATTTTACGATCTTTCAACAGATTCTTCCTTTCCTGACCTCCTTGTTTCTCCATGGAGGATTCCTCCACATTCTTGGAAACATGTGGTTCCTTTACATCTTTGGTGACAACATTGAAGACCGGCTCGGACATATCCGGTATCTCATTTTTTATCTCCTGTGCGGCATTGCTGCCGGTTTGATCCACCTCATGACCAACTGGGACTCCAAAGTTCCTACGATCGGAGCAAGTGGTGCTATTGCAGGGGTCATGGGAGCTTACCTCCTCCTTTATCCCCGGGCCAGAATTTTAACCTTGATTCCGATCTTCTTCTTTTTCCAATTCGTGGAGATCCCGGCTTTTGTCTTTCTTGGATACTGGTTTCTCCTCCAGGTGGTATTTGCAGGCCTCAGCAGAGGCCATGCTGAAGGGATTGCCTGGTCGGCTCATGTCGGCGGCTTCATTGCCGGTATCGTTCTCTTCAGGCTATTCGACCTCATTCCTCGTACAGGCTTAAGTGAGGGCATTCGCCAATACACCGAAAGAAGAACCACACCCCGGCTTCAGACTATTTCTCCTCAGCATCTCGGAGAGGAACCGGATCTTTATGGAGTCATCTATTTGACCAACCGGGAGGCTCAATATGGGGCTCGAAAGATGATCTCTGTCCCCCAAGGGATGCGGAAACGGACCATCATGGTTACCATCCCTCCTGGAGTCGAAGAGGGAAAGCGTCTCCGCTTAAAGGGCCTGGGAAAAAAGGATGCGGAGGGTAATCGAGGGGACCTATTCCTCGAGATCCGAATGATCGATTGACTGACCGGCAAAGCCAAGTAAGCGAAGGGCTCCTGGCATTTAGGACCATTTGAAGCCATCCATTGCATGCTTCTGAACTCGGTTCAACGTCGTTACAGCTAATACCTTTTAGAGACTAAATCTCCACTTGCAGAAGATGTCTTGTGGACGGGGATCGGGTGGGGCAAAGAGACATTCCACCTTAATCCTCGGATCGATCTCATGGGCAAAACTTAGAAATTCTCCCCGGTGCATCTCCTTACATACAAATTCGTTTAAACCCCGCCTGAGCCTTGCCTCCTGTACGGGACAATTTGGAACAGTGATGATCACCTCATTTTCTTTCTCTTCAATCTGATACCCGACGAGGATCGTCCATGGGAAATATTTCAGCGCCCGGACAAAACCCTTGAGCCCTTTCTCCTGGATGTTGAATCGCTTCATCAGATCTTTGGCTGCCATCTGGGGAACTCGCGCCCCAAACCTTCTCATTCAGCCGTTCTGCTGTTGGCTGGTCAAATTTCTCAGCCACGTACAGAAACCAGAAGGCATCGATCACCCGGTAATGCCAGAGCAAGAACTCGATGTAACTCCGAAGTTCGGGCGCTTCCATCTTTTCGAACACTTTTAGATCCATGGCAGTCTCCATCGCCCTTATCTCCCTCCATCTCCTTACGGAAAGGGATGAAGGAGAGACGGGACCTATTTTGTCTCACCCGCCCCATCCTAATCCTCCCCGTTGAGGGGCAGGAGGCTATTAAAAACCAACGCTATTTTTTGGGTGGCCACGTGGGCCGTGGTCGGGAATAGATCTTTCTTAAACCTTCAAGGTTGAATTCCTTTGATTTACAGTAATCGATAACAGGCCGTTCCCAGTCTTCAACGAGTTGGGAGGCCTTGGACACCTCTCTTGCGATCTCTTTAGGGATCGACAGGACCCCATGCTTGTCCCCGTAGATGAGGTCTCCAGGTTTTACAACCAGCCCCCCCACCTTTCACCGGGATGGCCACATCAATCAGGTGGACATAAGCATGAGAGACAGAGATGCAACTGGAAAAGAAATGAAACCCAATCTCTCTGACTTCGTCAAGGTCACGGACCGAGCCATCCGTCACCGTTCCCACGCACCCCAGAGCCCTATGGATATTCCCATTTACCTCGCCCCAGAAAGAACCCACCACCGGTCTATCGATATCGTGAATCACCACCACCCGCGGTTCGGGTATCTTCTGTATCTCGTCCCACCAATCCTGTGGCGGAACACGGGGGCCTTCCGGTGAGTCAGCGGTGATGACCGCCGTCACAGCGTGACCAATCATGGGCCCCAAATCAGGAAAGACGCACTTGATCTCGGGAAGCATGAACCCTTCATTTCGCGGCTTGATATTGAAGAGCTCAATCCCATTGGAGATGGCGCAGGTGGGCCAACGGCAAATCGCATCAAGTTCCTCTTTACTCAAGTATCCAGACATTGCACACCTCCCAATATCGTTATTGAATCGTCTTCAGATCAACAATCCGCCCCAGCTTCCCTTTGCCAAGCGAGAGAGGGTAATGAAGAAGAATTTAACGGAAAAAATCCAAAACCTGCTCGACAGGCTTGCGGTGCTTCTGTGGGAATTCATCGGGATATCCGACAGCAACGAGACAGACCAGGCTAAAATCCTGCGAAACCTTCAAGATCTTCTCGATCTCTTTTTTGGCCATCAAGGGGGCCCCAAGCCAGACCGCTCCTAACCCCATCTGATGGAACATAAGGAGCATCGTGGTCACGGCCGCTGCTGCACTCTGGATCGCAGTGGGTGCTGACCTCCGATAGGCCATGATCTCTCTTGCCTCAGGATCAAAAGCCTCCCTTGCCGTTAAGACCCTATCCATGACACCCATATATTGGCTGGCAAAAACACCCAGGCAGACCGGAGCATTCCTGAAGAATGAAGCATTCGCCCGGTATCTTTCCATTTCGTCTTTCAATCTCGCCGACTCCGGCCAAGAAGCGATCTTATTTGCAGTGGCCTGAACGGCATCAGCCATTTGGACGATGACCTCTCGATTCTTGACAACGATAAAGCGCCATCCCTGGTAGTTTCCTCCATTGGGTGCCCAGGTTGCCAGCTCAACACCCCTTTTGAGCAGATCATCCGGAACATCCTGTTTTTTCCACCGTCGAACGGTGCGCCTTCCCCTAATCAATTTTTCCAAGTCCTGAAGCTCCATTCCAATCTCCTAAGAATTTTGTATTTTTCCAAGAGGCCCGAACAAACGGAGATTTAACATAGATCACCCGAGAAGTAAATTAGATTTTCAGGAGATGATTCGATGATTGATCGGATGAGACGGATTAGATTGGTAACGTATCGAAATCCGACTGCCTAAGTGGATTCAGGATCTTCTTTCTTCTTACCAAAGATCCTGGAAAGCAGGATGCTCAATTCATACAGCCCGATCAGGGGAATGGCTGTGAGGACCTGGGTGAGAAGATCAGGAGAAGGGGTGACAACCGCAGCCAGTATGAAAACGAGAAGAATGGCATATCGCCTCTGTTTGGCCAGCATCTTCGAATCAATGATGCCAATTCTCGCCAGAAGAACGAGGACGACAGGAAATTCGAAAACAAGCCCGAAGGCCAGCAAAAACTTGATGCTGAATGTAAGATACTCTTTCATGCTCGGCATGGGTTTGATGAAATCGGTGGCATAGCCGATGAGGAACTTGAATCCCACGGGGATGGCAACGAAGTATCCGAAAAGGACACCCAGAATGAAAAAAAGTGTACCGCCAAGAACAAAGGGGACAATGTACCTCTTCTCATGACGGTAAAGGCCTGGGGCAATAAAGGCCCAGATCTGGTAAAGAACAAAGGGAGAGGCCAAAATGATGCCTGCGATGAAGCCAAGCTTCATATACGTGAAGAAGGCCTCGGCCACGCTGGTAAAGATCAAAGACCCTCCCGCGGGCATGATCTTCATCAGAGGTTTGGCAAGAACATCAAAGAGCGTATCGGCGAAAGCATAACAGATGACAAATCCGATTCCGATGGCAATGAAGGAGAAGATCAAGCGCTTTCTAAGCTCTTGAAGGTGGGCCGTCAGAGGGAGTCTCTTCTCATCCATGGGAAGGAATTCCTTCTTTTGCCTCTTTCTGTGCCTCCTTCTCGCCTTTTTCTTCCTCTCCCGGGAGGGCGGTTTTTTGGGAAGGTAGGGGTTCTGCCTGGGGGGAAACCTCAGCCGTTTGGGTGGTCTTTGAAGAAGGCCCTGAGGAAACGGGAGGTTCCGCCGAAGCAAGGGATTCCGTAGATGCCTCTGCGTAGACGGATGTTTCGGAAGTAGCCTCTGATGCAGGAGATGAATTTGCGGCGGGCTCTGGAGACTCCTCCTTCGCCTTCGCCAAATCATCCAAGAGATTCTCATGCGTCATGCTGCTTCTGATCTCCTCTAAATCCTTCGTTTCCTCTCGAAAACTCTCTTTCACTTCCTCCGTCGCCTTTTTGAATTCTCGCAGGGCTTTCCCAAAGGCTTTGGCGAGTTCCGGAAGCTTATTGGGCCCGAAGACGATCAGGGCAATGGCCAAGATAACCAGCATTTCCGGCAATCCGATGTTAAACATAAAAAACCTCCTTTAACCTTATACCATATATTTTCTTCTTATTGCAATGGACGGCAGGTCCCGTAGATAGCCCCCCAGAAGGTATGAAAAAATTGGCGGCCTGTGCCTCTACCCGCAAGGACAAGCGTGTTGTCGAAGCTTTAGGAGGCGGATCATCATGTGTTATGGATTGCCATCCATCTGGGCAAAACAGAGTAATTGGCGATGCTTAGACATCGAGTTCAATTTTAGGGTTCCGCCCTAAAGCTTCTCCAATCCGCCCGTCCTCGTGGGTCGGAGCGACGCTGATGGGGGAAACAGGATTTTTTCACACCTCCTCATTTATGGATGCGACTGGGTCGGGGTAGTCTTCCCTCCGACCCCAGAATAGGATCTCCGACCGCACTGAGGCTTACTCCCGTGGGTTGAGTTTTATTGAGGAGAATGATATAAATGGGTTAATCTACAGATGAACGATATCAACCAGAAGAACCAGGGAAACGATCCATGACCCTCATTCACATCAATGTTCCCTTTTCGATGCTCATTCGTCGGGTTGAGTTTGCCGTCAAAAACCGGATCAACCCTGAAATCTACTTCAGCGGCCAGGATCTGGATACCTGCAACGAAAGAGAGGTTGAACAACTCGCTGCAACCCTAAAGGGAAACGGGCTCCAAGTGACGATCCATGGTCCCTTTATGGATCTGAGTCCAGGAGGAGTAGACCAGAAGGTCAAAGCGGTCACTCGCGATCGATTCTTGAAGATCATCGAATTGGCGCGGTTCCTTAAACCAAAGTCCATCGTTTTTCATCCCGGCTACGAAGAGAGACAGTTTGACGGAGATGTAGGCCTTTGGCTCGAAAGCAGCCTCGAGACGTGGAGGCCCCTTGTCAAAGAGGCAGAAAAGAATGATCTTGTCTTCGCCATTGAAAATGTCTATGAAGAGACCCCTGGTTCATTGAAGAATCTCTTGGACGAGATCCGATCTCCCCATTTTCGATTCTGTTTCGATACCGGCCACTACCATGCTTTTAGCAAACGGAAGGTTCCACTTTCCATCTGGATCGAAACCCTGGGAAGTTATCTGTGGGAGGTACACCTCCATGACAATCATACGGAGAGGGATGAACATCTCCCCATGGGCGAAGGGGGTTTCGATTTCGACCAATTTTTCGGCCTTCTCGCCCGATTTAAATTGAAACCGATCTTTACGATCGAACCCCATCAAGAAGATCATCTGTGGCGGGGAATGGAAGCAGCCCAAAAATATATAAATGAAAAAAATAATCTCTGATAATTTTCCCTCTTGACAAATCCTATTGACTGATAATAGTATAGGATGCTTTGTCTTAAGTGCTTAATTTAAGGAAAAGTAGGGTATGAGGACTGGGTTTTGTACATTATTAATTATTAGCTCCAGGTAACCGCAGGAAGGAGGGATGTTGTGCCCACTCAGCGGACGGGCCCCGATGTCAAATTCATAACTTAATTGTCGTCATTTAGAAAGGAGGTCACCCATGAAACGTCTTTTTATCACTTTATTTGTTCTGGCCGTAGTCGTTAGCTTCGTGACAGCTCCCGGATTGGCGGATGCGCCAGAAAAGGCAAAGGCAGCCTTCAAGTGTGAAGACCCGATCGGCGTGGTCACAGATCAAACCTGGCGAACCCATCCACATTGCCTGCCTGGATGGTCGTTGCAGGGCCGGACGCCTCCCTTGGAACGGACACCAAGAAGGGCGTCGAGATCGCCATTGATGACAAGGGAGGCAAACTCCTGGGTCATCCCATCAAACTGTCCGTTCAGGATACCGGCGTGTAATGCAGAAGGTGGCCAGGCCGCGGCAACCAAACTTGCCTCCGATCCCACGATTGTGGCAGCCATCGGTTCCAACTGCTCAAGTGAAGCCCGTCCGGGCGCACCCATCCTCTGGAAGGCAGGGATTGCAACCGTCTCTCCTTCCAATACGGCACCTTATCTGACCGACCCGAAGCGGGGTCCCGAATATGACGGTTATCTTCGCACCGCCCACAATGATAAGATCCAGGGAGCCGTGGCAGCCGAGTTTGCCTTTAAAAAAATGAAGGTAAAGAGAGCTGCGACCATCCACGACGGAAGCGTCTATGCCGAACAACTTCAGGCCGTCTTTGCCGAAACCTTCAAGAAATTGGGCGGCACAATCACGGCTCAGGAGGCCGTGGCCCCCACGGACACGGATATGCGGCCTGTGCTGACAAAGATTGCAACGGGTAAACCCGAATTCATTTACTTTCCCATTTTCATTGCAGCAGGCGGACACATCACACGACAGGCCAAAGAGGTGTCCGGCATTAGAGAAAGTCAAATCTGATGGGTGCAGACGGGATGTTCTCTCCTGACTTCTACAAGGCCGCAGGGGATGCGGCCATCGGCATGTACCATTCCAGCCCTGATTTCTCTGCCTTTGCCGCTGGCTATAAGAGCTTCCTGGAAAAACACCAGAAGAAGTATGGCGAAAAACCCATCGCTCCTTTCCATGCCCATGGCTATGATGCGGCCATGATGATCTTTGCCGCCATCGAGAAGGTGGCAAAGAAGGCTCCGGATGGCACGCTCTATATCGGCCGCAAGGCCCTTCGCGATGCCCTGTATGCGACCAAGAACTTGAAGGGCTTAACCGGGAATGTCACCTGTGGCCGATACGGAGACTGCGCAGACCCGCGGATCGCGGTCTACATAACAACAGAGGAGAACGTTAAGAAACTGGAGATTCCAGCAGAAGCCTTTCTGGAAACCCTACTGAAATCGACGCATCATTCCATTTGCATCATCCCCCTTCCATCCCTCTCCCTGAGGGAGGGATGGAAGGCATTCTATCCATGCCTTGTAGCCCTGGAAAGGGAAGATAGGTTCTACGAAGCCTCTAGGAGATAAATTATGCTTCAACGGTTGAGAGACGGAATCACGCCCACCGATGTGATCATGTGGCTCATCGGGGGCGCCATTTTAGTCTCAATCCTTATAGGATCGACAGCCACCCTGACGAGGGGCCCCTATACGGCCCGTCACTGGTTCGACTTCATCATCTTTGGCCTGGCCCAGGGAAGCATCTATGCCCTCATTGCCATGGGCTACACCATGGTCTATGGCACCCTTCGTATGATCAATTTCGCCCACAGCGAGGTCTTTATGAGCGGCCCTTATACAGCCTATTTCTTTGCGGCTGCCATGAATTCTTCCGGATTCCTGAATCGAATATCCCATCATCAGTTTAATGATCATCTTCCTTGTTTCCATGGGGACTTCCACCCTCATCGCTGTTCTTCTCGAACGGGTTGCCTACCGTCCCTTGAGGAAGGCCCCCCGCCTGGTCCCACTGATTACCGCCATTGGAGCCTCTTTCTTCCTCCAGTACACCTTTCGGGGACTCTACGGCTCTGGCTTTCAGGCCTATCCTGTGGTGAAGATCATGGAGGGACATTGGGCCATCGGGGCATTCCGGGTCTTGAAGTTTCAAGCCCTGGTCATCGTGGCCGCAGCATTGATGATGGCAGCCCTCTATCTTTTCGTTCAACGCACCAAGATCGGCAAGGCCATCCGGGCGGTATCGGAGGACAAGGAAGCCTCTGCCTTGATGGGGATTAATATTGACAAGATGATTGTCACCACCTTTGTCATCGGTGGGATGGCTGCCGGAGCAGCGGGTGTTCTTTATGCCATCATGTTCAAGCAGGTCCATTTCTTCATGGGGTTCATCCCAGGGATCAAGGCATTTACCGCAGCCGTACTTGGCGGCATCGGAAACATCCCCGGGGCGATGATTGGTGGGATCTTCCTCGGCCTCATCGAATCGGTGGGACCCAGCCTCTTCCTCGATGGTCTGGGGATCGTGGCCCCTTACCAACTCAAGGATGCCATTGCCTTTACCGTGCTGGTGCTTGTATTGATCTTCCGGCCCACAGGCATTCTCGGGGAGCGTCTGGCCGTCAAAAAAGCATGATTAAGATTTCAGAATTCAATATCAAATCCTTGATGAAACAGGCTATTAAGATCGGACTCATTGGAGGTGTGGTTGCAGTCTTCCTGTCACTGATCGGGATGGTGGAGTCCTTCAGCCAGCGGTACATCGTCAGTAATATCATTTCCATGGGCCACACCTTACTCCTTTTAGTTGGGGTTTTCTTCGGTTATTTCGCAGCCAACGCACGAAAAACCCTCGACCCATCTGGGTTCTCCTCAGTAGCCTCCTTGCAGGACTCTTGGTAGGTGCCCTGCTGGCCCTTCTGGTCATCCTTGGGAGTGTGGTGAATCTCCGGTCGGTCTTTCTCAATGCCTCGCCCGTCCTCTATGAATTGCTTACATTCAAACAGGAATTGGCCTCTGGAGATCTTTTGCTCCTCGTTGCAGGAGCCCTGAGCGGCCTCCTGGCAGGTTTCTTTTATCTCATGCCCGGCCTTCTGCGAAGGGTGCTGATCACATCTTTCGGGAGTGTGATTTTTGCCGGAGTGCTTCAGGATCTTCTTCGACCTACCTTTGCCGCGTGGGGTCCCTTGGCCGTGATTAATGATTTGCTCTTCACCGCCAACGGGCTGACCACCCACGGTGCCCTGACGTTGTTCATCTTGATCGCCGTCATCACCTTCGTTTGGACACGCAAGAAAAAGGCCGTTCAAACCCGCATTAAACGCTTACCCCAAAAAGGACAGCGTGCCCTCCGGATTTCAACGATCCTCCTTCTCGCTTTGATTTTACTCGTCCTGCCCCAGATCCTTGGTCTCTTCCTGAGCGAAGTTCTCACCATCGTAGGTCTCTATGTACTCCTGGGGTTAGGGCTCAATATCGTTGTTGGTTATGCTGGTCTCTTGGACCTTGGATACGTTGCCTTCTTTGCCATTGGCGCATATGTTACCGGAGTACTGACCTCCCCGGAGTTAGGGTTTTTTGCATTTACCTTCTGGGAAGCGCTTCCTTTTGCGATCGCTATGGGAATCATTGCCGGGGTCATCCTTGGTGTCCCTGTTTTGAAGATGCGGGGCGATTACCTTGCGATTACGACTCTGGGCTTTGGCGAGATCATCCGGATTCTGGTTCTTTCAGACTTCCTGCGACCTTGGTTAGGTGGGGCACAGGGGATCTGTAAAAATTGCGAGGCCATCCATAGGCAGCATCAATTTTGTTACCCCTCAACAGATCTATTACCTCATTCTTGCGGGCTGTCTGCTGGTCATTTTCATCTCCCTGCGACTTAAGAACTCTCGCTTGGGATTGGCCTGGAAGGCCTTGCGCGAGGATGAGGATGTGGCCCAGGCCATGGGGATTAACCTCGTCGCCACAAAGCTCCTGGCCTTTGCCGCAGGAGCGGGATTTTCTGGCTTGAGCGGGGCGATCTTTGCCAGCAAGCTTGCCTCGGTCTTTCCCCATAGTTTTAACGTAATGATCTCGATTAACATCCTCTGTCTGATCATTGTGGGTGGAATGGGCAGCATCCCGGGTGTTATTGTTGGAGCCATTGCCCTCGTGGGGTTGCCCGAGTTGTTGCGGGAATTTGCGGAATACCGTCTCCTGGTTTACGGCGCCGCCCTCGTGGCCATGATGCTCTTGAGGCCAGAAGGCCTCTGGCCAGAGGCAGTCCATCGCCGTGAGTTCCACGAAGAGGAATCGGCTGAAAAGCGGACCCGTATCCACCGCGGAACCCTCAAACAGAGAGACATAGAATCTTATGGCCATTCTCACCACACAGAAGATGACGAAACGCTTTGGCGGCCTCCTGGCCGTCGATGAACTCGACATCGAAGTTAAAGAACAAAGCATCCACAGCGTCATTGGGCCGAACGGCGCTGGCAAGACCACGATCTTTAACTGCGTGACCGGGTTTTATCGCCCGGAGGCAGGAGAGATCCTTTTCGATGGCCGCTCCCTCGTGGGGCTATTACCCGATCGGATCGTTCGTTTTGGAATTACCCGGACCTATCAGAATATTCGCCTCTTTCCCAACCTGACAGCGTTGGAGAATATCCTTGTCGGTCTCCACAGCCACTTGAAAGCAGGGTTCGTGGGCATTGTGCTCGGTCTGCCAGCAACGCACCAGGAAGAGAAAGAGTCAGAGGAGGAGGCAAACCGACTTCTTAAATTTGTGACTCTGGCCGGCAAAGGCGATTTCCTGGCGAAGAATCTCCCCTATGGTGACCAGCGGCGGCTCGAAATCGGTCGGGCCTTGGCGGCCCGTCCAAAACTGCTTCTTCTGGATGAACCCACAGCAGGCATGAACCCTAGTGAAACGCAGGATATGATGGACTTTATTCGGCAACTGCGGGATGAATTAAGGATCACGATCCTTCTCATCGAGCACCAGATGCGGGTGGTCATGGGAATCTCTGAAATCGTCACGGTCTTAGATTATGGGAAAAAAATCGCAGAAGGGACCCCGGCCGAAATTCAGAGAAACCCGAAGGTCATCGAAGCCTACCTTGGACGGGGGAGCGCCTCTGAGATAAGTCAGGCCGCTGCACAATAGACGATAAAGACAATGGAATTAAATTCCCAAATCCCAAATTACCAACACCGGATAAATTCCAGGGTTCAATTTCAAATGACCAAAATGATTTTGTCTGAGGTTTGGTGCATGGGGTTTGGTGCTCATTAGGGTTTCTTATGGCCATGCTCGAGATTGAAAAGGTCAATACCTACTACGGACGGATCCACGCCCTAAAAGATGTCTCCCTCAATGTCGACAAGGGAGAGATTGTTACCCTGATCGGGGCCAATGGCGCAGGGAAAAAGCACTACCCTGAATACGACCTGTGGTTTATTGAAACCTCGCCAAGGATCGATCTGTCTCGATGGCGAAGATCTCCTCCCCTACCCTCCGCACGAGATTGTGATGAAGGGAGTGGTACAGGTACCCGAGGGAAGGCGGGTCTTTGGCCGACTGACGGTGATGGAAAATCTGGAGATGGGTGCCTTTATCTGTAATGACCGGCAACTCATCAACGCCAACCTGGAGCGCACCTTTACGCTTTTTCCCAGGCTGAAGGAACGTTCGAAACAGGTAGCGGGCACATTGAGCGGGGGCGAACAACAGATGCTGGCCATGGGCCGAGGCTTGATGGCAAGCCCGCGCATCCTTCTCCTGGATGAACCCTCCATGGGATTGGCACCGGTTTTGGTCGATGGCATCTTCGATACGATCCGGCAACTCCATGCGGGCGGAACCCCGATTCTGCTCGTCGAACAGAATGCCCGTATGGCCCTCCAGGTAGCCAGCCGGGGCTACGTCCTTCAATCGGGAGTGGTCGTCCTGAGTGATACGGCTGAGAACTTAAGGAAGAATGAAATGGTGCGCAAGGCCTATCTCGGGGAAACCTAATTATTTCCGGATCCCATAAAGCATAACCCATCCCAAATTTTCTCAATCGTTTCCAATCTATTAAACATCTTCCTGCAACACGGATTTGCAATTAAGTCTTCCAAAAATTATCTCTTCCTCCTCTTCTCTTGTAGTCACTTTCTTTGCAATTCTTTACATTTTTGAACACGATACCAGCACAAAGTTGAAGAGGTAAAGTCAATCCCCTTACACAAAGAAGTTACCAAAACGTTTGATTTCAGATAGTTAGAAACAAATACATTCTCTTACGTGAGTGGGCACAATTTTTGCTAAAAACATAACAAATCAAAGTAAATCGGAGAAACTCCATGCTACTTACGGAAAGAGAAACCGTTTTGACCACAGATGAAGCCATTCAATACCTCAAAATTTCAAAGCCGACATTCCTCAAGTATGTTCGTCTTGGCAGGATCAGGGCCATCAAAGCTGGCAAAGGTTGGAGAGTTCTCCAATCCGAATTGAATCGATTCTTAAGAGGCGAAACCCGTCAATCATAGGAGCTGAGGAATGGATATCATCTTGATTTTAACTGCCTCGATCTCTCTCCAATTTGCCGCTGTCTTTCTATCCTTAAGGTTAATCCGTCTTACCCGGACACGAACAGCTTGGATGTTGATCACCATCGCTTTCGCCCTCATTGCTTTCAGACACCTGATTAAAATCATCCGCTTCATTTCAGGGGATCTCTCTCCACTGCCGGATTCATCCGATGAGCTCCTGACGGTCGCCATCTCTGTAATTATTGTGGTCGGCATGGCCTCCATCGCTCCAGCTGTTATCGCCATGAAGAGGTCGGAAGAAGAGCTGGAGAAAGCCAAGGAAGCTGCAGAGGCAGCGGTTCGTGCCAAGGCTGAATTCTTGGCAAATATGAGCCATGAAATTCGAACGCCGATGAACGGGATTATCGGTTTTTCAAGCCTGTTGCTTGAGACCAAACTTACTCCAGAGCAGAGAGAATATGCAAAAACCGTGAATCAATCGGCCGACCATCTGTTGACGATCATCAATGATATCCTCGATCATTCGAAAATGGAGGCCGGGAAATTAGCCTTCGAAAGCATCCCCTTCGATCTGCAGGTGGCCGTCAAAGAGATAACCGATCTCCTCACGCCTTCTGCCCAACAGAAAGGGCTTGATCTCATCTTCCGTTATGCGCCAGAATCCCCGTCCCGTTTTCTGGGCGATCCCGGACGGATTCGCCAAGTCCTGATCAACCTGGTGGGAAATGCGATCAAATTCACAACGCAGGGGCATGTTCTGATTAACATTGACTGCGAAGCGATCACGAGTGGAAAGGCCTTTCTCCGATTTTCGATTGAGGACACAGGGATCGGGATCCCTGAAGACAGGATCTCAACCCTCTTCGAAAAATTCACCCAGATGGATGCCTCGACCACACGGCGATATGGCGGAACGGGGTTGGGGTTGGCCATCTCAAAGCAGATCGTAGAACTCATGGGCGGGGCAATCGGCGTCTCCAGTCGCAATGCTGGTAGAGGCTC
The DNA here is from genome assembly GCA_963806715.1 of uncultured delta proteobacterium. Classification (GTDB taxonomy): domain Bacteria; phylum Desulfobacterota; class BSN033; order BSN033; family UBA1163; genus CAWEAV01. The sequence goes on from CAWEAV010000074.1 coordinate 42,103, forward strand.
GACCTTCTGGTTCACTGTTTCCCTGCCGATCGACCCTCAACCCATTTTCTCTTTATCCCCCCAAAATAGTATTGCGGGAGTCCGGGTGATGATTATGAGTGACCACGAGGTCAAACAACGCATCCTGCAGGAGCAGATCTCCAGTTGGGGGATGAGAAGTTCTGGAAGTTTGATGGATCCAGAAGTGATCCAAGCCCTCCAGGAAGCCCACCTGGCAAAGGATCCCTATCAGATCATCATCATGGATTGTCACTCCGTTGGGATAGATGAAGAGAGGCTCGGAAGGGCTATCAAATCGGACCCTCTCTTAAAGGAGGCTCTTTTGCTGATGCTTGTATCCATCGGTCAACGCGGGGATGCGAAACGCATTACGGAGGCTGGCTATTCAGCCTATCTGGTAAAACCCATCTCTCCCTCTCAAATCTTTGACACGCTGTCTACGCTCTGGGGAACTCAGACCAAAGGAATTTCAACGCCTTTGATCACCCGCCATACGATTGCCGAGTCCCGTGCGGCGAAGGCAATCTCCCCAAGGGATGAGGATCGACCGATCTCTGCCCATGTACTGGTCGTGGAGGACAATATGATCAACCAAAAGATGGCGGTCCGAATGTTAGAGAAAATGGGCTGTCGGGTGGATGTGGCTACCAATGGCGTTGAAGCGGTAAGAAGGGCTGCGCAATTGAAGTATGATTTGATTTTCATGGACTGCCAGATGCCTGAAATGGATGGATATGAAGCAACCGCAGAGATCCGGCGTCGAGAAGAGGATTCAAGACATACTCCGATCATCGCCATGACTGCCCACACCATGCAGGGAGATCGGGAAAAATGCCTCCACGCAGGAATGGATGACTACATCCCCAAACCAATTAAGAAAGAGCTCCTTTCTGAAGTTTTTGAGAGGTATGGCTGGCTTATGCGGAGGACTTATGAACTTTAAGGACTTGGCCACCCGCTTAGAGATGGAACAAGGAGAATTCTTAGAGATGATCGAACTCTTTCTTGAGGTCAGCGCCTCTGACCTGAACCACCTTCAAGCCGCCCTGGAAAAAGGAGAAGGCCTGAAGGCGTCCAGAGCGGCCCATTCGATCAAGGGGGCCGCAGTGAACCTTGGATTAATAGAGATCTATGAATTGGCCAAAAAGATAGAAACAGAGGCTCTGGAAAGCCATCTCGATCAGAGTCCTGAATGGATTTCAGCCCTCCGAGAAAAAATAGGAACGATGGCAAAAGACCTCGAGAAGGAGATTGAAGGCCCAAAGCTGAGATAAACCCGGAAAAAAAAGGCATGAACATGTCGAAATCCTGATAAAAAGAGAAGGGAGTGAAATAGGAGATGGGGAAAAAGATCCTGGTTGTTGATAACCATCCAATCATGTTGAAATTCATGACCCATTTGCTCGAAAAGGAGGGCCACCAAGTCCTCTCGGCAAACAATGGCCTTGCCGCGTTGGACATTCTAAATACTGAAACCCCGGAGGTCATCTTCACCGACTTAATCATGCCCAATATTGATGGAGAGAAGTTATGTCAAATCATCCGAACAATACCAAAGTTGAAGGAGGTCTATCTGGTCATTTTTTCGGCCATTGCCGCTGAACAGGAGGTCAATTTTGAGAAGTTTGGAGCTAATCTATGCATTGCAAAAGGTCCTTTGAACAAGATGGGCCAACATGTTTTAACCGCTTTAAATGTCTTGGACGGGAAACCCTCCGCTTCTCCTCCCGGAAAAACATTGGGATGCGAAGATGTCTATCCTCGCCACATTACGAAGGAGCTCCTCTCCATTAAGAAACACTTCGAAGTCATCCTCGGAAGGATGTCAGAAGGAATTCTCGAAATCACTTCTGAGGGGAGAATAGTGTATGCCAATCCGAGCGCCATTGCCCTCATCGGAATCCTTGAGGAAACCCTTCTTGCTTCCAGATTTATCGAACTCTTTGATGAGGCAGATCGCCTGAGGGTTGAAAATATCCTCTCGAAACTGGATTCCCAACTCCAGACCATTCCTTATGAAAACCCAGCCAGGCTTAACGGCAAAGAGGTTATGCTAAGCATCTTCCCTATCCACAAGAACGGTCGGAACGATCGGATTGCGATTCTGAGAGATTTAACGGAACAGAAGCGCATGGAAGCTCAGCTGCTTCAGGCCCAAAAGATGGAGGCCATTGGAACCCTGGCTGGAGGGATTGCCCATGACTTCAATAATCTCTTAATGGTCATTCAGGGAAACGTCTCCCTCATGCTTCTCGATATTCTCCCTTCCCATCCCCATTATGAGATGCTCAAGACGATCGAGAAGAAGGTCCAGAGCGGGTCAAAATTGACGAACCAGCTCCTGGGTTATGCAAGCAGGGGAAAATATCAAATCAAACCCATCCATTTAAACCAGTTGGTAGAAGAAACCGCTGAGGCTTTTGGTCGAACCCGAAAGAACATCACCATTCATCAGGACCTGACCCAGAACGGATATCTGATCGAGGCAGACCCCGGACAGATCGAGCAGGTCCTCATGAACCTGATGGTCAATGCAGCCGATGCGATGCCCATTGGAGGAGATCTCTTCTTAAAAACCGCGAATACTTCCCACCACGAGATTCAGGGAAAGGTCTATCAGCCAAAGCCAGGAAACTATGTACTGCTGACGGTAATGGACACTGGGATTGGCATGGACTCCAATACGTTAGAAAGGATCTTCGATCCTTTTTTCACGACGAAGGAATTTGGAAAGGGCACGGGACTCGGTTTGGCCTCGGTTTATGGAATCATCAAAGGACATGGAGGCTATATTGATGTTGAATCGGAGAAGGGAAAAGGAACGACCTTCAAAATCTATCTCCCCGCAACCGAAAAAAAGATCGAAAAAACTGGAAAAGGTCTTGACCCCATCCTCCAGGGGACCGAAATGATCTTGATGGTCAACGATGAAGATCTGGTCTTAGATGTGGGAGAAAAATTCCTGAGGTTTATGGGCTATCAGGTATTGACGGCTAAAGATGGAGAGGAAGCCATAGAGATTTATAGGAACCACAGGGAAAAAATCGATCTCGTCATTCTCGATCTCGTCATGCCCAAAATGCAAGGAGAAAAGGTTTTTGACAGATTAAGGGAGATCTCTCCCGAGGTCAAAATCCTCCTCGCGAGCGGATATAGCCTTGATGGTGAGGCTTCCCAGGTTCTGGAACGAGGAGCCAATGGTTTCATTCAAAAACCCTTCGATATGAAGCAGCTCTCGCAGAGCATCCGGGCCATCCTTCATCAGTAGTTCGAAGAGTTCAGTTCGCGGTTCGGAGACAAAAACCATTCGCTGCATGTTACGAGTTTCGAGTCGCGATAAAAACGTGATGCTCCAAACCCGGAACCTGCAACTTTGTTCTATTTCAGTCTCATGACTCCGAACTTCTCAGGTATTCTGGAAGAAATCTTTCACCCGCTTGATCGCGCAAAACTCGCCGCACATGGTACAGACATCTTCCTCACCTGACTTGCCCTCCTCATGGTAGCGCCTTGCTTTCTCTGGATCAACTGAGAGTTCAATCTGCCTTTGCCAGTCGAAACTCTTCCGAGCCCTTGCCATTTCTAAATCCCTCTTAAGGGCTTTTGGATTTCCCGGGCGATATCTGCCGCGTGGCCTGCAATCCTTGTTGCAATCACTCCTTCTTTCACATCTTCGACGGAGGGCAATTTTAGGTGTTCGGACGGCGTCACATAGCAGAGAAAATCTGCCCCGGCCCTGCCTGCAATAGCACCCCCAATGGCACAGGTGATGTGGTCATAGCCGGGCGAGATATCGGTCACCAGGGGTCCCAGGACATAAAAGGGAGCCCCTTTGCACAGGCGCTTCTCCAGAAGGATGTTCGCTTCGATCTGATCCAGAGGAACATGGCCAGGTCCCTCAATCATGACTTGAACTCCCTCGGCCCAGGCCCTTTCTGTCAACTCTCCAAGAATGATGGTCTCAGCAACCTGTGGCCGGTCAGTGGCATCTGCGAGACAGCCCGGCCTCAGCCCGTCTCCTAAACTCAGAGTCACGTCATGCTTTTTTGCAATCTCCAAAAGACGATCATAGTGCTCGTAGAGGGGATTTTCTTTACCATTATAAACCATCCATTCGACCAGGAAGGACCCACCCCGGCTGACCACTCCCAGAACCCGATGATCGAGCTTCATTCGCTCCATCGTGTTTCGCGTGACCCCGCAATGGACGGTCATGAAATCGACCCCCTCCTCTGCCTGGGCCTCGATGATCTCAAAAAGATCCTGAACTCGCATCTTGGCCAAGGCCTTCCTCTTTCGGACTGCCTGGACAGCAGCCTGATAGATGGGGACGGTCCCCAGGGGGATCGAAGCATGCTTCAGTATTTCTGCCCGGATTGCAGAAATCTCTCCTCCCGTGCTAAGATCCATCACCGTGTCAGTCCCGGCCTCGATCGAGACCCTTAACTTCTTTAACTCTTCTTCCAAATCGCTGTGGTCAGAAGAAGTCCCAAGATTCGTATTCACCTTGATTCGAAGCCCCTCTCCAATCCCGACTGCTTTGACTCTTCTGTGGTTTCGATTGGTGGGAATAACGATGCGACCCGAAGCAATCTTTTCACGAAGCCATCCAGAAGAAACCCCTTCCTCCAAGGCAACCTTCTTCATCTCCTTTGTGAGGATTCCTTTTCGAGCCTCTGTCATCTGTGTCATTCTTATCTCCTTCTTCGGGTCAGGCCCCAGTAAGTGGACCCCGCCAAAACCATGCTCGGCAAAGACGAACCGATGGACCATGGAAAAGCAGCCTTGATTCCCAGAACCTTTTCCATCAACATGGGTGAAAAAACAAGATAAATGGCGAACCCTAAAGCCCAAGAGAAAAGGGCGACTGGGTTTACCCCTTTTCTAAACCAGTATTGTCCGCCCTCCTTATAAAGATCCTCCACCTGGAGAAAACCTCTCCTCAATAGAAAATAATCTGCCAATACAACCCCGAACAGGGGACAGAACATGGCTCCAATGAAGAGAAGAAAATGCTCGTAGCTAAGGAGGCTCGGGAAAACAAGGGCTGTGGCTGTTCCTATCAATCCACCCACCAGCACCCCTTTTCGTTCCCCTAATTTAGGAGCGATATTTAGGCCGGAAACCGCTGTCGAATAGATATCCAGAAAGGTTGTGGTAAAAGTGGAAAAGAGGACAATCGCGAGGCCAGGAATTACCCAGCCGGATTTTAACATGAGGTTCATTACGACTCCGGAAGGATCAGGTGAATTCGTTGCGAGGGAAGCAGCAAGCCCCAGGAGGTACATCCAGGAAGAAATGACCAAATAACCGAGCCAGGTTCCCCAAAAACTGGACTTCGAATCAGTGGCAAACCGAGAGTAATCCGATACCAGAGGAAGCCAGGAGATAGGCATGGCAATGACGAGATCCATTCCCACCATGAAAGAAAAACCCTTCCCTCTTGGGATTTGAGAAAGCATCCGCCATCCATACTCCTGAAAAACGAAGTAAGTCATCACAAGGCAGAGGAGAAGTAAGGCGACGACCGAAACCCGCTGGAGCCACTTCCAGACTCGATGGCCGACAAAGGCCCATAAAGTCGTAGCCCCTCCGGAAAGGAGGATCCAGAGGGTGGGGTTTGAGAATCCATAAAGCTTGGAAATTTCATCTGCTGCTCCGCCGCAGACCATCAACATGATGGCTGTCCAACCAATTAACTGGATCACGTTGAGGCTGGCTGCAAAATAGGATCCCCTGATTCCAAAGGAAGGCCGGACACTGACCATGCTCGGGATTCCCCACCGGCTTCCGATCAATCCTCCCAGGGCAAAGGGGGTGTTACCGATGAGATGGCCCAGTAAGATACTCCAGAGTCCAAGACCAAGTCCTAAAGGAACCATCAGGCCGCCAGCCCATATCTCTGCCAGAGAGACGGCTGCCCCTGCCCAGAGGAGAAAAAAATCGATCCCTCCTAAATTTCGTTCCGATTTTGGAATCGGATCAATTCCAGCCATCGTTCACCATATAAGGCTAGCGGCTTAGGGCTTAAGGTTTAAGACTCATAAAAGCGACCTTTTACTCATTGCCTATTGCCTTTTGCACTTTGTTGACGACTTCCCAGGGATTTCTCCCCAGGACCCGAATCATGGGTTCCTTACCGACATCCCCCTCATCATAGATGAAATCAGGTATCTTCTTTAGCCTCCTCAATACGGTCTGGACACCCCATTCCAGAGAAGACCCTTCCTTCTCCTTCACCCGTCTGGGCTCCTGCTTACGATCAAAATGGCCGATAAGAAACCCCTTTTCTCTCAAGCGGGTTATGTTCTCTTTCGAATACCGAATGTTCATGGCTGAACAATATTCAGGGTCGAAGTGCATGGTGGTCAGGATGATCCTGGCAATGTGCCGGGAGGCGCCAAACTCTGGGTCGCTCAACGAAGCCACCGTATCCTTTAACCGGACAATCCTTCCTGGAAAGGCTGCCACATCTTCTGCCCCTTCCGCACCAGGAAGGGCATAGGCAAAATTGGAAGAGACCTCAGGAATGAGATGGCCCAGATGCCCTTGTCTTAATGTTTCAAGGGCTCTCTTCAGTTCCTGAATGACACGATATCGCTCCATCTCCCTAAGGATATAGGCAAAAGGATTGGTCGGTCCAGTCCCCTCTCCTAATGAAAGGCTTGACTGGATAGCCATCGTGATGAAGGTTTTTGCCTTTCGAACGGCTTCGGGCACTGTATCCCCTCTGGCAATAAGGGTCGCAATCGCAGAGGCAAAAGTGCAACCTGTGCCATGGGTGTTCTTCGTCTCAATCCTTCGGCCTCTTACCTCTTCATAGGCCTTCCCATCGAAAAGGAGATCCGTCGCGTCTCCCTTGAGATGGCCTCCTTTTATAACTACATATTTCGATCCCATTTGATAAATCTTATGGGCTGCCTTCTTCATTTCCTCCACGGATTGGACCTTCTGGCCTGTCAACACAGAAGCTTCATGAAGGTTTGGAGTGACCACAAGAGCAAGAGGGATCAATCTCTTTATCAAGGCATCTTCGGCCTCCCTTCGAAGAAGGGAAGCACCGCCTTTTGCCACCATCACCGGATCAATAACTACCTTACTCATTCGGTATTGTCTGATCTTCTTAGCGACGGCTTCTATAATCTCTGCATTGGCTAACATCCCTGTCTTGATCGCATCGGCACCAATATCGGAGAGAACGGCATCGATCTGTTCCTCCACAAAGGATGGAGGAACCTCATGGATCGCTCGTACGCCCATTGTATTCTGTGCCGTGAGGGCCGTGATCACACTCATCCCGTACCCTCCCAGCAGGGTGATGGCCTTCAGATCGGCCTGAATTCCTGCTCCCCCTCCAGAATCAGAACCCGCAATCGTTAGAATCCGCTTCATGTCGATCTCCTTTATTACGTTCTGTTACAGTCTTCCTGATATCTCCAAGGATAAAGGATAAATGATTATGTAATAAAAAAACCGTAATTCCTTGGGAGGTATTACGGCCATTTATGAACTCCGCTTCCCTTCGCTGGAATTACCCGAACAGGTTCATAGGGTCTCCCTACCTTGGAAGTGGCAGGGACTCTCAGCTCATTGAGCTCCCCTAGCGATCTACATAACCTCAATATTAAGGAATGTTTTCCAACCTGTCAACTAATATCAATCTTTAAAAGAAAGTTTATCTCCAAATTCCAGAGCATCCCCTCCCAGGGACATAGAATCGGTTTGCGTGAACGATAACATTTTTTTCTTTTCCATAATTCAGATTACTAAAAAATTATTCCTTTATTAATAAAGTATAACTAACTAATATCATTTAATAATTTAATTTTTATATGCTGACTAATCAATTTGTGAAAAATTGCTCTTGACTTATTTTTGGGTTTGCCATATATTTCACCGAATCTATTTTATAGCCCTTTAGAAAAACCGAATACCAAAGGAAAGAAAAAGGGAATAAAAAGCCGACGCAACTTAACTTTTTAAAAGGATGGGGGTGAAAAATGATTGAGGTCCGTTAGAGTTTTGCGTGTTTATGATCTGCTCATAAAC
>CAWEAV010000075.1:0-26542 GCA_963806715.1 uncultured delta proteobacterium
AATATGAATAAGGAACGAAGAAATTTACTAAAGATGGTTGCAGCAACTGCCAGGACAGGCCGCTTTAACGCCTATTCTGGCAAGAAATCTTTATGCTTTGAAAGAACCGAAGAAACTCCCGAGGTCCCATGGACTTACGGAAAACTGGACCCTATTGCTGTCGCGGAAAGGGCTTACCCGGGTTACTTCAAGGGGGGATGCGGGTATGGGCCTTTGAAGGGATTATAGGAGAACTGAAAAAGGAAGCAGGTTACCCCTATATTCTGATCCCCACCGAGATGTTCATCTTCGGAGAAGGGGGCGTCGCGGGGACATCCACTCTCTGCGGTGCATTAAACGGGTCTGCTGCAGCGATATTTCTTGTAACAGGAGCGGTAGTTCCAAAGAAAAGAGCAGAGGCATTTGAGATAAATGCGGGAACTTTTCAACTGGTACCAGCAGACGGCACTCCCCGATTACAGACCAAAGAGTCCAAAGTTCGAAATAAAACCATCGGTTTCCAAGTCACCCCTCTGCCATGTTTCTGTTACCAAGTGGTGTAAGGCTGCAGGATTTAAATCATTTTCTAAGGAACGGGACGAGAGATGCGGATGGCTTACGGCCTCTACAGCCAAGAATGCAGTTGAGTTGCTTAATAGGAATGCAGATGTTGATTTTAAACCCGTTCATGCTCTCTCTTCGGAGGTCAAAACATGCAGAAGCTGTCACGATAAGGGGGGGGGAGCTTGGAATAAGCCAGGACAACGATGGACTGCGGCGGATGCCATTTTACTCAAAGCGAAACATCCATAACGGAAAACCAACATGGGTGAGGGGCAGGTCCTATTGATCTTCCCCACCTTTTTGATGAATCTCCATGGTTTATTATTAGCCGAGCCGTAAAGGTCTATTACGCTGAAGATTTCATTTTTTTCTTGACAATAAATTGTTTTTGATTTATGTATCTGCATATACGAATATATATATCTAAGGAGATAAAAATGGAGCAGTTGGCGCAGTTCTTTGAGGCCCTTTCGGATGAAACGAGGTTGAGAATTGTAATGCTTCTTACACAGGGGGAACTTTGCGTTTGCGACTTGATGGTCGTGTTAGATGAGCCTCAGTCAAAGATATCGAGACATCTGGCTTATTTCAAGCTCTCCGGAATTACCGGCAGTAAAAGGGTAGGGGTATGGATGCATTATTGGATTAAAGATTCCCTGGATGAACCTTATAAGAGTCAAATCAGTCTCTTAAAAGAGCGGTTGCTGAACCTTCCCCAATTTCAAGAGGATATCGAAAAGATGCTCGCCCTAAAGCGTCAAGGTGGTTGCAAAGCCATAGCGAAACTAAAATCAGGCCGGCGGTTTAAGGCGCTTCCCCTAAGAACAAGAAAGTTATGCATCCTTAAGGATCAAGAGATGAATAAGAGGGCAGTCGAGACCATGAAGTTTCAATCGAAAACAGAAGTTTATGTCAACGATATGGGCAGGTTGGTTATCCCGGCGGAGATGATGTTCGAATATGGACTGAAACCTGGCACTCCCATTCGCATTGACAGGAAAGCTGACGGGCTGTCTTTACATACTCCAGTCACTGGTTTCCGAAAAGTATATATCGAGCCAACAAATGTGTAACCTGGAGTGTCGCATTTGTATACGCAACGTCTGGGACGAACCCATAGGTCAGATGAGCAGTGAGACATTTAATCGCATCATCGAGGGATTAGGGTTTTTCACCCAATCCTTCTGCTTTTTCGGAGGTTTTGGTGAACCCTTGGTTTACCCAAACATTGTTGATATGGTGGCAAGGGTTAAGGCTCTTGGTACACCAGTGGATTTGATCACCAACGGGACACTTCTAACCCAGGAGATGTCACGCCGATTGATGAAGCCGGCCTCGACATGCTCTGGGTTTCCCTGGATGGAGCTACACCCGAAAGTTACGCTGACGTGCGCCTGGGGGCTGCCCTGCCTGATGTGCTTGTCAATCTTGCCAATTTTCGAAGAGCCCGTTGGGGTGGCTACCCTCCACCCTACGCTTTTGATTACCATCTGAAGCCGCAGATTGGGGTCGTATTCGTAGCCATGAAGCGCAATATAGCGGATCTCCCTGCCGTGATTCGCCTCGGGAACCAATTAGGTGCAAGTCGCTTCCTTGTGACCAATGTTCTACCTTACACCGCGGAAATGTGCGATGAAATTTTATATTTGTGCGCTTTGACGGATGCGATCTATTTGCCTACACACTGGGGCGCTCGCATGAAACTACCCAAAATGGACATCACCGGGACCACCCGAAATCCCTATTTAAGGTCATGCGTGGAGGACATAGCATGGTCTTTGCAGGAGCCAGCCTCGGCGAATCCAGCGACCGCTGCCCATTCATTGAAGGTGGGTCCATGGCCATTGGATGGGAGGGAAACCTCAGCCCCTGTTTGCCCCTGTTGCACAACCATGTTACCTATCTGAACGGGTGGAAACGCTCGCTAAAACGCCATGCCGTCGGGAATGTCATTGAACGTGATCTGAATGTTTATGGAATGCACCGGAATATATAGCCTTCCGGGAGCGTGTGCAGAAATTCGACTTTTGATTCTGCATCTTCTGTGGCGGCTGTAATCTGATCGAGTCCAATGAAGAGGACTGTTTTGGTAACGCCTTCCCTACCTGTGGAGGGTGTCTTTGGGCACAGGGTGTGGTTCAGTGTCCATAAGTCGCTTCATGAGTAAAGGCGGGATCCATGCTGTATGCGATGAACCAATTGAATTCAAGTGAAAATTGAAGAATGCTTTCATATCGAAACAATAAAACAAGGAGGATACGAAGATGGCTGAGGAACAGATTGCTCGAAAACTCTCATTTCTGGACCGGTTTCTGACGTTGTGGATCTTTCTGGCGATGTTTGTAGGAGTGGGCTGGGGATATCTCTTTCCGGGTGTGGTTGACTTCTGGAATCAGTTCCAGGTGGATACGACCAACATTCCCATTGCCATCGGGCTCATCCTGATGATGTATCCTCCGTTGGCCAAAGTGAGGTATGAAAAACTGGGCCAGGTATTCCGGAATTACCGGGTGCTTGGCCTGTCCCTGGTTCAGAACTGGATCATCGGTCCCATCCTCATGTTCCTTTTGGCCATTACGTTTCTTTCCGGCTACCAGGAATACATGGTGGGCCTGATTTTGATCGGTTTGGCCCGCTGCATCGCCATGGTCATCGTCTGGAACGACCTGGCCTCTGGAGACAGGGAATACTGCGCCGGGCTCGTGGCTTTCAATTCGATCTTCCAGGTCCTTTTTTTCTCCATTTATGCCTATATTTTCATCACGGTCCTACCGCCCTGGCTGGGACTGAAGGGAATGGCGGTCAAGATCACGATCGGCCAGATCGCAGAGAGCGTCTTCATTTACCTGGGGATTCCTTTCATTGCCGGAGTCCTATCAAGGATCATCGGCCTAAAAACGCTGGGACGGGAATGGTACGAGGAGAAATTCATCCCCAAAATCAGCCCCATCACCTTGATTGCCCTCCTCTTTACCATTCTGGTGATGTTTTCTCTTAAAGGAGAATTCATCGTTCAACTTCCCTTGGATGTGGTCCGTGTGGCTATTCCCCTGTTCATCTACTTTGTGCTCATGTTCTTCGTCTCCTTTTTCCTGTCGATGAAGGTGGGGGCCACTTATGAACAATCCACCACTTTAAGCTTCACAGCCGCTTCGAATAACTTTGAGCTCGCCATTGCTGTAGCTGTGGCCGTCTTCGGGGTCAACTCGGGCCAGGCCTTTGCGGCAGTGATCGGCCCCCTACTGGAGGTCCCTGTTCTGATCAGCCTTGTCAACGTGGCCCTCTGGTTTAAGAAGAAATATTTTCCTTACGCTATAGAAACTCCGACCGGGGTCTGCCATGTAACCTGTGAGCCGTAAAAGGTGAAAGGTGAAGGTGAAAAGGGGAAAGATGAAAGAAAAAAAAAGGAAAGTGGTCTTTGTTTGTGTTGAGAATGCCCGGCGAAGTCAAATGGCACAGGGGTTTGCTGAAGCCCTTGGAAAGGGAAAATTAGAGGTTTACAGCGCCGGCTCCCGCCCTTCTTCTCAGATCAATCCTTTGGTTATCGAGGTCATGAAGGAGAAAGGGATCGATCTTTCCGGTAAGCAACCAAAGGGTTAAATGATCTTCCTCCTGTCGAGATGGATTATCTCGTCACGATGGGCTGTGAGGAGACCTGTCCTGCCGTTTCCGCAAGAAAGGTGATCGAGTGGGAGATTCCGGACCCTAAGGGAAGGTCGATTGATGTTTTTCGAGAAGTCAGAGATATGATTGAGGAAAAGGTAAGGAGGTTTCTCAAAGAAATCGATTAGAGTTTAATGCTATAAACGGGAAAGGTTTTATTGCCGGCCTTGTACTTACATTTTTGCTAAAATCTCGAGGAAGACCCTATGGGAGAAAATCAAAGAACTGGAGATTGAGATATGAAGATCGAATGTTTCTTTTCCGAGGGATGCGGTTCAAAGGAGAAACTCAAAGAGAACATCCAGAAGGCTCTACTTGAGGAAGGCATGGATGCTGAGGTTTTCTTTCGAGTACTTTCTCAAGAAGAGGCAGAGCAGTTGGGTATAGGCGGTTCCCCCACGGTCTGGGTCAACGGTCAGGATCTGGAACCCGGAACACCTCCGGGAGGTATTTCTTGACGGACCTATAGAGACGAAGCCGGGCGCTTCGTCAATGTCCCATCCGTTGAAATGATTCAAGAGGCCTTGCGCCGGCAATGATTCGGTCCTTCCTGTCTAATCTGAACCTTCGGTTTCCCCAAATTGCCACAAAATTTTCTTGACAAACATTTGTTTTCGGCTTAAAATATGAGCGTAACCTCATATAAGGTATTTCTCATATGAAGTTTGACGAAAAGGTGATCGAATCATTGTCGAGGATGTTCGGGCTCCTGGGCGATCCGAACCGGCTAAAAATCCTGTTCGCCATCGGGAAAGAGGCAAAATCCGTATCAGAGATCATGAAGGAAACCTCCCTCCCCCAGACACTCGTCTCCTTTCATTTAAGGCCTCTCAGGGAAAGCGGCATTCTCCTGGCAGAGAGGAAGGGACCCTTTATCTATTATAGTCTTTCAGAACCAACCTTGATGGACTTGCTCATTTCACTCAGTGGTGTTTCTCCTAAGAGGAAAATTAAGGAAAAGGCAAAATTTGTATGTCCGCCGATGTAGTTTATGCAAAGGTGGATGAAAGGAGGATAAGTAATATGTGGTGGTGGAACGGTCCTCCCCCAATGTGGGGCATGGGGTGGATTTTCCCTTTGATTGGGCTTGTTTTCATCATCGTCGTGCTATTTACCATTTCGCGGTTCTTCGGAAGGGGAGGACCATTTTGTGGTGGCAGAAGATACGATGAGATAGACGACCTGAGAAGAGAGATAAGGGAACTCAAAGATGAGGTGGCAAGACTCAGGAGAAAGGAATAAGGGAGGTGTAAAATGGAAGAGAAAAGAGGATGTAAGGGGCCGGGCAGGGGGATGGGAATGATGAAAGAGATGATGGAAGGCATGGGAGGTATGCCGCCCATGATGGAGAAGTGAATGCAGATGTCTCAACAGATGGCAGGTGCCGTCACTGAGTCAGCGTCAATGGCGTCTTTTGCTACCCCTGAAGTAAGAGGGCTATTTGAGGAATGGGCAAAGGCTGTCGAGGAGGAGATAGTCGCCTTCTTAAAGGAGAAGGGATCGAGTGAGCCGTCCGAAATAGCGGCCAGACTCAAGATTTCTGAAGAGAGTGCCCTTTATTTAATAGGGAAGATGGCAAGAGAAAATAAACTCAAAATCACAGGAGTAAAGGCATAGACAGGAGTAGATAGAATGGTGAGAAGCCCGAATTGTTATTGACAGAAAGTGCTCTTGGGGATAAATTTTTATAAATTATTGCTTGCAGTATAATTATTGTTTATATGCTAAGAATAAATGAAGCGGAAACGTAAGGAAAACATTTAGAGGAGAACGTCATGACGACCCAGATCACTCAGGATGATCTCAAGAAAATCGAAGCAGGCATTCGAAATAAATACATCAAGGTTGCCGACAACCCCGGAAGGATTGTTTCGAATACCCGACCGGTCGGTCGGGCATTGAGGCTCAGCACATGATCCCAGAACTGGTTAGTGCGCTGCCACAAGCAGTTATTTCATTATATTGCGGTGTGGGTAATCCCTTTTCTTTGGGACCGATAAATAAAGGCGATGTAATTTTGGATATCGGTTGTAGGGCTGGAGTGGACACCATCCTTGCAGCAATGATGGCAGGTCCAACCGGGAAAGCGGTAGGTATTGATATAGTGCCGGAGATGCTGCAACGGGCAACATCAAACTTGGGTATGACTGATGTAAAAAATGTTACTTTTATAAAGACGTCGGGTGAAAACCTGCCTTTTCCGGACGCCGAATTTGATGTGGTAATCTCAAACGGCGCAATCAATTTAATTCCTGATAAAGCTGCCTTGTTGAAGGGGAGGTAACGAGGGTTTTAAAGCCCGGAGGTCGCCTAATGTTGGCTGATCAGGTCGCTATCGGCAGTGTTCAAAAAGATATTAAAGCCCGCCTTGCTAATTGGTTCCAGTGAGAAGGGGGAGCGATACCGGGAATGGAATTCCTGGCTTTATTGGAAGAAGTCGGCTTCGAGAATGCGGAGCTTGTTGGAAAAACCGGTTTTAACAGTTCTCCCAAAACGGAAGGTGTCTTACTGCGTGCAGTAAAACCCCAATCCTCGATAAATATACAAAAACTAAAAGAAGAGACTATTCCGGTTGAGGAAAAGGAGCATGCTCTGGGGAGAAAAACGTCGCCTTCGATAGAAGCGGTGATAGATAAAGCTTACGCACTGGGGTGTGAGAAGGCAAAAGTTATTGATACGAGCACTGTCATTGTGCAAAAATGGGTCCGATGGAAGTGTCTTTATGGTTGCCCCTTTTACAACAAGGATGGATTTCACCCGCCCTTTGCCCCAAATATTGATGAAACAAGAGAGGTTTTAAGTGAATACACTAAAGCGATATTATTGAAAGGTTCTAAAGGGAAAGCCCTGACGGATATTGCTGTTCGACTTGAATATGAGGCTTATCAAATGGGCTTTTATAAAGCCTTTGCACTCACGTCTCTGTCATCAGGTTCTGGAGGGGAATCTAATGTAGGTGGATCCTGAGCCCTCTGGAGAAGAAGATCCGTGTGATCTTCCGAAACCGGAGGTGGCAAAAATTAGGGTAAGACCAATGATGGAAGCGTGTGGTATTGACGTCTTCCGGACAGCCAGAAATAATGGATTTGAAATTGATACAAAAAAAGAGACTTATGGTCGATGGAATTTTTTTGCTTTGGTTTTGATCGACTAAATGAAAGCCGGAAAGACCATATAGCCCGTCGGTGAAGCGGACGGCGGGATAAGCCCGCCGCCGCTTTTACCTTGTCCTTATGCTCACTTTCAACGGAAATCACCAATCCAACTATAGGGAAATCCTAGGTCTTTGTGAAAGAGTTAAATTTGACGCCGGGAGGGAGAGGTGGTCCCCCTTTCGATATCTCTGAGAGACCTGCCCTTTATTCACCATGTAGATTTATTGAACACTATTTGCTATTGGACTTTCGAGAGACACCCATTAGAACCGTTTCTCCGGGTTAGAAAGGGTAGACCTTTAGCTCTGTAGTGGGATTATGAGGGATAAAATTTGGGGATGCGTTGAAAAATGAGTGAACAGGTCAAGAAATTTTCCCCTTACTGAATAAAGATCACCCCAACCTATTGGGCTTTTGCCTTATTGAGTACTTTTTGAAAGAATGAATTCTGAATTTCACCCCTTGATGCCACCTTTCAAGTATAATCGTTGGGATGACAGTACATGGGGCCAGATTGTTTAGAGGGATCTTGAAAAATAATTTAGTAAATGTTAGTTATTTGTCGATTGAGGAAGAATTTGTCGAAATCTTTTAACCTATTGATAGTTAATTGAAAATACAACGTTTTACACCTAACTTGTAAACTAAATTGTCGAAAGGATTCAACTTGAGGATGAGAATTTAAATTTTCAAAAATTCACCAACTTTTTGTAATTTCTAAATATTTTCCTCACTCAGAGGTTCTTTCATTTTGGCATTAAAGTTGCTGTCTTAATTTAAAGAGATTTTCAATGGCAGGCAGACACAAATCATTAATCCTCGTAATAGCAATCATCCTCATCCCAGTTCTTCTTGGAACGACACCGTTGAACCTGGTTCAAAAACTTTCTGGCCGATACCCACTTTCTCAAGATAAACAAATCCAAAGGGTCAGTTCATGCTTATTCAATTCCATCGTCTCACAAGATGATTCTTATATGTTAAGTTTAACTTCGACTCTATTTGAGCAGGAATCGACACTTTTATTTCATGTCGAAGTTCATAATTGGATCCATCCTAATATCTCCCTGATATCTGTCCCCCTTCGTTGTTAATCCACAGTTAGGGCAGTTTACCCATTTAGATCATTCGGCCAATATTTCTGGAAAATATTCTAACGAGTATTTAGCCCTAAGTGGCTTCTAGACAGCGTATAAAAGGAGATTCCAAATGGCACAAGAAAAGAGGTCAGGTAACCATATGAGCAAGAGGTTTGCGGCGAGCAGCGCTATTTTCTTATCGTTCATTGTATGGCTTTTGAAATTGCCATCATGATCAGCCCCTTTGCTTTCTTTTTCTATGCGGTATTCAACCCATTTTTGCTGGCATTAAATCAATCATCGATGACGCGCTGGCTTACCGCCTTTTTTCTTCCTCACATGGTAATCCCGCCGAATGAAGTATTAACTGTAATTCGTATTTTAGGATCTGTGCTTTTTGTGGTTGGGATGTTGATCTTCCTCGTTTGTGCCGCACAGGTGTACCTGGGCAAGTTGCTGAAAAGGGGTGTTGCAACGAAAGGGCTTTATACCATGATTCGCCATCCCCAATATCTCGGTCTTGGTCTGGCGGCCTTGGGACTGGCGATCATGTGGCCCAGATTCCTGACACTTGCTCTCTTTGCAGTGATGCTCTTTTTATATTACCTTCTCGCCAAAGACGAGGAACGCCGAATGATCAATCGTTTCGGCGAAAGTTATGTCGCTTATATGAAGCAGACAGGGATGTTCCTCCCCCATTCTATCGAGAGAGTGCTCGTAACAAACACAAACCAAAGACCACAAAGTCTCAGTTTTGGAAAGGCCTGTATCATCTTCCTGGTGCTTCTTGTAGTCATTGTCGGAGGTGGATTCATTTCACGAGCCTATACAGTCCATCACCTTCCATTGGAGCAGATCGATCGCATTGACGTGATCACTATTACAAAAGAAGACCTAACAGCGGCCACACAACTGCTTCCATCAGTACTTCAGGATCCGATTGTTGCTTCAAAGCTGAAATCCATTGAAAATAGTGAAAGTCATCGTCTTCTTGCCTATTTCATTCCGATTGATTATGTGATGCAGGGAATGATTGCCGATACAGGCGGCGAATGGAAGCTATTTGAACACCATAAAACCATAGGGATGATCGCGGAATATATCTTTCATCCGTTTGCCCATTTGACAGGCGGGCATTCTCACCATGCCGGGATGCAGGTACACAATCCAAGTATGCACAATAGCCCGACCATGAAGAGAAGGATCATCTTTATCGAATTATCTGGCAATAAAGGAGATCTTAAATCGCCGTTTAATGATTTCGACATCAATGCCGAAAGGACTCCGCTTTTCTTTGTTGACGTCCACCTCCATACTGGCGAGATTCTCCAGGTCCAAGATACACCCTCAGGAAGCGGGTGGGGGACTGTGCCGACCCCAATGTTTTAAAGGGGGACTGTTCCCTAAGAGACAGCAAATGATTCCGCTGGGTCTTTTATTCGCAAAGATTTTCAAACGGGGGGCCACAGCATATGGTGGGCTTCCAATGATCGGTCAGATCAAGGAGACGGCTGTAAATCGATACGGCTGGATAAAAAGGAAGAGTTCATACGGGGTGCAGCCCTCTGCCAGTTGATCCCCGGAGCCACCATGGTCCAGATTGTGACTTACATCGAGTATCGGGTCAGGGGAATCTGAGCCCACTTTAAAACGAAGCCAAGCCTCTCTCCCTGCGATGGTTATGGGCCCATGGGATACTTGCCGGTCTTACCGATAAAGGGCAGGGCGAGTAGCCAGGGTAAGGTCAGCCGTTTTTGATCCCGAAATTGGCTGAGCCCGATGGTCATTTCTACGTGGCCAGCGACAGGTTGGTCCTTATAAGTGCCAAATAGACGATCCCACCACGGAAGATTAAATCCGAAATTGCTATTGGTTTCCCGGATGATCACGGAGTGATGCACGCGGTGCATCTCAGGTGTCACCACAAAAAGCCGTAACACACGGTCTACGGGAGCAGCCAAGCGGACATTGCCATGATTGAATAAACTTGTAGCGTTCAAGAGCACTTCAAAGATCAACACGGCTAAAGCAGAAATCCCTACAAGAAAAACGACAACCATTTTGATGCCCATGGAAAGAAGGATCTCAATCGGATGAAAACGCACACCCGTGGTTACGTCGAAATCGAGGTCCGAATGATGCATCATATGAAGGCGCCATAGGATTGGAAGTCCATGAAACATCGCATGCTGTAAATAAATGGCAAGATCCAAAACGACCACACCGATCGTCACCTTCAGCCCATAACAGAGGGAAACATTGTTCAAGAGACCCCAGCTCATTTTTTCCGTGAAGAGGGCCACATGAATGGCAGAAAAGGAGAGCAATAAACGGAGGGCTAAAGTGTCGATGAGGACAATCCCCAGGTTGTTGACCCAGCGCATGGGCTTGGAGGTTTGCAGTTGGCGACGAGGGCCGATCAATTCCCAGACAGCCATCATGATCAGAATACCGAAGAAAAAGCTTAGGCGGATGAGGGCCTCATGCTTTAGGAGTAGGGTATTCATAAGTGCTTCGATTCCATTGGCTCAAGATAATTGAACTGTCTCCGGTTCTAAAGGCCATGAGGATATATCTCTTTGCGATCTCGCAGGCTTTTCGAATCCCACGAATCTTTGAGATCGCTTCAATAGGTTGGATGGTCCCCACCTCATGATTGGCGTGCATCACCGTGAAATAGATAGGGCGAAGCGTTTTAAATATACAGGTTCTTGAAATATAACCAATCACCCCATCATGGATCAATGGGGTCCATTTGGACTGGTAAACTTTCCAACTCGTGCCTGCGGAAGGAGAACCCGAGATCGGGCAAATTTTGTAGAGAGAGACTTGACAAATATGTTTCGAGATATTAGAGTTTATAAAATTTGAAACTGATAAACTTATAAACAAACCAGGAACAAAGCATGAAACCTCCCGCCCTGGCGGTTAAAAGGCCACCCTCCAGCGACTCTGGTTCTGGTCGACCCTGCTCTTTATCTGATCGCTTAAATGGGGATTAAAAGGAGAAAGAATGGAAGAGATATATGAACTGCATGCCGATATCTGCAAGATTTTTTCCAATGCCAAACGGCTCGAAATTATTAATGCCCTTAAGGACAAGGAGATGTCAGCCACCGAGCTGATCGGAAAGATCGGTCTCAGCAAAGCTAACCTCTCCCAGCATATGAGCGTATTAAAATCGAAAGGAGTGATTCTAACCCGGCGAGAGGGGATTAATATTTATTATCGTATCGCGAATCCCAAGATCATCCAGGCCTGCCATTTAATGAGGGAGGTCCTCCTCGAACAGTTTCAGGAAAAAGGGAAGATGGTCTCCAGCCTCAGACAGATCAAATGACTCTTCATCTGCTATATTAAAAGGGTTCAAGAGGCCCAGGGATCGATCAAGGATTTGAACCCTTGAATCCTGGAATCCTCGAACCCTGTTTTTTAAGGAGTGACACAATGAGCCCGTTCGATGAAAAACACCAATCCTATCTTGAGGAAAAGTTTGGAAGCAGGGTATCGTTCCATCCAACAGAACGTAAACTCTATGGTCATGATATCGCTTCCCTTCCTGGTCTTGTTAAACCACTTTTAGGGAATACCATTCCTGACGCAGTCGTCCAGCCGGAGGATGAAAAAGAACTGATTTCGCTGGTTCGCTGGGGACAGGAGAATCATATCCCTCTTATACCCCGGGGAAAAGCGACCTCCGGCTATGGTGGCGTGTTACCGTTGAAACAGGGTGTCGTCATCGATTTCTATCGAATGAACCGGATCATCCGCTTTGATCCGGACGGGTTGACGGCAACTGTTCAAGCAGGAGTTGTTTGGGAGAAGCTCGACCAGGCCCTTGGCAAAGAGGGGCTCACCCTCCGGCTCTATCCCGAGTAGTTATCCGTCTTCGACCGTTGGCGGATGGTTGGCTCAGGGCGGAGCAGGGATTGGCTCGTACGAGGCCGGCTGGTTCCGGGACAACGTCGTCAGCGCACGTGTCGTTCTGCCTAACGGCGAGGTCAGGGAGTTCAAGGATCAGAATCTTGATTTCATCTCCGAAGTCGAGGGCATCACGGGCCTGATCAGCGAGGTAACCCTTCGTGTTCAGCCCCTGGAGGATTTGGAAGTTATCTCGATCGGCTCCCCCAAGGCCCATGATTTCCAGCGACTGGCACAGTCCTTGATTGATAAAAAGCTTCCCATCTGGTCATTGATCTTTATCAATCCACGCATGGCAGAGCTCAAGAATAGAGCTCCCTTGATGGAACACAATGGCCATCCCGTGGAGGAACGGGTCATTTTGCCGGTCTCTTACATCACCACATTGGCTTTTCGCAAGAGGGATCGAGAGGCAGTGAACAGTCAATTACCGGAACTTCTCAGATCCTGTCACGGGGAGCTGCTTGCTCACAAAATCGCAGAGCATGAATGGGACCGCCGTTTTAAGATGATGCTCGTAAAAAGGCTTGGACCGAGCCTGGTCCCCTCAGAAATTGTTGTTCCCCTTGCTGCACTGGGTGATGTCATGGAGGAGATTGAAGATAAAGTTCGTCAGCCTCTTGTCAAGGAAGGGGTTGTCATCCGTCATGGTTCGAAAGGCCAGCCCGAAGCGGTCATCCTGGGATTTATCCCTTGCGATGAGCGGAAATTTACCTACAACTTCGTCTTTGGGCTGACTCTGACGGTGACCAAGATCGCTGAAAAGTACGGAGGACGGGCCTTCGCCACCGGAGTTTATTTTGGGAGGAAAGCCCCGATGATTTTGGGAGAGAACAGAGTGAGGCAGTTGAAAACATTGAAGGCTCAGATCGATCCACAAGGGATCATGAATCCCGGCAAAGTCATTGCCAGTGGTCTCCTGGGAAGAGCGGTTGGCATGGCAGGATTCTTTGAGCCTCTGCTCCGGCTCGTGGGGAACTCTCTCGCCATGCCGATAGGGGAACACCCAACAAAGGCTGTCCGTGACATCCCCGCTGATGTGGCCTGGTATGCCTATGGATGTTCGCAGTGCGGTTACTGTGTGGATGAATGTGACCAGTTTTACGGGCGGGGATGGGAGAGCCAGAGCCCCCGGGGCAAATGGTACTGGCTGCGGGAATATATGGCGGGCCGCGAGGAGTGGGACCAGTCGATGGTGGACACCTTCCTGGTCTGCACCACCTGTGAACTCTGTAACCGCCGCTGCTCAGCCTCTCTCCCCATTGAACCATCCTGGATGAAGCTGAGGGGCATCCTGGTGAACGAAAAGAAGCGAATGACGTTCCCTCCCTTTGAGATGATGGGTGCTGCCATCGAGAAAGAAGGAAACATCTGGGCGGCCTACCGCAGAAATCGCTCAGCGTGGTTTCCCAAAGATCTGATCGAGAAGCATGGTCCCTCCCATGCTGCCAAAACGGCCTATTTTGCCGGCTGTACCGCGAGCTATGTGGAGCCCGATATCGCCATGGCGAGTGTCCGTTTGCTCGATGCCGCAGGGGTGGAATTTACCTATATGGGAGAGAAAGAAAGCTGTTGTGGCATCCCCATGCTGGCTGCAGGGAAATGGGATGTCTTTGAAAAGACGTTCAGGAAGAACCTTAAGGTCATGAAGGAGGCGGGAGTCGACACGGTCATTGCCTCCTGTCCGGCCTGCAATCTGATGTGGCGACAAGTATATTCTGAATGGGCGAAGAAGCTGGGCCTCGAATACGGCATAACGGCCAGGCATTATAGCGAGGTCCTGGCCGAGAAGATCGAGACAGGAGAGTTTCTGTTTCCGTCCCCCTCCTCTTCCAGTGACAAACAGAAAGCCGTCGTTACGGTGACCTGGCATGATTCATGCCACATCGGCCGTGCTTCAGGAGTCTATGAGCCGCCTCGAGAGGTGATTCAGGCGATTCCGGGTGTTCACTTAGTTGAAATGCGCCACAATCGAGAAGCGGCACACTGTTGCGGAAGCGTTTTGACCCTTATCAAGGATCCTCCGGTGGCTGCTGAAGTGGGCAAGACAAGATTGGATGAGGCCCTCGAAGTGGGTGCGGAAAAAGTGCTCACCCTCTGTCCCTGTTGTGAATTTCAGCTCCGTGTCAGTGCCGAAAAGAAAAAAATCCCAATTGAAGTGGTGGACCTTGCGCACTTTGCCGCTTCGGCACTGGGCTACAGCTTCCCCGATCCCAATCCGGAAGTCCATAGACAGTGGGCCGTCTTTGAGGCGATGATCGCCTTAATGACGCCCCAGGGTTTTGCCAATCTGATGGGCACGATGTGGCCGGAGCTGATCGATGCCATGCCTTTTGGCATGGGACCGATGATGCGAATCATGGGTAAAATCCCGGTGGCGATGAAACTGATGAAGCCCATGTTTCCCGTCCTGTTCCCCAGGCTGCTTCCGCTGATGATGCCGAAGGTGATGCCGGAGATGCTCAGGCGAGTGGCAGATCGAATCCCGATGCCGGATTATATGGAGGAACAGATGGGAGAGTTAATGCCCAAGGTGATGGAGCGATTGATGCCCCATATGATTGGCGATATTGTTCCTCTGGTTACAGAGTCGATGATCGACTACCTGCGAGGCGAAAAGAGACTATGAGGAAAATGTTAAGAAGCCTCTAATATTTAAAGGTCTCGCCGCTGGGTCTTGCGCCCATCGCCTTCAAGATTTTAGCCAGAGGGCAAAAACCCGTAAAAGCTGATTGAAGCAGATTGGCACCGACAAATGCGGTGAACAGAAGCCAGTAGGGGCTGAACCTCTGGGCCAGGATGAGGCTGATCAGGATAAAGCTGCCGGCAAAAGCCAATATCATACGCTCAATGGACATCTTCCCCTCCTTTACATTACAGCCATCTATATTTTTAATGATAAGCTCAACTCTTCCGGGAAACAAGGGTTCGTTCTACAGACGAAACTTTATATTCTTAACGCAACTGGGTTTTGATATAATGTAACTGACTTCAATGCTGTCTCAATTACCGGGGGAGGGTGCCATGGGAAGCCATTGTTTCATCCGTAAAATCGTATTTTTCCTTCTAACCGCTTTCTGTTTCCAGGCAGTGGGAAACGGATCATTCGTTCCCGTGTCCCAGGCCGGGGAGCCGGAGGCCTTAACCTTGCCATCAGCCGTTGAAAAGGCCTTGAAGAATAATCCGCTCATTCGAATCACTCTATCAGGTCGCGAGATAGCCGATGCGCAGCTTCGAGAAGCCCGTGCCGGCTGGTTCCCCCTTTTGCAGTTCAGCGAAACGTTTACCAGAGGAAATAATCCTGTCTTTGTATTCGGTTCCCTACTCGAGCAGGCCAGATTCACCCAGCAGAGTTTTCAACTCTCTGCATTAAATAACCCTGAACCCCTCAGTAATTTCCGGACGGCCATTACCTTGAGGCAAGCGCTCTTTGACCAGCTTCAAACCTACACCCATGTCACTCAGGCCCGCCTCGGGCAGCAGCAGGCCGATCTCCAGAAGGCCATGGTCGAGCAGCAGGTCCGTTTTGAAGTGATCCGTGCTTACTACGGGGTTCTTGTGGCCCACGCCAAAAAGGATGTGGCCGAGGAAGCAGTGAAAATGGCCGAATCGGATGGGAAAAGGATTCGGGACAGAGTTCAGGCGGGGCTGGCGGTAGAATCAGACCTCCTGGCTGCAGAGGTCCAGAGGGCAGAGTTTCGCCAACAGCAGATCGATTCTGAAGGCGATGTGGCCGTTGCCTATGCAGCCCTTAACACAGTGCTCGGCCTTCCCGTTGACACGTCGCAGGACGTAACAGGAGAGCTTGCGAACAAGCGGTTTGAGACTGCGGGGAGAGAGGAACTGATCCGGCTTGCCCTGCTTCATCGGCCTGACTATGTCCGGGCCGGGTATAGCGTTCAGTTCAACAGGGAGGGGGTGCTCGGGGCAAAGAGAGAATATCTCCCCCGGTTAGACTTCATGGCCACCTACGGGGGAAGTGGAAAGGATCTGTCAAGCGGCAGCCCGGATTGGACGATTAGCGCTGGCCTTACGTTTAACCTCTTTGATACAGGCCGCGGCGCAAGGATTGGTAAGGCTCGGGCAGCCCAATCCATGGCCGCCGCGGAACAGGAAAATCTCGCCAACCAGATCCGTCTCGAGGTGGTCCGGGCCTATCAGCAATATGTTTCATCCCGTGAGCGGTTAGGGGTCGCAGGCCAGGTGATCGGTCAGGCAACTGAAACGCACCGGATCGTCCAGAACCGCTACCGTGAAGGTCTGACAACCATTACGGAGGTCTTGAGGGCGGAGACCGCTCTGGTGCGGGCCCGCTTAAATGTGGTTGCTGCCCGCTACGATTATTATGTCAGCTATGCCCACGTGCTTCTGTCCGTTGGAAAGTTGACTGACATTCAGCCCTTCGTTTCATAGAAGGGAATCGTTCTTTACGCTTGGCACTCTGCACCGTGCGCTCTTCGATTTTCTGAATAACGGAGGAATCGATGATAAGAAAATGGATTGCCGTAAGTATGCTTTCCCTCGCTGTAATAATCATCTCTTGCGGGAAGAAGGAAGAGGCAGCCATTGGAAAGCCTGCGATTGTTCAAGGTGTAAAGATAGAGACAATCAAACGATCCCCCGTCGAGGAGGAATATGAAGCGGTGGGCACGGTCCGTTCAAAAACGACAAGT
Source organism: uncultured delta proteobacterium (assembly GCA_963806715.1). GTDB lineage: Bacteria > Desulfobacterota > BSN033 > BSN033 > UBA1163 > CAWEAV01. The sequence goes on from CAWEAV010000075.1 coordinate 17,035, forward strand.
GTCCTCTCTTCGAAAACGGTCGGCAATATCCTATCCGTCCATGTCCATGAAGGGGATCGTGTCCGGATCGGCCAGTTGCTGATCGAGATTGACGATCGTGACACCCGGGCCCAGCTTCAGAAAGCCCAGGCAGGGCTTCGTGAGGTGCAGGACGCCCAGGAAGAGATGGATCAAAACATTCGTGCCGCGGCATCTGCCAGGGAGGCCGCTGAAGCCGGGAGGACCCTTGCCCAGGCCACGTTCAACCGCTACAAGGCCCTGCTTGAACAAAGATCGGTGAGCCAGCAGGAATTTGATGAGGTGCAGGCAAAGCTTAAGGTCGCAGAGGCAGAGGTGGACCGGTCTGGAAGCATGCTCCAGGCCCTCTTAGCCAAGATGGGCCAGGTCCATGCAAAGCAGGAACAGGTGAAGGCGGACATCGCCAGCGCTCAGATCCATGTGGGGTACAGCCGGATCCTCTCTCCCATGAATGGAATCATTACTTCCAAACAGGCCGAGGTCGGGCTCCTTGCAGCCCCGGGAGTGCCTCTTCTCACCCTTGAGGACAATTCGCGCTATCGTCTTGAGGTTGCGGTAGAGGATTCCACGTTGAGAAAGATTCGTGTCGGAATGCCTGCTCAAATCTCCATCGATGCCATCGGGCCCCAGGAGTTCTCCAGCCGGGTAGCTGAGATCGTTCCTGCTTCGGACCCGGGAAGCCGGAGTTCCACGGTGAAGATCGACCTTTTTGATGAGAAGGGAAGGTTGGGCAACCAGTGGGTTCTCCGTTCCGGACTCTTTGGGAAGGCCCGTTTCCCGATCGGACAGAAAGAGATCCTTAAGATTCCTCAAAGGGCAATATTGCAGCGCGGCCAGTTGTTGAGCGTTTTTGTAACCGATCCATCCGACACGGTCCGTTTGCGTCTGATCAAAACCGGGAAGCCCTACGGTGATCAAGTTGAAGTCCTTTCAGGACTGAATGATGGAGACCGGATCATCGTTGAAGGGATGGAAAAGGTGAAGGAGGGAGACCGGATACAGTAACTTTAAAAGGTGATCGAAGATGAAAGAAAAGATTGGATTGGCCGGGAAAGTGGCCCATGCCTTGATGGAGTCGAAGCTGACCCCCCTCATCATCGCCGCCTCAATCCTCCTTGGCATTGGCGCTGTGTTGATGCTTCCGAGAGAGGAAGAGCCCCAGATCGTGGTGCCGATGATCGATATCTTTGTGCAGATGCCCGGGGCCTCGGCCAAAGAGGTGGAAGAGCGGGTCACGAGACCCATGGAACAACTCCTCTGGGAGATCCCAGGGGTGGAGTATATCTATTCGACCTCGTCGCCCGGTTTTTCGATGGCCGTTGTCCGGTTTCGAGTGGGTGAAGATGAAGAAAAAAGCATTGTCAAGCTCAATCAGAAGATGTTTGCCAATTTTGATCTGATCCCACCGGGCGCAAGCCAGCCCCTGATCAAGCCTCGCTCCATCGACGATGTCCCGATCCTGGCGCTTACTCTCTCGAGTGACCGCTACGACCATTTCACGCTCCGAAGAATTGCAGCCCAGGTCCACGACCAGATCAAACAGGTTGTTGACGTTTCGGAAGTAAAGATCATCGGCGGACAGCGGCGGCAGGTTCGGGTAATCCTCGACAGCGCAAAAATGGCGGCTTACCATGTTGCTCCTGTCGCCTTGCTCTCCGTTCTCGATCAGCAGAATCGCCAGATCGCCTCCGGCAGCTTCTCCAGCGATAATCGAGAGATGCTGGTGGATGTCGGCGGCTTTCTGCACACGGCTGAAGAGGTGGGAAGCGTCGTCGTAGGCGTATTCAACCTGAGACCTGTCTTTCTGCGCGACATCGCTACAATAGTAGATGGACCCGAAGAACCTGCTGACTATGTTTTGATGGGTAAGAAAGGGTCTACGACTCTCCCGGCAGTGACACTCACCGTCGCCAAACGGAAAGGGACCAATGCCATTCAAGTTGCGAACCGGGTCATTGAAAAAGTCAACCTGGTCAAAGGGACTCATGATCCCGGGCGATGTCGAAATGACCGTGACACGGAACTATGGAGAGACGGCGAAAGAAAAGTCGAACGAGTTGCTCTTTCACATGCTGATCGCCATCGTCTCGGTGTCGGTCCTGATCATGGTGACCCTCGGGCTCCGGGAATCGGGCATTGTGGCGATTGCCATTCCGGTCACACTGGCCCTTACCTTAGCTCTGCTCTACCTTTATGGTTATACGCTTAACCGTGTCACCCTGTTTGCCCTGATCTTTTCCATTGGCATCCTGGTGGATGATGCCATAGTCGTCGTGGAGAACATTGTCCGCCACTATCGTTTGCCTGAAAATCGAGGCCGCTCGATTCTCGATGTTGCAGTGGAGGCCGTTGATGAAGTCGGGAACCCGACCATCCTGGCCACCTTTACAGTCATTGCCGCCATCATCCCCATGGCCTTTGTGCGGGGATTGATGGGTCCGTACATGCGGCCGATTCCAGTGGGAGCCTCTGCAGCTATGCTCTTCTCCCTGATCGTGGCATTTATTGTGACACCATGGGCAAGCCTTCGCCTGCTCAAGAAAGAGGGGGGATCGGCCCATGGAACGGAAGGCTGGAGCACAAAGCTCTACCGCCGGGTCATGACGCCTCTCATCCATTCTCCCTACTGGCGTTATGGGTTTCTGGTCCTTGTTGTGGTTCTGCTTCTGGCATCCCTATCCCTCTTTGCCTTCAAGGTGGTCCGTGTAAAAATGCTACCCTTTGACAATAAGAGCGAGTTTCAGATCATCATTGATATGCCGGAGGGGTCCACACTCGAGGAGACGGCAGCCCTTACCCGCGAAATCGGCGAATATATTGGCACCGTGCCGGAGGTCACGAATTATCAGATGTATGCCGGGACGGCATCCCCTTACAATTTTAATGGTCTGGTCCGTCATTATTTCCTCAGGAAGGGGCCTCACGAGGCGGATATACAGGTGAACCTGAAGCCCAGGGGTGAGCGGAAGGCCCAGAGTCATGACATTGCCAAGCGGGTACGGCCCAGGATGGATGAGATCGGTCGCAAATACCATGCCCGGATTAAGGTTGCTGAAGTCCCTCCCGGACCTCCTGTTCTTCAGACCCTTGTGGCTGAAGTCTATGGGCCGAATTATGAACGCCAGATTGAGATCGCGCATAAGATCCGGGATGTCTTTGATCAGACCCCAGGGGTGGTGGACGTCGACTGGTACGTTGAGGCAGACCATTCGAAATACCGGTTTGTTGTGGACAAAGAAAAGGCGTCACTCAATGGAGTCACTGCCGAGCAGGTTTCGAACAGTCTTCGCATGGCCGTAGAAGGGATGGGCGCAGGGCTTCTTCATCAACCGACGGAGAAAGAAGATGTCGTTCTGTTTCTCAGGCTGCCTCGGAAGGAGCGGTCCAGTGTGGAGGACCTGAAGAGGATCAAGGTGATGGGCCAGGGTGGAAGCCTCATCCCCCTGGGGGCGCTGGTCCATGTGGAGAAGGTGATTGCTGACAAGAGCATCTACCATAAGAACCTGATGCCCGTGGTCTATGTGACGGGCGATGTGGCGGGACAGGAGGAGAGCCCTCTCTATGCCATCCTGAAGATGAACAAGGCCCTCGATCAGATGAAGATCCCCGAGGGTTACCGGCTTGAAAGACATGTCTCCCAGCAACCCTTCTCCACCCTGAAGTACGCCATGAAATGGGATGGCGAATGGCACATCTCCTATGAGGTTTTTCGGGATCTTGGGCTCGCCTTTGCTGCTGTGCTGATTTTGATCTACATCCTGGTCGTCGGGTGGTTCCAGTCTTTTAAGACTCCGGTCACCATCATGGCAGCCATCCCGTTCTCCCTGGTGGGAATCCTGCCTGCCCATGCACTCATGGGAGCCTTCTTTACGGCGACTTCTATGATCGGTTTTATTGCAGGGGCAGGGATCGTTGTTCGCAATTCGATCATTCTCGTGGATTTCATCGAACTCAGGATCAAGCAGGGGATGCCCCTTGCCGACGCGGTCGTGGACGCAGGGGCAGTCCGGTTCCGCCCCATGATGCTGACCGCAGCAGCCGTCATTGTTGGGTCGTCGGTGATCCTCTTCGATCCGATCTTCCAGGGCCTTGCCCTTTCACTCATGGCCGGGGAAGTGGCCTCCCTCCTGCTTTCACGCATGACGGTGCCGATCCTTTTCTATTTGAGTGAACGGAAGAAGCACAAATAATCAGTGACCCATTTACGGCAGGTAAAGATAACCAAACGAAACAATGACTTCGCCTCCGGGTCAGGGGGCCGGTTCAAGAGTTGAAAGGAGAACTTGAACCCGGTAGTTTCCATGTTTGCAACCAGTGACATTACACTTAATACTTAAGTTGAACCCCAATTGAGTCAACAAATCTCGACAAATCCCCTCTGACTCCCCTTTACTAAAGGGGAGGACTAATTGTTATCCCCCTTTCGTAAAGGGAAGGTGTGAAAAAATCCCGTTTCCCCGATCAACATCGTTCCGGCCCACAAGGATGGGCGAATTGGAGAAGCTTTAGGGCGGAACCCTAAAATTGAACCCGATGATCTAAGCATCGTTAAATACACTGTTTTGCTAAAAGGATGGTTACCCACACCCTATGATACCCCGCCTGCTAAAGCTTCGACAAGACGCCTGTCCTTGCGGGCCGAGGCATAGGCCGCCAATTTTTTCACAGCTTCAGGGGGATGGAGGGGGATTTTGATAGAGCGCTCTGCAAGCTCTTTAATGGTTTCATCATCAGCGAAATATTTGATTGAAGAACTCATTTTTCGCTCAATTGGGGTTTAAATATATTATCACCCAATCCAATATTTCTTGAGCCTCTCTTATCTTGTCATCTTGAATCATGCAAGTCACCCCCTATTTTGTAACCTCATCGTCCCGGCCGTCTATGATTCATTATAGAATCTTCTTTCTTAACGTAGAGGATGAAGGTGGCGGTGCCCAATCTCGAAAATAGAGACAATGATTGTGCCAGGGTAATCAATTCCTCGAATGTGATATAACCGAATTTTATGGCTTTAAAAATAATAAGAATAATGCAACTAACACTGCAGCCCCTCCGATAGCTATGACCCAGACCCAAATTGAGACATTGGTTTCCTTTTTATCGTCCATCTAACTCACCCCCTTCCTTTTTCGGCACTCGGCACTGGAGATACCAAACAAAAGGTTTGAGAAATTGGATTTTTACCTGAGTATTTAACGATAAGCATCTGCTTCCTCTGTTATATCAAAAAATATCATGAAGCCCCCAACGAGTTGAACTCATACCGAAACACCCATGGGTCAAGACCGCTTGCCAAGACTCTCCGATCCTCCTGCGTTCGCTCCAACAAAAAAGGCCGCTATCCGAAAATAAGAATATTTTCAGATAGCGGCCCGACTATCGACTCCTTTAACCTCCAGAAGCATTTCCAACACGCCTCTGGACCCTAACGCCGATAAAGTTTTCTTAATTGATATCAGGTTATTTTTGTCATGTCAAGTGATTTTTTGAACTGTTCTTTTCCTCCGGTTAATTGGAGGATCTCTGTCTGGACAAGGACCCTCACCTTGATAAGAGCATGGAGACATGATATATACTTTGGTAACGCAGGAATGATTGAATATCTTAAAGGAGGAAACAATGATGAAAAAATTAATTGGGATTTTGGCGTTGATCTTCTTAATCATGTTGGGGATAAACACCGCAGTCATGGCCCAGAACGAAGTGCAGATGCAAATCACTATGTTTAAAGATGTTTCTTTAAGTGGGGAGACCTATGGTATTAGCTTTGATGTTTCAGGTGAGAAATTACGAAATGTGACGAGAGTGCTCATCGATGGGCCAAGAGGCAGGCGAGTGCCAATCACCAATCCATTGAAACTCAACCTGGTTTCAGTATCTGTAGATAATCTGAGCTTAGTTGATTTTAATTTTTGGTTTCCTGAGGGCGATTATAAGATTACACTTACGCCGCCATCGTATGGAAAGTTGAAGGTTCATATGACCCATAACTTTCCTTCAACTCCAGCGGTTCTTTACCCTTTGGAAGGATCGGCGGATGTACCGACGAACCTTGTCATCACTTGGGCGCCGATAACGAGTATCATGGGTCTACGGTTAGAACTGAAGAATGACGCGGGCTTCGCATTCGGTATCGAATTACCGATCAACGCCACCTCGTATACCGTTCCTCTCAACCTGCTGAGACCAAATGCGGGGTATCAATTGCTTCTCGAAGCCAAGGTGACGGACTTCACGGGAAACGGCCTCATCACTACCCAGACCATCTCTTTCGCCACCAAAGCCCAATGAAGAATCGCTCGGAAAGAGCGGAAAGACGAATCGAAATGAACATCGGAAGAAGCTTGGGTCTCTTGAGCATTGGAATATTGATCCTCGTGACTTCTCCCGTGCTTGCCCTCAACAGCGAGATGAACCGGTCAACGCTTCAGGGGCTCAAAGGGGTTCGGGTATTGGTGGAAGATTTGGCGCCTGAAATTGAACGGGAGGGGCTGGTAAAGGATCAGCTCCAGAAGAGTGTGGAGGAGAAGCTCCAATCGGCAGGGATTAAGGTATTGACCCAGGAAGAGGCAGTCAAGACCCCTGGTGAACCTTACCTCTATGTGAATGTCAATATAAACTTCGCCAAGGGTGAAGAGGAACGGTGCTCTTATAGCATTGATCTTGCGTTAATCCAAAATGTCACCCTTGTCCGGAATCCAAAACAAGCCAGTTATGCTGTCACCTGGTCAACTGGTGGAGTGGGATTGATCGGGAAAAAATCCCTGGGCGAACTCAGGGAAAGTGTCGAAGAGATCGTCGACATTTTCGTCAAGGCATTTTTCAGTGTGAATCCGAAGAAGAGATAGTGGGACTCCGCAGTATCCCATATCTTCTTGGCCGCTTCCAGATCAGGAGCAGCATATTGGTCTGCGCCAGCCGTAACGGCTGCATCCATCGCCACCTTTGCTCCCTGCCTTTCCGCATCGGGCGGTTTGGCACAGCCAGCAAAGGCCATGACCCAAACAAGAACCACGAATATTAATAAGGACAACCTGGCTTGTTTCATAAATGGGACCTCCTCAAGCTGATGATTGAAACGCATCTATTGATCCTGCCCTTCATCTTCGTCCGATGAAGAGGGGTTGGTTTGTCCAACCCTATGCCTTCGTTTGCAAGATGTTTTCGATCAACCCGAAGACCTCCTCGCTCGTTCGACCGCTTTGACAGAAAGTAATCGGCGCACTCCTGTGCAACCTCCCGATATTCCGTGTCATAGGCGGTAAAGACGATGGTGGTGATTTTGGGGTGCTGGAGTTTTATTCTTCTGATCAGGTCAAGGCCATTTGCTCCGGGTAATTTGATATCCATGAAGACGAGATCAGGCAGATTGCCTTCAATGATTCCCAAAGTCTCTTCCTCATTCGCTGCCTCAGCAATGTTGAAGGATGGAAATCGGATATGGAGCAATTCTCTGAACACTTGCCGGAAAAGACGGCTATCTTCCACAATGAGCACTTTGACCTGAGACGTCATCGATCTCCTCTCAACCATGGTATCAAAGGGTTTAATAAGAAGTTAATCTCATGAAGAAACAAGATTCAATAATGGATACACCCTATTTTGTCTAAAAAAATACTGTATTTTGGGATTAAATTCGGATTTAGGACTTTCGATCAAAGGAAATACTTGAAAAACCCTATGCAGATCTTTTATTAAGTTGTTAGATTTGGGGGACTGAGCGATGAAAGCAAAGTCCCAGGAGAAAAAAGAGGTTGATCGGGAAAATGGAGGGTTGAAGCAAGAAAGCGATCCGCGTGGATTGTTCTTTTAGCTGGGTGAAATTGGTCGAAATGAAGAATAACAAAATTCAATTTTTAGCAGGGGATGGCTACAAACGACTGCAGATTGTGGAAGCGGATGAGAAGACAAAGAGCATCCATATGATTTGTGAGTTGGGAAAAATAACATGGCCCCTGAGGTTTGATAAACTGGAGGAGGTCCATCATAAAGTTCATGCTGGGGCAGTGGCGCTGATCCCCTATGAAATGGATCGATTGATTCCAACCTGGGGTAACTTTATCACTGGATTATTAAGATATCTGGGTTGTGACAAACATTAAATGTTCAGAGGGTCGATCAGTTTCTTTATGATTTTTGCCAACGGATTTTAGGGGGTATCAGAAGGTGTATTGAAATATGAGAAAAAAAAGGGTAAGACGGTTGGTCCATAGCCTAACCCCTTTATCTTTGGTGGAGCTGAACGGGATCGAACCGTCGGCCTCTTGAATGCCATTCAAGCGCTCTCCCAGCTGAGCTACAGCCCCAAGTTCAATAAATTTGATTAAAAATTTAACACAGGGAATGAAACATTGTCAATTTATTTTCCCAATTACGAATTGACATATGAAAAGGTTTTTTTTATAGTATTTCCTGTGCCGGAGTGGTGAAACTGGTAGACGCACGGGACTCAAAATCCCGCGGGGCTTCCACCCCATGTCGGTTCGATTCCGACCTCCGGCACCAATTATTCTTTGAAAGGTGTCAATCGATATGAAGAAATATCTCCTTCAGGTTGTCATAGAGCAAGACGAGGACGGGGTTTACATTGCGAGTTGTCCTGCCTTGGAGGGGTGTTATACCCAAGGGGATACCTACGAAGAAGCACTGAGGAATATTAAAGATGTGATCCAGATGTGTCTCGAGGAACTAAAAGAAGAGAAGAAAAAAATTGATTTAAAGTATCCCGAAGTGATCGGGCTCAAATGGGTAGAAGTCACCCTATGAGTGACGGGAAGTTGCCCATCCTCAAACCAGATGAGTTGATAAAAGCTTTAGAGAAACTGGGATTCGCTTGCACAAGAAAGTCAAAGGGAAGTCATTTCCGGTATAAACATCGGGACGGAAGGAAAACAACCGTTCCAGTTCATAAGGGCAAAGATATCAGCCGTGGCCTTTTAAGGAAAATCCTGAGAGATGTGGATATTTCCATCCAGGAACTGAAGAGATTGTTGTAATTTAAATTCCGGTATCAATTTAGCCCTTTGAAATAATTCAAGATAGGTCAGGCATCTTGTCTGATATCTTATCCGCAAATTTTCTCTTCCCCTCTGCAACAAATATCTGAGCGAATGGTTGGCCGACCACCCCAACGCGGACGATCCCGAGGCACAGGTGTTCCCCCTCTCTTACGGCAGGCTCAGCAGCAAGGTATCCAGTCTGGCGGAGAAAGCCCTCAAAAAGCGGATTACTTTGCATACCTTGCGGCACAGTTCCGCGACGTATTGGGCCTCAAGGATGAACCGCTACCAATTCTGCACCAATACGGGTGGTCCTTCAAAAGCAACATGCCCGACAGGTACATCAAGAGGAAGGGAATAATTTTCGAGAGAATTGCAGAAAGGGGGGACACCGACCAGGTAGCCAAAATTCAAAAAGAAAACAGACAACTCACGGAAAAAGTAGACAAGCTGGAAGGAGAATACAGAAAGGTAAGAGAGGGGGCCTA
>CAWEAV010000076.1:0-6943 GCA_963806715.1 uncultured delta proteobacterium
GGAACTCTCCCGCTTTGATCATTTCCCGGATGAAGCTGTAGGGGACTCCGTCCAGTCCAATCACAACAACCCGTCTTTTCTTCGATTTCCAGAATCCCATTAAAGATACCCTAAATCTTCCAGCCTCTTTTTGACCTTCTCTTCTTCCTCGGCGGAATAAACACCCTCTTCCAAGGGAGGAAGGTATTCCAGGTTTTCAAGCGTCTGGATGATCTTCTTAACCGATTCCTCCGGTGTTTCCCGATCGGTATCGAGGACAACCTCTGGATTTAAGGGCTCTTCATAAGGGTCATCAATCCCTGTGTAGTTTTTGATCTCTCCAGCCAGGGCCTTTTCGTAGAGCCCTTTGACATCCCTTTGGATACAGACCTCCAGGCAACATTTACAATAGACTTCTACAAAATCACCAATCTCTTTCCGGTTATAGTCCCGGGCCTCCCGATAAGGAGAGATGACAGCAGCGATCGCTATCACCCCATTACGTGAAAGGAGCTTACAAACGAATCCGATCCTTTTAATATTGGCATCCCGATCCTCTTTACTGAACCCAAGTCCTTGTGAGAGATGGGTCCGGATGATATCTCCGTCCAGAACTTCGATTTTGGTGACTCCCCTCTTCTGTAGTTCTGCTTCAACCATTCGAGACAGGGTCGTCTTGCCTGAACAAGAGAGTCCAGTAAACCAGATCGTAAAGCCTCGCTCCATCCTCGCTCCTTTCAAATGAGCCGCCTTCCGAAGCTTCGAAGAGCGGGTTACCTCTGTCCGTTTTTGCAACGGGCATGTTTATTGGTAGTCCCGGATCCTTATTCAACGGCTTTGCCTTCCATATCCTTTGGGATGTCGATCCCCATGAGGCTAAGAACCGTAGGGGCAACGTCTAAAAGATTGAGACCAGCCCTCTGTCCTCTTCCATCAACGGCCTGCCCTTTCATAATGAAGATCCCATGGGTATCATGATTGGCATCATCCGGACCTGTATCATTTTCAAAGGTGAGGACCGATCCCAGGCCAATGCTGCCTACGGATCGCCATGAGAGATTGCCAAAATAAACGATAAGGTCCGGAGGAATTCTTCTTGTCTCGGAGTAGACCTCTTCGGGTTTATAGACCTTCGTCCCAATATTGTTCCCCTGATCATCGGTGATGGCTTCAAGTCCCTTCTTTAACTCTTCCCTGATACGTTCATAATCTGAAGGATCGATGCCCCCTTCAGGTTCTCTCCCTTTCACGTTGAGAAAGATCCGCGAATAGTATCCTCCTTCTCCCCAGGCGGTTGTTCTTTTCCAATCCACCTTTGCCTTTTCGAAAGGGATCACTCCGGAAGGTCTTTCTTTAAGATGAAGATAGTCCTTCTGCATCAACCATTCGTTGACACATACCCCTCCAACCATGGCCTTGGCCCCGTGATCGGAAACGACGAGGACTGTCGTTTCGGGATCGATACAGGAAAGAAGTTCCCCCACCTTCCGATCCACATAGATGTAGTAATCTCGGATGGCATTTTCGTATTTTGAACCCGGTTGGTATTTGGCATGCATCGGATCATGAAATTTCCAGAATCCATGGTGGATTCGATCGATACCCATCACAACCATCATGAAAAAATCCCATCCCGTCTCCCTCATCAGGTGCAGGGCGACCTCGAACTGTTTTCCAGTCATCTCATAGATCTGCTCTAAAAGCTTATCTTTCTCTTCGGTTCTAAAGTTATCCACATCGAGCAGGTATTCTCCGACCCAGGACCGAATCTTAGCCTTTAAAGATTCCGGATACGTATACTTGCTATTCGTATCCGGAGTAAGAAAACAGGTGATCATGTGACCATTGACGGGCTTGGGCGGATAGGTCTGAGGAACTCCAATGAGAGTCACTCTTTTCCCCTTGCGTGAAAGGATATCCCAGAGGGTATCTTCCTTTACCAGGAGGGAGTTCGCAAATATCATTTTGTCATAGGAGCGATCTTGGCGATTCCGAATTCCATAAAGGCCAAGTCTCCCAGGGTTCTTGCTCGTAACCATTGACGTCCAGGCAGGAATCGTAATGGGCGGAATCGTCGATTCTAAAGGCCCATAGATCCCCTCCTCCATCAATTGCCTCAGAGTTGGGAGATCATTCCTCCATTTTTCAAAAACGAGATTTGGCGGCGCACAGTCAAGACCAACGATACAAACTGTCTTTCCCATCTATGTCCCTCAACTTATCCGAATCTTAGCCTTCCCTTCTTCTCACTAAATAACTATCGGAAAACTAAAAAATTATGATAACATTAACTTTCTTAGAATAGCAACGACCCGAGATTACATCTACATTCAAGATTTAAGATTCTTTCCATAAGAAATTTCTTCAATTAGATTACCCCGTCAATCAGTTTTTAGCAAACCCTGACGCTCTTATCAAGTGAATGAATCATCACCTGTTCTCATTTGAAAAATAGCGAATGCATGCCATATCGACCGTCTTCTTCTCATAACAAACCATAATACACAGGCAAGTAATTTACTTGACAAAACAAATCGGATATAATATTTTTATCCTAATAATTTTAATAAATTATAATTTGAGGGGCTATGAAATTAACAACACAAAGTCGTTATGGAGTCAGGGCTGTTTTTGATATTGCATATCATTCCGAAGGGTTAGGCACGCAAGTTAATGACATTTCTCGCCGCCAGGGAATCTCTTCCCGTTATATTGAGCAAATATTCCAGAAATTAAGAAAAGGGAAAATTATCAGTAGCAGGCGAGGACCGAGAGGAGGATACTTTTTGGCAAGGAAGCCTGAAGAAATCAGTATTGGTGAAATTATTCGAATCACCGAGGGGGGACTTGATCCGGTTTTCTGCGTTAATGACCATTCAAAGAAGTCTTGTGATCGCTCGAAGGACTGCGTTACACGAATGGTCTGGCGCGAGGCAGGAAAAAGGCTTAATGAATATTTTGATTCGGTTACAGTAAAAGATTTATGTGAGATGGCAAGAGAAAAAGGCGTGAAACGGGAAATAGATGAAAAATATATGTTTTTTATCTAATCGTGTTTAAACCTTGATGATTCTTTGGGCTCGTTATACTGACACATTTCTCAAAAAATTCCCAAATCCTCTTAAACGATGACCTTTCAAATCAAGCCCGTATAACTTTTGATTTTGACTTTTGATTCGACCAGATCGATGACACTCATCAATTCATTCGAAGAGGGGATCAGTTTTTCTTAGTTAACAGAGTAGGGTTCAAGGACGAACAGGATGATTCGCATTCCGAAATCAATTTATCAGGAAATGATTGAACATGCTCAAAGAGAGGATCCCGCCGAGTGTTGCGGGATTCTCGGAGGAAAGGATAAAACCGCCCTGAAGTCCTTTGAAATCAAAAATTTGGAATCCAGTCCTGTCCAATTTTTGATGGACCCTCAGGAGCAGTTGAATGCCTTTGAAGAGATGGAAAAGAGTTCAATGGAAATGATTGCCATCTACCACTCCCATCCACGTACCATCCCCTTCCCTTCTGAAATAGATGTGCAAAAGGCCATCGATCCAAAGATGCCTTCAATCATCATCTCCCTAAAAGAAAGGGATAAGCCGATCGCCAAGGCCTTCCGCATCCAGAAAGAAGCCATTTGTCCTGAAGAGATTGAGATCATTTAGATGAGCAAGCGACGGATCTATCTTGACCACAATGCTACCACTCCTCTCAGACCGGAAGTACTCGAGGCAATGCTTCCTTACCTGAAAGAAAATTTCGGAAATCCTTCCAGCTTTCATCAATTTGGTCAAGAGGCAAAGAGAGGGATGGAAGAAGCCCGGGAGAAAGTAGCCGATTTCATTCACTCTCAACCCTCAGAAATCGTCTTCACCGGAGGCGGAACGGCAGCTGATAATCTGGCCATCAAAGGGATCGCTTACGCCAGCCGGGAAAAAGATAGGCATATCATTACTTCTTCTATTGAACACCTCGCCGTCCTCAATCCCTGCAAATCGTTAGAACAGGAAGGCTATCAGGTTACCTACCTTTCCGTTGATCGCTATGGAATAGTTGATCCTGATGAGGTGAAATCAGCCATCAGGAGGGGTACGATCCTGATTACCATTATGCATGCCAATAATGAGATAGGGACGATTGAACCCATTGAAGAGATCGGTGAAATTGCAGGGAGCCATGCAATTCCCTTCCACACCGATGCCATCCAATCTCTTGGAAAGATTCCTGTCGATGTCAAGCTCCTCGGAGTCGATCTTTTGTCAATCTCCGCTCACAAGATCTACGGACCAAAGGGAGTGGGTGCTCTTTACATCAGGAAGGGAATTGAACTGGAGCCCCTTCTTCTGGGTGGACATCATGAGATGAACCGAATGGCTGGCACAGAAAATGTACCCGGAATTGTTGGGTTTGGAAAAGCGGCAGAACTCTCTCGGGTGGAATTGGAAGATCGACTTCGATTAGGCTCGATGGAGACTTTGAGGGACTATTTCCTCGAAAGGCTCCAACAGGACCTCCGCTATGTTCGACTCAACGGCCATCCAGTCGAGAGGCTACCAAACACGATCAACGTCTCCTTTGAATTCGTCAGTGGAGAGTCCCTGGCAATCAATCTTGACCTGCATGGGATTGCGGTCTCTGTAGGGTCTGCGTGCACATCGGGTGCCATTCAATCTTCCCATGTACTTCAGGCGATGGGAGTGCCTCCTACCCTCGCACAGAGCAGCCTGCGTTTCTCTCTAGGCAGAGAGACCACTCGGGACGACATCGATCTCACGGTCGAAGTCCTGCGTGACATCGTGGACCGGCTCCGGTCAGGGTCTCCTCTCTACGGTGATCACAGGACAAAACCAGCATGAAAAAAAGGGTTGTGGTGGCGATGAGCGGTGGAGTCAACTCGAGTGTGGCCGCTCACATGCTCAAAGAGAATGGCTTTGAGGTGATCGGAGCAACCATGCGGGTCTGGAAAGAAGCCGGTCAAAAGGGATTCGCTCGGTGCTGCGGCGCATCGGATGTGGAGGATGCCCGTCATGTGGCCCAAAAGTTAAGCATTCCATTCTATGTCTTCAACATGGAAGAAGAGTTTGAGAGGGAAGTGATCCAATATTTCTGCGAAGAGTATGGCAGGGGGAGGACACCTAACCCCTGCATCCTATGCAACGAGAAGATCAAATTTGAAGCCTTTTTGAAGAAGGCATTGGACCTCGATGCAGACTTTATTGCGACAGGCCACTACGCGAAGTTGGAATTTAATGAGGACACGAAACGATATCTCTTAAAAAAAGGAGTCGACCTGAAGAAGGACCAGTCTTACGTACTCTTTTCTTTGAAGCAGGACCAATTTCTCCACACCCTGTTCCCCCTTGGACAGTTTAAAAAAGAGGAAGTGAGGGAAAAGGCGCTTCACCTTGGCCTCCGGGTGCATGATAAGCCTGAAAGCCAGGAGATCTGCTTCATCCATGAGCCTTCTTACCATTCCTTTTTGCAGGAGAGGTTGCGAGGTGCCATTGAACCAGGACCGATGATCGACCGGAGAGGAAACGTCCTGGGACAGCACAAGGGGATCGCTTTCTATACCATCGGACAACGAAGAGGGTTGGGTCTGGCCAAGGGCAAACCTCTCTATGTTATTGGAATTGATCGAGGAAAGAATTCCATCATCGTAGGGGAAGAGATGGACGTCTATGCTGATTCCTTCACTGTTGATTCTGTCAACTGGATAAGCCTTTCGCCCTTATCACCATCCATTTTATCTCAGGTGAAGATTCGATATAACCACCCTGGATCAGAAGCGACTCTATTCATCAAAGGAGACGACGAAGTATTAGTAAAATTCCGTTCTCCTCAGAAAGCCATCACGCCGGGACAAGCCGCTGTCTTTTACGATGGAGAAGTGGTCCTTGGAGGGGGATGGATCAAGGAAGTCAGGGTGAACAATAGGGTTTGACTGAATGGGTATATTTTTAGGGAACTGTTTACTTGACAAACCATTATTTGTGAAAGTCACGATTTGACCTTGCGTGCACTGTCAAGTGGTGTGGTGATTTTTTCCTGAACTCATCAATGTCGAAATCCTCGCCTTCATGCAATACTTCAACCAGTAACAAGCGGAACGAATCCGGGGTCATGGTTTGTCCATCATATCGCCGATTTTGGGAAGGGGTGTACAGTGGCAAGATAGTCTCGCTTTTGAAGACCCAAAAGACCCCCATTATTTGGGGTGGCTCCATACTGACTCTCTTTCTGAAGTCTTCGACCAGTCATTTTAGCCAAGCGTGCTTGATTTGAATCGGTAATCATCAATGGTCTTCTTTTCTTGACATACTACTCCCCTTTTCGTATATTCAGCACGTGTTATGCTGATCCGTATAAGACGCTGTGATAATAAACAGTTGAAACAACGTCGGCAGTAGAGTTCTGCACCAAAATAGGAGAGGCAAAACGGCTTGTCTGGGGGGTTGCTAACCGATCCAACCTGACAGAAAAAAGGAGGTAAGGCATGAAACGTATCATTCTTTCTCTCGTATTGGTGACGGTATTTTGCTCCACATCAGCTTTTGCCGAAATCAAATCTTGTGAAGAACTAAAGGCAGAAATTGAAGCAAAGTTAAAGGCGAAGGGTGTGGAAGGATACACGCTTGAGATTATGCCGACAGATCAGGTTAAGGATCAAAAGATAATTGGCTCCTGTGAGGGTGGCAAAAAGAAAATCTCTTACTCCCGCAATAAGGGAAAATAGTCCAAAACAAGGCTATGCTTAGTGCCTGACCGGTGGTATGCCTAACCAAGCCATAAACCTGATGCGGGATAAACGGGACCTGATTTTGAATTGTTGGTTGCCCGAGCAAGTCACGAAAATCGTTGCTCACTTTTGACACGCAATCTTCGATTCTTGAATACGCCTCCCCGTAATGACTTGTAGGAAGTGGAAGCGTTAAATCGGATTTGTGGTCAACAGGGTGTGAATCAA
>CAWEAV010000077.1:0-109130 GCA_963806715.1 uncultured delta proteobacterium
TGCGGTGACAAAACTTCGATGGCGCTGTGCGAAGGGTCATGAATGGGAAGCGCAACCCTCTATGGTAAAAAATGAAGGCACTTGGTGTCCTTTCTGCTCCGGCAAGTTGAAGCATACAATCGAAGTTATGAAAGAACTTGCCAAACAGCGTGGCGGCGAATGTTTGGCTGACCATTATGTTAACGCATTCGCGAAACTCCGCTGGCGCTGCGCGAAAGGTCACGAATGGGAGGCCTGCGGGTCCGCTATAAAGAACCATAAGACATGGTGTCCTATTTGTGCTTATGATGTGGTTTCCTCGAAGACGAGTCTTGGTCTTGATGAGATGCGTGAAATAGCACGGTCACGTGGTGGTGAATGTCTATCAGAGGCCTATCCAAGAAGACACGGAGGAAAACTTCTCTGGCGCTGTAGAGATGGGCATGAATGGGAAGCCCCACCAGCGCAAGTCAAGCATGCTAAACAATGGTGTCCGATCTGTGCATCTGGATATAGTGAACGGCTATGTAAAGCCATGTTTGAAGCAATTTTTAACGAGCGGTTTCCAAAAGCAAGGCCATTGTGGCTTAAAAACTCAAGAGGCAATCACATGGAGCTCGACGGCTACTGCAAGAAGCTCGGTGTTGCTTTTGAATACCATGGCATTCAACATTACGAAGAGAAGGTATTCTTTCACCGCAAGTCGTCTTTATCTCTAAGACAGCAGGATGATAATACAAAGCGGCTCTTATGCAAAGAACATGGTGTTTCATTGATTGAGATCCCGTACAGCATTCAGCCGGATGAATTGCAGGCTTATATTTATAGTCAATGCAATAAACTTAATATATCGGTTGTAAAGAAGCCGACAATCAAGCTTGCCGATCTTGATTATTATTCAAGGAACCGCATTGATGAGATGCGTTCATTCGCCGCTGCAAAAGGTGGTGAATGCTTAGTAGATCGCTATGTTACGGTTATCACTCCCGTCATGTGGCGCTGTCAAAAAGGGCATGAATGGAAGTCTGCATATCACTACATCAGGAATAAAGGCTCCTGGTGCCCTGTGTGTGCCGGAAAAATAAAGCTAACAATAGATGACATGCACGCGCTGGCCAAGACGAAGGGCGGCGAGTGTCTTTCGACAGTATATAGAAATCTGATGGGGAAGTTAACGTGGCGCTGTTCTATGGGTCACGAATGGAGCGCAACGGCTAATGATGTAAAGAATAGCGGCAGTTGGTGCCCTGTCTGTGCAGGAGTAAAGAAGCATGACCTCAAAACCATGATGGATATAGCGCGAAATCGTGGTGGAGAATGTTTATCAAATGCGTATGTAAACAGTAAAACAAAGTTACAGTGGCGCTGTGCCAAAGGCCATGAATGGGTAGCTGCTCCAGCAACGATACTGAGTAGTAGGGGGACATGGTGTCCCTATTGTGCTAGAAAAGCAAAACTGACTATACAAGAGATGAGGCAAATCGCCATTGCACGCGGTGGGAAATGTCTATCAGACAACTATATTAATGGGAGCACAAAGCTGCGTTGGCAGTGTCGGTCTGGGCATGAATGGCTGGCAACTCCAGATAATGTTAAGAATGGTGAAAGTTGGTGTCCAATTTGTGCCCAAAGAACTAAATCATCCTGAAGTGGATTTAACCTGCGCCTCGACAGCGACGCGCCAAAGGCGGCGCGTCAGGCGCGCGTTAGGCACATAATATGAATTTAAAATTATTATTCAAGTAAGAGGAAAAGGGGACGTTGCCAATATAAACAACATATGCTAAGATAGGCCATGCCAAGACAAGCGAGACTGGATGCCCCCGGCGTGCTGCATCATGTAATGGGGAGAGGGATAGAACGAGGCCGGATATTCTGGGATGACTGTGACAAAGAAGACTTTATCCGGCGATTGGCGGAGCTTGCTTCAAGGAAGGCATGGTGGGTATATGCATGGACGTTGATGCCCAACCATTTTCATCTCTTAGTACGATCAGGCACGTACACCCTGCCCCGAAACATGAGGACATTAATGAGCGGATATGCTGGATACTTCAACCGTCGCCATAACAGGCAAGGACACTTATTCCAGAACCGGTACAAGTCGACAGTTTGCGAGGAGGAGAGGTATTTTCTGGAATTAGTGCGATATCTGCATTTAAACCCTCTTCGGGCAAAGATAATAACGGACATAAAGGATCTGGATGGATATAAATATGCGGGACATTCAGCGATCGTGGGCAAGTGGGAACGACCGTGGCAGGATACAGAGGAAGTGCTTGGGCGATTCAGTCCACGGCGTACAACGGCAATACGGCTATATCGGGAGTTTGTAGCGGCAGGAGTCTCACAGGGGCGGAGACCTGAACTGGTAGGAGGGGGACTACTTCGCAGTTACGGCGGGTGGAAGGGGGTGATAGATCTCAGAAGAGGTCGCGAGCAATATCGAGCCGACGAACGGGTGCTGGGGTCATCGTCATTCATAGAGGGGATATTAAAGGAGGTTGAGACACAGGAGGGGAAGAAAAACAAACGTGTAAACCTTGATACACTTATGGGACGTATTGCGAAGGATATGGGGATAAGTAGAGAATCGATGGCGGGAGGCGGGAGAAACAGAAAAGTGACGGGAGCGCGGGCAGCGCTTGCATATGCCTGGGTAAGACATCTCGGTCGAAGCGGTCATGAGTTGGCGAAGGCGCTTGCTGTGAGTCCACAGTCAGTATATGCGGCATCTAATCGCGTCGTAGAGAGCAATCTGATTGAATTAGAGGATGTCGAAAGATGGTGTCGCTGATATGTTGTTTAAATTGGCAACGTCCCCTAACGTCACAAGTTAGCCCTTTCTACATTATTTTCTAAAATGGAGATGAATTGAGGCCACGCAATATGAACCCCTGGAACGAAGTAGACCTTTCGGTCCGTATTCCATGAAGATCATGCGATTCCACAGATTTTGAGGGGGCCTCCAGGATCTCCCTTCTCAAATCCGATTCCCTCCTCCCATCTCTCTCCGCCTCTACCAGGATACCTGACCCATTCCCTTCGATTAAAATCGAACCGCTTCACCACCTTGGCCGGACAGCCTACGGCCACGGAATAGGGCGGGATATCACTGTTTACGACGGAAAAGGCTCCGATGATGCAGTGCTTTCCAATCGTCACGTTCATCAGAATGACAGCATTGTAAGCAATCCAGGTATCGGCCCCGATATGAACATAGCCAGTCTCCACCTTCTGTTCCTTACTCGGCAGGGCGATGTCACCTGGTTTGCGCGAATTGTCGATGATCATCACATAGGGAGAGATTCCCACATGATCCTCGATCACAATCCGGTTGCAGGCACTGATGATGCAACCCTCTGAGATGATCACATCGTTCCCAACGAAAAGCAGTCCCTCTTCCGAATTCTTATCCCGAGGATGAAGGTTGATGCTCGTGTTTCGCTTGATCCGGACATGGTCTCCCAGATGAACATACCGTGGCCGGTTGATTACCACGCCAGGCTCGATATAGACATCCTTCCCATAGCTCCCAAAGAGGAAGCGGTTCTTAAGATTGGTGAACGGGTACCAGAAACTCTTTTTCTTCATACCACAACCTTTTCTTCTCGACGGCTTTTTTCAAGGATATCTTTCATTTCTATCCTATTTTGTTTCGGCAGAATAGCGTTCCGCCAAGGCCCGGGCAGCCAGAGATACCCGCTTTATCTTCTCCTTCAAGGTCTCCGTATCTCGGGGATCGGATAGCACAAAACCCTCCTGGCCCTGGGTGAGGATCCAACCTGCACCATTGGAGAGTGTTGCAATCATGGGCAATCCACTGGCCAGAGCCTCCAAGACCGTCAGCGAACAGGCTTCGTAGAATGAGGGGTTCGGTAAGAACTCCCGTTGGGTGAGTTGAACTTACTAAAAAAGAAAGTAGTATGTCAAGAAAAAAGGAGTTGAATTAAAAAAACTTAATCTGAGTTCAATCTCAAAGTTAATGTTCGTATTGTATAATATGCGTTGGCGATTCCCATAGAGGGTTCATAATTAGTTACAGGAATAGCCTTACGGCTACGAAGGAGTGAACGTCAAACTCCTGAACCTGGGAGAACTTTTCCCACATCCGAATAAGATTGCCTTTGGTCCATGCCTCGGTCAACACTCAATATCTTAAATAGTATGGATTCAAAAGAAAGCTGACAAGAATTAGTATTTGATTCTATGAGCGAGAATGGCGAATAATGAGGTAGATTACTCCGTTTCAAGAAGGGAATAGAATTCCATGAAGACACAAAAAATATTTATAAGCACAATGATCTGGCTTCTCCTCCTGTCAGTGACGACATCATGGATATTTGCCCAGGATCAGGGGCCCACAACAAAATTTCAGCAAGAACAATTGGATCAGATGCTGACACCCATTGCCCTTTATCCTGATTCACTCTTGGCTCAGATTCTGATGGCAGCCACCTATCCCCTTTAGGTTGTGCAGGCAGACCGGTGGATAAAGGCAAATAATAATCTTAAAGGTGACCATCTCAACGATGCCCTGGATCAGAAAAACTGGGACCCCAGTGTAAAAGCCTTAGTGCCCTTTCCGCAGGTCTTGTCGATGATGAGCGAAAATCTGGAGTGGACCCAGAATTTAGGTGATGCCTTTCTGGATCAGCAAGACAAAGCAATGGATACAGTTCAGGAGCTGAGGAGCAAGGCGGAGACTGCGGGTAACCTGAAGGACACCCAAGAACAGAAGGTAATTGCCGAAGACAATGAAATCGAGATTGAGCCTTCGGATCCGGAGGTGGTCTATGTGCCTGTCTATGACCCGGCCGTGGTTTATGGGCCTTGGTGGTACCCGGCTTCCCGTCCCTTCTTTTTTATTCCCCCCGGAATGGTTATCGGTTTCCACGGAGGAATCGGGTTTGGGATCGGCGTAGCCGTGGGTCCAGCCTGGGGTCGTGCGTGGGGGCACTGGGATTGGAGGAATCATTACGTTAATGTAAACGTCAACCGAAACATAAACATTAACCGTAGTATAAACATTACCCGTACAAACATCCAAACGACTCGGTGGCAGCACGATGTGAGTCATCGGAAGGGCGTTTCCTACAGGAATGAGGCAACCCGGGAGCGTTATGGCCAGTCAGGAAGGGGAGCGGAGACCCGTCGGAATTTCCGGGGCTTTGGACAGGAGACAATATTCCAACAGGCTCCAGTAGCTACTCGCCAGAGTCCTGATCTTAGTAAAGATAGAAGTGCCTTTGGAGGCATGACGCGAGGAAGCGATGTTCGAATGCAGAGCAACCGTGGTCTCCAAAGCCGCCAGAGCATGTCTTCAAAAGGTACAGGCAGTGTCAACCGTGGCAATGTTGACCGTCCCCGTTAAAGGTTGAGCAAAGTATTTGAATATCATAGTTCGATGGAGGATAAGCGATGTTTATCAATATATGGAATCAAAAGAAGCGTTCGATGTGTCGTTTTGGTTTTGCAATCATAGCGGCAGCGATAATGTTGGCTGGATTTTATCGGAGTGCTTTTGCAGCAGATGCTAAGCAAAAAAGTTTCAAATCTCCTGAAGAGGCCGTTAAAGCACTGGTTGGTGCGGTGAAGGGAAATGATACAAAGGAATTACTGACAATCCTTGGTCCTGCAGGGAAAGAGCTTATTTTTTCTGGTGATGAGGTTGCCGATAAGGCAGGGAGAGATCGTTTTGTTAAGGCTTATAAGGAAATGAACAAACTGGTGAGTGAGAATGACAAGAAAGTCATCTTCCATGTGGGAAATGAGGAATGGCCTTTTCCACTTCCTGTTGTTAAGAAGGGTGAAAACTGGTTCTTCGATACAAAGGCAGGGAAGGAAGAGATCCTCAACCGCAGAATCGGCCGCAACGAACTCAATGCCATCCAGGTGTGTCTGGCCTATGTGGATGCACAGCGTGAATACGTACTGAAGGACCGGAATGAAGGCAAGTTACTCGAATACGCCCAGAGATTCATCAGTGAAAAATGGAAAAGAGATGGTCTCTACTGGGAGACAAAAGAGGGCGAGGATCAGAGCCCCCTCGGTCCTTTGGTGGCTAAAGCTGCCAAGGAGGGGTACACCGGGAAAACATCTGGCGGTAAACCCACTCCTTATCAGGGGTATCACTATAAGATTCTGAAGGCCCAGGGCAAGAATGCGCAAGGGGGGGATTACGATTATGTGGTTAATGGCAAGATGATTGGTGGTTTTGCCCTGGTTGCATACCCTGCCGGATACGGTAACTCCGGAGTCATGACCTTTATGGTGAACCAGGATGGTGTGGTATACGAGAAGGATTTGGGTAAAGATACTGAGAAAATTGCAACAGCCATGAAGAAATTCGATCCAGACAAAACCTGGAAGAAAGTGGAATAATCCTTTCAGAGAGTATTGTCTGCAATATTATATTGCCTGACGAGATTCAAAAACAAGGATTACACATAATTGTTAGTAGAAGGAAGAAGTGCATTCCATTAGCTACCTGAACAACCCTCTTATTCCCCCTAAAAAGGGACGCCGGGACGTTGTTTCTAACAATACAATTTCATCGCCGGGGTTTTGAATTTTTGTTGAATTGCTCTATACAAGGTGGGTGACACGAGGGGGTTATCGCATATAGGAGCAGGGAAAAACTCGCGCTGAATGCTGCGGAGATAGCCCGGCATCTGGGGGTAAATACATCGAGCATAACGTGGGCGATCGATAGAGATGAAAAGGGGAAGCCTTAATAATAAGCACAGTTAGAAACAACGTCCCAGAAGCACAAACTCCTCACCTTATTCTTCCTCTTCGCTCTTGTTTTCTGGAACGAACAATCGATTATTGCAACTTTAAGAACATCATGCTATGGTGGGTATCATAATTGTTCTCTGGGAATGCGTATTGTTTGTATTACTGAAAGGAGGTGGTTGGCAGCACGTGCGAAAGGCATCTACGATAGTCAGGAAGGATAAAATTGAGGTGTTGTTTTCGAAAAACTAAACGATGGAAAGGAGGAGCCAAGATGGATGTATCGGGGGCAATTCTAAAGAGGGCAAGCATAAGAAAGTGGAAGCCAATGCCGGTGGAAAAAGAGAAGATTCAGAAGGTGTTGGAGGCGGGCAGGCGAGCGCCATCATGGGGAAACAGTCAACCATGGCGATTCATTGTGGTTCAAGATAAGGCCAAAAAGGAAGAATTGGCAAAGGCTGCTGGTGGACAACCTGTAGTCAGCAATGCGCCGGCTGTCATTGTTTGTTGTGGTTCCATCGAGGACTATTCCCGCAAGATGCAAAGAGCAGCCTTGAAGCAACTGATGGAGGCTGGAGCGCTTGACTGGACAGACGACATTTTGGATAACGTAGTTTTGGAAAGCGATCTGTTTGCGCCGTACCGTTTAGGTGAACAGGTGATGACTATCAAGGCAGGCGAACAAATCATGATTGCGATAGCGTATATGACTTTGGAGGCTGTCAATCAGGGCTTAGGTACCTGTTGGGTGGGAGCGATGTCTCCTAAAGATGCTCACCGGGTCATGAACTTACCGGATAATATATTTGTCCATGATTTGATTCCCTTGGGATATCCTGATGATGACCCCAAACCCAGACCCAGAAAGGACCTTAACAAAATCGCCTTTTGGGAAAAATATGAGTAACTGACTCTGTCATGCAGGGTGGAAATGGTAGGGAAAGAGCATGGAGCAATGAACCGTGGGTTGGCAATAGCGAGAGTGGCGGTACTCTTTCTGTCCGCGAAGTATCTTACACAATGTAGCATGGGTTTTGATTTCAGATGTGATGCACTTCCTGAAGAAGAGCGGGTGTGTCTGGCGAGGCAGCTTGCCGCGACGGTATTTCATGTGTTTTTTGATCTATCAACATGATCTCGGCAACAGTTTTTAAAATCTACTCTGGGCGGCTTAGGGCAATGGGACAGAATCCACACATGGTAGGAATATGACTGATTTCGATCTAAGGAAAGATTTTATGAATATACCACAAAGAGGAGATTTCTATGAATGTTGGGACTCTTTTTACCAAAAGTGCTCGAACCTACCCTGAAAAACTGGCCATCGCTTATGAAGATCGTGCGTTGACCTATCAGCAGGCAAACGAAAGGATCAACAAGATGGCCAATGCCCTCACGAGTTTAGGCATTAAAAAAGGAAATAATGTGGCCATCCTCTTACCTAACTGCCCAGAATTTCTTGAAACTCTCTTCGCCTGCTTCAAGGCAGGGATGGGAACTGTGCCCATCAATTTTCGCCTCCACCCTAAAGAGTGCAGTTTCATTATTGATAACTCGGAAGCCGTTGCGGTGATTTTAGGTGATGACTTTAGGGATTCTTTATATACCCTCAAAAACGAGATGCCAAGAGTTAAACATTATATCTGTATCACGGAACCCTTGGAAGGAATGCTCCGTTATGAGGCTCTGCTCAAGGGGCAATCTCCAAACTTTTTGGATGTAGATGTCAAAGGTGACGATTTAGCATGGCTTTTCTATACCTCTGGAACAACTGGGCAGCCAAAAGGGGCGATGCTAACCCACCATGTCCTGATGACCATGACTATGAACTTTTTTGCTGATATGACGCCTCTTGGGCCTGAAGACGTTATCCTCCATGCAGCCCCCCTTAGCCACGGGAGTGGGCTTTACAGCCTGCCGAACATCGCCAAGGGGGCTGGGAATGTCATTTCGAAAACAAAATCCTTTGAGCCTAAAGTGGTTTTTGAAACCATTCAGAGAAGAAAAGTCACGAATATGTTCATGGCTCCAGCAATGATCAAGCGCCTTATCACATCCCCCGACATTGATAACTACGATCTCAGTAGCCTGAAATGTATCCATTATGGTGGCGCTCCCATCTATGTGGAGGACCTGAAGGCTGCCGTCAAGAAACTGGGACCGATTTTTGTCCAGCTCTTTGGCCAGGCCGAATCTCCAATGACCATCTCCTATCTCCGAAAAGAAGAGCACCTCCTCGATGGAACCATGGAACAGATGAAGCACCTGACATCGGCAGGGATTCCCCGCACAGATTTAGAAGTAAAGATCTTTGACGAGAATGATCAGGAACTTCCTCCGGGCGAGATGGGAGAAATTGTCGTCCGGGGTGAGGTGGTAATCAAGGGCTATTGGAGGGACCCCAAGACAACGGCAGAAACCTTGCGTAGCGGGTGGCTACACACAGGAGATTTAGGAATTATGGATGAGAAGGGGTATATTTACATCCTGGATCGGGCAAAGGACATGATTATCAGTGGAGGAGAGAATATCTATTCGAGGGAGATCGAAGATGTGATTCTTAACCACCCCGCGGTCCACGAAGTGGCTGTAATCGGGGTTCCAGATAATACTTGGGGAGAAGCGGTCAGGGCCATCGTGGCGTTGAAACAAGGCGAAAAGGCCACACAAGAAGAAATCATCAATTTCTGTAAAGACCATTTGGCCAGTTATAAGAAGCCAAAATCCGTAGAGTTTATCGACGAGATACCCAAAAATCCTTATGGCAAGGTTCTTAAAAGGGAGCTGCGAGAGAAATATTGGGTGGGTGAAGCCAGAAGAGTGCGATGAGCGAAGGGGGTGACACTTCAGTCAACTATCGTACTTCATAAAAGTTGAAAACAGACCCCGATAGCCTTCCTCCTTCATGCTGCTGGCGCTTTGGCTGTCATCAGGTCAATGTCTGTCTGGTGATGAACCCGTCGGCTAACCCTTCGTTCCAGCGAGGGCGGCGGGACGTTGTTTCTAACAATGCAATTTCATTGCCGGGGGTTTTGAATTTTTGTTGAATTGCTTTATAGAAGGGGAGTGAAACGAGGGGGGTTATCGCATATAGGAGCAGGGAGGAACTCGGGTTGAATGCTGCGGAGATAGCCCGGCATCTGGAGGTAAGCACATCAAGCATTACGTGGGCGATCAATAGATCTGAAAAGGGAAAGCCTTATAAAAAGCATAGTTAGAAACAACGTCCCTAACTTCCGTTTCCCCGGGTATAACGAACACTGAGATTCTGAAGGATTCGGGAAAGGGAAACCTCCCCCACCTGAATCGCGAGGTGGACATGATTGCTCATCAAACAGAAGGCATGGATGCGATGGCCAAACCGTTCAACCCCTTCCTGCAATAAGAAGCAAAAGCGCGTCCGGTCCTTATCGTCAAAGAAAATGCTTTGGCCGTCGTTGCCCCGCAGGATGATGTGATACAGTGCCCCTGGATAGTGAACCCTCGGCTTCCGTGCCATGCCGTCATCTTACCCAAACATTCCAAGATTGCAAGCCCAATTCCTACTCAATGCTCGGAAGGGCAATGGCCTGCCAAGACGTAGCTTCGATTTTGAAGCGAAGTCTGGTGGAGGCGGCGGGAATCGAACCCGCACGAGTCGAATAAAATATACTATAATTTCAATTAATTATCAATTTGTCTCTGCCGACAGATAGCGTGAGGATAGCGTCAATCGTTTTCAACCAGGAAACGACCAGGGTTAGAGGGTTTCCCATATAATCCATAAATGAAAATTCTCTTAGGGATTTTATAGAACAACTATCTAAACCCCCTAATTGGCCACTCAGATCAGAATAAAAGGCTCAATTTCCCGGGTATCCGAAAACAGAACTCAAATAGCCAGTCTTATGGTGACTTTGGAGGCCAAAAATCATCAGTGTCGGCATCCCGAGTGGATATGAAGATCAAATCGCATCATCCCCCAAGGCGGCTACAACCGGTGAGTAATAGCAGCAATCGAAACCCCTGCGATATCGTAAATCACAACCTTACAAAAAGGGGTAATCCAGCCTTGTCACCTTCGTTCATCGCTTACCTTGTAGCGACATTTTGGACGCGTTCTAGCTGTTTCCTATCGTTAACTATGCGTTCTCCCTATCCAGATTAAGTTGGACTGATAAGTCTACGTGCCTGGTGGTCAGTCTTTATAAGTTTTTCAAGCCCTCGAAATAGGAGGAGGTAAGGGTGGCAAAACCGCTAAGGCATAGGTATTATGAGATGGATCAAGAAAACATAGCTCACAATTATCACAACTATTGTCCATCCCAAGGAGTTTTTTCTCATTACGAGCATCGCAATGGCACACGCACCCACACTATGTCCACGCTTCTGCGACGAACGCTTCAAGGACATCCGGCCCGAAGGTATCGAAATGAGAGAGGAGGGCAGAGAGAGAATCAAGAGGGAGCTCAAGGGGACCTACCAAAGGCTATCCTCTTCCGTAGGTCTCTTCCGCATTCCTAACAATCGAGTCAAGCTCCTCCTGAACATCTTTTGCCAAAGGCTCAACTTTGTGGGTTACAAGGATCTCACGGGCCTTCTCCCGGGCGACATCCCGGATGTCTTTCGCACCTCTAGCCTCCCAGGTCTCGTAAGTCGTGCGATCGAAGAGTCGAGGCAAATAGTGCTCGGACTTTATGTGATTCAACGTATGGCGGAGGCCCATGAAGTTCTTTCTCGGGCCGACCTGTTTAATCGCATCGAAGCTCAGGGTCTCCGGCGTCACCCGGATTCCCTCCAGAATGCGTGCGACCATCCCCAGCATCTCATTGTCGATCACGTATTGCTCGTAACTGGCCTGAAGGCAGCATTCCAGAAGCCCTGCAGCATCGTGAACATAGTTCCCTCCTGCCAGGGCTACGGTCAGTGCCTGAAGAGCCTTTTCTACGCCTGCCTGGGCATCCGATATTTTGGAATCGGACATCCCCCCCGTGCTATACGTTGGCACGCGGTAGAACTTAGCCATCTGATTGAATGCGGCATTTATCAGGCCAAGCTCCGCTGCTCCGGAAGCGAGCATCCCGGTCCGCATATCGCTGATGGAGCTGATGTTTCCCCAGAGGATTGGAATGCCGGGATTTACCAGATGGGCCAATGTTACCCCAACCATGGTCTCGGCGATCGTGAGCATGACGATTCCGGCCAGGGGTGATGGCCCGGTTGTCCCTCCCTGCGGGTCGGATCCGAGAATCATCGGACATCCCATTCGGGCCAAAGCAATGATCCCGCCGAGGCTTTTGTTGTCCCACTGGAGGGGGGATACGCCAAGAAGGTTGACAATGATCATCGGCCGGATCTGGAAGGCCTTTTCACCCCCTGCCACAGCAATTCCCATGCGACAGAGGTCGATCGCCCCCTGCGTCGAAAAGGAGTTCATGCTGATCTGCTTGGTTGTGTTGTTGAACGCTGCTTTCGCCATATAGAGCTCACCGATATTCTGATTGACATCGGACGGCATCATCATCCCCTTGAAGAAATGGACAAACTCCAGTGCATCGATCAGCCGGGGAAAATCCTCGCAGTCCTTGTACGTCCCCATGCGAACCTGCCCTGTTTCAAGGTCTCTCACCTTAATGGGGAGGGTTCCTGGACCGAAATAGACCCGGTCTCCATCTGCGTGAATGTCTTTCTTGGGATCTCGCGCAGCAAGAAGAACGGAAGAGGGAGAAAGCCTGAGCGCTTCTTCGACAAGGTTTCTCGGAATCTTGACGATCCGGGTCGAATGATCGACGACCGCTCCATGCTTCTCAAAAATGGCAAGGGCTTCCTCATGGTCTATGAAGCACCCCACCTGTTGGAGGACGTCAAGGGCCCGCTGATGGATTTCTTCAATCTCATTCTGTTTTAGAATCTTAAGCTGCCCACCCTTTAAATTCCAGACGTCCATTTTGAACCTCCACAGGCTTCTTCAAAAGCTATCTCGATAGCTGAAATAGTTTCATCCATTCACTTACGTTTATGAGCGATTCGATTTTTAGCACTGTTTTTATGATTTGATCAATCACTGAACCCGGTAAGATAGACACGGTACACTGTCGAAACTTATTCACAAGATCATCCCAACTAAGAGGATCTTGGGTTCCCCCTCTTGCATGTTGGACAGTCTTGGAAAGGATTTGTTTACCTTTCCTCTCTATGATCACCCTCGCTGCCTCTGGACCCTCAAGGGAGAAACCCCGCCTTCCAACAGAAAAATCTGATGCGACCTTCATCGTCACTTTTTTCATGAGTTCCCTGATGACAGGGTCCCTCAGATAATCCTGAGCGAAGTAAGAGGGGAGCAACTGCTTCTCCTTAAGCGCAGCGGCGATACAAAAAGGCATACTAAATCGGGCTTCATCCGGCGTTGCGGGTGAATCGTACACCAAAGACGTGTTCACAAGGGGAGTAACTTCACAAGTGATGGAGGCAATATCTTTCAACGATAGAGCATGCTCAGAAATCATCCTTAACAGAGCATCCACTGCCGCATGACTCGCTGAACAGGACGGGTATTGTTTGAAAACAACGCCGGGATGGACTAAGTCAAAGGGATGGCCGAGTAATTCGGCTACATCTTTGTAATCCCCATCCACACAGACATCAAAATATCCAGCAGGCTTCTCAAAGGCAATCGAGGAAGCCGTTAACCCTTTTCGGGCCAACTGAGCTGAAAGGAGCCCGCTTTGCGCTGCCCTTCCGGCCTGGAAGGGTTTTGCCAAAGTTCCGTTATTGGCGCGAACTCCAGAGGCCTGCCCAATGGCCAATCCGAGGGCCCATTCGGTCTGTTCTTGATTCAATCCCCAAAGACGGGCTACGGCTGCTGCTGCCCCGATTGTTCCCAACGTTGAGGTCGTCCACCAGCCTTTTTCATAGGCCTTAGGGTTCACCGCTGCTCCGAGTTTACACATGACCTCGTAACCGATAATGAAGCTGGTCAGTAAATCCTTACCATGGGTGTTTAAGACTTCAGCCACAGCTAAGGCAGCAGGGACGACAACTGCGGAGGGATGGGCAATGGACGAATAATTCGTTTCATCGAAGTCCAAGGCGTGTGCCATCGCCCCATTGACCAATGCTGCCGACCCAGGGCTGGTCCGGACACTAGTAGATCGATTCCGAATTAACATATCAATTAATAGAGTCCACATGGCCAATAGTAATTTGATCCATTTTGTATTTCCATTTGAAGATAACTGGCATTTGGTTGACCTCGTCAATGTATTGGAGGATCCGTTGTTTGAGCTCAGATTTTGATTTGACGCGGAGGGCTCTCAAAAAAGACCGCGTGGCCTTACTGAAAAACGTTTCAATGATATTGAGCCAAGACCCATGGGTTGGGGTAAAGATGAACTCGAAGCGGTTCGGAACGGTCGCGAGGTATCGTTTCGTTTCTTTGGAAATGTGGGAGGAATGATTATCGAGGATCATTCGAATTCTGATATCTGGGGCATAGAAGTGATCAAGTTTCTTAAGAAAACCTGTGAACTCTGCACTTCGATGCCGGTCTTGAACATCTCCATGGACGTGGCCAGAAACAAGATCAATGGCGGCCAAAAGGGAAACGACGCCGTGTCTTTTATATTCATAGTCCCTTCCGATGGAAGGATGCTTTCCAGGAACGGGCGGAAGGTCAGGGGCCACATTTTGGATCGCTTGAATCCCGGGTCTTTCATCATAAGAAAGCACGGCAACATAAGGTGCTTCCTTGGCTTTAGGATCGGAGGTTCGAATCAGCTCCACCTCCTTATAGGTCAGGAGGACTTGGGCCATTTTTAGATCGAACTCGAGATCTCGACGTTCCAAATAGTACTGAATCTTGTGTGGCTTCACTTCGCTGTGCGTAAGGATCTTTGATACGGTCCCTCGAGATAAATGACATAACGATGGATAACGACTCTCCAGACAATGTTTGCGGACATGTCGAGCAAGCTCTCGAGTCGTCCAGGTCTCGGCCGCGTAGCCCAGATCTTTGGGCTTCGTACAAGCCACTGAGACAAGCCATGCTTTGGCCTCGGCAGAGATCCGTGGTGAGCGACCACGACGAGGAAGATCCCGCAATGCCGATCGAACCCCGTATTCCAGAGCTTTCTGAACGGTCCGTTCTACCCTGGGACGATTCGTTCTCATCTCCCTGGCGATCTTCGAAATCGACTCCCCTTGCTGGTAAGCTAACAGGATCTTGGCTCGATGGATCTTGGCTGCGCCCTCTGTCCGGGAACGACTGCATTGGATCAAATAATCCATCTCCTCTGCCGGTACCTCCAACTTCGCTCGCTTACTTACGAATGGCATCGTGGTATCCTCCTTTCCCAAGGGATACACAACGATACCATAAAATAAAACATATTGCAATATTAATTTGGAATCATACTACTAGTCCCCCAGATAAGTGAGTTGCCAACAGGCGATTCGTGAAGCACATATTCCATGAGGATATTGGAAACCTCCGCTCTGGAACCAGCCAGGGCAACTCCGATTGTATCCAGGATACATCTTTTTGCACTCTGTTTAACATTTTCGGGAAAATCGTGGTAACCCACATTCAAAATCCATTGAGTGACCGAACGAGTAAATCCCATAAAAATATCTCCTCTAAGAAAATGGACTCATTCCTTCCCCATCCTTACCCTCCCTATCCGTGGGAGAGGGTCCGGGTTCTGTTACAGGATATGACTGAGGAACTCCCGTGTCCTAGGGTCCTTTGCATTAGTCAAGGGAATTAGCGCCATATGCTACGGGTACCAAAAAAGCCATTGCCAGCAATAAACCAGAACACTTCTCACCATCCTTGCCATTGCCATCCTTCTTTTTAAATGAGTTGTTTGACCAAATTGCCCAGTCTCATCTTCCCGGGACGTCTAAACCTTTCGGATGCGCAAATTAAACAAATAACACTGTAAGCAATCAATCTAACTTTTTGTATTGTTTCCAGACATTCGGTCTTCCGGTCGCTTCCACATATAAAACTGTTTCCAGGTAGACTTCCTGGCCTGAACTCGTTTTGACCTTTCTCTCTTCTGTCGAAAAATCGATGAGCGGGTCGGCCACGTGATTCTTAATCATCTGATCCTTGGCAAGAGCATCAAGAATCTTCTCCCCCTGATCGAGAGCTTGGGGATGAGTATCAAAAACCTTTTTCCCTTGGGGGGTGTGAAGGGAATACTTTCCTGAGGAGGTCGGTCTGATCTCGCCGGTCAGATGGACATTCACGACACCCACCACTGCACCGACTGCACAAGCCACAGAAAAAGGTTCAGGAAGAATGCACTCTGTATTGAGTTTCTCAAAGGCAATCGGAAGGTAAGCAGCAGCGGGCGCACCAGCACCGATCACCGGAGCAGTCAGTGTAACCTGTAGGTCAAGATCGATTTCTGGCTTTGGGCTGGGTGTTTTGCGGAACCACTGTTGTGTCACCCAGCGGAGGGATTCGATATCGGTGTCGCCTACAAAACAAACTGCTTCCAGGCAGAGCCTCCTGCTGATCTCTTCTTCAATGGTTTCCTGAAAATTGGCTTCCTCCACGCCTGCATATTTTGCAAAGACAGCCAATCCGAGTTCAGATGCTTCCCTGTTCCCAAAATGGAACTTTCCCGAAGCCACCCGAACATCCGTAGGCGTCAATGCACTGCGGAAGGTGGCTCCATTCTTTTCATCTTGCTTGATATTTAAGATCATGGACCAACGCTCAGGATCTTCAAAAAGCAAAAATTCACTTAACAGAGGAGGGGGTGAATCGCCTTGAATATAAAAGGAACAGGGATTGACGCCCCGGCGCCGGTAGCCCTTTACCCGTTGAAGGATCATCTTCAGTAGGTCGATAGTCTCTGGAAAACGTCCCGCAAGGAGGCACAAAGGGATAACCCGGCGAGGCCCGATGGACAGAGTTCCCTCTTCACCCATCGCAATGAGGCTATCCCCCCCTAGCCCCATCGTCCTCACCTTTGCCGCTTCCACGTGGGTTTTCCACTTTCCAACTTGGGCTCCCTGAGGATTGATCGAAACTCTCCCATTTATCAGAAGGGCCATGTCCGTTGTAGTCCCGCCCATATCCACAATGAGGGCATTCTCCGTATTCGCCAGAAATCTTGCACCCAAGATGCTCGCCGCTGGTCCTGAGAGAATGGTATCGATCGGACGGTCAAAGGACATCTCGACAGACATCAAGGTCCCGTCGCCCTTGACGATCATCAGGGGAGCTGAGATACGCATCTCTGCGAGAACATTCTCTGTGGCCCGAATCAGATTTCTGATTAACGGAATGAGACGTGCATTCCACCATGCAGTGGTCGCCCTGCGCATCGCATCGAGACGCATGGAGAGCTGATGCCCGAGAACAACCGAAACATCATGGGTACCCCTCACCAATCGGGCAGTTTGGTGCTCATGATCCGAATTCCTCACAGAGAAAAAACCGGTGATAGCGATCGCCTCTAACCCTTTCAAGAAGGAATCGAGGTTTTCCCGGAAGAAAGCAAATATCGAGCGGGGCCTTTTCATCTCCTGAAACCGTGTGCCCCCCATCGACCATCAGTACCCGTGTTGTCACCGGGATGTCAGCCGGCTTTTCTTCATAACCAATCAGAATGAGACCAGCTTCTGCCCCATGATCTTCCACAATGGCATTGGTTGCAAAGGTGGTTGCCAGGGAAATCATACTGATGTAGGGTAGAAGTTCCCTATTGATTTTGGCCAGGGCATTCCAGATGCCGTTCGAGGGATCTGGCCGGGTGGTCATCGATTTGGCATAAACCACCACTTTGCCGGTTGTCAGATCCAGCAAGGCCACATCCGTATACGTACCGCCTGCATCAATTCCAAGGCCGTAGCGAATACTCATTTACCAAGAAGCCTCCGAGTCACTTCTGATGCTCGGGGAGCGTCTGCCCCATAACCATCGGCGCCGATCATATCCGCAAATTCTTTTGTCACTGGTGCTCCACCCACGATCACCTTAAACCGGTCACGAAGGCCGCTTTCCTGAAGGAGTTCGATGAACTCCTTCATCCGCGGAATCGTTGTTGTTAGTAAGGCAGAAAGGCCGATGACATCAACCTCATGTTTCTTCGCTGCCTCAAGAATCTCTTTATTCTTCTTGTCAATCCCGATGTCAAATACTTCAAACCCTGCTGACTTCATGACAAGGGCCACAATATTCTTACCGATGTCGTGGATATCTCCTTCAACCGTTGCTATCAAGACTTTCCCCAGTTGTTCCCTGGTCCCGCCCCTCTTGAGAAGTTCGGGTTCTAAGATTCCCACCGCTGCATCTGCTGCTTGGGCTGCAAGCATGAGCTCTGGCAAAAAGATATTGCC
The DNA here is from genome assembly GCA_963806715.1 of uncultured delta proteobacterium. Taxonomy (GTDB): domain Bacteria; phylum Desulfobacterota; class BSN033; order BSN033; family UBA1163; genus CAWEAV01. The sequence goes on from CAWEAV010000077.1 coordinate 18,052, forward strand.
CGCAGAAAACCGTTCTCCCATCAATTCCAGGGCTTGCCGAATACCCTGGTTGATCATATCTACGGGGTCTAAATTACTCGCAACCCCCTTTTTGGCAATCTCCTTTGCCTTATCTGCATCGAAGTCAATGATGGCATCTCGTAACTGACTATAGATTGCTTCTGACATTTGTTTTCCTCCTCATGTGTTTTTCTGCTATGATAAAATTCTTAATTATTCTCAAATCCACCCATCCCCCTTGCTAAACTGAACGTGTCCCATAAGTCGGCTGCTGGACACAGGGGACGGAGGGATAATTGGTTCCATTGAGGGTCCGACATGGCGTATTTATGTGTCATTCCCGTGAAAACGGGAATCCAGGACCAACAGGAAATACCTGGATTCCTGCTTCCGCACGAACGACAAACTTAGAGAACAATTATGATTTCGACTTGTTAACAACATACAACTTGGCCCCTTGTGTCCAGCCCCCCATTTATGGGTAAGGATCAGTTGCTAAAGGGGGGTTGGGGGGATTTTTTATTTTGCGTAGCTCTCTTCTGCTTCCCGGATGATGGCTTTCAGTTCTCCTTGAACCTCCTTTGGCAGAGGCTCCGGTTTGTGGGTTGCCAGAATCTCTCTCGCCTTTTCCCGGGCTACCTCACGGATATCCTTTGCTCCCTTGGCTTCCCAGGTTTCATAGGTCGTACGATCAAAGAGCCTGGGCAGATAGTGCTCGGACTTGATGTGGTTCAGGGTATGGCGAAGGCCCATAAAGTTTTTCCTGGGGCCCACCTGTTTGATGGCATCGAAGCTCAAGGTCTCCGGCGTCACCCGGATGCCCTCCAGAATACGTGCCACCATCCCCAGCATCTCATTGTCGATCACGTATTGTTCATAGCTGCACAGCAAACAGCTCTCCATCAGTCCTGCAGCGTCATGGATGTAGTTTCCCCCTGCCAGGGCCACGGTCAGAGCCTGAAGGGATTTCTCAACACCGGCTTGGGCATCCGAGCCTTTGGAATCCGACATGCCACCTGTGCTATATGTTGGTATTCGATAGAACTTTGCCATCTGATTCATAGCAGCATTTAGCATTCCGAGTTCCACTGCCCCTGAAGCAAAGAGGCCTGAGCGCATGTCACTGATCGAACCCACATTGCCCCACATGATGGGGGTGTTTGGTTTCAGGAGTTGAACCAAGGTGACTCCCGCGAGGGTCTCTGCCACGTTCAGCAACACCTGTCCGGCCAAGGGGGTTGGCCCAGTCGTCCCTCCCTGAGGTTCTGATCCGATGATCATGGGGCAGCCCATCTTTGTCAGGGCAAGGATGGCCCCCAAATTTTCTCTGCTCCACTGAAGGGGTGAAACAGCAAGCATATTGATGATGATGGTGGGACGTTGCTTGAAGGCCTTCTCGCTTCCTGCCACGGCGATGGCCATTCGGCAGAGGTCGGCAGCGCCCCTCTCCGAAAAGGGATTACTGCTGATTTGCTTTGTAGTGTTGTTGAAAGCCGCATTTACGGCATAGAGTTCAGGGATCTTGGGATTGACGTCACAGGCCATAATCATCACCTTGAAAAAGTGGATGAATTCCAATGCATCGATCAGCCTTGCAAAATCTTCCACGTCTTTCAGCGTTCCCCTCCGTATCTTCCCTGTCTCGAGATCGCGCACCTTAATGGGAAGGGTTCCTGGTCCAAAATAAACGCGGTCTCCCTCTGCATGGATGTCCCTTTTTGGATCTCGTGCAGCGAGAAGCAATGAAGAGGGACAGAGTCGCACAGCCGACTCCACCATGTTTCGTGGCAGTTTGACAACGCCAGTTGAATGGTCCACGATGGCTCCGTGTTTTTCGAAAATCGAAAGGACTTCATCGTGTTCGAAGTAGCATCCGATCTCCTGAAGAACATCGAGGGCCCGCTGGTGAATCTCTTCGATCTCGTTCTGTTTTAGAATCTTGAGCTGTCCCCCCCTTAAGTTCCAAACATCCATTGTTCTACTCCTTTCCGATGAGTTTTTATAGGTTGCCTCTATTTCTTTTCCTTTGTGATGTCAGCAATTATCGCCCCTCTTAACGGCTCCTTCATCGTTTCGCTTCAATTGATTCTTTGCAATGGACTTCAGGAACAGGCCCTCCAGGGAAACATATTCATCAAAGAGTTTGAGAGACTGCTGGGTCGCATCCGGATCCCTCTCGCTGAGTTCGGTGACGAGAGCATTGATGAAAGCGATTGGGGCAGCATAGGCATCGACAAAAGAGACAATTCCAATCGGCATCAAGAACGTCATGGTCGCCAGGGGCACCACCGGCGAAACAGGGCTATTCGTGATTGCAATAATCTTCGCACCCTTCTGGACGGCCAACTGTCCCAGTTCTACCGTTACTTTAGCTGGACTTTCGCACTTTCAAGCCACATTTGACAACGAATTTATAACATAGCGGTGTAATTTTTCAAAGTTATCATCTGAAGTTGACATGCCGGAAAACAGATTGCTCCAGAATGTGCGCCGTAATCGGTTGAGCATATCTTGAAACGAAATGGTTGTTTTAGATGTATACCACGGATCATGTTTTGGCACGACAATCTTTTTGTCTTTATTTTCGAGGATAAACCATACTTTGATCAGGGAGTTTAACCAGAGGCAGAACGGAGTAGTTCTGAGGACTGCTTGTTGCTTTCTTGCCTGAGAGTCCTGAATACCGAGATATTGCTTTGATTCACGGAAGACAACTTCGATAGGCCATCTGCCGGTATAGATGTAGATGATTTCGGCAGGTGAAAGGGCAAGGTCCGTGGTAAAGAAGAACTCATCGGCACATGCGTTTTGAGGATCTCTGACAATAACAATATTGACAGGGCGGTCTGGGGAGACTTCATACCAGAGAGCCTGGGATTGAAAGACCTGCCGTCGCACGATTTTCCCATAGAGATTGAGTTTGAGCACCAGCCCCTTCTTTTTATCCGCAGGCGCGATATCTTTTGGGGATGGCAGTCTTTTGCCCTTTTTTCTGGGGCGTCCTGGCTTGTTTGTCTTTTTGGGGGCCGGATGGGCAAACAAAGCGGCATCCTTGCGTATTCGTGAGACCAGATGAACGTTGTCGGGAAGCTGTTTTGCAACCGAAGCATAAGCGCCATCGCCACAAAAGACAAACTGTCTCTCGGGCATCCGAGTTGCAATCCGGTGGATCATTTCACTCATCAGGGAGACGGTGGTATGCTTCTTTGCACTTCCCCGTCCTTTTTTCTTTGAGGCTGGCGCCTTGGGATTCAGACGGGCCATAATGGGCAGTGCCACCTGATGCCCATCGATGAAAGGCAGTTCAACGACTATCGTAAGCACGACCCAGTTGAGTCCCCAGGCATAGGCAGGATATTTTTTTGAAGATCTCACCGCATCGCGATACAGTCCCGCTCCCCATATTCTCCTTCCACAGTGTTTGATCAGCGAATCATCGCCGACTAAGAGAATAGGTTTTTCTTTTGGTAGGAGATTGCAGAGGATATCCACCAGAAGCTGCCAGAGTGTATCCATATCCCAGTGTGCCTTGGAGAAGAAGCCCTGATAGGCGTCATGGGACTTGGTGGCATGAGTCCCTGCGGCGCGAATAATGCCGGTCATCGTTCGTTTTCCTGAACACAGAATCCAGCCCAGGGTTACGGCAAGCAAAGAGTGCTGTGTTGGTGTAGAGCCAAAAGCGCATAAGAAGTTGGCCAAGAGTTCTTGAAAGAGAACGGATAAATGTTCCATTGGTTTTTCCTCCCTGCGAGGGTTTGACAAGGTCGAACATGAATGGTATGCTAATTAGCATACCATTCTACCACAGGGAGGGCACCATGGAAAAGAAAAGAATATCCGAAATACGAAGAAGGATCCGAATGTTACACAAAAAACTGTCTACCCTGGGCCCACTGATGAGAGGAACGGTCGTGCTGCTGGGGAGCACCTGCGGCAATCCGCGATGCAAATGTGCACGAGGGGATAAACACCCACAATATTACTTTTCAGTAAATATTGATAGAAAGACGAAAATCATGTATCTTAGGAAAGAGATGAGAATTGAAGCTGAGGAGTATGTGAAAAATTATAAATTGCTTTGGAATATTGTTGAGGAAATGACTCTGCTCAATTTCGAATTGCTGAAATCAAAAAAACCTTAGCCTGAAAAGTGCGAAAGTCCAGAGTATGGAACCGCCCCAATATAATGGGGTCTTTTTGGCCTTCAAAGGCGAGAGTATCTTGCCAAACATGAATCCTTGAAAAGATAAAAGAAATACCTCTATCTGATCTTCAAATCGTAGGTTTTTGAGATTAGAAAAGCGCCACAAATATAGCAGAAACCGTAACCCATGCGATACGGTAATTCACAAAAAAGCGGTTCGGCTTCGTCCCCCACCGGTTCTTGCTTCCACAAATCTTCGCTCCAAGCTGACCTTCAAGGTTGACGATCACGGAATGAGAGCAAGTATAAAGAAGGCTTCAGATAACTAAAGGCAGAGCCATTTTTGACCCCGCCTTAGTTGGTGACCTGTAAGCGCTTTGCCGAAGTCAAAATAGCCGAAGCAATCGCACATTGCCCCAAAAACCTCCGGATAGCGTAATCTAAAGAGGATAAAAAAGAAAAAGCCCCGAAATTAAAGGGCTTTTTCTTTTTTAATTGGTGGAGGCGGCGGGAATCGAACCCGCGTCCGGAAACCTTCCGACAGAACATCTACATACATAGCCTGTATTTTAAATTCGCCCCTCAGGCCTCCCACAGGCAGGATTCCCGAGAGACTATCCTATTGCGGTTTCGCCCCTCTCCTATAGGCGTTAGAGAGGAACTATCCTGTTTTTCTGACATCCTGATCCTGCCCTACAGGCAAGGACAGGGAGGACGCCTAGCTGCGCTTACGCAGCCAGGGCATAATCGTAGTTGTTTGCGATTATGTTTAATCCCATTTGTTTAACGAGCCAATGGGACCTCGGTATGCAGCCCTGCCGTCAACGATCCCCGTCGAACCCTTTTCGCCCCCTTTCCATCTCACGATCCATCGTCTTCTTCTTCAGCGTTTCTCTCTTATCAAAAAGCTTCTTCCCTTTTGCCAGGCCCAACTCAACTTTGACTTTACCATTGACGAAGTAAAGTTTGAGCGGGATTAACGTGTAGCCCCTCTGTTCGACCTTGCCGATGAGTCTTTTAATCTCCCTCTTGTGAAGGAGGAGCTTCCGGGTCCTGAGCGGATCATGATTCAACCGGTTTGCCTGGGCATAGAGACTGATGTGCGCATCGACAAGGAAGACCTCTCCTTTCTTGATGTCTCCATAACTATCTCCCAGGTTGACCTTCCCATCCCGCAAAGACTTGACCTCTGATCCCAGAAGAGAAATACCGGCATGATATTTCTCTTCTACATAGTAATTATGAAATGCCTTCTTGTTCTGACAGATCAGTTTTTCGCCCATCACTCACCAGACACAAAGAACCCCTCACCCTTTCCCTCTCCTCAAAGGGAGAGGGTGGGTGACGGGAGCAAAGCGCATAGAGCCAAAAATATTGAAAGATGGAACCTCACAGGCTGAAGCCTGCGGCTACAAACAATTGAAGACCATCTAAAAAGACCAGCCTTATTAATAATTTTAGCGGAAAAGAGTTCTTAAATCAATCAAGATTTTAAGACAACATTATAGAGGCTATAGAGGCTAAAACCCTGCGGGTGCTTTTACGGTATGCGCCATGCACGATGTACCCTTCACCCTTTCCCTCTCCCCAGCGGGGAGAGGGAAAGGGTGAAGGGGCGCTTTGCAGCTTTTTGTCCTTAAACTCGGACGGGTAGCTCGATCAGGAAGGTTGTGCCTCCGGGATGGTTATCCCGAACCCGGATGTAGCCGTTGTGATCGGCAATGATGGTATTGACGATGGTGAGACCCAGCCCCGTGCCGCTCTTCTTGGTGGAATAGTAGGGCTCAAAAAGCCTTCCCTTGTCCTCATCGGAGATCCCGCGGCCATTGTCACTGACCTCGAGGCGGACCATCTGGAGTTTTCGATCGTAACTCGTCCGGATCTTGATCTCGCCTTCTCTTCCAACCGCAGCGAGACTATTCTTAATCAGGTTGATCAGCACCCGTTTCATCTGTTCCCTGTCCATATTGAACACGGGAACGTCCTGGGGATAAAAATCAAAATGGACTTCCTTGCGGGCCTCCTCGAAGAGAACGAGTGTCTCTTTGACGATCTCATTCAGATGGTTGGGTGTTGGATTGGAGGCAGGGAGTCGGGCAAAATTCGAAAACTCATTGACCATGTTCTTGAGTTCACCAACCTGATTGACTATCGTCCGGGTGCATTCATCGAAAACAGCCCCATCGTCCCGAAGTTTTTCGAGATACCGCTTTCTCAACCGCTGAGCAGAGAGCTGAATGGGAGTCAAGGGATTCTTAATCTCATGGGCTATCCTTCGGGCCACTTCTCTCCACGCGGCGACCCTCTGGGCCTTGATCATCTGGGTCAGGTCATCGATGACAGCGACAACCCCGATCGACTTTCCTTCTTCATCTTTCAGGCTCGTCAGATTGACGAGCAGGGTCTGAGATTTTCCCTTCAGGTTTATGGTAACCTGTCTCTCGATGGATTCCTTCTGGGAGGATCGGAGATCGGCCAGCAACTCCTCCCCGATCTGAGGAAGATAGTCCCGTGCCAATACCTCGGAAAGTCTTTTCCCCAGAACTTCTTCGCCTTGGATCCCCAAGATCTGCTCCGCAGAGGTATTGACGGTCGTCACCATTCCCTTCTCATCCATGGAGATCACCCCTGCGGCCACATTTTTCAGAATGATCTCCATATATTTTTTCCGCTGCTCCAACTCCATACGGCTCACCTGGAGGTCTCCGGTCATCTGATTGAAGGACTGGACGAGCATGCCGATCTCGTCCGCCGCCTTCATCGGGATCCGAAAGTTGAGATCTCCAGTTGCAATTCGATTCGTCGCCTCGGCCAACTCCTTAATCGGAACTGTAATATCCTTGGCAAGATGAAATCCGAACCAGGTCGCCGAGAAGACAATGAGAAGGGTGACCATCAGGAGGGCCATCATGTAGCTCGATTTGATCGGCTTTTTCAGAATCTTGAGCTGTCTATACTCCACGAAGGCCTGAGAGATCTCCCGCATCTTGACCGCCAGGCTTTTGGAGATGAAATGGGAAGCGACCACCACTCCAATCACCTCTCCATCTGACCCATGCGCAAGAGGAGCGATTCCTACGATGACCTCTCCCTCACCCATGGGCATGATTCTGGAGGCCTCCTTCCCCGAAAAGCCTGCTTCGAGCAGATCGTTTGGCGGCTGGAGTGAAAGAGTCCTCAAGACAGGATCTTCCACTCTCAACGCATTCCCGTCTCCTCTAAAAAAGAGGCCCAGGGTGCTCAGGCGATATTCCTCCCGTTTTGCCTCCAGTTGTTCTTTCAGATGGCCCTTTCCCTTTTCTCCTTTCGTGATGCCCTGCCTCGAAAGAGATTGGCCGATTTGACGAGCGGAAGAAACCAGATGGCTCGCCACCTCGCGGTAATAGGTCTGGGCCACTTCCAGAGAGCCTTGAAGGGATCGCTCGACCTCGGCACTGAACCAGTGTTCCACGCTGTTCGTGATGAACCCCGCGGCGACCAGAAAAAGGAGGATCGTTGGCACCAGAGAGAGGCTGATAAAGGCCACCACCAATTTCCTCCTGAGCTTTGCGCCAAGTACCTTGCGCCTTCGCTCAAAGATGAGTTTCACGAGATTCCGGATCACGAGAAAGATGAGAAGGAGGATCAAAATGATGTTGATATTGATCAGGCTGAAGATGATGATGTTATTGGCAACGGGAATCCGGCCTACCACCTGAGGAAATTTCATCTCCAGGGTGGTCAAAAGGAGAATCAGAACAGAGACGATCCCCATGATGATGAACTCATTGCGCCGTTTCTTCGATTCCGGGGAAAGGTCCTTTTTCGTCATGGCTCATTTCCAATATCGGTCTTTTTCATTCTCCCTGACCTCCCTCCCATAAAGGGGAAGAGGATTTTTTAGGGTGAGATGGTTTCGATGTGCCAGTCCGTTTGAAAATCCCAGAGGGAGACAAAGAAGAAGAGGTATTCCAAATGGAGGGGAAGCTTGACCGGGTCCAACTCCGCCTTGATGCGTAGATAGGTCAAAAGATTAGGTTTGAGCTCTGAAGAAGGTTTAATCTCCGTTTCCTCGACCTTTGCCATCCATCGTTTGGCCTCTTCAAAACTCTGGGTCACTTTGGTAACCCCTTTTTCTCCAAGAGCCACTTGGTACTCCCCCTGAAGGGGACTGTATTGAATGGTATGTTGAAACTGAAGGGAAGCCACCTTTTGATCCTTCCACCATGTTCTTACCTGATAGAGGTGGAGGTAAAAAGTAAAGGCCGTAGCCATCCCCGTTTGGATCGCCTCTTCCATCTTTTCTGTGAAGCAATGGTCGACACTGAAGCTGACCTTCCAGTTCCCATGGGTACCCTTGACCTGGACCTCCTGAATCGAGGCCTTCTGAGAAAAAGCCTGGATAGGAAGACATAAGAATAAGAGGCAAGCGATGCCCCCGGTCACCCATTTCTTTCGGATTCGAGACTTCATAAAAATAAACTAAAATTCTAAATCCGGAACGAAATTCTAACCCTCTCCAGAAGTCGAATATCAAAACGCTAAACCTTTTATATTGGAACCATTTGTGCTTTGATTTCTTTTGCTGTTAAGGGGTTAGCCTGCCCGCCGGTTGGCAGGTGCTTCGTATTTAGAATTTATAATGCCTTTCCTTATTCTATTTCTGAATAGTATTTTGCCTTTGGAAACACTGTGAAAATAAGAGGGGGGACTCAAAGAGAACCATAAGCCGAGTTCTGTCTCCCTCAAGACCTGGCTTCGCGGCCTTTCTTTCAGGAGGATGGCCATTTATCTAGGACCCTGATTGCTCAGGATCTCAAGCGACCTCACCCGCCCCGCCTTTTCCCCGCCTCTCGGCAGGGCAAATTCGAATGGGCTATTCTTATCCCGCCCTTATGCGGGAAGCCGGGCCTATTTGGTCTTGCTCCGGGTGGGGTTTACCAAGCTACCCTGATCGCTCAGGGCACTGGTGAGCTCTTACCTCGCCTTTTCACCCTTACCCACCAAGGCGAATGCCTTGAAGTTGGGAGTCAATCGTTCGGAGTAAAAAGTAAAACTCATCACTCTTCACTCTTAACTCCTCCCTCCCCGCGAAGCGGGGTAGGCGGTCTCTTTTCTGTGGCACTTTCCTTATCCCCGCTGTGGAGCAGGTAGATCTACCCTTCCACAGCCGGGGACAGTCCGGATTACGGACCACCCTGCCCTGCGGAGCTCGGACTTTCCTCTCCTCATGATCACTCACAAGAGTGCTCATGAGGAGCGACCATCGGTTTCTCTTCGACCCCTCCTTTCTCTCTTCTTCCTTGCGATCCCTCTCTGAATGGCTTGATTGGCCAACCGGTCTGCCTCTCGATTCTCCTCCCTCGGGAATCGACTCGATGGCATAGGATGAGAACGCCTTTAAATGCTGAATCACGGATGTGTGAAGGACTTTCAGATTCAAATTCTTTACCCGGTAGAGACCTTTCACCTGTCTCTCCACCAATTCAGAGTCTGTAAAGATGCGGATCGATCTTCCCCCCAACCGTCTGGCTTCCTGCAATCCGAAAAGGAGGGCCCAATACTCGGCTTCATTATTCGTCTTACGGCCGAGGTACCGGCTCATCTCAAAGACCTTTCTTCCCTCCCTCGTCTGTCATCCGTACCCCTGCGCCTGCCTCCCCTGGATTTCCCTTGGAGGCCCCATCGATATAGATATTCAGAGAGGCCTCCTTCAATGGGCTTGGGTCCGAATGACTCATTTCGTTTCTCCGTTTCCTTCCCAGTAAAGAATCCGGTTACAGTTCGGGCAGCGGATGAGGGCATTATTCTTTTGAACCTCAATGAACATCTGGGGAGGGACATTGACAAAACATCCCTGACAAGTCTCCTGCTTGGCACTGACCACCCCCACTCCCTTTCGCTTTTCCTTCAGCGTATTATAGAGCTTGTAGAGGGTCGATGGGAGTCGCCGCGTAACCGCTTCTCTCCGCTCCACCTGCCTCTTCAGGATCTCCTGGTCGCGGGCCATCCTCTCCTGAAGGATTTTCTTATCTCCCTCGATTTTGGCCAGAGTGGTTCCAATCTCCTTCTCCCGTTTCAGGAGGCTCTTCTTCAGTTCATCAATCTCATCTAGAAGTTGTAGGATTTCTTCCTCTTCCCGACTGTTGGCTCCCTTGAGCGTCTCGATTTCGGTGAGGAGGGCTTGATACTCCTTATTGGTCTTTATTTCAAACATCCTACCTTCGGTCTTCTTGATCTTTTCCTGTTCGAGACTGAGTTGGCCTTCCTTCCGCCTCCGCTCCTTCTCGAATGATTCAATCTTTTCCTTGTCCTTCTGAATCTTTTCCTTCTCGATCTTCTCCTTCTCGTCCAGCCGTTTTATCTCTTTCGGGTACCCCTCTTGGGAATCTTTGATACTTTTGAGTTCAAGGTCAATCTTCTGAAGCTCCCAGAGCAAATCGAGTTGTTCTTTCAAGGACCGTCTCCTCTCTTATGAATTGATATACCGAATCATCAATCGAAGCGTATCCTTTACAAATACGGTCCATCCCGTGTTCTCTGACCGAAGACACGGAATGAGAGGTATCATTCTTCAAATAAAAAGAGTGCACCAGATCGGTGCACTCTCTTTGTTTCATCCTTCGCGAGTGCTTCCCTCTCTGTCTTCCAATAGATTCATCTCATCCTTTCCACCTGTTCTGGTGGGCCCACCTGGGTTCGAACCAGGGACCTACCGGTTATGAGCCGGTGGCTCTTCCAGCTGAGCTATGGGCCCTTTCTTCTTATTATATTCCATCCTCAGGGGGTGTCAACCCCATCCACTACATTTCGAATTGTCAGAGTTCGGAGTTTCGGAGTTTATTCCGAATCCGAATTCCCGAAATCCGCAACTACAATCGAGGTCAGACTCCAAGAAACTCTTCAACTTCTTCGCCCGGCTGGGATGCCGTAACTTTCTCAGGGCCTTTGCCTCAATCTGCCGAATCCTTTCCCGGGTAACATCGAAATCCTGTCCGACCTCTTCCAGGGTATGGTCATATTTTTCTCCGATGCCGAAACCGCATCCGCAAAACCTTTTCCTCTCTCGGGGTCAGGCTGGCAAGGACCTTCCGGGTCGTTTCAGAGAGATTGGCACTGATCACGGCATCTTGGGGGTTAATGACTGCCTTTATCCTCAATAAAATCCCCCAAGTGACTATCCTCCTCTTCGCCGATCGGCGTTTCAAGGGAGATAGGTTCTTTGGCAATCTTTAGGACCTTCCTGACTTTGTCGAGAGGCATCTCCATCCGTTCCGCAATCTCTTCGGGCGTCGGCTCTCTTCCCATCTCCTGAACGAGATACCGGGAGGTCCGGATCAATTTGTTGATGGTTTCAATCATATGGACCGGAATCCGAATGGTTCGGGCCTGATCGGCAATGGCCCGGGTGATGGCCTGTCGGATCCACCAGGTGGCATAGGTGCTGAACTTATAGCCCCCTCTGATACTCAAACTTATCCACGGCCTTCATGAGGCCGATATTGCCCTCCTGAATGAGATCCAGAAACTGCAGGCCCCGGTTGGTATACTTTTTCGCAATGGAAACGACCAACCTTAAATTCGCCTTTACCAGTTCGCTCTTGGCCTCCTTGGCCATTCGTCTCTCCCTCCACGATCGCCCGAACCGCCGTCTTGAGTTGTTCGGCCATAAGACCGCACTCCATCTCGATGCGGTTGATCTTTCGCTGAGCATTCTTCCCCGCCCGGTCCATCTCCTGAAGGTCCGACTTGCTCATCTTTCGGCCCCTGAAGAAGGTCTTTTCATGGGAGGATTTCTTCCTCATCTTCTTGAGATAAGCCCGTGCCTCCTGAAGGGAGAGTCCCCATCGTTCTTCGATCTTCTTCATCTCATGTTCTGCCTTCTCGAGACGGCTCAGATGTTGCTTCATCTTTTGGACAATCTTATTGATCTGGAGATCTCTGAGATTCATCTGCCGAAAACATTCCAAGATCTCCTCCTTCTTCTTTCGGATCTGGGCTTGAATCTTGGCTTTCGAAAGTTCTCTGTTTCTGCGGAGCCGCCGGATCCCTTCATCACACCGTCGAATCCGTTCGATCCCTTCCAAGAGCTTCTTCCTTCTGGACCCTCTCTTCCTCCGGACTCGTCTCCTCCTCATCGATCTCGTTGGTCACTTCACGAATCTCCACTTTCCCTGCCTTGATCGCTTTTCCCAGATGGATGACCTCTTTGACCGCCATGGGACAATTCAAGACGATGCTCAGCACCTCTCTTTTTCCACTCTCGATTCGCTTGGCAATTTCGACCTCTCCCTCTCGGGTGAGGAGGGAGACCGATCCCATCTCCCGGAGATACATGCGAACGGGATCAGTGGCCTTGCCAAAGGCTCTCCGACTTCAAATTCGTCGCCTTCCTCTTCTTCCTTCTCCAAGAATCTTCTCCTCTTCAACCTTTAAGCCCTGGAGGTCATCCACCACATCGATATCCATCTCGTCAAACATCATGAGGACATCATCAATTTGATCCGACGAGACGATGTCATTGGCAGGAAGACCGTTCGTTTCATCAAAGGCCAAGAATCCCTTCTCGCCCTCCATCGAGATCAGGTGTTCAACTTCTTTCTCTGCTCTCTCTTTCACCATCAACCTCTCCCCTTCTCTTTCTCGTAAACGAAAGTCCCCTGAAGACCCTCTCCCTTTCTACCACGCTTCTGATGCTCCATCAAAAGGGCCTCCAGCTCTTTCCCCCCTTCTCCTTCTCGGCCTCTCGAATCCTTTTGAGCAGTTCCCCCTTATCTCTTTTAAATCGCCTCTCCCGAATCTTTTGAAGGCAATCCCTTAACATCTTTTCCGGGTCCCCTGCTGGACCCTCCCTCATGAAAAACGAATTCGCAGAACTTCTCCTTCAGATCTTCCTCGATCAGTCTCCAAGGCCTCATGACAAGTCGAGCTCTCTCTCTTGCTCGAAAAAGACCCTCCAGGTCCTCTGCCATCCGTTTCAGCCTCGGGCTTCTCGAAGTCTCTCAGAATGCCCTCATCGGAAACCGTTGGGATAAGTTCGGGATGGTGGATCATGAGGGAGACCACCATCTCCTCCGATCTCGAGAAGCCCTCCTCACGCTTGCAGGCTTTCAGATCTCTTCTTTCTTTGCCGGGATCCATCGGGGGAGGAGGCTAAGCATCCTATGTAAGAAAGATCTCCTGGAGATCCAATTTTTCAGCCAACGCCTTCAGATAAAAATTCCTTCGGATCCCTTCGGGAATTCTCCGAATCAGGCCAAGCCCCTCCTTGGCCACCTTTGTCTTCTCCTCAATCGATCTCATGTTCCTCGATTTCATCCTCTCTTCGAGGAAGAAATCGATCAGGGGAATCCTCTTTTCAATCATCTTCTCGAAGGCGTCTCGATGTCCTTTCCTGAGAAAGCCATCCGGGTCTTCCCCCTTCGGAAGAATCACCGTCTCTCCCCAAACCTCCTCCTCCAAAAAGAGGGGAAGGGAACGGAGATTGGCCTGAACGCCTGCAGAATCCCCATCAAAAACAGTGATGAAGTTGTTGGTGTATCTTTTCAGGGTGCGAATATGATCGGCGGTCAGGGCTGTCCCGAGGGTAGCGACACTCTGTTTGAACCCGTGTTGATGAAGGGTGAGGAGATCGAAATACCCCTCCACAATGATCACCTGGTCCTTTTCCGGCAAGAGACCGCTTGGCTACATGAAGGCCATAAAGGATTTCTCCCTTGTGATAGATGGGGGATTCTGGAGAGTTGAGATACTTGGGTTCCCCTTCTTTCATAACCCTTCCGCCGAATCCAACGACGCGTTGATAGAGGTCAAAGATCGGAAAAAGAATCCTCCCTCGAAAGGCGTCATACCAACCCTCCTTCTTTTTGGGAAGGACAAGACCGAGTTCCCGGGCCATCTCGAGGGGAAGTTTTTTCCCTTGAAGGTAGTTGGACCAGTCCGTCCCAGCGATCGAGGGAGTAACCCAGCCGATGCTCTCGAATGACCTCTTCCCGGATGCCCCGCTGAGACAGGTACCTTCTCGCATCTTCCCCCTCCTTCTGGCGGGTGAGGAGATCATGATAATATTCGGAGGCCGCCTGGTTGATCTGGAAGAGGACATCCCTTTTGGCAAGTTCCTTTCTTCTGGCTAGGCGAGAGTTCTCGGGAAGGAAGTTTTACCCCGTAACGTTTGGCCAGCTCCTCCACAGCCTGGGGAAAGGAAAATTGGCCCACCTTCATGAAAAAAGTGAAGACATCTCCCCCTTCCCCGCAGCCGAAGCAGTGGAAGATCTGTTTCTCCTCATTCACCATAAAGGAGGGAGTCTTTTCAGAATGGAAGGGACAGAGCCCCCTGTAGTTTCTTCCGGTTTTTTTGAGGGTCACATAGTCCGAGACGACTTCCAAAATGCTCGACCGTTCTCGAACCTCTGAAACCTTCTCTTCGGAGAAAAACCCACTAACCAAATGGTCTACCTCCGTAGGAAAGGGCTCTTACCCCCGAAAGGGATGGATTAGTTAGACCACTCAGAAGGTACCGATTCGATTGGACGCAACAGTTGTATTATATAAAACAAAATTGGACTTCAGGCCAGTCCCCAATCCGGACGAGCCAAGGGTTGCAGAGAAAGCAATTAGTCGCATAGCGCAAAAAACAAAGAAATACAAGTCCCGAACATCCTGAAGCCACAGGCTACTGATGTCGTCCGCAATCAAGTCTGCGCCGTCTTGAACGGATTCATGAACGCCGGAGGCGTTTCGCCCTGCGAAACCAAACAATTCAGTGAGGGATTTAGAGATGGGCTATCTCTGACAGGACTGGGTCTAAATCAGTTCGACGATCGTGATCCCTGCGCCGCCTTTCATTCCTTCTCCAAGGCCGAACTTCTTGACCCCCTGATGATGACGCAAAAACTTGCTGATCCCATCCCGAAGCCTGCCAGAACCGACGCCATGAATGATCTGGATCTTTTCGAGGCCGTGCAGGAGGGCCTGATCGATGAACCGATCCACCATGGGAAGGGCATCCTCAACCGTCAGACCAATGACATTGAGCGAAGAGGGGGGTTCCTGAGGATACCCTTCGTCGTCCACGCAGGTCTCGGAGTCTGCTTCCTTTGTCGCTTTCTCATCACTCACCTTCACGATGTCGGAGAGGGAGGCTTTAACCGTTCCCTTTTCTGTCATGACCTCGACTCGGTCCTCGGTCTCGATCTTTAAGAGGATCCCTTCGCTCCGGAGGCTCTCGATTCGGACACGGTCTCCAATCTTTAAGCGATCTGTTAGAATGGGAAGGTCTCTTCCTTTGGAGGAGGGTAAAAATTTCTCCTTGATGGCCTGAATCTCCCGGCGGTGAACATGGAACACGGAGAAGATTTGACTGGGCCTTCTCTTCCTTTTTCTGGCGAATCCACTCCTTTAACTCTTCTTCAATGGCATGGACAGACTTCTTGCCTCTTCCTCCGCTTGAGCCAAGATCTCCTGCCTTCTTCTCTTGATCTGTTCGGTCAGTTCTTTCAGTCTCTGCACGTTTCGCCGAAACCTCCTCCTTCATCGCATGGAGTTCTATCCTTTCCTTCTCTGTCTCCGATTTCAGCCTCTCCAAGATTCCGAGAACCCGCGAGATCTCCTGCCCCCCTCCCTCTCGATAGTGGCGAGCCTTTTCAAGGACGCTCTCGGAGATACCCAATTTTTCAGCCACCAAGAAGGCATTGCTGAGGCCTGAGGAGCCATAGGAGAGGGTGTACCGGGGCTCGAGGGTTTCCTCATCAAACTCAACCGCTACGTTCTCGACATCCGGATGGAGGTAGCCATAAGCCTTCAGACGGTCGAAGTGGGTGGTGACCACGATGGAGGCACCCTTTTCCCGGAATCGATCCAGAAAGCCCATGGCAAGGGCGGACCCTTCCTGGGCATCCGTCCCCACCCCAATCTCATCCAGAAGGACCAGGGAATGGGGACCGGCCTTCTCGAGATTTCATTGAGATGGAGGAGGTGACTGGAAAAGGTACTCAGATTTTCTCCAATATTCTGTTCATCTCCGATCACGAGCAAAGACCTCATGAAAAACCTTGACCTGGCTTCCCTCTGCCACGGGAATGGGAATCCCGGATTGAACCATCAGGGTCAAAAGCCCCAAGGTCTTTAGGGCCACGGTCTTTCCCCCTGCATTGGCCCCGCTGATGATGAGGGTTTTTATTCCGTCTCCGAGCCTGAAGATGGATCGGAACGACCCGTTCCTTCCTTCTGGAAGGCAAGAAGGGGATGCCGCGCCTCTCTCATCTCGATCTTTCCATCCTCTGTCAGATAGGGTTGAACACCCTTCAGCAGGATCGGAAAACTTGGCCATGGCATAGAGGAGATCGAGATCGCCCAGGATCTCAAAGTCGGTCTCCAAGTTGTGAATCTCTTCTCTCACCCTCATCGAAAGATCGGCCAGGATCCGATATTCCTCCTCTTTCTCTTCTCCCATCGAGGAGATTGATTTCATTGTTATGGGCAACGACCTGGAGGGGCTCGAAGAAGATCGTCATCCGGCTGTGGGATTGATCATGGACGATCCCTTCCAGCCGATTCTTATAGTTCGATTTGACGGGCAGGACGTATCTCCCGTTCCTCAGGGTGATGAGTTGTTCCTGGAGCAGGGGCTGCCACTCTTCCTGATGGAGAAGGTGGTCGAGAATCGTTTGAACCTTTTCCCGGACCGCCTGCAATTGATGCCGGATCTCTGAAAGGGCAGGGCTTGCGTTATCGAGGATCTCGCCCTTGGGGCTGACCGTGTGAAGGATCTCTTTCTCAAGGACCTTCTGGTCGGATAGCCTTGAGATCTTCTCCTGAAGGCGAGGGGCAATGGCTGGATCAAGCTTTTGGAAGAATCGCCTGAGGCCACGGGATAGCTCAATCTGTCTGTAAATATCGATCAGTTCCTGGACGCTGAGAACCGATCCCTCGACCTCTGATCTCTTCAATACCTCTTCCAAGTCTTTGAGTCCCTCGGATCGGGATATCCTCAGCGGCTTCGAGGATGCTTTGAGCTCAAGGACTTCGGTCAGTCTGGACTGGATCCAGGAGAGGTCTCTGGAGGGTCTCAGGACATCGCAGCGTTTTCGTCCCAGGGGAGAGATACAAAATTCTTTCAAGATTTCGAAGAATTGATAGAATTCCAGAACCTTGAAGGAACGATCATCCATAAGGTGTGCTGGTCACAAGGGAAACGAAATAAACACGAGGAGGAAATTACGGGGAAAGCCTCTCTTTTACGAGTTGATTGACAAGTTTTCCATCGGCTTTCCCCTGTAATTTTGGCATGACAGATTTCATCACTTTCCCCAAGTCTTTTAGGGAAGTGGACTGCGTTTCTTCTATCGTTTGATCAATGATACTTGAGAATCTCTTCCTGGGTCAGGGATTGAGGCAGAAATGACTTCAGGATCTCGATCTCCTTACTCTCTTTTTCGACCAGATCCATCCTCCCGCCTAATTTAAACTGTTCAAGGGACTCTTCGCCTTTTCGAACCATCCCTTGAATCACCTTCTGGATCTCTTCATCATTCAAGGGTTTTCTGAATTCAATCTCTTTGTTCTTAACGGTCGAACGAATCATCCGGATGGTAGAAAGGCGCAATTTTTCATTCGACTTCATCGCCCCTTTCATCTCTTCGACGAGCCTTTCCTCCAAACTCATCCTTTATCCCCTTTCTGCAAGTTTTCTCAATCGTTTCATGACCCTCTTCTTGGCAGCCAGTGCCTTCTTCTTTCGCTTGATGCTCGGTTTTTCAAAATGCTCGCGTTTCCGGACCTCTGATAAAATCCCCGTCTTTTCGCACTGTTTTTTAAATCGCTTCAGTGCATTCTCAAAGGATTCATTTTCCCTGATTCTGATCCCTGGCATCCATCTCCCCCCTCCTTTCATGGATATATTTTGAAAATTTAATTATAATATTTTATGCAATAAAGTCAAACATTTTTTGCAGTTTTACAGGACGCGTCTCGCCAAGTCTTTGTATTTTTTCTTGACAAAGATTTTATACTTTAGTTTCAATTGTCTTAGGCTCTGGCATTTCCTGTGATCTCTCTTGAAGGAGATCCTTATGAAGCATATTGACAAAGAGAGGCAACTGTTCCGAGAGGTGGCCATTAAAACCGCGCAGCGTATTCAGCCCAGGGCAGCTGAAATCGATGCAACAGGTGAATTTCCAAAGGACCTTCTTGAAGCCTTTGGAAAGCAGGGGCTTCTTTCCATTCTCCTTCCCGAAGAATATGGTGGAAACGGTGGCGATGTCACCTCCTTTTGCCTCGTGATTGAAGAGATCGCAAAGGTCTGCGGCTCCTCATCCCTTTTGATTCTTGCCCAGGCAATGGGTTCCATGCCGATTCTTCTGGGAGGAAATGCTTCTCAAAAAGAGCGTTATCTGACCCAGATCGCTGAAAAGAACAGCCTCGCTGCGTTTGCCTTCAACGAACCGGAGTGCCGGGTTGAAGCTCCTCCCTCAAGACGAGGGCAGAAAAGCAGGGGACTTCTTATCTCCTCAATGGGTAGAAAGGATTCGTCACCCATGGAAGCATTGCCCAGTTCTATTCCGTCTTTGCCATAACCCAACCAGAACAGGGACCATAGGGATTTCTTCCTTCGTGGTGGAAGACGGAACTCCAGGGCTCCGGTTTGGAAAGCCCGAAGAAAAGATTGGTCTGAGGGGAACGATCATCACGGATATCCTATTTGAAGATTGTAAGGTTCCTGAAGAGAACCGCCTGGGAGCAGAGGGAGAAGGCTGGACGATCGCTACGAAAACGTTCAATCGTTTGAGGCCGGCCATCGGTGCTCACGCCGTTGGCATTGCGCAAGGGGCACTGGATTTCGCGATCCATTATGCGAAGGAACGGATGCAGTTCGGGAAACCCTTGACCTCCTTACAGGCGATTCAGTTCATGATCGCGGATATGGCCACTCAGATCGAGGCGGCACGGGCCCTTGTCTACCAAGTCGCTGCCCGCATCGATGCCAAGCAGGAAGAACTGGAAAAGCTCTCCGCCATGGCCAAATTCTATGCCACCGACGTGGCCATGAAAGTGACGACGGATGCCGTTCAGATCCTGGGAGGTTATGGGTACATGAAGGACTATCCCGTGGAACGGATGATGCGGGACGCCAAGGTGACACAAATCTATGAGGGAGCCAACCAGATTCAACGGCTCTTCGTTTCCCGCCAATTGCTCAATGGCTGATCCCTTTGGGGCATGAATGAATGGGGCATTTCGCCTTCCCCTCATTCCCGTTTTTATTGCCTACACCTTAGGGATTTATTTCGGCCATTTTGACTCCCCTATTGATCCCCCTATCTGTTCCCTTTCCTTCTGTTTCTCCTCGGAACCTGGATCCTCCTGCTCATCCTGAAAAAACCTGGGTGGGGATCCTGGATTGCCTCCCTCTTTTTCTTGACTCTCGGAATCCTTTCTATCCATCTCTATCTTCATCCCGACCCATCCTCCTTCCCATATTTCCCGATTCATCGGTTCCGATCGAGATCACGATGGAAGGGATCATTGACCGTATCCCTCATCGCTCCGAGGAAAACACTCAGCTCTTGATCCAATCCGAAAAGGTCATCCTTTCAGACCGTCACCTCTCCAGTAGAGGGCCCTCTCCTTCTCTTTCTGAAGGAGGAAAGTCTGCCCTTTCATACGGGGGACCGCCTTCGATTCATCTGCAGGCTCTATTCCCCGCGCGGATTTCGTAACCCGGCGTCTTCTCTTATGAGCGCCATCTCGCCTTTGAACAGATTCACACCATCGGATTTCTATCGATAAAGAGCGGCTGGGTGAAGATCGGAGAGGGATTCAAAAACCCTCTGGTCCTTCAGATCGAGCGGTGGAGGGACCATATCCGTCAGTTCATAGAAGAGCAATCTCAGCCACCCTGCTCTGGAATCTTCGAAGCCCTCGTCCTGGGGGAGCAGGGAAAGATCTCCGATGAGGTGAAGGAGCATTTTATCCTCACCGGAACAGCCCATCTTCTGGCCATCTCGGGGGATCAATTCGGGATCGTGGCCTTTCTCTCCTTCTCCCTCTTGATCTGGACTCTAAAGCGCTCTGAGTATCTTCTCCTGACTATCTCCGTTAAAAAATGGGCGGCAGGCCTGACGATTCCCTGTATCATCCTTTATGCCTATATTGCGGGTGGAGGGATCTCGGTCATCCGGGCCATGATCATGGTGATCGTCTTTCTCGTCTCCGATTCTGTTCAATCGGGAAAGGCACCTCCTTCATACCCTCGCTCTGGCTGCCTTTCTCATCCTGATCGTCTCGCCTCCTTCTCTCTTCGATGTCTCCTTTCAGCTCTCCTTCCTTGCCGTCCTGTCCATCCTTTATCTGGTCCCCAGGATCCTTAAATGGCTGAAGGGGGAAGAGGCCTTGTTTCCGTTCCAGGTTTCATGGGGAGCAGAAGGCTTGAATTACCTGAAGCTCTCATTCCTTGCCAGTGGAGTTGCCATTCTCGGAACCGCACCCTTTGTCACCCTCCATTTCAACCGGATTTCACCCATTGGACTGATCACGAACCTCTGATCATTCCCTGGGTGGGCTTTCTCATCGTTCCTCTGGCCCTGGCTGCTTCCTCCTCTCTTTCTTCTTCTATCCTTTAGCGACCCTCCTGATCCATATCAATGAATTCATCACCCTGATCCTCCTCAAGAGTCCTTTCTTTCTTTGCCTTCATTCCATTCGCCTCTTTTTTCGTTTCAACGCCCACCGCTCTTGAAATAGTCCTTTTCTACCTCATTCTTCTCTCTCCTGTGCACCTCCGAAAAACAGGAAGGGCACGGTATGCATTGATTGGATTTTGTCTCGTTCTCATGTTTGACCTCGCTTACTGGAATCTTAAGGATCGTTTTAATCAAGACCTTACTCTCACTTTTCTCGATGTGGGACATGGGGATTCGATTCTTGTCGAATTTCCGAAAGGGAAGCGGATGTTGATCGATGGCGGCGGCTCTTATGAAGACCGTTTTGATATTGGTAAGAATGCCGTTGCCCCCTTCTTGTGGAATCAAAAGATCCGAACCATTGATTACCTTGCCCTCACCCACCCGGATCCCGACCACCTGAAGGGGTTAAACTTCATCGCGTCCAATTTTACAATTGGCCAATTCTGGAGTGCAGGTCTTGCATCCGGTTCTGATTCTTACCTCCAGCTCGATGAAACCCTTTTAAAGGAAAACATCCAGAGATTTATTTTGAATGAGAAGGTTCCTCCCCTATTGATCGAAGGGGTCAAAATCACTTTTTTGAATCCTCCTGATTTCGGTGAGCGGCAGAGGATGAGTCAGAATCGCATGTGGGTCAACAATTCCTCCCTCGTTCTTAGGATTCAGTTTAAAAATGTCACTCTCCTTCTGTCAGCCGATATTGGACAAGAGGCAGAATATCGCATGATGAGAGAGGGATATTCGCTGAAATCAGATCTCATAAAAATTCCTCATCATGGAAGCGCCTCATCGAGCAGCCCGGCCTTTCTCGACAGGGTGAAACCCACTTATGCCATTCTGAGCGTTGGTGAACGAAACATCGGCCATCTACCTAATCCTGAAGTGATGAGGAGATATCAACGGATGGGTTCAAGGATATTTAGAACGGATCGCGACGGTGCAATTACAGTGACTACGGATGGAGAGAAGATTGAGATTAAAACCTTCACGAAATCGGAAAATTAAATCTTAAAAATCCACGCAAAGACAAAGCGTGCGAAGATTTTTTGAAGAACAATAACTTCCTCTTCAATTCTGAATTTCTTCCTTAATACAATATTTCAGACGCAATACATTTAGGTTTTTCTCGTGGTCGAGTGAGCAGAACTCTTGTTTCGGAACGGGTGGCCGCTTTGGATCAGAATCAGTGGCGGCAATGCGTCGGTATATGGAGGAAGGGCTTCTATGACATTGCAATTTATGGCGGATAATGCCCTCGAAATACAGTCTTTTTCTGCACAAAATAAAGGATTCACCCTATTTAAATTCTCCTATCACAAGGAGTATAGTTGATTCAGGCATTTTTTACGGATCATCTATGTGCGTGGGGCAATAGGGTGAATAAAGAAGACGTCTAATTTTCTTGATTCCAAATGGCATATGGGAAGATGGATTTAGCGTATTACTCATCTTTTTGGAGGATGACTAAATGGGTTCCTCGGGAAAGGTCTTGAATTTAAAGACGTTGATCGTGGAGGATAATGCTTCTTTTAGGGAAGTCCTTAAGGAAAAGCTCCGAACCCTTTCTCCTTCAATGGAGGTCTATGAGGCGGCAGAAGGAAATGAAGCCCTTCAAAAAGTCGATGCCCTAAAACCAGACCTTGTCTTTATGGATATTCGACTGCCTGGAGAGAACGGCCTTCAGCTTAGCCAAAAAATAAAGGCAAGGTATCCCCATATAAAAATTATTATTTTAACAAATTATGATGCTTTGGAATACCGAGAAGCTGCGATTCGATCCGGAGGCGATTGTTACATTCCCAAGGACTCTTTAAACTATATCCAGATTGAAAAATTGATCAAATCCCTCGTTGAATGATCTCCTTTGGCGAACCTATTGGCAACCGATGAGCGAGTGAATTGAGTTATTGAAGGCTCATGCGGATTGAGGAAAAGCCATGACAACCCAGTTAAGCCCAAGTGTTCAGAAAGTGCAGGAGGCAATAAAAGGTCTTGGATTCTCCGTTCAGGTTGTGGAGTTGGAGGCAACCACCCGGACCTCGGCGGATGCCGCCCAGGCAGTGGGCTGCAGAGTTGAGCAGATTGCAAAATCGCTTATTTTTCAGGGAAAGCAATCGCACAGACCCATTTTAGTCATTGCCAGCGGTTCAAACCGTGTGAATGAAAAAAGGATAGCAGAATTAATCTCTGAACCCCTAGGAAAAGCGGATGCAGATTTTGTCCGGCAACATACCGGTTTTGCAATTGGCGGAGTTCCTCCGGTGGGTCATCTTGAAAAGCTCCAAATCTTCATCGATGAGGACCTTCTAAAATACGAAGAGATCTGGGCTGCGGCCGGTAGTCCCCATGCCGTCTTTAAACTTACCCCTTCAGACCTCATTAAAATGACTGGGGGTCAGGTTACCTTCATCAAGTAGGGCATCCCTGAGAGTCTCCAGTAGATAATTTTCTGTTGATTCGTCTCAAGAGGTGACATATAATGGAATCAAGAAAATTAACCAGAGGAGGAGATGAAGATGGAAAAATTCGAGAATATTCTTGTTCCAATGGATGGATCTGAGTGTGCTGAAATGATTCTTCCCAAGATCGAGAAGCTCGCGACTGATTTAAAGGCGCGTATCCATTTACTGCAGGTTGTCTACGCACATACCTTTCCAGGTGTGGACCCCACTGAGGCAGAGGTGGCTGTGGTACGAAAGGCAGAGGAATACCTGAAAAAGATAGAGGACCAGTTGAAGGCCAAGGGATTCAATGCAGACAGCCATGTTCGATACGGGGACGAAGCAGAGGAGATCCTGGACCATGCCTCCCAGAAGGACGTTGACCTTATTGCCATGACGACCCATGGCAGGAGTGGCATCAAACGGTTCCTTCTCGGAAGTGTAGCCGAGAAAATACTCCGTCACTCAGCCAAACCAGTTTTTCTGGTTCGTTGCAGTTAATGGTAGCGAGGCGCGTAGGACATCGTCTAACTGTAAAAGATTTCGGGCGGGACGACGCATCGTTATAAAGAACTGCTCTGACTGTCATTCAGATCCCGGAAACCGGATCGCATTGTCATTTGAGGAGACCAGGGATGGAACTCAAGCTTGAGCGATTGGAGATTCCAGAGGGGTGTAACGTCATCTTTGGACAGACTCATTTCATAAAAACGGTGGAAGATCTCTATGAGATCATGATGGGAACAATTCCAAACTCTAAGTTCGGTATTGGATTCTGTGAGGCCTCCGGCCATTGTCTCGTCCGTGGAGAAGGAAATGATGAAGCGATGAAGGAAGCCGCCATGAAGAATGCGGCAACGATTGGTGCGGGTCATACCTTCATCATCGTGATGAAGGATGCCTTTCCGATCAACGTCCTCAATGCCATTAAGATGTGCCAGGAAGTCTGCACCCTTTACTGTGCTACGGCGAACCCTGTAGAGGTCATCCTGGCCCAGTCAGAACAGGGCAGAGGGGTCCTGGGTGTCATCGATGGCTCCTCACCCAAAGGGATCGAAAAAGAGGATGGGGTCACATGGAGAAAAGAACTCTTGAGGAAATTTAAATATAAATTATGAGGGTGGCTAAGAAGGTTCTTTGAAGTTATTTGAATATTGGGTCATTGGAATTTGTTTGGAATTTGGGATTTAAAATTTGGAGTTTCAACTTTGGTTTAGGGCACTCAGGATTTCTGCCTTCCCATCGACAATGGCAATCGTGTGTTCAAAATGGGCCGACCGTTTTCCATCAGCAGTCACGACGGTCCAAGCGTCAGAAAGGATCCTGACTTCATAAGTCCCTTCATTCACCATGGGTTCCAACGCAAAGACCATTCCCTTCTCGAGCCTCGGTCCCTGATGGGGTGAACCAAAATTCGGGATTTGAGGCTCTTCATGGAGGCTCTTCCCAATCCCGTGACCGACGAAATCCCTCACCACAGTAAACCCATGGGACTCCACCCATCGTTGGATGGCAAAGGAGATATCGAAGAGACGGTTCCCTATCTTTGCCTCTTCAATGCCAATGTAAAGAGCCCTTTCGGTCACCTCAAGGAGCCTCTCGGCCTCTTGATCAACCTGGCCTACGGGAAGGGTAACGGCCGCGTCTCCGAAATATCCGCCAAGATTGACACCCACATCAATGCTTACAATCTCCCCTTCCCTCAGCCTTCGCTGGCCGGGGATCCCGTGGACGACCTCTTCATTGATGGAGATGCATAGGGTTGCGGGAAATCCTCTGTAACCTTTAAAGGCGGGAATGGCACCCCTGGATCGGATATACTCTTCAGCAATTTGGTCCAGCTCCCTGGTGGTGATCCCTGGGGTAACCTTTCCTTTCAGCCTTTGAAAGACCTCTGCCACGACGGCATTCGCTTTTCGTAATTGTTCAATTTCCCGAGAGGACCGGATGTTAATCATCGTTCTTTTCATTTTCCCAGATGATTATTAAGATTAATATGCATTTGAAGCCTTCAATTGTCAATCATTTACCCTTCTGATTCTTATTGACTTTTCAGCGCTATTCATTAAAATGGTATGGCATGCTTGAAGAAGAGGATTTGAATCGCATTTTAAGGAGATTTCGATGATTTCAAGATATACCCGGCCAGAAATGGAAAGGATCTGGACGGAGCAGAGAAAGCTTGAGACCTGGCTTGAAATTGAGCTCTTGGCCTGTGAGGCCCTTGCGCAATTGGGTGAAATTCCGCCAGAAGCCGTGACAGAAATCCGGGAGAAGGCTTCCTTTGATGTTCAGAGGGTGAATCAGATCGAGAAGGAGACCAAACATGATGTCATCGCCTTTCTCACCAATGTGGGGGAATCTATTGGTCCCCTGTCAAAATATTTCCATTATGGACTGACCTCTTCTGATGTTCTTGACACTTCCCTGGCTCTGCTCCTGAAGGAGGCTTCAGACCTCATCCTCCAGGATATCCACCAACTCTTGACCGTGCTGAAAGAAAAGGCCTATCAATATAAAGAAACTCTCATGATCGGCCGATCCCATGGCATCCATGCAGAACCCATTACCTTTGGTCTTAAAATGGCTCTCTGGTATGATGAGATGAACCGTAACCTCGTTCGGATGGAACGGGCGAAAGGGGCCGTAAGTGTTGGGAAGATCTCCGGAGCAGTTGGAACCTTTGCCCATATTCCCCCCTTTGTGGAAGAGTATGTCTGCAAACGCCTGGGACTGAAGGCAGCCCCGATATCCACCCAGATCGTTCAGAGGGATCACCACGCCGAGTTCTTTACAACCCTCGCCCTCATCGCCTCGTCAATAGAAAAATTTGCTGTGGAACTCAGGCATCTTCAACGGACCGAGGTTCTGGAAGCCGAGGAATTCTTTTCCAAGGGCCAGAAAGGGTCCTCTGCCATGCCCCACAAGCGGAACCCCATCTCGGCAGAGAACCTCTCCGGTCTGGCAAGACTGGTCCGGTCTTACAGCGTCGCCTCTTTAGAAAATATCCCAATCTGGCATGAGCGCGACATCAGCCATTCCTCTGTGGAGAGGGTGATCGCACCGGATGCCACGATTCTGATCGATTACATGCTCAGCCGCTTCACCTCCATTATCAAAGATCTTCTCGTCTACCCGGAACATATGAAGGCCAATTTGGAAAAGACGGGAGGGCTGATTTTTTCAGAAGCGGTTCTTCTCTTGCTCACACGGAAAGGTCTATCGAGAGAAGAAGGTTATGGGGTTGTTCAGAGGAATGCAATGAAGGTCTGGGAGGGGGGCGGCAATTTCAGAACCATTCTCTCCCAGGATGAAGCAATCCAACTCCTTCTCAAACCAGAAGACCTGGAAGAAGCTTTCGATATAAGGGCCCCTCTTAAACATATCGATGTCATCTATCAAAGAGTCTTCGGGGAACCATCATGACGAAGAGGAACCTGAAGTCGCCCCCCAACTTGAAGGAGCTCCTGGGAATCAAAGGCCCGACCGGGGATGGCAAGAAACCCTTCTTTAAGAAGACCCATTTCACGATCTGGTACTTTTTGATCGCCTTTCTCGTCATCCTCCTCATCCAGAACTACTTCATGGCAAGAAAGGGCGAGGATATCATCTCTTACAGCGAGTTTAAGGAGGCCATCCGTGCAGACAAAATCAAAGATCTGACGATCACGGATGAATCGATCAGCGGGGTAAGGGAAACAGAAAAGGGCCCGCGGAGATTTCAGGCGGTCCGGGTGGCTGATCCGGACCTGGTGAAGGATCTCGAGGCTCATCATGTTAAATTTACGGGGAAGATCGACAGTAAATGGCTGACCAACATCCTCTCCTGGATCCTCCCCCTCGTTTTCTTCTTCTTTATCTGGAGACTTCTTTTCTCCCGGATCGGACCGGAGACAGGCGTCATGTCCTTTGGCAAGAGCCGAGCAAAGATTTATGCTGAAAAAGAGAAGAAGATTAGTTTTGCCGATGTGGCTGGAATCGATGAAGCCAAAGAGGAACTGAAGGAGGTCGTCGAGTTTCTTAAGAATCCGGGAAAGTTCCAGCGCCTGGGTGGAAAGATTCCAAAAGGAGTGCTTCTCGTCGGCGCCCCTGGAACCGGCAAAACCTTGCTGGCTCGTGCCGTAGCAGGAGAGGCGAATGTCCCCTTTTTTTCCATTAGCGGCTCCGATTTTGTGGAAATGTTTGTCGGTGTGGGAGCGGCGCGGGTAAGGGATCTCTTTGGCCAGGCCCAGAACCAGGCTCCCTGCATCGTCTTTATTGACGAACTCGACGCCTTGGGTAAGGCCCGTGGAGTGAACCCCATGGGACGGCATGACGAGCAGGAACAGACCTTAAACCAGCTCCTTGCAGAGATGGATGGGTTCGATGCGAATGTCGGTGTGATCATCATGGCAGCCACCAACCGGCCGGAGATCCTGGATCCTGCTCTTCTTCGACCGGGACGGTTCGACCGACACGTCGTGGTCGATCGGCCTGATCTCGGTGGCCGTGAGGAGATCCTCAAGATCCACGCCCGAAATGTGACCCTCTCTCCAGAGGTTGACCTGAAAGTCATCGCCTCCAGAACCCCCGGGTTCGTGGGCGCAGACCTTGCCAATATCGTCAATGAGGCCGCTCTGCTTGCAGCCCGCAAGAATAAGGAATCGGTAGAGATGGCCGATTTCGAGGAGGCGATCGATCGCGTGGTGGCCGGGCTCGAAAAGAAGAACCGGCTCATGTCGAAAAAGGAAAAGGAGATCGTAGCCTTTCATGAATCGGGCCACGCGATTGTGGCTTCCCTGGTGCCCAACGCCGACCCCGTCCGTCGCATCTCGATCATTCCGAGAGGAATCGCTGCGCTGGGATATACACTCCAGTTGCCCACAGAGGACCGGTATCTCATGACCCGGAGCGAGCTCCTCGACCGTTTGGCGGTCCTTCTGGGAGGCCGTGTCGCCGAGGAAATCATCTTCGAGGAAATTTCGACCGGTGCCCATAATGACCTCCAGCGGGCCACTAACATTGCAACGAGCATGGTCAAAGAGTACGGAATGAGTGAAAAGCTGGGCTATGTCACCTTCGAAAAGGAGAAGCAGCCCCTCTTTTTGCCATCCTCCTTTCTCTCTTCAAAGGAATATAGCGAGGATACGGCAAGGCAGATCGATGTCGAGGTAAAGAAGATCATCGACGAGACCTATCTAAGGGTAAAAGAGATTCTGACATCGAGGAAGGATAAACTGGAAGTGCTCGCCCGTCTTCTTCTCGAAAAGGAAGTGGTGGAAGAGGCCGATCTTAAAAAGATCATCCAATCCCCATCCCCAAACCCATGATCAAAAAGATCCTGAAACACCTCCGGACAAAGATCTTTACAGGAATCCTGGTGACCTTGCCGCTGGGGATCACCTTTCTCGTTCTGAAACTCGTCTTCAACACCCTTGATAACATCCTTGGCCCCCTCATGCCTGAGATCCCGGTCCATCTCTTCAGTCGAGACTTTCTGCTCCCAGGTTTAGGGATCGTCGGTTTCTTCTTCTTACTCTATCTAATCGGGGTCATTACCAGCAATGTCATGGGGCATAAACTGGTTGGCCTGGGAGACCGGCTGTTCACCGCGATCCCCATCGTGAAAAACATCTATACCTCCTCCAAGCAGCTGACGGATGCCTTCAGAGCTACGCGAAAAGGGGCTTTCCGTCAGGCCGTGTTTGTGGAATTCCCTCTGGAAGGAAATTTTGCTCTCGGTTTCATCACGAATGAACTCAGGGATCTCAACCAGCAGGAGAAGGTGGCTGTTTTCATCCCGACCGCTTTTGTACCTCCGATGGGATTCCTCCTCTTTCTTCCAAAAGACAAGATACTCCCTTCTCAACTGACCATCGAAGAAGCGATCAAAGCGATCATGTCGGTGGGGATTGTCACCCCATCGAATCTCTCGGTTCCTCTCTCTCATCCATTTTCGGATTCATCTCCCAAAGGAGAAGGCAATTGAAAAACCTAAAGGGATGAAGTATGTTAATTCCAAGAGTCAAGGAGGTTCTTAACCATGGAGGGAATTACTCTTCTCATCGCAGTCGTTGCCCTTGTCCTTTCCATCCTGGCCTATCAGCGCACGGGAGGGACGGCGGACCTGAAGCGCCATTTCGAATCAACCACCTCTTCGGGAGATCTCAAAAAACAGATGGAGGCCCTAAACACCATCGTCGATTCCCTGAGAGAGAAAACGGCGGATGCCCTCGACCGGTCTCGAGAAGACGATCCGCAAAACCGAAAAAGGTGATTGATCCCGCAGGCCAAACATCAAATAATTGGCAATTCTCAAGTGCCCAAGCCTAAGGGTCTATTATTGGGCTTCTCTTGAAACTTGACATTTGGCATTGCCTTTAGAAATTATCCATGCCTGAGATCTTTAAAACCATCGCCACTTGGCTGACCACCTCCGGGATCAAAATCCTGGGGATTCTGATCGCCCTTTCCATCCTCTCCCAGATGTCGAGATGGATCGTGAAGTGGCTGGAGCGGTTTGTTCCAGAGAAGGACACCCTCCAGGCTGCGGAGGCAAAGAAGAGGGCTCATACCCTTGGCAATACCCTCCGCCATACCCTTCTCTTCTTTCTCACCTTCATTGCCCTCCTCATGATTCTGGGAGAGTTAGGAATCCAATTGGGCCCTCTTTTGGCGACCGCGGGGATTGGCGCCCTGGCCATCGGTTTTGGAGCCCAGAGTCTTGTCAAGGATGTGATCAGCGGTTTCTTCATCATCCTCGAGAACCAATATCGAATTGGGGATGTGATAGAGGTCGCAGGGGTTTCGGGGCTTGTCGAATCGGTCAGCCTCAGGAGAACGGTTCTCCGGGACCTCGAAGGAAAAGTTCATACGGTCCCGAACGGAGAGATCAAGATTGTGAGTAACCTCTCTAAAGAATGGTCCCGATCGGTTCTGGATGTCAATATCTCTTATCGAGAGAATGTCGACCAGGTGATCGACCTCCTCTCCCAGATCGGAAAGGAGCTGGTGGCCGAAGAGCCTTATAAGAGCGCCATCCTTGAGCCCTTACAGATCCTGGGCGTGGAGCGATTTGGAGAATCTCATCTTGCGATTCGAATCATGGTGAAGACCGCTCCTCTTAAGCAGTGGGACGTGGGAAGAGAGTTGCGAAGAAGAATAAAAAACCGATTCGATGAGAAGGGGATCCAAATCCCCTATCCCTCTCGAATCTTACTCCAGGAAGAACCGGAGAAAAAGAACTCGATTGACCAAGATAACATGGCAGAATTCAAAATGATCGGCGTAAAAAATATTTCTTCTCTTCCATCCTGTCCTATCGGCGTTTTCCATGAGTCTCATTTTCCATCGGGGTAACGGATGAACAAAGGTCTTCGGATTCTCATGGTCACTTCCGAGGCGGTTCCCTTTGCAAAGACGGGAGGATTGGCTGATGTCGCAGGGGCTCTCCCAAAATTTCTTCAACGCCTCGGTTGTGAACTCAAGTTGGTGATGCCCTACTACCGGATGGTCCGAAAATCCGGTCTCCCCATCCAACCTGTGGAACAGACCCTGAAGGTTACCCTGGGGGATGAAACCCTCGGGGCAGAACTCTACCAGTCTGAGTTAACCCAAGATCTTCCCGTCTATTTCATGGGTCGTGAAGAATTCTTTGATCGGGAATATCTCTACGGGACTCCCGAAGGGGGATTACTTCGATAATGCGGAGCGTTTCATCTTCTTTTCAAAGGCCGCCCTGGCTTTCTGTGAGGCCATGAAATTTTCCCCGGACATCATCCACCATCACGAATGGCAAACCGGGCTGATCCCGGCTTTCCTCAAATCCGTTTACCAGAAGAATCCCCTCTTTTCTCACACAGCAGTGGTCTTCACCATTCACAACATTGCCTATCAGGGTCTGTTCGAAAAGAGAAATTCCGGCTTACAGGGCTTCCAATGGAGCTTTACAATCCAGAGGGAATCGAGTTCTGGGAAAGGATCAACTTCATGAAGGCAGGCATCGTCTATTCCGATGTGATCAATACCGTGAGCCGGAAATACAGTGAAGAGATTCAGACGCCGAATATGGTTATGGGCTGGAGGGAATTTTAACGAAAAGAAGCCGGGATCTCTATGGCATCCTCAATGGCGTGGACTATGAGGATTGGGATCCCTCCCACGACCCCCACCTGGTCACTCCTTACAGTCTCAGAGGACCTCTCCGGAAAGTGGGCATGTAAAAAGGACCTCCTGAAGGAATTTGGTCTTCCTTCGACTCTTCAAAATGCGCCCGTCTTAGGAGTCATTTCCCGATCTGGCAGATCAAAAAGGATTTGATCTTCTGGCCGAAATTCTCGAGGACCTTTTCAGCCTCGATATGGGTTTCGTCCTTTTGGGCACTGGGGATAAGAAATACCATGATCTCTTTACCCGGATTGGGAATAGTATCCTCAAAAGGCTGGGATCCGCATTGCTTACGATGACCGATTGGCCCACAAGATCGAAGCTGGAGCAGACCTCTTCCTGATGCCCTCCAAGTATGAGCCCTGTGGCCTCAATCAGATCTATAGCCTGAAGTATGGGACGATTCCCATTGTTCGAGCCACAGGAGGGCTCGATGACACGATCGTTCACTATGACCCTGCAACAGGAAATGGAAATGGCTTTAAGTTCATCCCCTACAATGGTGAAGCGTTTCTGCAACAGATCAAGGCAGCAATCCATTACTACCATCAACCCGAGCACTGGAAACGACTTCTCCGAAATGCCATGACCGCAGATTTTTCGTGGCAGAGGTCGGCCGAGTCCTATGTTGAGCTTTACCGACGGGCACTGGAGAAGAAGAGGGAGCTGAACTCCTCCGTTTCATCGATAGAAGATGGAAAGATCATTCGCCGTCACGAAGGAGGTTCTATGGGAAAAAGAAAATCTTCATTATGGGTCCGGGGGGCGATCATCTTTCTCCTTCTTTTTTCTTCCGGCCCTTCTTGATGCAAAGTCCCTTCCTTTTAAAAACGAACCACCCCAGACTCATCGAAACCGGGGAGCTTTCCGGATTGACTGACCACCCCTCGCTCCGAGATGATTGACCTGAGGACTTCTCTCCTCGATTATTTAAAAGGCCATATTCCAAATGCCGTTTATCTCTCCTATGAAGTCCTTCAGGTTCCCAAAAACGGGATTCCTGCCCAGGCCCCTGATCGAATCTACATCGAAAAAATCTTGGGAGAATTTTTAGGCGTCTCGAACGATATGTGGGTGATCCTCTACTCCGAGAAATCGAATCCGAATGCCACCTATCTTGCATGGACCCTCGATTATCTGGGCCATAAAAGGGTCGTTCTCCTGAATGGGGGTTGGGAAAAATGGACCTCAGAAAAGCTTCCCACGACCCAGGAATATCCGACGCTCTCTCCCAAAAAATTTTTCGGGAAAGTCCTCAGGGAAACCGTGGCTGAAAAGAAATGGGTTCAGGATCATCTAAACAACCGGGGGGTCGTCATTGTCGATGCCCGGCCCCCAAGACAGTACAGCGGTGAAGAAGGGGAGGAGATCCGACGGGGCCATATCCCCGGGGCAAAGAATATCTTTTGGGAAACAACCCTGGAAGGAGATGAGGCAAGGATATGGAAGAAGAAAGAGGATCTGGAGAAACTCTTCACCGAATCAGGGGTGACGAGGGATAAAGAAATCATCGTCCATTGTCGGACAGGGAGGGAGGCGAGCCACGTCTATTTTACCCTAAAATACGTCCTTGGATTTCCAGAGGTTCGTCTCTATCGGGGGTCCTGGGTGGAATGGTCTGCGGATAAAGATATGCCGGTTAAGACTGGAATGGAACCTTAACCGTGTATTTATGGCTTGACAAAGTGGTATTTTATGCCATTTTAGATCCGATTTTGGTCTCTTTCCAGATGGTCTAATCTTTCAAGGAGCGGTTGTTTGATATGCGCAAGATCCTGTTACTGGGGATGATCCTGATCCTCTCCTCAGCATGTCTACCCCATTTGGGCCTCCATCCCGAAAAGAATCAGCCCGATCCCGCAATCACCGTAGAAGAGCAATCCTCCCTTTTTACCCCATCGGAATTGGAAGCCCTCTTCTCCTGTGACCCACCCCCCTTTCGACAGGAAGGTGCCCCTCTCCCTTCTATCCAGTCGATGGAGGGGACCAACCTTAGCAGCCTCGATTTGCCCATCAGCGATGAATCGAACGACGATTTCAATCTGGAGGTTCTTCCAGGAGGACGTTTAAAGAGGGGATCCGAATTTGATATCCCGATTGTGATTAATGAAAAGGTCGAACATTTTGTCCAATATTTTCAAACGACACTTAAGAGTCGATTTTCGAACTGGCTTGCCCGGTCAGAAAAGTTTATTCCCTTCATGAGAAATGTCTTGAAGGGGAATGGCCTTCCTGAAGATCTCGTTTATCTTGCCCTCATTGAGAGCGGATTCAATCCCTATGCCTATTCGAGAAGCAAGGCTTCGGGACCCTGGCAGTTTATTTACTTGACTGGAAAGCGGTACGGTTTGAAGGTCAACGGGTGGGTTGACGAGCGGAGGGATCCTGAAAAATCGACCGTTGCTGCCGCAAAATATCTCAAGGACCTCTATGATATGTTCGAATGCTGGTACCTTGCAGCCGCAAGTTACAATGCCGGTGAGGCGAAGATTGCGACAGCCATGAAACGCTACCGCACAGAAGACTTCTGGGAGCTTACCAAATATCGGTTCCTGAAGCAGGAGACCAAAGATTATGTCCCTCAGATGATTGCCGCTGCCCTCATCGCAAAGGATCCGGAGGCCTACGGATTTGCCGGGATCGAATACCTGGAACCCCTGCAGTACGACATAGTAACGGTTCCACCCCTCATAGACCTTCAACTCATTGCCAAGGCATCTGAGACATCGGTTGAAGAGATCAAAGACCTAAACCCTGAATTATTGAGAGGGTGTACTCCTCCCGATGATCCTGAATATGAGATCAAGATTCCCCAAGGGAAGAAAGAGCTTTTTCTCAAAAACTTTGAAACCCTTCAGCCGATCGAAAGGATCCAGTTCAAGACGCATACGGTAAAAAAGAGGGAAACGATCCAACGAATCGGCCGCCTTTACCGGGTCGAGGTGGATTCCCTCCTTGACATCAACCGGCTAAAAAAAGGAACCCGCCTCTCCTCTGGAATGAACCTCATCATCCCCATCCCCAAGGCTGAGAATCCAAAACCAACCCATGCAGCAAAGTACAAACCCGATAAAAAGACCCAGAACTCCAAGCCCCAGGAAACGTTCTATACGATCAAAAAAGGAGATTCTCTGTGGAGCATTTCATCGGAGTTGGGAATCAACATTGGTGCCCTTAGCCGCTGGAATCACCTCCACCCGGAAAATAAGTTGATGCCAGGCGATAAACTCAAAGTCCGATTCGGTTCGGAGACCGCTTCCGATGAATCCTCCGGAGGGAAGAACGAGAGGGAATTTGTTTATGTGGTTAAACAAGGAGATTCCCTCTGGAGCATTGCCCAAAAATATAATCTTGCCATCTCAGAGATTCGAGTCTGGAATCACCTCAACACGAAAGACCGGATTCATCCCGCGGATCGTCTGAGACTCCGGGCGGAAGAAGTCAAATCTTCAACTTTAAATTGATCAGCTCACCCCTTGTAAGACCGCGGCACTTCTTCCTCCAAGAACCGAAGGACCAAGTTCTCCAAGGAATTCATGGAATTCTCCATTCTCTTTATTCAACCAACCAAAGGAGAAGACAATTTTGGCTAAGCTCCAATTTTTTGCTTGACAATAAAGTTTTTTTTATGTATACAGTATACACTTTTGAAACAATCTAACAGAGAAATTATTTTACCGTAATTTATACAAAATATTGATACGATAGCCAACTGTTTGGAATATTTTAGGAGAGCAACCGGAGGTTTGCAAGGGAGGGCGACAAAGAAAAGGAGGGAATGGTACTTTAACAGTTTTTCACGGCCTAATCCATCATGATAAGGAGGATGAGTATGTTACCAGGGATGAGAAAGTATCCGCACATTTTCAGTCCGCTCCAGATTGGCAAGCTTGAGGTCAAGAACCGGATCAAATACGCTTCCACGGAAACCAACTTCAACTATCGAGACGGTTATGTGTCAGACAAAGAAGTGGCCTATATGGAGGCACAAGCCAGAGGAGGAGCGGGGATCATCACCTCTCAGGGGGCCTTTACAGAGCCAGGGGGTGAAGGGAAGGGGTATGTTGGGATGATGGCGATCTGGGATGACAAATTCATTCCAGGGCTGAAGAAGATTGCCGATGTGATCAAGAAACACGATGCTGTTTCCTGCCTTCAGTTGATGCACTGTGGTCGGGTAGGAGGGATTGAGCTTCCCTACACGGCAGGACCTTCCAATGTTCCCCAGAAGCTTCCGATCTTCCGACCTCCCAGGGAGATGACGAAGGAGGAGGTGCATCAGTGCATTCGAGAACACATTGCGGGTGCGGTAAGAGCCGTTGAAGCGGGTTTTCAGATTGTGGAGGTTTCAGGGATTGTCGGCTACCTTCTCTCGAACTTCATCTCTGCTTACACGAACAAGCGGACGGATGAATACGGTGGCGATATTGAGGGTCGTTCCCGTTTCATGAAGGAGATCATCGAAGGGATTCGGAAGGCCGTGCCATCGGAGGTGGCGATCGGGATTCGTCTCTGCGGTGAGGAGTTGCTGGATGACCGGGGGGGGAATACGCCCGAGGAAAGCCTTGAATCGATCAAGATCGCCGAGAAGGCAGGCATTGACTACTTGAGCGTCACCGCGGGATGGCAGGAATCTCCGGTTTCGGTCATCTCCCGGGATGTTCCCATGGGAAACTGGCTCTATATCGCCGAACGGATGAAGAAGAATATCAAAGCCTCTGTCAGCATGGCCTATCGTCTCTTTGTTCCTGAGATTCCTGAGAAGGCCATCGCGGATGGGAAGCTGGACCTGTGGGAGATGTGCCGGCCCATGATTGCCGACCCCTTTCTGCCCAAGAAGATCATGGAAGACCGCCAGCAGGATATGATTCCCTGTATTGCCTGCAATGTCTGCCTGGCCCGCCTCTTCAGGGATACGGAGCTCTGCTGCACGGTTCGTCCATCGCTTGGCCATGAGAGCGAGGTGGAGTGGGGGTTTTATGGGTTCCAGAAGTCGAAGACGAAGAAGAAGGTCGTGGTGGTGGGGTCGGGGATTGCCGGGCTTCAGGCTGCGGCCATTGCTGCGGAAAAGGGTCATGAGGTTACCGTCTATGAGAAGAACGATCACGTGGGCGGTCAGTTTGCCGCTGCAGCCCATGGGCCGTGGGGGGACAATGAATTCCAGCGGATGGTCAACTACCTGAAAGCCCAGTGTGATAAGCAGGGGGCCAAGATCGTCCTCAACACTCCGGTCACGAAAGAACTTCTGGAGAAGGAGAAGGCGGACTCGGTGATCCTCGCCACGGGTGCCACGCCGGACCGATCGATTCCAGGCAGCGACAAGAAGCACGTTGTCTCCCTGTTCGACGTCCTGGAGGGAAAGGTGAAGCTGGGTGAGAAGGTGGTGATCGTGGGCGGTTCGGGCGCTGCGATTTCCACGGCCCTCTACCTCATTGACAAAGGGAAGCATTCGGTCTCGATCGTCGATAAGCCCAAGAAGTTTGGAACAGACGTCAATCCCTCCTATGTCTGGAGGTATATGAAGAAGATGAAGGAAGGAAATGTGACCCAGGTGACGCAGAGCGTGGTGAAGGAGATTCGGGATAAGGAGGTGGTGGTGGAAGGTCCTGACAAAAAAGAGACCCTCCTCCCGGCGGACTCCGTTGTCCTTGCCAACCTCATTCCCAATAAAGAGATCGGCTATGGGAAATATGCAAAAGAGGTTTACATGATTGGGGATGCGGTTCTCGTGCGGCGGGGGACGGCGGCGATTCGAGACGGTTATAAGATGGGGATGAGAGTCGATTTCTTGCCCTATCAGACCTATCACCGGATCAAGCACTAAAGCGTGACCGTGCCTGCACACCGAGGGCTTGCCTTCGCAGAAGCGGCTTCGCGCAGGCAGGCGTGCCGGGTGATGACAAACCACAAACAAAAAGGAGAAGCCTATGGTACCCCATGTTGTTGTTTCGAAATGTACGGGTTGTGGAACCTGTGTGAAGGAGTGTCCGGAGCAGATCATTGGTTTAGTCAAGAATAGGGCAGCGATCCTCACCGATCTCTGTGTGGAATGTGGCATCTGCGCCTTTGTCTGTCCCTTTGTGGCCATCGTCAATGAGGTCCCTTACGGGGGGTATGAAACCGGCAATATTTGTCATCTCTCAAAACGATAAGAGAAACGACCGGAGAGATCTGAAAAGACGGATCATTCAAGAAACGAAGACAGGAGGTGTTCTATGAAGGTCAACAAGATCGATCACATTTGTATTGCGGTCAAGGACCTGGAGGCGGCACGAAAGGTCTGGGAACCGATTCTTGGCAAAACGAAGCCCGATGATCCTTATATCGACGAACCCGAGAAGATCAACGTGGCAAGGTACTGGCTGGGGGAGGTTGGTTTTGAGTTGATGGAGTCGACCACCCCGGACGGCGATGTCGCCAAGTTCATCGAAAAGAGGGGCGAAGGGGTGATGATTATTGGGCTGAACGTGGATCATACCGAGGCAGCGATGAATGAATTGAAGGCAAAAGATTACCCCTTCATCGGAGGGTTGAGACCCTTCCGGGGCTGCAAATTCGCCTTTGTTCATCCCAAGAAAGTCAATGGGGTCCTTCTTGAGCTCATCGACTATCCCTGGAATGAGTTTAAGAAAAAATAACCGAAATTAACTTCCTGAATTAATCAGTAAATTCAAAAGGCACTCTCCATCTTGAGAGTGCCTTTTTTTCATCTATCCTCCCATTAATAACAACAAAAAATCCTTGACAACCTCATTAAATATTGGTATTTGGAACGTTAACTCTTGAAAAGGTGAAGATAGAAGATTGAATTCAACGGAGCAGAAGGAGGTGATGATAGAGAAGCGAGTTTAAGGGATCCTTTTAAAAAATCAGCCATACCATATTGCAATCAGAAGGAGGGAAATTATGAAGGTGTTCAAAGTTTTTTTAAACGAAGACGAGATCCCAAAACAATGGTATAATATTCAGGCCGACTTGCCGACTCCCCTCCAACCCCCGCTCCATCCTGGGACAGGAAAACCGATTGGTCCAGAGGACCTTGCCCCTGTTTTTCCGATGAATCTGATCGAGCAAGAGGTCAGCACACAAAGATGGATCGATATCCCTCAAGAGGTCATGGAGAAGCTTCTCATCTGGAGGCCGACGCCGCTTCATCGTGCCTATGCCCTTGAGAAGGCCCTCGGAACACCCGCGAGAATTTATTATAAAAATGAAGGTGTGAGCCCACCGGGTAGCCACAAACCGAACACAGCCGTCGCCCAGGCCTATTACAACAAAGTCTTCGGGATAAAGAGAATTGCTACAGAGACCGGGGCCGGTCAGTGGGGAAGTGCCCTCAGCTTTGCCTGTTGTCTCTTTGGCCTCGAATGCAAGGTCTATATGGTAAGGATCAGTTATGATCAAAAACCCTACCGCCGTATGATGATGAATGTCTGGGGGGGAACCTGCGTTCCCAGCCCGAGCAAGGATACCAACGCAGGGAGAAAGATCCTGCAGGAAAATCCAGACTCTCCGGGAAGCCTGGGCATTGCGATCAGCGAGGCCATCGAGGATGCCGTTACTTCGAAAGATACGCGATATTCTCTGGGAAGCGTCTTAAACCATGTGATGATGCATCAAACGATCATCGGTCTCGAAGCTAAAAAGCAATTAGAGAAATTTGGAGAAAAGAAAGTCGATATCGTGACCGGTTGCGTGGGCGGAGGAAGCAACTTTGCTGGCCTTGCCTTTCCCTTTGTTTTGGACAAGATTAATGGTGCCAATATCACCATTATCCCGGCGGAACCGACTTCATGCCCCACCATGACGAGGGCCCCCTTTATCTATGATTTCGGTGACACAGCCGCCACAACGCCACTTCTTCCCATGCACAGCCTTGGACACACCTTTATTCCCGCTCCTATCCATGCGGGGGGGCTGCGGTATCACGGCCTCGCTCCTCTCGTGAGCCAACTGATCATTGAAAGATTGCTTGAACCCCGTGCCTACAATCAATTGGAGTGCTATGCAAATGCGGTTCTTTGGGCAAGGACCGAAGGTTTCATCCCTGCGCCTGAGACCAGCCATGCCATCTCTGTGGTCGTTGAAGAGGCAAAGAAGGCGAAAGAAGAGGGAAAGGAAAAGGTCATCCTTCTCAACTGGAGCGGCCACGGCCTCCTGGACCTGGGTGGCTATGACGCCTACTTTAGCGGAAGACTCGTCGATACTCCATTGCCAGAAGAGGAGATGAAAAAATCTCTTAAGTTGATTGAAGGATTGCCGAAACCGCAGGCATTAAGAATGGGTAAACCCGTCTAATTGAAGAAGAAATCCCACGGGCCGTTAGGTCTGTGGGATTTCTTTCCCCTGAGTTTGTGCAAAATCCTTCAAGGCATGCCCGAAATGGCAATGATTGAAGAACATGATGGCCTGATGATTTACTGTTCTCAGTTAGGCGGAGAGATTCCGTTTCGATATTGTCGAACGGTCAACGATGGTCTGCCCTGCCGCAAGATCCTTGTTTGCTGGGAGTTCAGAGTAGAGATATCAAGATTCCTTAGTGAGCACTATTCGTTCGATCAAATCAGACGTGCCTTGGCACCTCCGACCAAGACAAGGATTGAGACGATGCTTGACCTCATCGAAAAAGCCAAAAGAATAAAAGAAGGAGGGGAATAACGGAATGTTGATCTCTGAAAGGTTAAGGAACATAAAACCCTCTGGGGTAAGGCGAATCTTTGATCTGGCCAGGCAGGTGAAAGATCCCATCAATATGAGCATTGGAGAACCAGACTTCGATATCCCTGAGCCTTTAAAAGAAGAAGGGATCGACTGGATTAAAAGAGGATTTAATAAATATACACCCACCCAGGGCATCCCCGAGTTAAGAGAAAAGATCGGACTCCATCTCAAGAAGAAAGGGGTTCAATTTGAGGAAATCATGGTGACAGCCGGAGTAACCGGAGGGCTTCTCCTGACCAGTCTGGCCCTCATCAATCCCGGTGACGAGGTGGTCATCCCGGATCCTTATTTTGTGATGTATGAATATCAGGTTCTTCTCGTGGGGGGAACCCCTGTCTTCGTGGATACCTATCCTGACTTCCGCCTCAGGGAGGAGGAGTTCGTCAAGAAGCTATCGAAGAAGACCAAGTTCATCATCATCAACGGTCCAAACAACCCAACGGGAGCAGTCTATCCCAAAGAAGACTTGATGATGGTTGCAAGGATTGCCCGAGAGAGATCTCTTGATCCTCTCGGACGACATCTATGATAACTACGTTTTTGACCAACCCGCCTGCCCTTGTCTGGGACAGATCTATGAAAAGACAGTGACCCTTGGTGGTTTCTCAAAAAGCTGGGCCATGACCGGGTGGAGATTGGGTTATGTTGCAGGCCCCCGTGAGATCCTCCAGCAGATGACTACCCTTCAGCAATATACGTTCTCAAGCGTCTCTTCCTTTGCCCAGAAGGCGGGCATCAAGGCCTTGGATTACAATGTCGATGATACCATTGAGCAATACAAGAAAAAACGGGATCTCATCTATGAGGGTCTCAAAGAAAAATATCGGGTTCAGAAACCAGGAGGGGCTTTTTACATCTTTCCGGAAGTCCCGGGGGGAGATGGAGAAGCCTTTGTTGAAAAGGCAATTAAGCAGAACCTTTTTGTCATACCAGGCAGTGTCTTTTCCAAGAGGAATACCCATATCCGGATCTCCTTTGCTGCACCTGAAGAAACTCTTCTAAGGGGAATTGAGGTCCTTAACCGGATCGGTTAAAATTTATACTGGTAATGAAAAAAGGCAAAACGAGAATAAGAGAGACCTCGCCTAACAAGTAAACGAATTCCAAGGCTCACCTGTGGCAGAAAATTGACCAGAGAAAAAATAGATGCAGACAGATCTGGAACCCGTTTGCGAAATCATTGAAAGGCATGGTTATCAAAAGGCCTCTCTTCTCGGTATCCTCCAGGATATTCAGGCAAAGATGAATTATCTCCCCCGAAAGGCACTCGTTCAAGTCTCAAAAAGCCTTGATATTCCCCTCACCAACATTTACGAAGTGGCCACTTTCTACAAGGCCTTCAGCCTCGAGCCCAAGGGAAGACGTACCATCCAGGTATGCCTGGGAACAGCGTGCCATGTGCGGGGAGGCGCCAGAGTTCTCGACTATCTTGAGAGTCGGCTGGAGGTAAAATCCGGGGGAACCACGAGAGATCAGGCATTCACCCTCGAAAGCGTCAACTGCCTGGGGGCCTGTGCCTTAGGACCCATGATGGTGATCGATAAAAAATATCATGGAAAAATCAATACCAACAAGATTGAAAGCATTTTGAAAAAATATCAAGAACCGTTGGAGAAATGAGCCCTCGCATCACCAGCATTTCAGACTTTCATGACTTCCGTGAATCCCTGAATAAATCGAGAGACGGGAAAAAACTGTGCATCACTATCTGCGCTGGGACGGGTTGTCAGGCAACCGGTGCTTTGGAAGTGGTGGACCTGTTCAAAAAGGAGACCATGGACCACCATCTGGAGGAGAGAATAGAGATTCGAGCCAGTGGGTGCCACGGCTTCTGCGAGCGGGGTCCCCTGGTGGTGATCCGTCCTGAAATGATCTGCTATACAAACGTTGAGACAACGGATGCCTCTCAGATTCTATCCGATACGATCCTTGAGGGAAAAGTGATTGACCGTCTCCTCTACCAAGACCCTCTGACCAAAGAGAAGATCATCCATGAACAGGACATTCCATTTTACAAGTTCCAGCAAAGGGTTGTCTTTGGAAGCAATGGAGAGATCGATCCGACTCAGATCGATGACTATATTGCGATCGGCGGCTACCAGGGATTGGAAAAGGTCTTGTCTGAAATGTCGCCAGAGGAGGTCATTGAGACCATTAAAAAATCGGGGCTGAGAGGCCGAGGAGGCGGAGGATTCCCGACGGGTCCAAAATGGGAGGCTTGTCGAAAGGCAACGGGCAAGGAAAGGTTTGTTATCTGTAATGCAGATGAAGGAGACCCCGGCGCTTACATGGACCGTTCGCTGATCGAGGGAAACCCACACCGAGTCATTGAGGGAATGCTCATTGGAGCCTATGCGATGGGGTCCGAGGAAGGGTACGTTTATGTGCGTCATGAGTATCCCCTCGCTGTCGCCAATCTCAGCCGCGCAATCGACCAGGCGAAGGAATACGGCCTTCTTGGAAGAGATATTCTGGGATCCGGGTTGACGTTTACCCTCAAGATCAGCCGCGGTGGAGGAGCCTTTGTGTGCGGTGAATCGACTGCCCTGATGGCATCTCTTGAAGGAAGGGTTGGAGAACCTCGGGCCAAATATATTCATACCGTCGAGCACGGGCTCTGGGACCAACCGAGTAACCTAAACAATGTCGAGACATGGGCCAATGTCCCGATCATCATCAACCGTGGCGTGGATTGGTATACCTCCATCGGGACTGCGGGCTCGAAGGGAACGAAGATCTTTTCGCTCGTCGGGAAGATTAACAATACAGGCCTTGTTGAAGTCCCTATGGGAATCACTCTGCGCCAGATCGTCTACGATATCGGCGGGGGAATCCCCGGGGCCAAGCGTTTCAAGGCGATCCAAACAGGAGGCCCTTCTGGCGGCTGCATTCCTGAAAGCCTTCTTGACCTTCCTGTTGATTTCGATCGACTTCAGGAAGCTGGATCCATGATGGGTTCAGGTGGCATGATCGTTATGGACGAGGATAACTGCATGGTGGACATGGCTCGCTATTTTGTTCAATTTCTTCAGGAGGAGTCCTGTGGCAAGTGCACACCCTGCCGGGAGGGACTTCAACAGATGGGCGAGATCCTTAACCGAATCTGTGAAGGGAAAGGCAAGGAGGGAGATATTGAGCTTTTACAAGATCTGTCTGAAGTGATGATCGATACCTCTCTTTGCGGTCTCGGATTAACAGCGCCCAACCCTGTCCTGTCAACGCTTCAACATTTTAGAGAAGAATATGAAGCCCACATCAAAGACAATAAGTGTCCAGCTAAGTCCTGCAAAGGGCTCATCTCTCTTTCGATCAATCCTGAAACGTGCACGGGCTGTGGAGCCTGTCTCAGGGTCTGTCCTGTTGACGCAATTTTTGGGGAGAAGAAAAAACCCCATCAACTCGATGATGATAAATGCATGAAGTGTAAGGCTTGCTATGAGGCCTGCAAGTTTGAGGCCGTTTTGATCCAATAAAGCCGTATGAGGCATCAGGTAAAAGGTTAGAGGCAATAAACCCCAAGCGAGGCGATCCTCAAACCTTGATCGTCATCATAGGACATCTTTTTCATGGTTCATCTGACGATTAATGACACGAAAGTTAGGTCCAGGGAAAATACAACCCTTTTGGAAATTTGCCGGAAGATGTCCATTTCCATTCCGACTCTCTGCTACCACCCGGATCTGGCACCTCAAGGTTCCTGCAGGCTCTGCACGGTGGAAGTGTCGGAAAATGGTAAGACCCGTATGGTCACAGCCTGTAACTATCCTGCCCGTGAAGGGATCAAAGTAGAAACCCATTCTGAAAGGGTCCTCCAAGCACGACGCGTCCTTGTCGAGCTCCTCCTGGCACGATGCCCTCAGGTTCCATCCGTTCAGGATCTCGCCAACGAGCTGGGGGTGGAAAAAACCCCCTACAAATCTGAAGACCCCGGGAATCACTGCTTTCTTTGTGGCCTCTGTGTCCGTACCTGCAATGAAATCGTGGGGGCCGATGCCATTGGTTTCTCCAAGAGAGGAACCCAGAAAAAGATCGGAACGCCTTTTGAAGTCCTTTCCGATCGGTGCATCGCCTGTGGGGCTTGTGAGTATATTTGCCCTTCTGGAGCGATCAAAATGGAGATGGAAAGGATCAGAAAGATCAAACGATCCGACACGGGGACTCGGCGTTATTGCCGGTATATGCGCCTTGGCTTAGTCGATTTTATGGTCTGCTCGAATGGTTTCGAATGTTGGCGGTGCGAGGTTGACCAGAGGATGGAGGACCGGTTTGGGATCCACCCTGCCTTCGCTCTCAAGCCTGCCAAAAGCAAGGAACCGTTCCAGGTGAGTGGATTCACCTATTTTCCTGAATACTTCTACAGTGAAGGACATCTCTGGGCCAAGCCAATAGACTCCTATATTCGGTTAGGGTTCGATGGTCTGGTTTCCAATCTTGCCATGGAAGCCGATGCTATTACGCTCCCACCCATCGGTGGCTCTCTTAAGAAGAATCAGGTCATGGCAGAAATTAGAGCTGTCGGGAAAGAGGCAAAAGTCCTCTCTCCCCTTACAGGGACTGTTTCTGTGGTAAATCGCGATGTGGAGGAATCTCCAAACCTGACCTGGAGGGATCCCTATCGTCGGGGATGGCTGCTCATGATAGAACCTGGTCATCCAGAGGAGATCTCCCACCTCTATTCAGGCGAAT
The DNA here is from genome assembly GCA_963806715.1 of uncultured delta proteobacterium. Taxonomy (GTDB): domain Bacteria; phylum Desulfobacterota; class BSN033; order BSN033; family UBA1163; genus CAWEAV01. The sequence goes on from CAWEAV010000077.1 coordinate 62,850, forward strand.
CAGCAAAAACCTGGTTCATACAAGAGGCCGAAAAGCTGGCCACTCTGTTCACAGAATCGGCGTTAAATCCATCGAAAAAGGATGGGCCTCAGGAAGGCCGGTCGATCCGGATGGTCATCCGTAACCAATGGGATAATCTTGTTAAAATTCTACTAGAAAAAGAGGACAAATTCGAAGCACCTGCCTGCTCGAAGAAAAAAAGTTGACACACCATAGACTGTCATTTCGAGCGAAGCGAATCTCACGCGATTACTTCGTCGTCCCGCCAGGGCGGGAGTCTACGTAATGTCAACTTTCCAATGCCGTTCGTTACTACGTTTTGAAAATTGGGGCATTGAAAATTTGAATTTGTTTCGGATTTCGATATTCGAATTTAGATTCTTACGTGTCTAAATCTGAGAATTTTCTGCTAACATTTTTGTCCCCTCACCCCGCCCTCTCCCCTCAGGGGAGAGGGGAAGGGTGAGGGGGATAATTTCAAATATGTTTGGATAGGGTTTATAGAGGTCAGTGATGTCAAACAAAGAGGTAAGAGTTCTTCTTGGAAACGATGCCATTGCCAGAGGACTTGTGGAGAGTGGCTGTCAGTTTGTCACCGCCTATCCTGGAACACCCAGTTCAGAAATCCTCCCTGGAGTGGTCCGATTCAAAAAAGAGAATCATCTGGACATCTACATCGAGTGGTCAACCAATGAAAAGGTGGCTTTCGAAAATGCATTAGTCGCCTCGTATACAGGGAAGCGGACGGCCGTTGCCATGAAACAGGTGGGGCTCAATGTCGCCACGGATCCCCTGATGAGCGCAGCCTATATTGGAACAGTGGGAGGTTTTGTGATCATCAGTTGCGACGATCCTGGACCCCACTCGTCGCAGACCGAGCAGGATACTCGGTTCATGGCCATGTTTGCAAAGGTTCCGGTCTTCGACCCGGCCAGCGCAAAAGAAGCCCAGCAGATGTTACCCGTCGCCTTCGACCTTTCTGAAAAATTCCAGATCCCTGTCATTCTCCGCCCGGTAATGAGAGTATCTCATTCTCAGCAAACCATCGCGTTCAACCCTATTCCCAAGATGGAGAGGAAGGCCCATTTCGAGCGAAATCCCCAGCGATGGAGCGCAACACCCAAATACCGTTTCCTTCTGCATAAACAGCTCAACCTGAAGCTCCAGAAGATTGCTGAAGAGTTCAATTCCATGACCTCTCTCAATTTCATCGAGCATGACCGGGACAGAGCGATTCTGGGGATCATCGCCGGTGGAATTGGCTACGCCTTTGTCCGGGATATCCTTCCCGAGATGGGCTTGCAGGAGAAGATTCCGGTTCTTAAAATTGGAACCCCTTTCCCCCTTCCCGCTGAGAGGGTGGAGGCCTTTATCCAAAAATGCGATCACGTCTTGATTCTTGAAGAAACCGAGCCGGTCATCGAGCTTCAGATCCGGGACAAGTCAAAAGTCCGTGGACGGTTGGACGGAACCCTTCCCAATGAAGGGGAGATGCTTCTCGAAACCGTCACACACATTCTGTCAGATCTCTGCAGAGAATTTTCCATTCCTGTAGGAGGGGAGTTCTCCACGGAACCACTCGAAAAACTGGTGGCTACCCTCGGACTGCCTATCCGCCGGCCCTCCCTCTGTTCGGGATGTCCTCACCGGGCTTCTTTCTTCGCCCTAAAGCAGGCCTTTCCCAATGGCATCTTTCCCAGTGATATCGGATGCTACACCCTTGGAATGAACATGGATACGGTTGATACCTGCCATGACATGGGAGCTGCCATCACCTTTGCCAGCGGCTTCTACCAGGCCTATCACCAGGATGGCAAGGACATCCCCATCATTTCCACCATTGGAGACTCAACCTTCTATCACTCCGGACCTCAGGGTCTCCTGAATTCCGTGTATAATGGGGCCCGGTTCGTTCTCGTCATCCTCGACAATTCCATTACGGCCATGACAGGGATGCAACCCACTCCGGAATCTGGAATCACTGCTGACGGCCACCCCGGAAGTCCTCTCTCGATTGAAGAACTGGTCAAAGGGTGCGGGGTCAAATACATTCGGGTTGTTAATCCCTACGATATCAAGGGCATGATTCAGGAAGCGAAAAAGGCCTATGATTATACCAAGCAGCCGGAGGGTGGAATGGCGGTTCTCATTTCCCGTTATCCCTGCATCACCCATCAAAAAGAGCAGCTTAAGATCAAACCCGTCAAGTTGGACATCCGCCATGTACCGCCGCCCGAAAGAGACCTTCCTCAGATGAAGAGCGGGGCCATGCCTCAATCCCATCTGCCTTTATACCGGGACAAGATCGCTCCCTGTACCGGGGCCTGCCCTATCCAGGTGGATGCCAGGGGCTATATCGATCTCGTATCAAAAAAGAAGTTTGATGAAGCCCTGGCCCTTGTCCGTCAAAAGAATCCCTTTCCCGGGATCACAGGCAGGCTCTGTGCGCGGCCATGTGAAAAAATCTGCCGAAGAGGGGACATAGATCAGCCCATTGCAATCGATCTCCTGAAGCGGTATCTTGCGGATTGTGAAAAGACCCCTCCTCTGGGCCTCACGCCAGGCCCTGAGAGGGACGCAAAGGTTGCGATTGTGGGATCAGGTCCCACGGGTCTGATGGCAGCCTATGATTTGAGACGGCAGGGTTATCCTGTAACCATCTTTGAGGCCCTTCCCCTGCCTGGCGGGACGATGGCTGTAGGGACGGGTCGCTTTCGGCTTCCGGAAGAAGTTCTAAATCGAGAGATCGATATCGTCAAAAAACTGGGGGTTGAATTTCGGTTGAAAACGCGGGTGGGGGATAAATATTCTTTAGGCGACCTCAGGGCTCAGGGTTATAAGGCCATCCTACTGGCTCCGGGGGCTCACAAGCCCAGGAAAGTGGATCTCCCTGATCATGAGGCTATCGGGGTGATGGACAGCCTCACCTTTTTGAAGAAGGTCGCCTTGAAGCAAAAGGTCCCTGCTGTTACCAGGGTGGTGGTGTTGGGAGGAACTGACCGGTCAGTGGATGCTGCACGAACCGCCCTGAGGCTCGGAGCAAAAGAGGTCACGGTATTGTTCATCCGGTCGCGGAAGGAGATGCCTGCCGAGCCATTCGAGATCTCAGAGGCAGAAAAGGAAGGGGTGGTCTTTCAGTATCTTTCCGTCCCAACCCGAATTGCGGCATCTCATGGAAAAGCGACTGGGGTCTGTTTCAAAGAGGCAGTTCTCAGTTCACCTACAAGCCTTGGAAGGACGAGGCTCTTATCCGCGCAAGGTCCTGAGAAAAAGTTGAAGGCCGACCTCATCATCACCTCGCCCACATACGTTCCAGATCTTTCTGCTTTCCGAAATGCCGTGCCCCAGACAGCCTGGAACACCATTCACGTTGATCCCCTCACATTAGCCACGCCGATCGAGGGGCTCTTTGCTGGAGGAGATGCCGTAACAGGCCCAAAGAATTTCATCGAAGGTCTGGCAGCAGGGAGAAAGGCAGCCCTCTCTATCCATCGGTATTTAAGTGGAGAAGACATGAAGACAAACCGGGAGGACGAAGGGGTTTCTACGGAACTGGTCTCGGTCCCCATTGATAAGGTAGAACGCAAACCGAGGGTAGAAGAACCCGTTCTTTCCCTTGAGGAGCGAGACCATGTTTTCAAAGAAGTAAACCTGCTGCCCTCCGAAGAGGCGATCCTTGAGGAGGCCAAGAGATGTCTTCACTGTGGGGCCTGTTATCAATGCGACACGTGCATGATCCAGTGTCCCGAGGGGGCCATTACCAAAACGGAAGCCGGATATGCCATTCAGTATGAAAAATGCACAGGTTGCCGCGTCTGTGTCCGGGACTGTCCTACCTCGGCGATAGAGATGCCGGCTGTTGGCGCCTGTATTGCCTGTGGGTTCTGCCTCAAACGGTTCGAATGTCCCTCGATGATTCGAGGAGAGGACGGCCGTGTGATGATTGACCGGTTGACCTGTGTGGACTGCGGTCTCTGCGCGCAGGTTTGCTGTCAGGAAGGTATCTTTCAGGTCAGCTAAAAGATGAGAAATATTTCACCACGGAGATGCAGAGGTCTGCTGTGTCCTCAGTATCTCGAAGGAACTCAATCTATTGGTTCGAATGATCAGTGAAAATTTATTATTTTGGATATTTGACATTTGAGATTAAATTGGCGAAAATCATGAACGTCCAGATGATCATTTCCGGTGTGGGCGGTCAAGGGGTTCTTCTGGTCACACGGATCTTTTCCGAGCTTGCCCTTAGAGAGGGATTTCCCATGATCGGTTCAGAAGACCATGGGATGAGCCAGCGGGGAGGGTCGGTGATGACCCACCTGAAAATTGGTAACTTCGACAGTCCCCTGGTAAAGAAGGGAAGCGCTGATATCCTCTTGTCTCTTGAAAAGAACGAAGCCTATAAAACGCTTCACTATCTCAAACCCTCGATCAATGGCCAGGATGGCGGCCTCTGTTTTATCAATGCCCCGGATCCCAATTATATGAACCCGCAAATCCTGGCCTACCTGAAAGAAAAGGGGATTGGAACTTATGTGTTTGGCGCAGATCGTCTGGCCCGGGTAATGGGATCGATCCAATCGGTCAATATCGCCCTGATCGGTTTTGCCACGGCGCATCCCAGGTTCCCCTTTTCTCATGACAAACTCAAAGCAGCCATCGAACAGGTAACGGCCCAAAGGTTTCGAGAAGTGAGTTTGAAGATCTTTGAAAGAGGATTTTCAGAAGGCAGAAAGTCGATAAGAGCCTGAACATAGACCTGCCCTAAGAACCCATCTGGTCCGGGCCACTTCTTCTACCACCAGATATAAATGTTTGGATCTTTCGGCTTCCTTCTCTGTCGTCATTCCGGGCTTGACTAAGCCTGCCCCGTACTTGATACGGGGGAATCCAGTCTTTCAATCGATAGGGTTCGAAAAGAAAGGAGACAAAAGCTATGCAAGTCTTTTTCTGGGTCGCCTTCTTGGTGATTATTATTGTTGCCGTTTTTGCCGTCCAGAATTCAGGGGCACCTCCTGTCTCGATCAAATTCCTTCTGTGGGGGTTTAATACGTCTCTCATCTATACCATCTTGGGGTCCGTTGGGTTGGGAATTCTGCTCACCCTTCTCTTCTGGATCCCCAGAGAGATCCGGGCCTCTTTCCGGAAATCAAGACTACCCCAGGGTGGTTCTCCACCCTCACCCCCCAAGTCCGGTTGAGTGTTAAAACTGGCCGGATCGGTCGAGGGGAAAGCAACGGCAATCCATTTAAAAAATGGTTTCAAAGGAGCCATGTTCAAAGAAAGAGGCCGGGCTCTGGCGGTCGATGACACAGATATCTTGCAAAAGCGGGCATCAAAAAAATCTTGACAATCATGGATGATCTAAATATCATGTGTTCCAAATCGATCCTTCTTTGGGAGGCATGAAGGCAACCTCATTCTATTTCCGGGGGTAGGAATATGAAGAAGCTTGCAATCGGAATTGCATCGGTTCTCTTGGCGAGTATTTTGAATAGTCCTCTTTTTGCGCAGGATGCGAGATTCAGCATCCCTCTTCCCCTGACAGGGACGAATGCAAAATTCGGGGAGATTGAGAAAAGGTCTTACGAAATTTCCATGGAGGAGATCAATGCCGCAGGTGGGATCAAGGGGAAGAAGATTGCCCTTGAGTTTGAGGACTCCCAGGGGAAACCGGAGGTCTCCCGGTCGATTGCAGAAAAATTGATCGATGTCAAGAAACAACCGGTTATCTTTGGCGAATATAGCTCCTCGTGCTCTAAGGCGATTGCCGCTGTCGCAGAGGAACGGAAGGTCCCCTACCTGGTCGTCACCGGCGCGACCGATGATATTACCCAACAAAACTACAAATATGTATTCCGAATGAACCCCACGAATGCCTATTACGCCAGCGGAATGCTGTCTTTCTTTAACGAGGTCGTGAAGCCAACGACCATCGCCATCCTTTACGAAAGCTCAGATTTCGGGACCTCAGGGGCCGAGGACATGGTGAAGCAGTCGGAGAAAGTCGGGATGAAAGTCCTGGTGAAGGAGAAATATGAGAAGGGAGCCATTGATTTTAAACCGATTCTTTCAAAGGTAAAAGCAGAGAGGCCGGATGTCATCTACATGGTTTCTTACGTCATGGATGCAGCCCTTTTAATGAAGCAGATCAAGGAGCTCCGAATTGATGCGAAACTCTTTGCTGGCGGGGCAGCAGGCTTTGCCATTCCGGAATTCATCCAGAGTGCCAAAGAGGCAGCGGAATATGTTGTCACAGCCACCCTCTGGAGTCCCCAGGTTGCTTATCCTGGAGCAAAGGAGTTTGCAGAAAAATATAAAAAGCGTTTTGGAGATTATCCTTCCTATCATGGCGCAGAGGCTTATTCAGCCCTCTATGTTATCAAAGATGTCCTGACGAGGGCGAAATCCTGGACGCCGGATGATATCCGGGACGCCATGAAGACGACGAATATGATGACTGCCTTTGGTCCCATCAAATTTGAGGATAAGGAAGGCTACACCAACCAGAACTTCATGGATACCCTGGTCATGCAGGTGATCAACGGCCAGCACGAGACGATTTGGCCACAGAAATATGCGAGCAAAAAGTACGTCTATCCTATCCCGAGATGGAGGGATCGAAAGTAGGTCGGAAATCCTAAATCTGAAGCGCCTGCCTGCTGGTAGGCAGGCGAAATCTGAAACAGGGACCAACCCAAAATATTTGAGGATTCCCTTCACCCTTTGAAGAGAGTCAAGGAGAGAGAGTCGTGACCTTAAGCCATTGGAAGGGGGGATAACAAAAGAAATGGCTGCCCAGGTTGAACTCTTTTTGCAGACCCTCATCTCCGGATTTCTACTTGGGGGCCTCTATGGCCTCATTGGCATAGGGATGACTCTTATCATGGGGGTGATGAAGATCATCAACCTTGCCCATGGGGAGATCATGATGGTAGCCATGTACATCGCCTACTGGCTTTTCACACTTCTCCATATTGATCCTTATCTCTCTGTCTTCGTTGCAGCCCCTGCCTTATTCTTCCTTGGAATAGGACTTCAGAAGTACCTGATCAATCCGGTCTTGAAGGTGGAGTCCATCCTGCCAGAGAATCAGGTGATCCTCACCGTTGGCATCGGAATGGTTTTGGCCAACCTGGCTACGATCTTCTTTACCTCTAACTATCGATCTACTCCAGTGGACTATGCGACAAAAGCTTTTTATCTGACCGACTACTGGAAGGATGCTCCCTTTGAGCTTTCTCTTTCGATGGCGTGGTCTCTGTCCTTTCTGATTGCTGTGACCATTACCATTCTACTCTGGTTTTTCCTCACTCGGACAGATACGGGTAAATCGATTCGGGCAACGGCGCAGGATCTCGATGCTGCCCTTCTAATGGGCGTGAATGTGGGCAGAATGCGGGTCGTAACTTTTGGCATTGGGTGTGCCCTGGTCGGTGCGGCCGGCTGCCTGTTCCTTCCCATCTACTATCTCTTCCCAGCCCTGGGAGGACAGTTTACACTCATTGCTTTTGTTATCACCATCCTTGGTGGACTCGGCTCAACGGTCGGGGCCATTATCGGAGGGGTCATCCTCGGAATCTTTGAATCGATGACAGCGACTTATCTCGGTATGGGGTGGGCTCCTGTGGGTAGGTTCCTCATCTTCGTGGCAGCGCTTATCTTTCTGCCGGGTGGTGTTGCATCACTCTTGCGAAAACGGACGTTCGGAAAATGAGAAAGAGTTGGCCTATCATCCTTCTGGCTTTGTTGGCTATTCTGCCACTCATTGGCCTGAGTTCCTACATCATGCACATCCTGGTCCTGGTGATCGTCTACTCGATGATTGGGATGGCATGGAATCTCCTCGGTGGATACTGTGGCCAGGTCTCCTTTGGCCATGCAGCCTACTTTGGCGTTGGGGCCTATACCGCTGGTCTCCTTTATTCCAAACTTGGATTATCTCCGTGGTGGGGATTACCCATCAGTATTTTTGTAGTGACAGCCCTTTCTCTGGTAATCGGTTTTATTTGCTTAAGGTTGAGAGGTCCTTATTTTGCTCTCGGCACCCTTGCCATGGGAGAGGTGCTCAGAGTGACGGCTGAAAACCTTGTGAAATTCACCGGTGGCGATGTAGGGATAATGATCCGGGAAAGGACTTGGGTGGAAAAGATATGGTACTACTATATCATTCTGTTATTGGCTATTGGGAGCTTTCTTGTTGGTAAAGAAAGTGATTGAATCCAAGTTCGGGTACTATTTTGTTTCAATCCGGGAGGATCAGGACGCTGCGGAATCCATGGGGATAGATACGACCCTTTATAAAACGATTGCCCTTTGCCTGAGCGGTGCCATCACAGGGCTGGCGGGCGCTTTTTACACAAATTATATGGGGTATATCGATCCGAAGGTCGTCTTTAACCTTCATGACATATCCATTGTGACGATTATGGTCGTTATGGTTGGGGGCGTGGCCACTTATTGGGGGCCAACCATCGGAGCGATCATCATGGTCTTCCTTGCGGAAATCATAAGGTCTAACCCGGGGTTGGGCGCTGCCCACCAGACCCTCTTTGGAATCCTTTTGATCTTTATTATTATCTTCTTACCGAATGGGATTGCCGGAGACTATCGCAAGCTCATCCGGCTGTTCAGACCGAAGGAGAGCCTCGTCATGAGTCTGCTTCAGATTCGGAACGTCTCAAAGCACTTCGGGGGACTCGCGGCACTGACCGACGTCACTTACGACGTCAACAAGGGAGAGATCCTCGGGCCTGATCGGCCCGAACGGTGCGGGGAAGACGACCCTTTTCAATGTGGTCAATGGATTTTATCCACCCACGGAAGGGGAAGTCTTCTTTAAGGGAGAGAAGATCTCCCATCTGAAACCCCATCAGATCTGCAAGCTGGGTATTGGCGAGAACCTTCCAGGTCGTGAGGCCGCTGCAGAGAATGACCACCCTCGACAATGTGATCGCCTCTGCCTTTCTCCGGGCGAAGAACAAGGCGGAGGCCACAGAGATGGCTTTTGAGATCCTTCAGTTTACAGGCCTCTATGAGGATCGGAATGTGGTCTCCAAAGGACTCCCATTAGGCAAGAGAAAAAAGCTGGAGATCACGAGGGCCCTGGCCACCCAGCCCGAGATGCTCCTTCTCGACGAGTCGTTCGCCGGCCTCAATCCTTCCGAGCAGAACGATCTGGTTGAGATCATTCGAAAGGTGAGGGAAAGGGGCATCACGATCATGCTCATCGAGCACCATATGAAAGTGATTATGTCCCTCTCGGACCGGATCGTCGTCCTCAACTACGGGGAAAAGATCGCGGAGGGAACACCCGAAGGAGATCGGCAACAACCCTCTGGTGATCGAGGCCTATCTGGGAGAGGCAATCAATGCTTGAAATCAAGAATCTCGACTGTCTTCTACGGGGATGTTCAGGTCATCTGGGATGTCTCCTTCGAGGTGAAGCAGGGAGAGATTGTGGCCATGATTGGCGCGAATGGCGCTGGAAAGTCGACGATCCTGAAGACCATCTCCGGCATCTTGAGGCCCAAGAAGGGTGAGATTCTGTTTGAAGGAAAACCGATCTATAAGATCGATCCTTACAAATTGATCGAGCTTGGGATTGTCCATGTTCCAGAGGCGAGAAGGCTCTTTGTTGAGATGACGGTGGAGGAGAATCTCGATATGGGTTCTCTTCGGGGAGAGGCGAGACAAAGACGGGAAGAGACCAGAGCCATGGTCTACGACCTCTTGCCACGGTTGCGAGAACGAAGAAAACAGTTGGCCGGCACCCTAAGCGGCGGCGAACAACAGATGCTGGCTATCGGAAGAGGGCTCATGGGAAAACCGAGGCTTCAGATGTTTGATGAACCCTCGCTTGGACTTGCTCCCATTCTCGTCCGGGAGGTCTTCAACACGATCAAGAAGATCAATGGTGAGGGAGCGACGGTCCTCATTGTTGAGCAGAATGTGAAGCAGACCCTGCTTGTGGCTAATCGGGGTTATGTACTTGAAACAGGGAGGATCACCCTCCAGGGGACCGGCGGGTCACTGCTCGCCGACGAACATGTGAAGACAGCCTACCTGGGAGTGTAATAAATTACGATCCCATGGGATGATGCTGCGTGCAGTCCTCCTTGTTGATTTGTGGCCTTGATAATAGTTCCCAGGTGTTTCACCGGATGGATCCGAGAGGAATCACTTGCTTACTAAAATTCTCTCACAACCCTGCCAGAGGTGAATAGGGTGAATAGCGTATTTTGGGGTTGGAAGTACTGTATTTTGAGATCAATTTGGCATAAGATCCATTAGGTGGCAACGCTCGGTGGAGAGATTGTCTTGAATGGGGAAGAAGGAATTATCTTGGAAAGGCAGCGGGAATTCCTCCGTCTACCGGGAATGAGGCTCCGGTTGTCGGAGTCTGCTCGCTCGCAAAAAAAACAACAACATTACCCACGTGCTCGGCCAGGACGCGAGTCTTCAAAAGGTTTCTCTGCCGATAATATTCCTTTAGGCCATCCGGATCAAGTCCCCTCGACTTCATCCGTTCAGGCCCCACGATGTCCCACAATCTTGATGATACCTCTTCATCTCCAAAAATAGCATCCGGGGTTACCATATTGACTCGGACCCCTAATTCGGCAAGCTCCAGCGCTGCAATCTTTCCAATTTGATGGGCCCCGGCCTTGGAAGCACTATAGGCTCCAAACGCCGCCCCTGGATCAAAGACATTCTTGGAACTGATCACCACGATATTTCCGCCCGTCCCTTGCCGCTTGAAAATGGGAACGGAGCCCTTGATGACATGGAACGTTCCTGTCAGATTTACGTCCATCACTTGTCTAAATTTTATGGGGTCAAGGTTTTCGAGCCTCGCCACATGAGCGATTCCCGCATTAGGAACGAGAAGGTCCATACCCCCCAATTTACCAGCAATCTCATGGAAGGCCTTTTCAACGGAGGGATAATCTGTTACGTCGAATGTCATCGATTCCATCAGGCTCTCGTCATACTTGCGTAAGAGGATGGAATGGACTTTCTTCAACCGGACCTCATCAACGTCGCAAATGACCACGGAGGCCCCAGCCTCTAATAGCCGGTCGGCAATTCCCAGACCGATGGCACCCCCGCCACCTGTTACCACTGCCACCTGCCCCTGTAAGGGCGGAAGATCGGTTTTCCCCAGTTTCTTTCGCTGCAGGCCCCAGTATTCCATTTCAAAAGCGTGGGATTCAGAAATAGGCACATATTCACCAAGGGTCGTTGCACAGCGTTTCGATCGAAATGTCTCCTCTGCAATATCAGCGGCAATACGCGCATCCCTTCGGGTGTGGCCAAGGGCAATCACTCCAATTCCTGCAACGAGAAATACTCTCGGATAAGGATCAAGTTTCTCCAACCCCATTCCCTTGGCCTTCACATAGGTCTCAAAGTTTTGATCATAGTTTGTTTTGTAGAGGTCAGCCGATTCTCTCACGATCCGCTGAAGGGATTCATCCTCTTCTGGAACAGACCCGATATAACACGCCCGATTCTTGGTCCAGAGGATATGATCAGGGGTGAGAGCCCCTGTGTTGCATAACTTCGATGCCTCCTCCGAGAGTGAGATCTCAACCATTTCAGGGCTCGTTCTTACTTCTGTTAAGAGCCGGCGGAAATGGCCTTCAGGACTTGGCTGGGCGCACACCCCTCGAATGACAGAGGCGACGCGTGCAATGGACTTTACCCGATCTCTCGGAACAGATAAGTTCGTGGGAGGTTTGGACGGGGATCTTCCCTGGGTTTTCCTCTGGATATAGGATTCGGCCTGCTGCACATAATGAATCATCCTTTCATAGGACATTTTGGCGTCGTCACCAAAGGTAAAAATACCGTGATTCAAAATGACGAATGCTTCAAGATGAGGGCCGTTTTCATACAGTTCGATCGCTGCTTTGGCGAGGGGGAATCCAGAATGCACATAAGGAAGAATACCGACCCCTGAGCCAAGGACTTCTTTCACCAAAGCTTCTCCGTGTTTCTGGTGGGTGAGGATAAGGATACTGTCTGCATGGGTATGGTCCACATACCGACGGGGCAGAAAGGCATGGATGAGCGTTTCTACGGATGGGTCTGGAGAGCGGTGAGAGATCTTTCGAATCTGTAATTGATTCTCCATTTCATCATCCGAAAGGGTTTCCAGATGTTTGAGCTTCCTCAGTTCCTGAAGGTCTAATCCCACCATCCCTTCGGGCTCGATCCCTGCCAGGACTACACCACTCCCTTTTACGAAGAGGATTTCCCGCTCTTCGCCAACAACATTTTTCATCCTCAACTTTACAGAAGTGTTCCCTCCTCCGTGTAGGACGAGAAGCCTGTCCTTCCCGATCAATCTGGAGGTGTAGAGGCGAATGCTCAAAGCTTCTGGGAGGGCAGAATACTTCGTGATAAATTGTTTAGCTTCCTCCTCACTGAAGAGATTTCTGACTGCAGCCATTATTCAATCCTTTTCTCCTGTTCAAAGATCTCCTCCGCTTCCTTCGTTGAAGCCTTTTTATGGATAATGGCCCGGAGAGCCTTCATCATTGCCACAGGGTAGTCATGCTGCCAGACATTTCTGCCGAGGTTTAAGCCGATTGCTCCCTTTTGCATGCCGTCATAGACAAATTCAAAAACTTCTCGCTCCGTTTCACACTTCGGCCCGCCGGCCATGACCACAGGCACCGGACAGCCGCTGACCACTTTATCAAAATTTTCACACCAGTAAGTCTTGGCAATGGTAGCCCCGTATTCCGCAGCAATGCGGCAACAGAGAGCGAGGTAGCGCGCGTCCCTTTTTTCCAGTTCTTTGCCTACCGCGGTAACTGCCATCACCGGAAGGCCATAGTCCTCGCACTGATCCACCAGTTTCCCCAAATTCATCAACGAATCGTGTTCGTACTCGCTTCCGACAAAGATCGACATCCCCACGGCAGCCACATTGAGTCTGAGTGCATCCTGCACGGATGTGGTAATGCCTTCGTGGGAAAGATCCTTTCCAATGATGCTTACCCCCCCTGAAACCCTCAGAATAATAGGAGGGCAATTTTGAGGATCGATCGCAGAACGAAGGACACCTCGTGTCACGAAAAGACCGTCCGCATAGGGGATCAAGGGTTGAATCGTTTCCTTCGGATTTTCAAGTTTTCGAGTAGGCCCTTGAAAATAACCATGATCGATGGGCAAAAAGAAGCAATGGCCATCCGACGGGATTAAACGGGACAAACGATTTTTCTTTCCCCAATCCATAGAGAATCCTCCTTCTCTGAATCTAATCCAATTTTTTCTTCGCTGGGCGGACATGGTAAAGGGCCCGGTCTTCCCTGACAAGGCAGGCGGGTTCTGCAGTCGCCTTCTCAAAGATTAATGTTTCATTCGTAAAGAGGTTGGAAGTTTCGGCTTTCAAGTATCGTGCAGCCATCCGGCAGTATTCGGGATCAATTTCAACGCCGATACTGTTCCGCCGTGCCCGAAGGGCAGCAATCATGGTTGTCCCAGATCCACAGAATGGGTCAAGCACCGTATCGCCCGCGAATGAGAACATGCGGACCAGACGGTTAGCTAACTCTAATGGAAATGGAGCGGGATGTTGCTTGGTAGAGGCCCCTGGGATGTTCCATATTTGCTGGAACCAACGGTTAAACTCGTCCTTTGAAATCCTGCTCGCGTCGCGCTGAGAATTAGAAGGTTTTCGATAACCTCCGGGCTTACGTTGCATGAGGATGAATTCCATATCATTCTTGATGATCGCATTGGGTTCATACGGCTTGCCTAAAAACTTGGATCCGTTGGCCACTTCATAGGATGCATTTGCGATTTTGTGCCAGATGATCGGATTCAGGTTGTCAAAGCCAATCCGGCGGCAGATGACACAAATGTCCGCATGAAGCGGGAACACAAGATGACGTCCGAAATCCCGTCTTGCCACGCACACATCACCGACTACGCACACCAGACGGCCTCCGGGGACAAGGACACGAAAAACGTGCCTCCAGACCTTCTCCAGTTCTGCTAAGAAACCCTCGTAGTCCTGAATATGTCCCATCTGGTCAGGATGTTCATTGTAGCGCTTGAGATTCCAATAGGGCGGCGACGTAAGGACGAGATGTACTGACTCAGCATCCAGAATGGATAACTCTCGCGCATCACCATTGATAAGCCTGTGAATCGTTGACGACCCGTCCATCTGCGCACCGCCGGTAACGGCACTACGCAAACCCTGATCGGCTTTGCCGGTTGCTTCCTGCTTTTTACGTTGTGCGGTCCTTGTTCGCCAGTAATGGGCAACCGCCATAGCGGTACGTTCGGTCATGTGGTCTGTAAATCCGCGATTGTTCATACCTTTAGAAATTTATCAGATTCCTCCCTTTTATTCCAGAGGTTAGCATCTATTTTCACGTGTTGCAATGAAATAAGGAACAAACAGGACTTATGGTAAGTGAGAGGCGAAATTCGCTTTCCACTACGAACCGGTAGAGGAATAGATGCCCTTCAATATCGGAAAAGTCAGGTCGGATCTCGCCTAAAATTTCTCCTCAGCCTTTTCTTCCCATCCACCTCCCAGGGCCTTGATCAGCCGCACGCTGGCGGCGAAGCGTTGTCCCTCAAGCTGTGCCTTCTGGCGTTCCTGTTGAAGCCTGTTCCGTTCGGCATCCACCACTTGAAGATAGTTGACTGTGCCAGCCTCATAGCGCGCCCTGGCCAGTTCCGTTACCCGGCTGGCCGAGGCAAGAGCTTCGGATTGTGCGGTGGTCTGTTCATTCCGGAGGACGATCTGCGCAAGCGAATCTTCAACCTCTTTGAAGGCGGCAAGCACGGTTTGACGATAGTCAGCCAGAGCTTCCTGGTAAGAGGCCTCGGCTTGCTTGACCTGGGCAGTGGTTCGCCCTGCGTTGAACAATGACCAACTGATGCTTGGCCCGATTGACCACACGGAACTGTCACTTGAGAACAGATGTTTCGCATCGGCGCTCAGATACCCGGCCTGTCCAGTCAAATGGAGTACGGGAAAGTAGGCCGCTCGGGCGACCCCGATCTGAGCATTCCTAGCCGCCAGGAGCCTTTCGGCATGGGAAATGTCCGGTCGCCGTTCGAGCAGGGAGGAGGGTAATCCAGCCGGCAAAGAGGGTGATGAAGTAGTCACCGATCGTTCAGCGAGATCAAAAGAACTGGGGGCCTTGCCGCACAGGAGCGCGATCGCATGGAGCGTTTCCGTTCGTTGGCGAGTGATGTCGGCCAACTCCGCTTTGGCATTCGCCAGCTCGGTCTTCGCCTGGGACACATCCATTTCCGGAATGACGCCTGTTACAAAACGACCATTCAAGATGCGGACGGATTCGTTGCGCAGTTCGACGGTTCGCCGCAAAGTGACGACTTCGGCATCCAGAGAGCGGATCAGAAAATAATTCACAGCCAGATCTGCAGTCAGCGTGAGGAGCACGTTTTGGTAATCTGAGACGCTGGCCTGAGCCTGAGCCTGCGAAGCCTCAAAGGAGCGGCGCACCCGGCCCCAGAGGTCCACTTCGTAACTCAAATCGAATGGGACACTGTAAGTAGTCACGAGGGCGGAGGGAACGTTGACCGGGATCGGGGTTGGCAGATGGCCAGAGGTGCGCTCGCGCTTCAACAACGGGTTGAGAGAAAGCTCCGGGAAAAACTGGCTGAGACTGGCCCTTGCCATAGCACGGGCTTGGTCGACGCGGGCAACGGCGGCCCGGAGATTTTGATTGTTGGCCACGGCGTCGGTTTCCAACTCACTAAGGACAGGATCGTTGAAAACGTTCCACCATTCCCCCTTGGGAATCGTATCCTTCGGCTCTGCAACCTTCCAGCGCCAGTCCGCTGGCGTGAGACTCGTTAAATCAGGCCTCTGATAGTTGGGCCCAACGGCACAGGAACAGAACACAAAAACGATAGCACATTGGCAGGCAAGTCGTTTCAGCGGCTTCATAAATTCAGACTTTTCCCGCGGGTTAACCCACATATTGCTTAAATTTTTACTATACGGACGTGGGCAAGCCGTTCGGAAAGGCTTCAGGGCGAACCTTTCGTGAAAGGAATACTTACGTCCCAGACCCCTGCCGGAGTTCACATTGAGTGGAGTCCTCCCCTTCCCTTAAAATGTCAAATCGACCGCCGTCTGAAGCATTGAAGAGCGGTTTGCCCATGGCCGTTTCTGCAACTGGCGGGCTAATCCAGTGTCCGCCGGTAGCGAATCACACCGATGGTCAGCGCGACGGCGGCAAATAGAACAATCTGCCAAAGCTGAAGGGCAATCTCTTCGAGGCCGTTGCCTTTCAGCAGAATACCCCGGACGATCCGGAGAAAATGGGTGAGCGGTAAGATCTCACCGATCGCCTGCGCCCATCCGGGCATGCCGCGAAAGGGAAACATGAACCCGGACAGCAGCATATATGGCAGAAAGAAAAAAACGCCATCTGCACGGCCTGGAGCTGGTTCTCGGCCACCGTCGAAAAGGTGATGCCCACCGCCAGGTTTGCGACGATGAAAACCAGCGTAACCGCGAGCAGCAGGGCAAGATTCCCGATCATCGGCACGTGAAAGAATAACCGTGCGGCGACGAGGAGCAGGCCTACCTGGATGTAGCCGACAAGGATGTAGGGGATGATCTTGCCGATCATCACCTCGATCGGCCGCGTGGGCATGGAGAGGAGATTTTCCATGGTGCCGCTCTCGCGTTCGCGGGTGATCGCCAGGCGCGGTGATCATGACCATGGTCATCGTGAGGACGACGCCCATCAGGCCGGGCACGATATTGTATTGCGTGATCGCTTCGGGGTTGTAGAGCGCGTGGACCCGCAGGTCGATGGGACCGTTGCTCCGGGGCCAGAAAGGCGAGCGGGCCTTTGAGATCGTTCTGCAACGCCGTGTTCAGCAGGGTTCGCAAGGAGCCGAGGGCGTTGCTGGTCGCGGCGGGGTCGGTCGCATCGGCCTCGATGAGAATGCTGGGCCTGTCGCCCCGAAGGAGATCGCGGGTGAAATTTTCCGGGATATTTACGACAAACTGGACTTCGCCACGGCTGAGCACGTCGCGCCCTTCGGATTCGGTCTTCACCTGCCTGACAAACTCAAGTAGCCGCTGTTCTGGATCGCGTAAAGCAGCGTGCGGCC
Source organism: uncultured delta proteobacterium (assembly GCA_963806715.1). Lineage (GTDB taxonomy): Bacteria > Desulfobacterota > BSN033 > BSN033 > UBA1163 > CAWEAV01. The sequence continues at coordinate 79,977 of CAWEAV010000077.1, forward strand.
CTGCGGACCGTGGTCGGCCAGGAGCACGGCGGCCGGCAGGTGTTTCGGGTCCGAATTGATGGCATAACCGAAGAGGACGAGCTGGAGGAGCGGGATGCCGATCATCATCGCGAAGGTCAATCGGTCCCGGCGCATCTGGATGAATTCCTTCACCACCATGGCCCAAAACCGTTCCAGCGAAGAGAAGCCCCTCTTTGTCATGACGAGAAACCGTTCTTCGTTTTGTCCATGAAGTGAATGAACACGTCTTCGAGTCCGGACGTCGACCTGGCGCCATTCGTAAGGCTCCGTGCGAAACGGAGCGATGGCCTGTTCGAGCAAGGCGGCATCGTCTCCGCTGACGTGCAGCATGTTGCCGAAGGCTACGGCCTGCTCCACGCCGGGATGTTCCCGAAGTCTGTCGGCGAGCTTAAGCAAATCCGGGCCGCTGACCGACCAGGTCGTGAGGTGCGCCTGATCGATCACCTCGGCGATCGTGCCGTGGGTGAGCAGATTGCCATTGACGATGAAGGCGAGCCGATGGCACCGCTCGGCCTCATCCATGTAGTGCGTGGCGATCAGGAACGTCAGTCCCTTGCCCGGCGAGCTGATGGATCTCCTCCCAGAAATCGCGGCGCGCTTTGGGGTCCACGCCCGCCGTGGGTTCGTCGAGCAGAAGCAGTTTCGGCTGGTGAATCATACACGCCGCCAGGGCGAGGCGCTGCTTCCAGCCGCCGGAGAGCTCGCCGGCAAGCTGGTCCTGCCGTTCCGCGAGCCCGAGCCGCTCAAGGCTTCCACGCACGGCTTGCCGGCGGTTCTTTATGGAATACATGCGGCAGACGAAATCGAGGTTCTCCGCAATGCTCAGGTCCTCGTAGAAACTGAATCGCTGGGTCATGTAGCCGACCTGGCGCTTGATCACCTCGCTCTCGCTGATGACGTCATAGCCGAGGCACGTGCCGCTTCCCTCGTCGGCACGGAGCAGGCCGCACAGCATGCGGATGAAGGTCGTCTTGCCGCTGCCGTTTGGGCCGAGAAAGCCGCAAATTTCGCCTGTCGCGGACTTGCAGGTCGACATGGTTGACCGCCGTGAGGTCGCCGAACCGCTTGGTCATTCCGTGCACATCAATGGCAAGGTCATCAGCCATGGATCAGGACCCGATTTCCACCTCCACCGGCTGGCCGGGATGTAAGTTGACTGCAATTTTAGGATCGAAGGCCGCTTCAATCATGAAGACCAGTTTCCCGCGGCTTTCCCTGCTGTAGATGACGGGCGGGGTGTATTCTGCCTGGGGCGAAATGAAACTCACCTTCCCGATGAACGGCTCGCCCAACCCATCCACAAAGACCCGCACGGCGTCGCCGTAATGGATCGCACCCACCCGGGTCTCCGGCACAAAGGCGCGGACTTTGATGTTCTGCGGAGGCAACAGCACGACGACCGGACGGCCTCCGGCGACCCATTCCCCCTCCCGATAAAGGGTATCAAAAACCAGACCGGCTTGCGGCGAGGTCTGGCGTTTTTGCGCGAGGTCCCATTCGGCCCTTGTCAATGTTGCTTCCCGCGCTCGCACCTCGGCTTCGGCCGAAGCGACCTGATCGGGCCGTGAGCCGAGCCGTGCCGTTCTCAGATCAGCCTCAATCTGTGCCACGCGCTGGCTATCCTGGTCTCGCGCGGAACGTGCCCGGTCAAGATCCTGCTCCGAAGTCGCACCGGGGATGCGGGTGAGCTGTTCCTGCCGTGCAAATTCCCTTTCTGAAAGCACCCATGCGGCTCGGGCCTGTTTAAGTTGTGCCTCGATCGACTCGATTTCCGACGGGCGTTTGCCTTTTTTCACATCCTCCAAATTCGCATGGGCCTGCGCGAGTCGCCGTCTGGCTTCATCCCGTACAGCTCTTTCCGAAGTGCTTTCGAGGGCAAACAGCGGATCGCCCACCTTGACCTGGGCCCCGCGCTTCACAGATAGCGATCCGAGCGCGCCTGCATAGGGCGACGCAACGTAAACAAACTCTCCCTCAACGTAACCTTGCACCCGATTGCGATCTGCGGGGTGGCAACTCGCCAAGAGGCAGAGCGCCACGAGAGCGCCGCCAATGCAAAGAAGCAAACGCAACAATTGGATTCTGTTTTCTTTTGGGACTGTAAAACGCGAAAATGGAATAAACAGCAGAGGTTCTCTGTTGGACGTGGGCTTCAAATCTCTACTCTCCGCCTGGCCCCGTAAGCGAAGCGACTCATGGGTGTTCGATGAAGGATGTCTCATTTCGGGGGATGAACCAAACGCTTTCGAAGGACTTTTCACTCACTTATGATGATCCTGTTTTGATCCGGAGATTGGGGGCATCCTTCTCGAAAAGATGCATCTTGTCAAGGTCGACCGCCAACTCCACTTCCTGATGAACCCGCACCTGGGTCTGTACATCCACCACCGCTACAAAATTGTGCTTCCCCGAGGCCACATTGAGGTGAATCTCTGAACCTAACGGCTCGATCACCTCCACCGTCGCCTTCAGATAACTTCCCTTCAGCCGCTGCGGGGCATGCACCCGATCATAAATGTCATTGGGCCGGATCCCAAAAATCACCTCCGACCCCTCATATGACTTGTAATACGTTACTCTCTTTTCCGGGATCGCCAACTGAAACGACTCCGCATCAATCGTGAGCCTGCCCTCCCTCGATAGGAGCTTCGCAGGGAAAAAGTTCATCACTGGACTCCCGATAAAACCCGCGACAAAGAGATTCACTGGATGATGATACACCTCCAACGGATTCCCGATCTCCTGGATCAATCCGTCCTTCATCACCACAATCTTCGTCCCCATCGTCATTGCCTCCACCTGATCGTGCGTCACATAGACGATGGTCGTCTGTAAACGATCGTGAAGCTTCGATAGCTCTGCCCGCATCTGTACCCTTAACTTCGCATCCAGGTTCGACAAGGGTTCATCAAATAAAAACACGGCTGGCTTCCGGACAATCGCACGCCCCACCGCCACTCTCTGACGCTGTCCTCCTGAGAGTTGCTTCGGTTTCCTTTCCAGAAGAGTCTGAATCCCTAAGATCTCCGAGGCGTCCTTCACCCTCTGATCGATCTCATCCTTCGGGAACTTCCTCAACTTTAATCCAAAAGCCATGTTCTTATAAACCGACATATGCGGATAGAGGGCATATTCCTGAAAGACCATGGCAATGTCCCGGTCCTTGGGCGGCAGATCATTGACGGCCCGATCCCCGATGTAGACCATCCCCTTGGTGGGCTCCTCCAGTCCCGCGATCATCCGGAGGGCCGTCGATTTTCCGCACCCCGAAGGCCCAACCAGGATGCAAAACTCCTTGTCCTCCACCGTCAAGTTGAAATCCTTCACAGCCTCCACATTGCCGAAGGCCTTCCCTATATTCTCAAGAACGACCCTTGCCATGACTTATCCTCCTTTAGCCGTTTGACCCAACTATTATGAATAAACTACCTTTTCATGTCAACCCTTCCACATTGACCCGATGGAGAAGCAAAAAGGCCAAAGCCTCCCCCTGTGCCATATAATGAAAGGGTTAGTTGGGATGCTAACCTTGCTCCACGAGGCTCCTTATCACTTTCATATTCTTCAGGTCCTCGACGGTATCATTTCTCGGGGTCTCCATAATTCCAGGCAGGTGTTTTAACAGAGGATGGTTCACTAAATAGCGAAATCCGTCAAGTCCTATATATCCCTCGCCGATGTGCCAGTGGCGGTCCCTTCTCGAACCCAAAGGGGTTTTCGAATCGTTTAGATGGAAGAGGTGGAGTCGTTTCAATCCAATCGTTTGATCGAAGGAGTCGATAGTCCTTTCAATTCCATCCTTATTGGATAAATCATGCCCTGCCTCAAAGGTATGGGCCGTATCGAGACAGACTCCCATCCTTTTATTATCGTGAACGTTGTTAATGATCCTCTTGATCTGTTCAAAGGTGGAGCCGATCTCTGACCCCTGCCCTGCCGTGTTCTCTAAGAGAAGGATGACGGAGTTTTTCACCCTTTCAAAGGCTTGATCGATCCCCTGAGCCACGGCCTCAATCGCCTCATCTTCAGATGATTCTCCTCTATGGCCAATATGGATGATCAGGTAATGAGCTCCTAATTGCTCTGCCCTCTCCAGGTCAGTGACAATGGAATCGATTGAACGTTCATAGAATTTTGATTTCTGAGATGCGATATTAGGGAGGTAAGGGAGATGGAGAAAAATAGGGGAAAGGGTGGATGATTGAATCGATGATCGAAATTGTTCCACATCCTCCTTGTCCAGAGGACCGTATTTCCATCCCCGGGGGTTCCGGGAGAAGAACTGGATGGTTTCACAGCGGCGCACCTCTGCCCTTTCAACGACCTTTGAAAACCCACCGGCAATGGAGATATGAAATCCGAATCGCATGGTATGGCGTGTCCCTGCCTGAACGCCGAACTACCCGCCCATCCAGCAGGCGGGCGTTTCGGCACACAGGCGTGCCCGTTATTCAGGAGAAAAACAACAACGCTTTATCATACCATTTTTTCATAAAAAAGGCAGAACCAAATGGCCCTGCCCGCTCTTTCAAACCTTCTTGGAAGCTATACGATACAATGCCGCCCACGGAATCATCTCTCATGTCCATCGGTATCTCAGCCCCCCGAAATAGTTAAATAGTAAACACCGTCCCCTTTATCGTCTCAATGCCAAAATCACGCAGCGTTTATTCCGCGTCAGGTTGATGCTGTTGTTAGCTCGTGGTTAGGGTGTGAACATCTCCTGCAATATCGCAAGAATGCGTCCCAGCGTGGATGACGACAGCTTACCAAGCCGACGCACCAAGCGCTCCCGATCGACGGTGCGAATCTGGTCAATCACTACGTAGCCCGCCCGGCCTTCAAATCGGCACGGTACACGAAAAGGATAGGGATGGCCTCCAGTTGTGAGGGGAGCCACGATAAAAGTTCGCAAATAGGCGTTAAGCTCATCCGGCGAGACGACTACACAGGGGCGAGTCTTCTGGATCTCGCCCCCTCGGGCCGGGTCCAGACTAACTAAGAATACATCACCGCGCCGGACATCCTCAGTCATTACCACTCCCACTCCTTCTCGTCAAAGAGGGTAGGAACAGGTGGATCAAGTAACAGATCCTCATTGCGCTGACGCATTTGCCTGGCCGCGTCGGCCCATCCTGAGCGAGCAGAGGTGACCCGGGCGATAACGATGGCTCCATCTCGTACACCCAGCTCCACTTCGTCGGTCAAACCGGCTTGTGCGATGATTGCTTTAGGCAGCCGGACACCGCGCGAATTGCCGATACGAACTAAACGAGTCTTCATTGGGCATTCCCTCCTCGATGCAACGTAATTACATTATAATCACACGGGGAAAGTGATGTCAAGCAAGAGGAAAATGGCTACATTTGATAAAGCGTCCTATTCTACCGTATCTTCATCTCTATTCCTGTGGTGGATAACGCCTGAGCTCAAGGAAAGCACGTATATAACGTTGTTTCTAACGATGCTTTTTATAAGGGTTCCTCTTTTCAGCTCTATCGATCGCCCCCGTTATACTCAATGTATTTACGCCCAGATGCCGGGCTATCTCCGCAGCATTCAGGCCGAGTTCCTCCCTGCTCCGATGTGCGATAACAGCCCTCGTGTCACTGACTTTCCAACGCCGATTTCCCGCCATTATCTCTTCGGGGCTTACCTCCCTCCTCCGACATTCTTCTCCGATGATATTCTCAATGCTCCCGTCCCTACGCCGATATTTGAGCTGCCGAAGCTGCCGATCTTCAGCTTCCTTGAGAACCTTATTGACAAAGTCGCCTTTCCCCAATATACGCTCATCGAACCCTTCTTCCCGTCCTCTTCGCCGCATAGCAAGAACTTGCGACCAGCCGCCCTGACTCCTGGTCAGTCCCCCACCACTCAATTCAGGCAGGTGACCTATCTGAAACCCTTCATGAAGAAACTGCCGATATGCTTTGATGGCTTTTCGCCGGGTTCCTCCAAACTGGGATAAAACATGGTGGGCCCCCATCCAGGAATGCTTGGCTTCTCCGATAATGGACCTGTGGCCACTCCAAGGGTAGTGATCCAATTCCTCAAGAGTCTTGATGATTCCAACTCTGATAGGATTTAAATGGATGTAGCGGACAAGGGTTTTGGATTGGCAGACCGTAGATCATTTATTCCTCTTGCCTCAGAAGGCTCTTTACCTAATTTTTTGTTGATTTTCTTCCCAAAACTGGTAGACTCTCATCTAAGGAGAGGTGCTATGAGCCAACCTTTAACCCGTCAGAACACATTGGCAATCGAGATATTGTCAAAGGTTTTATGAAAAACCGCTCTGGAACATACGGAAAGATTGGGGAAACCCTCCCCCTTGAGAGAGGGGGAGATAACTTTTGACAATACGGCAATTGAAGAAAGGAGGAAAACAATGGAACAAAAGGTAGAGAGAGAATGGCAATCAATCCTTTGTCGTGAAAAAGAAGAGAAAGCATTGGTCATGTGCGAATGGGATATTATTTCGGAGAAAGGTCGCATTCTTAGAAGAACTTTGAGGCTAATTGATTGTCACAACCCCCGATTGGCCGAATTCGGAGGAACAGATTGTAACTGGGGTTGTGAGAGAGTTATCGCAAAGGGGGAGAGGAGAGAGGTTTAAGCCAAGAAGCGAAGCAAAATTGTGAAGATACATCCATCATCCCTCAAGCAATACTCTAACCGAGGAGAAAAGGGATAAAGTCTAAGATGAAAAAACGATATCAAGTAATTATTGTCGGAGCCGGCCCTTCGGCCATTTTTGCCGCTCTCACCTTGTCGAAGGTTGACATCGGGGATGTGGCTATCTTTGAGAGAGGGAAGGATATCCATGAGAGAAAGAGAGGGCGAGGGATGGAGCTCTTGTGTGGCTGGGGGGGAGCAGGTGCCTTTAGTGATGGCAAGCTCACTCTTTCACCCAAGGTAGGCGGATTTCTAAGTGACTTTGTACCACAGGCTGAACTGATAAAGCTTCTCAGAAAAGCTGATGAGATTTATCTCTCATTTGGTGCTCCGAAAGAAATCTTTGGTCAGTCCTCTGACAAAACAGAAGCCCTGTACCAGGAGGCCAAACTGGCAGGATTAGAATTCATTCCCATGGATATCAGACATCTGGGAACGGAAAACTGTGCGCCCCTTTTAAAGAAGATCCGAAGCGCTCTGGAAGATAAACTCGACATCTTCTTTGATAACCCAGCAAAAGAGATCCTGGTTGAAAATGGAAAGGCGATGGGCGTATTGCTTGAAGACGGCGCCCAAGTGAATGCTGACTATGTGATTTGTGGTCCGGGCCGTGTGGGAGCAGAATGGATCAAGAACGAAGTGCTGCGCTTGAGAATCCCCTCTGTGCCCAGCCCTGTCGATATTGGAGTTCGGGTGGAGGCTCCTGCCTCCATTCTTCAAAAACTGACAGACATTGCCTACGAAGCAAAATTGATCTATTATTCCAAGACCTTCGATGACAAGATTCGGACTTTTTGCATGAATCCTTTCGGAGAGGTAGTCACAGAAACGATTGATGAGATCGTCACCGTCAATGGCCATAGTTATGCTAAGAAAAGAACAGAGAACACTAACTTCGCCATCCTCGTTTCCAACACCTTTACGGAACCCTTCAAAGATCCCATTGGTTATGGGAAGTATATTGCAAGATTGGCCAATCTTCTTGGAAACGGAGTGATCGTTCAGAGATTGGGAGATCTACTCGACGGTAGACGCTCCACCCCTGATCGAATCAATCGATGCATTACTCAACCTACTTTGACTTCAGCTACTCCAGGGGACCTCAGTTTTGTCCTTCCCTATCGACATTTGAAAAGCATCATCGAGATGTTAGAGGCCTTAGACCGAATCACTCCTGGCATTTTTTCCAGGCACACGCTTCTTTATGGAGTAGAGGTAAAGTTCTATACCAACCGGGTAAAAATCTCATCGACCTTAGAGACGGACGTAAAGAATCTCTTCCTGATCGGCGATGGAGCAGGGATTACGCGGGGATTGATGCAAGCTTCGATCAGTGGAATATTGGCAGCAAACGAAATTTTGAGAAGGATGGGAAAAGAATAAAGGAAGGGAGGTTTAGATGCAGAAAGTAAAAGTCATCCAGATGGGTATCGGGACAGTGGGAAAAGCAGTAACAAAGGGTTTGGTCAAGAAGAAAGGAATCGAGGTGGTCGGTGCGTTGGACCTCGACAGTGGCAAGGTTGGAAAGGACCTCGGTGAGGTTGCAGAACTGAACACGAAGCTCAATATTGCTGTCACGGATGACGCAGATGCACTGTTTTCCGAAACCTTCGCGGATGTGGTCATTCATACGGTTGACGTTCACTTGCATGAGGTCTTTCCCCAAATTATCAAACCCATTCAGCAAGGCATCGATGTGATATCAGCCTCCGAGGCCCTCGGGAATCCCTATGTGAGTGAGCCGGTATTCGCGGCAAAGCTGGAAAAGCTGGCCAAGACCCATGGGGTAACCGTGCTAGGCAGTGGCTTCAGCCCTGGATTCGGCTCAGACTATTTGATCCTGGCTCTTACCGGCGCATGCAGCGATGTGCAGAAAATTACCTATGTGAGACGGGCGAATGCCCGGCTCTACATGAGGGGGACGGTGGGGCGACACTTCGGACTCGGACTCCCAGTTGAAAAGTTCAAGCGAGGCGTCGAAGAAGGTGTGATCATCGGGCATATCGGCTTTATGGAATCCCTTCAAACGATTGTCAACCGTTTCGGCTGGGACTTGGACACGGTACAAAGGAGCGTGGAGCCGGTTCACAACCCTCAGGGGCAATTTGTAAGCACCAAGACCTCCGTCCGGGGAATAAAAGGGGGTGAGGTGAAGATTGCGTTGGAGCTCGAAGCCTTTATCGACCCCGATATGGAAACGCTGGACAGCATCACCATAGAAGGCATGCCTCCCATCAGTGTGGTGATCAAGCCTTGCATCGGGAGCGTTCAAGCCACCGCGAACATGTTAATTAATGCTATTCCCCATGTCATCAATGCGGAGCCGGGTCTCCTAACACCAGGGGATTTGCCTTTGGTTTTTGCTTTAGAAAATGATGTAAGAATGTTTCTCAAATAGATCGAGCACCTCTTCAATTCTGTGGACGTGGAGGTCGGAGTTGCTGCTCTCCCCCTCCGTGGATTATAGACAATCTCTTTAAAATAAGGTATTTTAAAGAATATAGGAATCATTCGATTTTCCTTTGAAAAGGAGGTTTCATGCATTTTCCAAGGTATCGGCTCAGAAGATTGAGAAAAGATGATCTTTTTCGAAGGGTGTTTCGAGAAACCCAACTGGAACCCGGTGATTTCATCCTCCCCCTCTTCGTCCGTCCCGGGAAGGGGGTCAAGCAGCCGATCTCCTCCATGCCCGGCCATTTCCAACTCTCGATCGATCTTCTGATCAAAGAGGTCAAGGAGGCGAAGTCCCTTGGAATTCCAGGGATCATCCTCTTCGGCATCCCGGAAAAGAAGGATGAAATGGGGTCCGAGGGTTATGCAGAGGACGGGATCATCCAGAAGGCAGTCCGTGCCATCAAGGAGAAAGTGGATGGTGTGATCGTGATGACCGATGTTTGTCTGTGTGAATATACCAGTCATGGGCATTGCGGCGTCGTTCGAGACGGGAAAGTCATCAACGATGAGACCCTCGACCTTCTTGCACGGCAAGCTCTTTCCCATGCCAAGGCGGGCGCTGATATCGTCGCTCCCTCGGATATGATGGATGGGAGGGTAGGGGCCATTCGAAAGAGTTTGGATGAAAATCGATTTGAAGACATTCCGATCATGGCTTATGCCGCTAAGTTTGCCTCAAGCTTTTATGGGCCATTCCGGGAGGCTGCCGAGTCAAAGCCTCAGTTCGGCGACCGGAGGTCTTACCAGATGGACCCTGCCAATGGCGATGAGGCTCTGAGAGAGGTGGAGCTGGATATCGAGGAAGGGGCCGACATTGTCATGGTCAAGCCTGCCCTTCCCTATCTCGATATCATCTACCGGGTCAAACAGACTTTTAACCGGCCCGTGGCTGCTTATAACGTCAGCGGCGAATTTTCCATGGTGAAGGCAGCTTCCCAATTGGGCTGGATGGACGGAGAACTGGCCATGATGGAGTCGCTTACGGCCATCAAACGGGCAGGCGCAGACATCATTTTGACTTACTTTGCAAAAGAAGCAGCCAGAAAATTGGAAAGTGGAAAGTAGAAAGTAGCTTATGGATGAAGCATTGAGAGTTAATGATCAACATTCAAAAACCACGAATCACAGATCACGAGTCGCGAATCACGAATTGCGCATGATCGCCTGGGAGTTGACCCGGAGCTGCAACCTCGCCTGCGTTCACTGCCGTGCCTCCGCAGAGCGGGGCCCTTACCCTGGGGAGCTTTCAACGGCAGAGGTTTTTAAGGTCATGGATGAGATCGCCCGCGTCGGGAAACCCGTCATCATTCTGACCGGTGGAGAACCTCTCCTCCGGTCCGATATCTTCGATCTGGCAACCTACGGAACGGAGAAGGGTTTCCGGATAGTGATGGCCACCAATGGCACCCTCTTCACAGAAGAAACGGTCCAGAAGATGAAGGCCTCGGGTATTCAGCGGATCAGCATCAGCCTGGATGGTCCGAATCCAGAGACTCATGATGCCTTTCGGAAGGTGAATGGATCTTTCGAAGGCTCCCTTCACGGAATCGAGATGGCAAGGAAGGGAGGCCTCGATTTTCAAATCAATACCACCATCACGCAAATCAATCTCCACCTGGTCTCTGATATGCTCCGCCTCGCTGTCGATCTCGGTGCGGTTGCCCTGCATATCTTTCTTCTGGTTCCAACAGGAAGGGGAAAAGAGCTTCAGGATCAAGAGATCTCTCCAGAGGATTACGAAAAAACGCTTCACTGGTTCTATGAACAGAGAGACAAGGTTCCTCTGCAGCTCAAGGCCACCTGTGCTCCCCATTATTACCGCATCCTCCGGCAACGGGCAAAAAAGGAAGGGAAGAAGATCACACCCAAGGAATACGGACTGGATGCCATGACCCGGGGATGTCTGGGAGGCATCTCCTTCTGCTTCATTTCCCATGTGGGTCAGGTTCAACCCTGTGGTTATCTTGAACTCAACTGCGGAAATGTGAAGGGAGCCCCTTTCCAGGAGATCTGGATGAATTCCGAGGTCTTTCATCGTCTGCGGGATACAGACGGCTATCAGGGGAAATGCGGAAGGTGTGAATTCCGGAAGGTCTGCGGAGGATGCCGGGCAAGGGCCTATGAAATCACTGGAGACTATATGGCGGAGGAACCTTACTGCATCTATGAACCGATTTAGATCCTTTTTTCGCTTCCCGATCCGCTTCACGTTTAGATTTTTGGCCAAAAGCTTTGCCCTTCTCATCCAACATCCGGTTGACCTTTCGGACCGGGCAGCCATGCAGCAGGCGTTGAAGAGAATCGTCGAAGATCAGGATATCACTCAAGGCGGAGAAGAGAATGGAAGAACCCGCGCTTATTAAAAGCGTCAAAGGGAAAGTCCTGATCGTTGACGATGAACCCGACACACAGGAGATCATCCGAAAACTCCTTCAATTCGAAGGTTTTGAAGTCATCACCGCTTCCACGGGAGAAGAAGGGGTGAAGCGGGTCGAAGAGGAACATCCGGAGGTGGTCCTGATGGACATGAGTCTCCCGGGAATCGACGGGAACGAGGCCATGAGGAGGATCAAGAAGATCACCCCCTTCCCGAGTGTTATCATGCTCACGGCATACGCAACCGTGGACGATGCCATTCAGGCCCTCAAAGAGGGAGCCTCGGACTTTGTCAAGAAACCCTTTGAGAATGACCATCTCATCCACATTGTTCACCAATCGCTCGATAAATACCGAACCGTGAGAGAGAAGGAGCTGTTGGAAGAGGAAGTCCGGCGCCTCTCCATCACGGATGATCTAACAGGCCTTTACAACCACCGTCACTTTTATAAGACTCTGGAATCGGAACTGACCCGGCTGAAACGTCAGAGGACATCGCTCTCCCTCTTGATGTTCGATCTCGACAACTTTAAACGATACAATGACCGTTATGGCCACTTAGAAGGGGATAAGGTCTTAAAAAAGATCGGAGAGATTGTCAACCGATCGATACGGAACAATGTGGACTCGGGTTACCGATATGGAGGGGATGAATTTGCCGCCCTTCTCATTGGCGCCTCCATCGACCAGGCACTGGTCATTGCGGAACGGATCCGCTCCTCGATTGAACAGGCCGGGTTTCAGGACATTACTGTCAGCGTCGGCCTGACTGAATTTCAGGACCATCTCACCCTGGAGACCTTGGTCAAATCGGCTGATGAGGCAACATACGTCGCGAAGCATTCGGGTGGAAATCGCGTCTATACGAATATTCCGTGAGCCCCCAACCTTATGGTTCATCCGAAAAAGCCTTTAGAATCTTACGCAAAAAGCCTGAGAATTTGTTTCTACCACTTCCTAAGAATCACCAATAGAAACTCCCCTCCCCGCCGTGGGAGGGAAGGTGTGAAAAAATCCCGTTTCCCCGATCAACATCGTTCCGGCCCACAAGGATGGGCGAATTGGAGAAGCTTTAGGGCGGAACCCTAAAATTGAACCCGATGATCTAAGCATCGTTAAATACACTGTTTTGCTAAAAGGATGGTTACCCACACCCTATGATACCCCGCCTGCTAAAGCTTCGACAAGACGCCTGTCCTTGCGGGCCGAGGCATAGGCCGCCAATTTTTTCACAGCTTCAGGGGATGAAGGGGAGGGGGGAATGAAATCGGACAAAATTGGTTTTGTCCACCCCCACCTTAATCCTCCCCCATCGAAGGGGGAGGATATTATTGAGGAAATTTCAAATGTTTTTGGTTAGTCTTTACCGCAGATGACTCATTTCCAAAATCCAAATGACAATTCTCAAATAAATTCCAATCCCCACTCACCAAAAGAACCATAAGTTTTTTTGGACTTTGAATTTAGGTCGGAATTTGTTTGATATTTGGTGCTTGGCATTTGGAGCTTTATACCAAATCGTGTTAAGGATAGAATTAATTCTACGTCAGCTTAGCAATCCTTTAAACTTTCTTAGGGATACCCATGTCTGGCCGACCTCGAATCCTGCTGATTGACGGCTCCTCTTATATCTATCGGGCTTTCTATGCCATCGGCCACCTTTCGAATTCAAAAGGCTTTCCAACCAACGCCATCTATGGATTTACGCAGATGATTCTCAAGGTACTCAAGGAGCAACACCTGGAATACCTTGCCGTGGTCCTCGATGCGAAAGGGCCGACGTTTCGGAGCGAGGTCTATAAGGAGTATAAGGCCAACCGTCCCGCCATGCCCGATCGCCTCGTCCCCCAGATTCCCTATATTAAAAAGATCATCGAATCTTACCGGATACCCACGCTTGAGATGGAAGGATATGAGGCCGATGACCTGATTGGAGCGGTGGCAAGAAAGCTGGAACAGGAAGCCGATGTGATCATCATCACGGGCGATAAGGACCTCCTTCAGCTGGTCAGTGATCATATCCAGGTCTACGATCCGATGAAAGAGAAAAAGTTTGGTGTCGAAGAGGTGATTGAACGTTTTGGCTTCCGACCCGATCAGATCGTGGAGATGATGGGGTTGGCCGGGGATGCCATTGACAATATCCCAGGCGTTCCTGGAATCGGAGAGAAGACTGCTACCGAACTGATCAAAACCTTTGGCACCATCGAAAACCTATTGTCCCATCTCGATCAAGTCCGTCAGAAGAAACTAAAAGAGAAACTGGAAGCGCACGGAGAGCAGGCCCGCCTGAGCCGGCAGTTGGCTACAATCCGCACAGATGTTCCGATCTCCATCGACCTCAAACATTTTCTTCTTCCTCCTCCGGATCTGAAAAAACTCCGGGAAATCTTCAAGGAATTGGAGTTCAATAAACTCCTTAAGGAACTCCCTGAAGAAAAGGGCGCCAAGGAGAAGGATTACCGTCTGATCACCGACTGGGATTTCTTTGATGTGTTGTTGAAAGACCTAAAGGAGGTGAAATTATTTTCCATCGACCTGGAGACCACTTCCCCCTATCCGATGTGGGCGGATCTGGTCGGGGTGAGCCTCTCTTATGTCCCTCATCAAGCGTTCTATATTCCCCTGGGCCACCGTCACCCTGAAGCGACCCAACAGCTTCCCTTAACACAGGTTCTGAAGGCGCTAAAACCGTTTCTGGAGGACCCCGGGATCAAGAAGGTGGGCCAGAATCTCAAATACGAATGGATCGTTCTCAGACGATATGGCATCGAGCTCCAAGGGATTCTCTGCGATACGATGATCGCCTCCTATCTTCTCAACCCTGCCAAGCACAACCACAATCTCAGTGAGATTGCCCGTGAATATTTGGATATCTCGATGACAGAATATGAAGAGATTGTCGGCAGGGGAAGGAAGGCCGTCACCTTTGACCAGGTCTTCCCTGAGAAGGCAAGGGACTATAGCTGCGCGGATGCGGAGGTAGCCCTTCAGCTTTCCCGCCTCCTTCTCCCGAAACTGGCAGAAGATGGCTCTCGAGATCTCTATGATCAGGTCGAGCTTCCCTTGCTCATCGTCCTGGCAAAGATGGAGATGAACGGAGTGAAGATCGATGTTGACCTTCTCAACGACTTCTCAAAGGAGATTGAAAACCAATCTCAACAGAAGATGGAGCGTATCCATGCCTTGGCTGGAGAGGCATTCAATATCAATTCGTCCCAGCAACTGGGAAAGATCTTATTTGAAAAATTGGAATTGCCCGTCGTCAAAAAGACCAAAACGGGTTATTCGACGGACGTGGACGTCTTAACAAAGCTCTCTCTCCAGCATGACCTTCCCCTGGAAGTCCTCAGTTACCGAAATCTCTCCAAACTCAAATCCACCTATATCGATGCCCTCCCGAGACTGGTTCATCCGGAGACAGGCCGCGTTCACACCTCCTATAACCAGACCGTGGCTGCCACCGGCAGGCTCTCCTCCAGTGACCCGAACCTTCAAAACATCCCCATCCGGGCCGAGGAAGGAAACCGGATTCGGCAGGCCTTCATTCCTGAGAAGAGATGGCGAATCATCTCTGCCGACTATTCTCAGATCGAACTGAGGATCCTCGCCCATCTCTCCCAGGATGAAATGCTGTTGAAGGCCTTCCGGGAGGGCGAGGATATTCATACCCGGACCGCCTCTGAAGTTTTCCATGTCTCTATGGAAGAAGTGACCTCTGAGATGAGGCGAGAGGCAAAGGTAATCAACTTCGGCATCCTTTACGGGATGAGCGCATTCGGACTCTCGCAGCAACTGGGCGTGGAACCCAAAATCGCCCAGGCCTATATCGATGAATATTTCAAAAAATATGGCGGGGTTCACGCTTATATTGAAACGAGTCTTAAGGAAGCCAGGCAAAGGGGGTATGTGACAACCCTCCTCAATCGTCGACGCTATCTTCCGGAGATCCATTCACCAACCGCTTTTATTAGGCAGTCCTCGGAACGAATGGCCATTAATTCACCCATTCAAGGGACCGCTGCGGATATCATTAAGGTAGCCATGATCCATATTCAGAACCAAATCGAAGAATCCGCTCTTTCCACCAAGATGATCATGCAGGTCCATGACGAATTGGTCTTTGAGGCCCCTGAAGAGGAACTCCAGCAAGCGCTTCCCTTCATCCGGAGGGAGATGGAGACGGTCATGAACCTCTCCGTACCCCTCAGCGTCTCCATCCATTCAGGGAAGAATTGGGCGGAAGTCCATTAACAAGAAAAGTCAACCATGATGCAAAACCTTCCCGTGGAGAAGCGGACAGGTGGGCTGAAAACCATTAAAGCGGAAACCTTTGACAGGTTAATTAACTGATGAGATTCCATACACCTGGACTTCCCCTCCGGTGAAGTTGAGGATGACCCGAAAATAATAAAAGAGACCGCGTTTTAAGGGTTTGAAAGCCTACCTGTCCGCGAAATTTTCTACGTAACTATTAGGTCAGGATGAAAAAAATGGAAGTTGAACCTTATGGGTCGAAGATTAAAATAAGGCGTCGCTCTTTGCCCTCCATTGGAAGGCATCGTTATGTCGCTATTCGACATGGAGCAGGTCACTCAACCGTCTAAACTCGTATTTCTTCCCACGGCGCTCAAGATACCCAAAATATAACCCGGCCCCTTCTTGCACCAGACCTCGTTTTTGTGTCCCAACGAACAAGGCAAGATAACCTTTAACTTCTCCCCCTTTTCTAAGCTCAATTTCTGCACATAGGGGCATGTCCCGTTCTCTGTCAACAGGACTGCCCGTACTCTCACCGCAGTCGGTAACATACGGACCCCAAACTGCCTCGTACCCCGTGGGGAGGTTTGCGCGCATCCACATCTCGACGGGTTGATCCGGAAGTGTTTTGTCGAAGTGCCGGACGCTTATTGACTTGGCGGTCCGTACATATTGATCGTCGGCTTGGGCGTTCCATGAAGCCAACCCAAGAACACCTGCGATCAACAGTGCGATGATGTATCCGCTACGTGTCATCTTGAGAAAATAACGTTTTTGAACAGTGGCGGCTGTAGGCCGTCCGCCGGGATGCCATTTCATTTCCAGTAGTAATCGTCTCGACAGACTAGACAAAACATGATCTTTTTCCAACCTTGGAGTTCTAAGGGCTAAAATCAGCTCGGGTCCCCTGCTTTCTTTCTCAAAAAGTTCGCTTGCCTTCCTTCTTGGACTTCTTCTCGGCCCTCTTTTCCTTTATGCTCTTGGTCGGTTGCTTCTTGGTTTCCTTCTTCTTGTCCATGCTTTTACTCATGGTTTTCCCTCCTTATTCGAGGTTAAGATGTCGTCAAAACCACAAAAGAATCGCCCAGAGGAAATCGTCTCTGGGTATGTTGTCAAATTAGACCTTTTATGTTCTAAAGTCAAGCTGTTTTAGAACCTAAGTGTAATCATTCAGTGAAGGATGCAAAGAACTCTGTCGCCCCTCGAGCCCGAAAAGACCCCAGAGGAGAGATAAACCCTAATGTTGCAAATACCTTCCCGTGGAGAAGCGGACAGGTGGGCTGAAAACCATTAAAGCGGAAACCTTTGACAGGTTAATTAACTGATGAGACTCCATACTTCCTGGACTTCCGCTCAGTGAAGTTGAGGATGAACCCGAAAATATTAAAAGAGACCGCGTTTTAAGGGTTTGAAAGCCTACCTGTCCGCGAAATTTATGCACCCAGGTAAAATTACTGGGAAGTCCACTTCCCTTTCAACTGTTGGAGAGGAAATTGATCGACATAGGGAACGAAGGCCAGGCTGACCTCGCCCTGACCTAAGATCCCATCCAGAAGGGTCTCCACCTCTTTTGTTGGGACCACCTCATGATTCTTCCAGTCCAGGACCTGAATCTTCATCATCACCTGTGAAGGGGCTCCAACAGACTTGACGGCCTTCTGGGCCACTTCCGTCATGAGATCGATCGCCTTCTTTGTTTCCATATTCAGTTCATTCATCGTCTGGCGGTGGTAGGCCATAATTGCGTAATAGTCAAAGCCCTTTTCCAGTGCCCCCTGAAGGTTCTGGGAGAACCACGCCGTGGCGTTGGCATGATTGAGAACCGTTTCATAATATAGGTTGATTGCAAATCTCAAATTGGGATTTGATTCTCTCGCAGCAACCATAAGTTGTTTGGCCACATTCATGAGCCATCGGTTTTTCCAGTTCGCCCAGACCCAGAACTGATCGCTGTAAGCCTTGACATAATACTTCCCCGATTCCGATTTATAAGGCTCGATGTAGAAGAGGTCGGGATGGGGAGAAAACCCAAACTCTTTGAAGAAGGCCTTATTGGCTTCCGTGCTGAAATCCTCATTGTGTTTGAGGATCAAGTCATCCTGAAATAAGATCCCGTCAATCGGATAACTCCCCAAATCACGGAACAAACCTTCAAGACGTTTCATGACATCTGGCCTGAAGAGGGTAAACCCTTTGGCCACTTCCAACTTTTTTGTTTCGAAGTTATAACTCTTACCATGAACCTCAGGATGGCCCTCAAAGCCATAGCTTGCATACCGGGTCGTCATCCAGGCAAAGATTTCGAGGCCATTTCGATGCACGATCTCTGTCAGCTTCCCGAGCACGTCATCGACGACCGGAGCATATTCGGTTTTGAAATAGACCCCCTCTTCATGATGGGGAGTCACAAACTTATAGATCCGGTCCCCTCTGTTCTGAAAGACCCGAAAGATCAGGGTATCGACCCCTGCTTCTTTTAATGCCTTTACCTTCCTCTCCACCAGATCAAGGCTCTTTCCGTCAAAGAAAAAGATCTGGGCACAGATACGCCTTTTCACTCCTTTGCCTTCTGTCTTTTTCTGTTCCTCCAAAAGCAGGGCCTTTTCTTTCAACTTCTCCTTTGAAGTCTGAATCCCCTCCTCTGAGTTTTTTACCCGGTCCCCCTCTGGATAGGTCTTGAGATAGAATTCGAATTGTTGAATCGCCTCCTCGTACTTCCCTATTTTGAGATCGCATTGTCCGATCATATATTGGGAATAAGAAACCAGGTTGCTCTTGGGAAAAGTTAAGATGATTCCGGAAAACGTTGTAATCGCTTCTTCATACTTCTCTTTGTAAAAAAGATCGATGCCTCCGTCATAGAGGTCTCCTGGGTTGATGAGTTTTTCCTGCCCCTCCACCCGGAGGATCCATGAAACCATGAAAAGGACTAACAACAGCGTGAGGGTCCAATTTTTCATGCCTCCTCCTTCCAACGAGGTTACTGAAAAATCCGAAGCCTGGATGTGGAAAAACGGATCATCCCTCTGACCCCGCTGCAAAGGGGGAATGTGGGGGATTTGAACTTTCAAATTAAGGTTTCTCGAAGAGCACGTTCATGGCTTCTTGAACGGTCCGGGCTCCCATGAATTCGATGCCTTTGACCGGCTTGATCTTTTCCTGATTCTGGATCGGGAGAAGGCACCGTTTAAACCCTAACCGCGCCGCTTCATTCACTCTTCCCTCGGCCTGACTGATCCCCCTGACTTCCCCTCCCAATCCCACTTCTCCAAAGATCACCACTTCAGGATCAATCACCTTATCTCGAAAACTGGAAGCAATGGAAGCGATCACGCCAAGATCGGCCCCCGGCTCCTCTACTTTCATTCCGCCGGCGACATTGAGAAAGATATCGTGACTGAACAAGTGGATTCCCAGACGCTTGTCCATCACCGCAACCAGCAGGGAGACCCGGTTGGCATCGATTCCCTGAGTGGTCCTCCGGGCATAGCCCAAATTGGTGGGAAGGACGAGGGCTTGAAGTTCGATCAGGATCGGTCTTGAACCTTCAATGCTCGGCACGACAACAGACCCCGTTGCAGACTGAGTCCGTTCCGAAAGAAAGTATTCAGAGGGGCTGAATACTTCAGCGAGACCGGAATCCTTCATCTCAAAGACCCCAATCTCATTGGTGGAGCCAAAACGGTTCTTGACCGCCCTCAGGATTCGAAAGGCGTGATGGGTCTCTCCTTCGAAGTAAAGGACCGTATCAACCATATGTTCCAAAACCTTTGGCCCTGCGATGAAACCCTCCTTGGTCACATGGCCCACAAGAAAGATCGGAACGGAAAGATGCTTCGCCAAATAGAGTAACCGGCTCGATGCTTCCCGCACCTGGCTGATCGATCCCGGTGAGGACGGAAGCTCGGAGGAATAGATCGTCTGGATCGAGTCAACCACGGCTGCTGAGGGTTTGAGTGTCTGGAGGTCCTGGAGAATCTTCTCTAAGGAGGTTTCAGAAACCACAAAGAGATGATCTGAAGAAATTCCCAATCGATCGGCTCTCATCTTTGTCTGCTGGAGAGATTCTTCTCCTGAGATATAAAGGACCTTTTTCCCCTTGGATGCGAGGCGACTCATCACTTGAAGAAGAAGGGTTGATTTCCCGATGCCGGGATCGCCTCCGACCAAGATCACGGAGCCGAACACGATTCCCCCTCCCAGGACGCGGTCGAACTCTCCCATCCCAATTTGGAGCCTGCCCCTCTCCTCCATAGCGATCTCTGTGATTGGCGTTGGTACAGCTTCCCTTTCAAAACCAAGAAGGTCTCGCTCTGGAACCTTCTCTTCGACCACCCGCTCTTCCACAAAGGTATTCCACTCCTGGCACCCTGGGCATTTTCCGAGCCATTTCGGGGCCTGATATCCACAGGACTGGCATACAAAATGGGTTTTCGCTTTGGCCATAAGAGAGCTTTTTACCTCCTTCTGATCAGAACGCAAGGGAGAGGGATTGAGGGAAACTTGGATCAGAAAGAATGAGTTGGAGGCATTTTAACAGAAAGGCTTAAGGAGGTCAAAAAATAATCAGGGGGGTCTCTCAAAAGGATCAGGAGAAAGACCCCATGGAATTTAGTTCTTCTTTCTTTGTTTGTTCACTCTTTCTTTGCTATGTTGCCTTCAATTCGGATGTGCAATGAGGGCAGCGGGTTGCCTTGATCGGAATCGTTGAGACACAAAAGGGGCAATCCTTCGTCGCTGGGACGGGAGAGGGAGCTTGTTCCTGCCTCTTGAGTCTATTGATGTTCCGCACCAGCAGGAAAACGGCAAAGGCAACAATAAGAAAGCTGATAATCGTATTGATGAAAAAACCATAGTTGATCGTCACGGCACCGGCTGCTTTGGCAGCAGCAAGGGAAGCATAGGGTCCGGCAGCCTTGGACCCCTCCCTGAGAACAATGAAGAGATTCGAAAAGTCAATATTCCCCAGCAGCAACCCGATGGGCGGCATCAGGATGTCAGCCACCAGCGAATTGACGATCGTCCCAAAGGCTGCGCCAATGATGATGCCTACAGCCATATCGACCACATTCCCGCGCACGGCGAACTCTTTAAATTCTTTTAACATCTTTCTCTTCCTCCTTTCCCAAGGGTCCTTGTTCTGTATCTCTAAGAACAAACCATATCATATCAAAAAACCATTCAAAAGAAAATCTGTAGGGGACTTTCAGTGCACTCTCATTGATCATTGTTTTCTTTGCATTCTTTTCGGAGTCGCCTAAATTTCTTTCCTTGCCATTTCGGGAGTTAAGATCCATCGCACTCCCCATCCTTTTTCCTCTTTCTTTTCAAGGCAAACAATGGCGCCATAACGGAAAATGATGGGGCGAACACTTTCATTATCAGTTGTGAGAAGGGATGCCAACTTCTCGAGGAATGGAAGATGGCCAACAATCATAAAGCCTTCTTTCTCTGCGGATATTCGGTCCGCCCACACCCGGACATCATCATTAGGATTCAACCCCTGAGCAGCTTCTGCGGGTCTCTTTAACGAATCAGAAAATATTTCAGCAGTCTGTTTCGCTCTCAGCTTCCCGCTGTGATAGATGTTTGAAGGATGGAGGTCCAGTTTCTTTGCCACTCCTGCAACACTTTGAACTTCCTCTTTTCCGTTCTCTGTAAGAGACCGCTGCGGGTCTTCCGACTCGGACTTCGCCTCCCCATGTTGCACCAGGTAGAGCTTCATGTTTTTACTCCTTCCTTCCCCTAATATACCCATTCGCCGTTGAAAGTCAAAGCAATCTTTATAGTAAAAGTTTTGATTTTATGATATGACTCTTGTCCATGGAATCGGAGAATATAAAACTTCTCGTTGAAGGGGCAAAGCAGTTTGGGATCGATTTGGATAAAAAGACATTGGATGCCTTCGATCTTTTTCTCAAGGAACTCCTCAAGTGGAATCAGAAGATCAACCTCACAGCCATCCGGACAGAGAAGGGAATCATCGTCAAGCATTTCCTGGATTCCCTCTCCGTTTGTCCCTATCTTCCTAAATCTGCCTCCATTCTGGATATCGGATCAGGAGCGGGTTTCCCCGGCATCCCAGTAAAAATTGTGGATCCTGCTTTCGAAGTCACCCTGATTGACTCCGTCCGCAAAAAGGTCGATTTCCAAAAGCATGTCATTCGAAGGCTTGGCCTGAGGAGAATCGAAGCCATTCATGGCCGGGTCGAAGATGGGAAAATCCGCCAAACGTTCGACAGCCGATTTGACTGTGTCCTCTCGAGGGCCTTCTCTGATCTTCAAACCTTTCTCCTTTTGAGTGCTCCCTTTCTGAAAGAGGGAGGGATCGCCTTAGCGATGACAGGGGACCTGAAAGAGGTAGAAATTCAGGCGGTGAAAGGAGGAGAGGTGACTCGTTATCAGTTGCGAGAAACCGTTCCTTTTACCCTCCCGTTTACCTCTTTTAAAAGGACGATTCTACTATTTCAAAAACAATGACTTTTCATCCCTTCCCCTTTTGTGGTATAAATGGAGAGCCTTGCGGGTAAGGCTGCGGTCCCTTATGGTCAGAGTGATTTGTATTGCCAATCAAAAAGGGGGGGTTGGAAAAACAACGACAGCGGTCAACCTCTCTGCGTCCATTGCTGCCGCCGAGAAGAAAGTCCTTCTTATCGATATCGATCCTCAAGGAAACTCAACCAGCGGAGTGGGTGTCAGCAAGGAGGGTTCCCATGAGACGATCTATCACGCCTTGCTTCGGGGGTCCGGGCTGAAAGAGATGATTCAGAAGACGGAGATTCCCTACCTCGATGTGGTTCCTTCCAATACCGACCTGATCGGGGCGGAAATCGAGCTGATCCAGGAAAAGGACCGGGAGAGGAAATTGGAGCGCCTGATCAAAGAAGTAGAGCAGGATTACGATTTCATTTTCATTGACTGTCCCCCTTCCCTGGGCCTGTTGACCCTTAATTCCTTGACGGCAGCTCACTCCGTTCTCATCCCTCTTCAGTGCGAATACTATGCCATGGAGGGGCTGAGCCAGCTTCTCAAAACGATCCATCTGATCAAACAGGCCCTCAATCCCAAGCTGACGATCGAAGGCATCCTTTTGACCATGTTCGATTCGAGAAATAACCTTTCCCACCAGGTGGTCCAAGAGGTGCGAACCTATTTTAAGGGTAGAGTCTTTCAGACAATCATTCCGAGAAACATCCGGCTGAGCGAAGCCCCCAGCCATGGTAAACCCGTTCTTCTTTACGATATTCATTCGAAGGGGGCAGAAAGTTATCTCAACTTAGCCAGAGAAATTCTGGCGGATGGGAAGATCGATGGCAACTAAAAAGATGGGATTGGGAAAGGGTCTTGGGGCACTCATCCCGGAGATGGAACCAGAAGAATCCAAAACCCTCCTCTTTTGTGGGATTGAGGAGATTCGTCCCAATCGTTCTCAGCCTCGAAAGCACTTTGATGAATCGAAACTCCAGGAACTGGCTGACTCCATCAAGGGAAAAGGAATCCTCGAGCCTCTGATCGTCAAAAAAGTGGCGGATGGCTATGAGCTCATCATTGGAGAGCGTCGCTGGCGGGCCGCCCAAAAGGCAGGGCTAAGAGAAGTTCCTGTCTTGGTGAAAGAAATGGACGAGAGAGAGGTCTTAGAGGTCTCTCTCATCGAAAACCTGCAAAGAGATGATCTCAACCCCCTTGAAGAAGCTGGGGCCTACAAGCGTCTGGTTGAAGAGTTCGGGATCAACCAGGAGGAATTGGGGACAAGGCTCGGGAAGGATCGGACCACGATTGCTAACACGCTCCGTCTGTTGAAACTTCCTCCTGAAGTGAAAGATCAATTGCTCCAAGGCCTGATCTCTTCCGGACACGCCAGGGCAATTCTAACCCTTGAAATGAGAGAAAAGCAGATAGAGCTCTGCAACCTCATTATTCAGGAGGGCCTTTCTGTGAGAGAGGCAGAGGCTCTCGCAAAGCAATGGTCGAAAAAGCTTAAAAAGGTTGCCACTCCGGAAAAGAGGGAGGGGGCCCTGGAGAGCCAGTTAAATGCCCTTGGAGATTCTCTGCGACAGCGCCTGGGCACGAAAGTCAAAATTACCGCCAATGGAAAGCGTGGGAAGATTGAGATCGAATACTATTCCTTTGACGACCTCGAAAGGATTGTGGAAACCATCCTGGGAAAAGCATAGATGTGAAGGAAATTTAAATTTCGTTTGAATTTTGAGCTTTGTCATTTGAAATTAAAAGGAGCAACCAATGTCCGGAGTAAAATCTCTCTTGTCCAAAGCGGGCGTGAAACCCCCCTCCATTCCAGATGAGATCAGTGCCTTTCTGGGAAAGGAAACCTCCTTTGAAGGAAAGATGACCTTCCAGGGCATGTTTCGGCTGGATGGGAGGTTCGAAGGAGAGATCTTTGAAAGCGGGACCCTCATTGTCGGGGAATCGTCAGTGGTCAAAGGCAAGATCGGAGTTCATACCATCATCATTAGCGGCCATGTGGAAGGAGACCTCTATGCCAAGGAACGGGTCGAGATCCATTCGTCGGGGAAATTCTATGGAAACCTCCTCACACCGAGTCTGATCATCAACGAGGGAGGGGTCTTTGAGGGATATTGTAAGATGGAAGAGATCCATCCGGAAGAGGATCACCAACTCATTTCCCACAAGGAAGACGGCTCTTTATCACCTTAAAATAACTCCAAAAAAAAGATTGACAATCTTATCGGGCGTATGTTAATTTTTTCACGATTTATTTCACTCCAATTCCACACTACCAAATAAATCACCGCAGATTTTTATCAATAAGGGGATTGTTGGCTTTGGTAAAAATAGGGTATAGGGTGCAGAACGGTACATGAAGGGTGACCCGAAAGAATGGGCTGAGCCACTTCGCCTCTTACTGACCGTAGGCTGGTACGTATCGTTAAGCTTGATGATACCCGTTGGAATTGGTTATTGGCTCGACCGGCCTGGAGTGTTCAATAAGAGCCCTTTGTTTACCTTTATTGGTCTCGGCGTCGGAACTTTTATCTCTTTCTATGGCTTGATTCGAATCCTCCTCCGTTACAAAACGGAACAGGAGGCCCTGATTAAAGAGAAAGAAAACAAGGGAAAACCGAGAAGCAAGGAAGACTGAGCGAACCACTCTTCTTTGAGGAAATAGGAATGGAAAAAGAGAAGGCCAAATCTAAGAAATCATTCCTGCCTGTCATCATTCTTTTGCTCCTTTTAGTCGTTGGTCTCTGCTTGGGTCCCATTGGGGCCGGTTTCTTCCCTTTCCAACTCCCGGAGAACCTGAGAGTTCCCAGACCCCATGTGAAACTTCCTGCAGAAGAAATTGCTCAGGTCGGTAGTTTTTCCATTACAAACACGCTCATTGCTTCCTGGCTTACCATTGTGGTGCTCACCGTTCTTTTCTACTTCTGCACGCGTAAGATGAAACTCGTCCCTGGAAGGCTCCAAGCCTTTGGAGAAGTCGTCGTGGAGGGCCTGCTCAGTTTTGTTGAGGGGATTGCCGGCAAACACCATACCAGGCTGCTATTCCCCGGGATTGCGACCATCTTTCTCACCGTGATCACCAATGCCTACATGGGCCTTCTGCCCATTTTTGGTACGATTGGTTTAATCGAACATGGGCATGGACACGAAGTCGAGTTTGTTCCCTTCCTCCGGGCAGCCAATACCGACATCAACCTGCCTCTTTCCATTGCCATCATGTCTTTCATCCTGGTCGAAACCTGGGGAATGAGGGTCGTTGGCTTCTTTCATTATACGGGTGAATTCATCAATGTCCGCCAGTTTGGATTGGGCCTCAAACAATTATTGGCGGGAAAAATACGGGAAGCCCCTTTAAATATCGTTTTTGGTTTCATCAATTTCTTTGTGGGTGTCCTGGAGATCTTCAGCCACATGACCCGCATGTTGAGCTTTACCTTTCGTCTTTTTGGTAACATGACCGCAGGGGAGATCCTGGTCCTGGTCTCCTGCTTCCTCATTCCCCTTATCTTTACCGTTCCCTTCTATGGTTTGGAGTTGCTGATCGGGCTGATTCAAGCCATCATCTTCAGCGGTTTAACGTTGGTCTTTGCTACGGTTGCAGTTTCTTCTGGCCATGAGGAGACAGAACAAAAACATCACTAAAAGGAGGAAGGAAATGACAGCAGAAGTAATGAAGATGTTCACTGTAGGGATAATCGGTGGCCTTGGGTTCTTGGGTCCGGCACTGGCCCTGGGGTTGATTGGGTACTCCGCCATGCAGTCTCTGGGACGGAACCCCGAAGCCAGAGGGGCCATTATGACCAACATGATTCTGATCGGTGCCTTGGCGGAGGCCATTGGAATCTATGTGTTGATCGTCTGCATCATCCTAACCATGATTGTGAAATAGAGGAGGTGTACCATGAATGAGGGAGGTTTCCCCACCGGCTTTGCAATTATTATTGCGGCCGTGGTTTTGTCTGCATTCGGTATTGTTGGAGTGATCGTTGGGAAGGTGTTGGTAGGGTTTTGACCCATCACATCCACCAGAATAAGGGGGCAACATGGGAGGGTTTTCCAGTTTAGGCATCAGCTTGCCGTTACTGTTGGCCTTCGTCATTAACTTCATCATTCTGCTTATTCTTCTGGGGAAGTTTCTGTATAAACCCGTCCTCAAGATGCTCGATGAGCGGACCCAAAAGGTGAAGGAGAGCATGGATTGGGCCGAGTCGATCAAGCGGGATTATGAACAGGCCAAGGTCGAAGTGCAAAAACAGATTGAGAGGGGCCGCCAGGAAGCACAGGCCATCATTGCCCAGGCCGTTCAAAAGGGTGAAAACCTGAGGGAAGAGGCCAAAAGGGAGGCCTCAGTACAGGCCAAAGCCATCGTTGAGAAAGCTCGGGCTGAATTAGAGGCAGAGCGGGACAAAATGGTGGAGGACCTTCGCAAGGAATTTGTCTCTCTTTTAATCTTGGCATCTGAAAAGGTGATTCGACAGACCCTGGACAAGGAGAAGCAATCGAGGCTGATCGAAGAAACCTTAGGCCAGATCAGACCTTTTTCGAAAAATTAGAGCAAGCGATGCCTAAAAGAGTTTCCGGAAAATGGTATGCACAGGCGATCTTCGATCTCGCTCTCGAAAAGAAGGAACTTGAGAGCTGCCAAAGAGGTCTGGATCGGTTAGCCGAGCTAAGCCAGGAAGAATCGCTAATGGCTTTGCTGGAGAATCCCAAACTCCCTTTCGAGGCAAAAGAACACCTTCTGAGGGAGGGATGGGGAGAGGGTCATCCCTTTGTGTTTAACCTCGCCCTTCTCCTTGTCAGCAAGGACGGTTTGAGGCTTGCCGGCGATATCGACACCCATTATCGATTACTGTTCGATGCCTATCAAGGCATCGAGCATGTAGAGGTGACGACGGCGGTCCCGCTCGATGATAAAGAGAAGGAAATCATCTCTAATCATATTGGAAGAATCATGGGCGGGAAGGTCAGCCTTGATCTTCGAGTGGATCCCACTATTCTCGGAGGGCTCATCGCGAGAATCGGGGATACGTTGATCGACGGTAGTGTCCGTCAAAATTTAGATCGTTTAGGGAAGAAACTATCAGAGGCAGGCAGGTCCTGAGGTTCATCAAATTCAGGGGAACAGGGGTTTAAGATGGTCGCTCAAAAACGGGATATTGTTTCGGTCATCAAGGATCAAATTGAGCATTTCGGCACTGCCGTTACCACGGCGAATGTCGGGACGGTCATCGAAGTGGGGGACGGAATTGCCCGTATCCACGGGTTAGGAAGAGTCGCCTATAACGAGCTTATCCAGTTTCCCCATGACATTATGGGCCTGGCACTGAACCTCGAAGAGGATAACGTGGGCTCTGTTGTCCTGGGCGACTGCGGCCAGATAAAGGAAGGCGATGAGGTCAAGGCAACAGGAAGGGTCATTGAGGTCCCCGTCGGAGATGCCCTGATTGGAAGGGTCGTTGATCCTCTGGGCCGGCCTCTGGATGGAAAGGGCCCCATCCGGACGGAGAAGACACGACCCGTCGAGAAGGTGGCCCCGGACGTCGCCAAAAGAAGCCCCGTCAATACACCCGTAATGACAGGGATCAAGGGAATCGACAGCATGATTCCCATTGGACGGGGACAACGGGAACTGATCATTGGAGACCGCTTTACCGGCAAATCGGCCATTGCCATCGATTCCATCATCGCCCAGAAGGGCCAAGACCTGATCTGTATCTACGTTGCCATCGGACAGAAGACATCGAAGGTGGCACAGGTCATCGCAACTCTCGAGAAGCATGGGGCAATGGACTATGCGATCGTGGTGGCGGCCGATTCTTCTGACCCTGCCTCGCTCCAATACATTGCACCTTACTCGGGTTGCGCCATCGGCGAGGAGTTCATGGATCAAGGGAAAGACGTTTTGATTATCTATGACGACCTCTACAAACATGCATGGGCTTATCGTCAACTCTCCTTGCTGTTGCGCCGGCCACCGGGCCGGGAGGCTTACCCTGGCGATGTCTTCTATCTTCACAGCCGCCTTCTGGAGCGGGCGGCCAAACTCGATCCGAAATATGGCGGAGGCTCACTCACGGCCTTGCCCATCATTGAAACTCAGCTTGGGGATATCTCTGCCTACATCCCCACGAATGTGATCTCCATTACCGATGGACAAATCTATCTTGAGCCGGATCTCTTCAATGCGGGTATTCGCCCAGCCATCAATGTTGGACTCTCGGTCTCCCGGGTTGGGGGTTCGGCTCAAAGACGAGCCATGAGACAGGTGGCCGGCAAACTCCGGCTTGAGCTGGCCCAGTTCAGGGAGCTCGAAGCCTTTGCCAAGTTCGGAAGCGAGGAGTTGGATAAGGCAACCAAGGATCAACTGGAACGGGGTAGGCGGATTACGGAAGTCTTAAAACAACCCCAGTATGCTCCGATGTCGCTCGGAAGAGAGGTTAGCATTCTCTATGCGGTTACCAGTGGCTTCCTGGATGATATTAACGTGGAAAAAGTAATTTCCTGGGAAGAGAACTTTCACCGGTTCATGGAGACAAATCACCCTGAGATTGAGGGTAAAATCAACAAGGAGCTGGAGTTAAAGCCGGAGACAGAAGAGGTATTAAGAGCCGCCATCACCGAGTTCAAACAAGGAAGCACGAGCTAAATGGCCAGCATCAAGATCTTACGACGCCGCATCCGGAGCATCCAGGGCACGGCAAAGATTACCCGGGCCATGGAGATGATCGCCACCGCAAAATTGAGGCGAACACAGCAGCAGGCCCTCGCAGGAAGGCCGTACTCTCAAAAGATCCGCCAAGTCATCGCGAATCTGGCAATTGAACCCCGGGTCAAGGGGGGAATTCCTCCACTCCTTCAGAAGCGGGACGTGGGGAAGAT
>CAWEAV010000078.1:0-90071 GCA_963806715.1 uncultured delta proteobacterium
CACGTCTTGAGCATTGGATTATGTTCAATCGGATAAGAGCCATTGAAAATACCACTTTTCTGGCCTCAAGCAACTGTGTTGGAGTCAATAACGGTTTTCGGTTTTGTGGACATAGCATGATTGTGATCCCTGGGGGGTCATTGCTTCGAGCGGCGGAGACGAAGAGTGTACTATTAAAGCGGAAATTGACATTAATAGAGTTGGAACTACTGAAAAGAATTTCCAGCCCTGAGTGATCGAGTTCTTTAATTCAAAAATTCAACACAAAAGGAAGACATTTTATGTTATGGCCGACTTTAGAGCCAATTTTTGTAGCATTCCATTCAAGATCCCGTTCAAGGTGAGGCAACTATTAAAGTAGATGATGGAGACCATTCCTAAAAGCCACGTTCAAGTCAATATCTCGTTTATCATCTCTTTGGATCACTTTAGGCTCCACCTCCCTATAACGAGAAAATAAACAATTACCAAACCAACCGCATAGATAAACCAGATTCATCGATAGCTTAATGATCATCATCGAAGTAAACGGCCTTCGACTTTGAGTCTAGCAGTTTAGAGGAAAATTTCAAGAAAATATTCGGGAAAGTGCCTTTGAAGACAAGGGGGATGTATGATCTATGGTCTTGGATCTGAATAATCAGTCAAGAGAAGAAAGCAAGGACAGACTCCTTTGATCTGCCCACCCTTGCCTTCCCTTAGAGGTCATTCCTTATTTAGGTGGAACAATCGCTTCCTTAAACGCCTTGGCCGGTCTAATATCTGACGACGGTCTTTGCTGGAATCTTGATTTCTTTGCCAGTCTGCGGATTTCGACCTATACGAGCTTTCCTCTTAACAAGAACCACTTTACCAATACCTGGGCAAACAAATGCCCCCTTTTTCTTGGTTTCGGCGATTGCCAAGCCTGCATATTCGTCAAGCACTGATGCAGCATCCTTTTTGGAAATCTCAAACTTCTCAGCAAAATGGGTAACGGTTTGTCCCTTTGTCAGAACCTTTTTTTCGCTGCCATGTTGTTTGCCCTCCTCTTCGAGTTGAAGTTGTTTGAAAGAATACAAGAAAAACCCTTAGAAATCAAGGCGAGAATAGCCTACAAGAAATAGGGAGGGTGCCTTTAAGGGCAAAAAGAGGACATATGACCTATTTTCAGTCAGCCCGAAAACCAGATGGTCAAGGGTGGTAGCAGAACCCATTGAAGGAATGGAGTAATCCCGACATCCAGAATCGGAATGACAGAGCTTTTTAAGATCATTCTCATGACGTTTCATGTGCGAAACTCTGTGGATAACTTCAAGCAAAAGGCCCGTGTCATGAGGGACTACAAGCCTCCTTAGATCCCCCTTGATTCTTCTTTCATAATTTGACCATAATGGTGTCAATCGTAAGCACTTTGTTTTTAGAAAGACATGACTCTTTCAGAAAAGAAACCTGGTTTTATCAAACAGATCGCTTCCTCCGGCAAGTCATCCTTCGCTCTATTTGTGTGCCTGCTGTTGATCATCCTGGCATACCGGTTTCAATTGACAAGGGGGCTGCTTACGAGTTCCGTAAGGCCTTTCGACTTTGATCCCAGAGACCATCTATTAAGGGTTATACTTTCCTATCTGCCATATGATCTCTCCCTTATTCTGGCCTGCATCCTGATCCCATGGCTCTTTTCTAAAGTATTCTCTGTTCTCAAAAAAGACAACCTTTTTCTCATTTTAAAGGGTGCGGGATTGGTCTCCTTAAACCTGATGATCATTATACTGCTCATCATTCATGCAGCTCATATACGCCTTCTCTTTGACGCCCAGACAGGGCTCAACATGTCGATGATCAAGGAAGTGAGGATGAATATTCCCTTCACCGAACTCATGAGATTCATTAGCCTTGAAGAGGCCTTGCTGCTTCTTGTACCGATCGGGTTGTTTTGGCTGGTTTTGTTTCTCCCTTTTTCTTTCAGGCTTTGGATGGCCAGGGTCTTTCTCGTACTCGTTGTCCTCTTACCAATGGTTTCCATCTGGCTGGCAAGGGACAGGAGCCAGGAGGTCCCGTCCGAAATCCGCCTGAATCCGGCGTTATTTCTCCTTTCGGATGTTGTGGATCACGTATTTTTAAGGCAGAAATACGAATACCAAAGCCTTTATCAATCTAACGAAGATGAAACAGGCATCCAACTCTCAGGACCTATCTATGCTAACCCTATTCATCTGACCAAACGGTTGCCGGTGAAGAGCACTCACCCATGGAATGTTATTTTTTTCATCATGGAATCCGCAGGGACTCGCTATGCCTTTGACACGAGCCCTGGTTATTCCATGCCCATGCCCTTTCTACATCAAATGGCAGAGGAGGGCTGGTACTTAAAAAACCACTACACCACAGCCAATATTAGCAACAAAGCGATGTTTTCGTTATTGAGCGGGGTTTACGATTTTTTTAGTCGGGAGACCTTCAGTATCCGGCCAGATGCCCACGTTCCCTCCCTCTATAATTTCTTATCAAAAACTCATGAATCCTTTTTAGTTACTCCAACTCCGATTACCTGGTATTTTCCGACGGCATTTGTAAAGAATAGCGGCGTACCGGAGATCCATAGCTATGAGGACCTAAACTTAAAGACTAAAGAAGAATACCACTCTATGGGACATTATATCGGAAGGGATGAAGTCCAGACCACCGATTTTTTTATCCAGCGGTTGGATAAGGCAAGGGAACCCTTCCTGGGGATTTACATCAGCTTTGCAGCTCACCTTCCATATTTTGATTATGGTCCGGAGTACCGGGTCAGGGAGGACGATGGCCGTGCAATCAACCGATACTACAACAATTTAAATCTCTTGGACCACATGATTAAACGGATTTATGACCATCTGAAAGAAAAGGGGCTCCTGGAACGGACCATTTTTGTTATTGTGGGCGATCATGGCCAGGCCTTTGGCCAGCACCATCCCGACAATTTCATGCATCACCGATACAGCTATAACGAGAACATGGAGGCACCAGCGATTTTTTACCAGCCCGCTCTTTTTAATCCCAGGATAGTTGATTTTCCCACGAACCATGTGGACCTTTTGCCAACCCTTCTCGACGCCATGAGGGTGTCTTATGACCCTGCCCTTTTTGACGGAGAGTCTCTGTTTCAAAGCAAATTGCGACGGAAATATATCTTTTTTTATGGATATGAAGAAACCCTATCGTCTCTCGACAATAACCGGATCAAGCTTCAGTACTCTTTAAAAAAGAACAAGTGTTGGGCCTTTGATTTAAAGGTAGACCCAGGCGAGAAGAATTTCCTTGATTGCTCTTTATATCAACCTCAGTTGGAGGCCCTTCATGGGTTCGTTGACCACCACAATTCAATTCTTGTCCAATACAGTTTAAGCGTCAGAGAGAAAAATGACTTTCAGGGACACCGGCACCCGGCGCTATAGAGCGAAAAGGGTTAGCTTTAGATGGCTAAATAAGACACTACCATTTAAAATCAAAAAGAAATTGAGAAGGTGATTTTTCAGGAAGATCGAATAATTGTGGATTAGTAATTTTATTCACTCCCTTTAGAGACCCATTCATGGTAAAGTAATGAAATTTTATTGGGATCCTTACAAAATTGGCGACTACCCTAAAAAGAAGGTAATTTGAGGGAGCATGTGGGGAATAATGTGGGGAATTTTTATCGTAACACAAAAAATGGGACTTACATCATGTCGTAAGTTATTAATATTGAATTATAATTTTTGATATATTTGAATAATTTACGTTAGGGTATCCAACCCGCTGGCCCCATGTATGCCAACTCGATCCGACCGGTCAAATGGTTGCCGATGAAAAGCACCCGGCCATGGAATGTCATTTTTTTTATCATGGAATCCGTAGGAACCCGATATGCCTTTGATCCAAGTCCTGCCTATCCCATGGCCATGCCGTTCCTGCATCAGATGACAAAAGAAGGCTGGTATCTAAAAAATCACTATACGGCAGCGAATATTAGCAATAAGGCAGTCTTTTCTTTGCTGAGCGGACTTTACGATCTTTTTAGCCGTGAAACCTTCAGCGTCCGATCAGATGCCCAGATTCCTTCCATCTACAATTTTTTATCGGGGAGCCATGACACCTTTTTTGTTACTCCTTCCCCCATCACCTGGTATTTTCCGACGGCATTTATAAAAAATAGTGGACTGCCGGAGATCCATAGCTATGAGGATTTGAATCTAAAGACTAAAGAAGAATATCATTCCTTGGGGCATTATATCGGAAGGGATGAAGTCCAGACGGTCGATTTTTTCATTCAGCGACTGAACAGGGCCAGAGAGCCCTTTTTGGGCATCTACCTCAGTTTTGCCGCTCATCTCCCTTATTTTGACTATGGCCAGGAGTATCGGATCAGGGAGGACGATGGTCGTGCGATTAATCGGTATTACAATAATCTCAATGTACTCGATCATATGATCAAACGGATTTATGATGATTTGAAGGAAAAGGGGCTCTTGGAGCGTACCATCTTGGTCATCGTGGGCGATCACGGTCAGGCATTTGGTCAACACCATCCCGACAATTTTATGCATTACCGATACAGCTATAACGAGAATCTGGAGGCCCCAGCGATTCTCTATCAACCCGCTCTTTTTAAGCCCAGAGTATTTGATTTTCCCACAAGTCATGTTGACCTCTTGCCAACCCTGCTCGATGCCATGAGGATACCTTATGACCCGGCCTTGTTTGACGGGGAGTCTCTCTTCCAGAACAAATTGAAAAGAAAATATATTTTCTTCTACGGTTATGAAGAAACCATTTCGTGTCTTGACAGCCATCGGATCAAAGTCCAGTACTCCTTAAAGAAGAATCTATGCTGGGCTTTCGATTTAAAGGTCAACCCGGACGAAAAAAATCCCCTTGACTGCTCCTTCTATCAGCCTCAATTAGAGGCTCTTCAAGGGTTTGTCAGCTATCACAATTCAAACCTTGCAAAATATAGTGCGAGTATTGGAGAGAAGAAGGACTTCCAGGGACACAGACAACCGGCCTTTTAGAAAGGCGAAATATATTGACTTTTACCACAGAGTCACAGACGAGAGTACCGATAGGTTGGAATAATGGTGAAAATACCCTTAAAAGGAGTATCCGAATGAGCCATTACCGGACCGCTAAAACTACCAACGAGGGATATTTCAAGGTTGCCGATGGTATCGAACGCAAAACACTGGTCTTCGGGGAAAAAAGTTTAATGACAGAATTTAGATTAGAGAAAGGAAAAATGCTACCCATTCATAGGCATCCCTATGAGCAAACCGGTTACCTCGTTTCAGGTCATCTTGTACTGATCATTGATGGTCAGAGACACGAGATGACCCCAGGCGATAGCTGGTCGATCCTCGGAGGCATGGAACACGGCGCTGAGGTTAAGGAGAATTCAATCGCGGTCGAAGTTTTTTCCCCTGTCAGGGAAGACTATTTGCCTTGAAGGAAATGAATGGGGTCACGGATTGGCTACCTTACTTGCCCAGCAAGAGCGGATTAAACCGGGTCTCATAATCATACACGTCCAAACCTTCTCTCTTCTTGAGGAATCTTACCACGACGTAGGTCAGGGGTGTCACCGCAGCCTCATAGACCGACTTGGCGAGCCACTGAGTGATGATGGCTGAAGCCAACCCCTCCATGGGTATCTCTCCCACAAAAGCAATGGTCATGAAAATAAGAGAATCCACTCCCTCTCCGACCAAAGTGGAACCAATGGTGCGTGTCCAAAGCCAGCGCCCTTTGGTGGCGATTTTCATTTTGGCCAACACAAAGGCATTAGCGAATTCTCCCACCAGGTAAGCCAGGAACGAAGCCAGTAACAGCCGGGGAGTATAGCCCAGGATGCGTTCATAAGCTGCCTGTCCGTTCCAAAAGGAGGCTGGAATCAAGACCTGGCCGAGCCAGATGGCACCGACCGTTATCAGATTACAGAAGAAACCCAGCCAGATGACCCACCGTGTCTGACGGTAACCGTAAACTTCGGTCAAGATGTCGCCGAAAATATAGCTGACAGGAAAGATGATAATCGCTGCTGGCAGGATGAGGCCGAATAGGCTGACCAGTTTCACTGCCGTGATGTTTGCCGTAATCAGGCAGGTGATGAAGACTGAGACGGAAATGATAAACCATGGAGAATATCGCTCTTGATTCTTTTCGGGCAGGTATTCATGCAACATTGTTCAGGGATCTCCTTTGGAGTTTCGATTGGTATCGGTAACCTTTCGTCAGTAGGTCAAGATAGATTAAATATAACGCCTTGCGTGCGAAATCAAAAGGGAACAATTAGGTATCGACCGGTACCGATATCTGCTCAAACCAGATTGAAGTATCTGTGGATGAAGCATTGAGGTAGATAAACCAATTTTATTCTGCTTTTTTCTCTTTGGATGGGGTATAATGTAAATTACTTGATTGGCTTCTTCCGCACCACAGAAGACGCCACCATACCTGTCCGTAGTACCAGGAGATCCTTTTTGAAAGGAGGTGAATTCTTTCGATTTGCTGCACCAATCTCTCTATAGAACTGAGAAACAATTTTAAGAGATGAAAGGAGATGCCATGCGCAAAAAAACAGTTTTAACATTGGCAATGTTAAGCATTCCCTTCTTTCTATTTTTAGCGGTGGAGAACGCCCGGGCTGAACTAAAGGTCGGAGATGAGGCGCCCGGGTTCACGCTTCCTTCGTCCCAGGACAGGCTTGTAGATTACTACAAGGATTATTTTGGGAAGCATCATCTCATCATAACTTTCTTCCCTGCGGCCTTTACACCTGTCTGAACGGGCGAGATGGACGGGCATCAGAGAAATCTTTTTCTCTATGAGGCCCTTAACGCCCGGGTCCTGGGCGTCAGCATGGATGATGTCGCCACCAACAAGTATTTTGCTCAAAGTCTTTGGTTAGAATTTCCGATCCTTTCCAATACCTTGCCTTGGATGGGAACCGCCTACGGGGCGTATTCGGATAAGGAGCCTTTTCTAAAAGACGGTACGGCGCAGTGGTTTGGCCGGCGCACCGTGATCATCGACAAGAAAGGGATTGTCCGCTATATCCAAAATGACTCGCCGAACTTTCAGGAGATTTTGATGTTTTTGTTGAAACTGGAAGAGGAATTCAAAGGTAAATGACGATGAAGAGGAGGAAACCATGAAACGCAGAACCATGTCCAGAGGGGTCATAGGAATTCTTCTGCTGGCAGTGGCTGGTCTTTTCCTGTGGGGATGCGCGACAACGGGAAACAAGCCGAAGCCAGCCTTAGTGGCGACAGACAAGGGCACGGCTGTTTATGAGGATAAGTATGAATTCAAGGCACCGGCGGGGTGGAAGCTTCTGAGAGAGGTGTCTGGAGGGGATTTCGAGTTTGGATTCTTAAAGTTTGAAAAAGGTGACTTCCCCAGCCAGACGACCTTTATTTATGATCCTGAGCCCTTCGGCAGTGCTCAGGACCTGAGTATACGCGCCAAACAGTATTGTACCCGTTTTCTGTGGAATAGCGGAATACTCGCTGAGGTGAAGAAGCAAGATGAGCTTCAGCTCTGGGGTCACGCGGCGCTCGTGATTCAGTTAGAGGGAGAGAATCCGAACAGGAATGAAAAGTCGAAATCCCTGGTTTACCTTGTCAAGAAAGGAGACCGAATTATTTCGTTTACCATTACTCAGTGGCGGCCGATGACAGGGGCGTTTGACCCGGAGCCGTTTGAGCAATTTGAAACCTTTGTGAAGAGCTTCAAATTCCTGAAGAAAACCTTCTACGAGGAGATGGAAGAGAAGATCAAGAAGCTGAGAGGATAAGAGCAGGGCCACTGTACGTAGTGGCCCACAGCTTTTCCATGTCCGCACAGGGCATTCAATTCGATTATGCTGTTATCAAAAAGCGGGGAATAGATGGCTTCAGAGACACCCTTAAAAGAATCCGTTGACTCTTTCCACTGGGAGAAACTCTTTTCCCTTCATCCAACGGATGTCTGCAATCGGACCGAGGCTGTTTACCAGCCAACCCATGAGGGATACTTGTTAGGCGTCTATCATTTGCGCTACCTCATTCTTCCAAAGATCAGAAAGATCCTGAGGCTGGAATGGAACGACAAACCCGTCGAGGAAGAGATTCGTCCTTTCTTTTCTCTCATGGTTCTTGTTTATTTGACAGAGGCAAAGGGTGTCAAACCAACCCATTCATGGGTCAGCGAGAAGGACCTTGTCGGAGGGTCAACCTTCTTCCGGGGCCCCCATCAGCTTCCAGTGAAGGATTTAGAAGACCTCTATGGAAGAGACCCGGATGCCTTCCTGAAAGCAGGCAGACGGCTGGGCGGGAGCGAAATCCTTTACGGAGACAAAGGATTTGCCCTCGACGTACTTCCAAAAGTGCCTTTGGCCTATATGCTATGGAAAGGAGATGAAGAATTCTCCCCGAGGGTTGGCGTACTCTTCGATTCCACTATCCAATCCCATCTCCCCCTCGATATCATCTGGTGTATGGTCAGCGAGACCAGTTACCGCCTGACTGTTTCCTCCCCTTCCTGAATCCTTGAAGATAACGAAAGACCGAAGCCGCCTTTCCTTTCTTGCCTCACCTCAGGAATAAAGCAGCGAGCAAGACCCCATTTCGTTTGAAATATCCCGAATTCTTGTGTTATCTAATAATTATTAAGGAGTCGATTATTGAGAAGACTTATTCTTGCAAAAATTTCCCCTAACCCTTCTTTTTCAAAGAGGGGAGTTCCTCCCTTTTGTAAAGGGAGGAAAGGAGGGAGGAGATAAAAGTATGAAACCCATTACGTTAGAGATTGTGACACGAGTCATGACGACCCTCGGTCATTGTCGTCACTGTGAGGTCCTCTTTGAGGAGGCTGACATTGCCCAAAAGCTCCATCAAAGGGATATGAATGAGTATCCTCAGGACCTGGTAGACGAATACCTCCGCCTCTCCGATTGGTTGAAGGAACTGCGCCATCTATACCAGCACCGCCTCTTGATCAAGATCATCGATGTACAATCTCTTCTGGGTATCTTTAAATCATTGAGGCACCGGATTCGAAACTACCCTACCTTCATTATTGAAGGAAAGGAGGTCTATACGGGCTGGAATAGGGACCAGCTTGAAACCCTTCTCGACAAACAGATCAAAGTCTCTCTCTTATCGAAAGGGCCAGAGGTTCACCCTTTACTCTCCTAAAAGACGCCGGATAGAGGATAATGGGAAGAGGTGGACGATTCGGTAAATACGGGGAACAGAAAAGGCGGCAACGATTGCGCCAAAAACAACGGACCCTCTCCCTTTTCAAAATCGGGAAGAAACTCCAAGAGCGAAAATCCGCAGGCCATCAAAAAGACGAAGGTCTTGAATAAAAACTACAGGGTCTTTAACATTTCTTCAGCAATCTCTCTGAGATCGCTGTTCCGGGTGGTCATGGCCAGAATGTCAAGCTTTGCTTTGAATCCCTGCTGTTCCATGAGTGACCTTGCCCCGTAGAGAGGCTTCATGATTTGAATGGTCTCTGAAACTGTCTCTGGGTCCGAGTAATCCAGCAAAAGGGAAAGGGTGCTCCAATCCTCGGGTAGACCATATTGATCCAAATACGTCTTGACGGCTGTCTCAAATTGATCCGTGCCATGCAAGCGATCGATATCATATAGGGCTTTCTGGTGTTTTTTCGTTCCTTTCTTACCCATGAAAAGCTTGTCTGCCTCCTTTCGGTATTTTTTCATCACCCACTCAGAACGACGAGATCTTTCCCGTTCTTTTGGCGTTTCCTTAGGGGCATAGGGACTTCGATCTTTTCTCCGGTCAATCTCTCTCCAGGAGATCCTCTCTCTCTCATCCTCATCCTGATACCGCACCATGGTCCCTCTTCCCTCCCCCCAGGATTCCCCACTCATATATATCACCCATCATCAAAAGTCAACTCAGAAGTTCCGTCTCCGATACAGACTTTGAACAACGACAGACAAGTCATCTCATAGGGCGAGAGTAACCCAGTCTATCCAAGGCCCGGGGGTTCTGGGTCCAATTTTTTTCCACATTCACCCAAAGTTCGAGGAAAATCTTTTTCCCCAAGAAGGCCTCGATCTCCTTCCGGGCCCTCTCCCCGATCTTTTTCAGCTTCTGCCCCCCCCTCCCGATAATAATCTTCTTCTGTGAATCTCTTTCCACATGAATGGTCCCCTTGATCACCGCCAGATCCTTCTCTGGATGTTCCTTGAAGGTCTCGATGGTCACTGCCGTCGAGAAAGGGATCTCCTGATAAGACTGCTCAATCACTTTTTCTCGAATCATCTCGGAGACTAAGAAACGCTCGGTCTGATCTGTGATCATGTCATCTGGATAATAGGGTGGCGATTCCGGAAGCACTTTCAGAATCTCTTCCAATAAAAGAGATACCCCATCTCCGGTAACGGCTGATACAGGAATGATCTTTTCGAAGGGATGGAGTTTCTGGTACTGATCCATGATGGGGAGGAGCGACCCTTTCTTGACGAGGTCGATCTTATTGATCACCAGAAACCGGACCCCTCTGCTTCCCTTCAACGAGCCGACCATCCTCCTCTCCTCTTCCACAAGCGGAGAGGAGGCATCGATCAGAAAGAGGAGAACATCCGCATCCCTTCCAGATTCAAGGGCTGTGGAAACCATCCGCTCGCTCAATTTCGACTTTCCAGGGTGAATCCCGGGCGTATCGAGAAAGATGAGTTGCCCCCCATCCATATTCCGGATGCCAAGAATTCGGTTCCGTGTGGTCTGGGGTTTTTCAGAGATGATAGCAATCTTTTCGCCGAGGATGGAGTTGAAAAGAGTCGATTTCCCAACATTGGGTCTTCCGAGGACAGAGATGAAACCTGCTTTGAAAAGAGCTATAGCCATCTAAAACGTGGAGTGCGAAATAGGAAGCGGTTTTCCCTTGGATAGCGAAATCCTAAACAGTGTACCAATGCTTTGGACGAGCGTTCCTAAGAGGCTGTTTTCCCCTTGCTTTCGCGGGTCTCTCTAACGTCAACCCTGAAATAGAGGGCCTCGGAAACGATGGGAGGGCATCATCCTTTAGCGAAGGCCAAAGATCTCCTTCATGGCTGACCAGGCTTCGGGTACGTCCCAATCCCTTTGGCCAACGATCATTCCCACCATCATCCCTTCTGGATTGATGAGAAAGGTTGTGGGAACCATCCGGATCCCATAACTTCTGGCGATTTTCTCCTTCACATCCATGAGGACTGGGAGGGTGATCTTTTTATCCTTGATGATGCGCTGGACCCTCTTCTCATTTTCTCCATCGATGGCAACCAGGAAGACGGTCAGCAGGTCCTTTCTCTCCTGAGAAAACTTTTCAATAAGAGGGATCTCCTCTTTGCAGGACTCACACCAGGAGGCCCAGAAAGTAAACATCACAGGTTTTCCCTTGAAGTCACCCAGGTTGGCTTGCTTCCCATCAGTCAGTTTAAGGGAAAAAGGAGGAGCCGTTTTCTTCTCCGGAAACCGCTGGACGCCAAAAGTGGAGCAGGAGGGACAATCGGTTTGGGCAGAAAGAAGCGAAGCAGAAAGAACGTGGAGCATGATTGCCACCGTGAAATAACCTGCAACCTTCTTTCCCATATCGATCCCCAAATGAGGCCTATATGAAACAACTAATATATTTTTTAACTTCCGTCAATATCCTTTGCGAGCGCCTTGGCAAGACTCATTTTGCTCCTCCGACATCCTCCGAAAAACCCTTGAAAAGAAGATTGAGAAGTGATAAGGTTGGGCATGGAGAGGATGGACTCTCACAACCCCATCCCAGAGAGGAGGAGATTATGGCCGGGATAAACAAGGTGATTCTAATTGGCAATTTAGGCGCAGATCCAGAGGTCAAGTATCTTAGCAATGGCACCACGGTTGCTAATTTTCGCATTGCCACGAGTGAGAACCGATTGAACAAGGCAGGAGAAAAAACGACGACCACCGAATGGCACCGGATTGTGGCCTTTGGCCGGTTAGCGGAGATCTGCAAAGAATACTTAAACAAGGGAAAGCAGGTCTATATCGAAGGCCGCATCCGAACCCGCTCCTGGGAGGACAAAGATGGCAATCGAAGGTTCACCACAGAGATCGTAGCAAACCAGATGCAGATGTTAGGGACTCAGGCTGGGCCTGGCGCGACCCCCGGCTTTGAGAAAGAAGAGACCATCGACCGTGAAATACCACCCGTTCCTGACGACGACGTTCCCTTCTAAAGAAGGGTTCTATGGGGCCAGGGTTCAAGGGGTCAAGTGAAATGCCCCAGAATCCTTGAACCCTTATTAGAACAGATACCTTCTCATGCTGACATTCAAAAGCAGCCCAATCCCCATCAATGTTGATACCATAAACGACCCGCCATAGCTGAGCAGGGGGAGGGGAATCCCGACCACAGGCATCATCCCTACCACCATCCCAATGTTAATAAAGACATGCCAAAAGAGCATGGCCACGACACCAAAGGATAGAATGGCTCCAAACCGATCCTTTGCTGAAACAGCGATGCGAAGCCCCCACAGAATGAGGATGAGATAGAGGGTAATCACGACGAGGGATCCGATGAGACCCCATTCCTCTGCCAAAACAGAGAAGATGAAGTCAGTCTGTTGCTCTGGTAGAAACCCCAATCTGCACTGGGTCCCCTTCATGAAACCCTTTCCAAGGATTCCGCCGGATCCCACTGCAACTTTCGATTGAATGATATGGTACCCAGAGCCCAGAGGATCGAGACTCGGATTGAAAAAGGTGTAGATCCGCTTCTTCTGATATTCCTTCAAAAAACCCCAAAGGATGGGAAGGATCGAGGCCCCAGTCAAGCCGAGGATGAGAAGGGAAGACCAGCGAACTTTCACAAAGAGAAGGACAGAGAAAAGAATTAAGAAGAGAATGATCGCGGTTCCTAAATCAGGCTGCTTCAGGATGAGGCCCAAGGGAACGACCAGAAAGAGAAAGGGAATCGAAAGATCCTTCAAGGTGAAACCCTCCCGATTCGGAGGCCTTTGAAAGAATTTGGCTAAGGCGATGATGAAGGAGATCTTCACGAATTCGGAGGGCTGGAAAGAGAGGGAACCGATCCGTATCCACCGCTGCGCTCCTGAAGTGATCATGCCAAAGGCCATGACCACTACGAGGAAGAACAAGGTGACTGCATGAATGGGATAGGCAAAATCGAAGTAATATCGGTAATCGATGAAGGCAACAGCCATCATGATCATGAGGCCGATCAGGAGCCAGGAAAACTGTTTGAGGTGGAAGGCTGTGCCAGAGGTCTCGCCATTGGCAGAGATGCTGTAGAGATTTAAGATTCCGACAGAGGCAATGATGACCACAACCGCCAACAAGGCCCAATCGAAATGGATGAGTAGTCGGCGGTCAATCATCATTTCTCGTATCTCTTAGTCTTGTCGCGACTTCATCAGGAGAACCAGCCTCAAGATCAAAATATTTCTCGAAGACCTGTTTCGCAATGGGAGCTGCCGCGGCTGCACCAAAACCCCCGTGCTCAACAAGCACAATCACTGCAATCTGGGGGTCCTCAACCGGGGCAAAGGCGGCAAACCAGGCATGATCCCGAAATCTCAGGGCCATCCGCTGCATGTCTCCCTTCCTAAAATCCTGCGCCATTCGAATCACCTGGGCTGTCCCCGTCTTCCCAGCCACCCTGATGTCTTTAAGGGCACTGATGTTCCCTGTTCCGTGGGGATCATTGACGGCGCCCATGAGTGCCTCCTGGACGAAACGGAGGGTTTTTTCAGAGACATGGGCCCTTCCTGTCTCGACGGGAGGATACTCTTTCAAGGGTTTCCCGCTGATATTTTCTATCCTCTCAACCACCTGGGGAAGATAAAGCCTTCCTCCATTGGCAACGGCTGACATGAAGGTTACGAGCTGAATCGGCGTCACGTTCAGATATCCCTGACCGACAGCAAAGGAGAGGGTTTCGCCACTGTACCACGGAATCCCAAACCGCTTCTTCTTCCAGGAGGAGGACGGGACAATTCCCGTTTTTTCGTGAGGTAGGAATATCCCAGTTTTTTTCCCTAAGCCGAACTCTTTCGCATAGTGGGCAATCGTATCGACACCTATCTTCAGCCCGGCCTGATAGAAATAGACGTCACAGGACTCGACAATAGCCCGGCGAAGGCTGATCATTCCATGGCCTCCCTCCTTCCAGCACCGGAAATCCCGATTTCCGTAAGGATAGGCTCCGGTGCAGTTAAACTGAGTATCAGGAGTGAGAATCCCCGATTCGAGGCCTGCAATGGCTGT
Organism: uncultured delta proteobacterium; assembly: GCA_963806715.1. Lineage (GTDB taxonomy): Bacteria > Desulfobacterota > BSN033 > BSN033 > UBA1163 > CAWEAV01. Next base: position 14,262 of record CAWEAV010000078.1, read on the forward strand.
GATGATTTTAAAGACGGATCCCGGAGGATATTGGCCTTGAATCCCTTTATTCTGGAGAGGGTGAGAAGGATTTTCCAGCAGGGCCTTCCAGTCCTCGGTCGAGATATTTCTCGCAAAGAGGTCTGGATCAAAAGAGGGCTTGCTGACCATGGCCAGGATTCGCCCGTTTCGAGGATCCATGGCGATTAAGGCGCCACTCTTGTCTTGGAAGGCCTCCTCGGCCACACTCTGGAGTCCTAAATCGATGGTGAGGATGAGGTTATTTCCCGGGAGGGATTCGACACTCCGGATAGACCGGATCTCTCTTCCCAGGGCATCTACCTCAATTTGTTGTCCTCCATCGACCCCTCTGAGGTCCGCTTCCCACTGATACTCGATCCCGTATTTCCCAATCAAGGCACCCATGCGATAGGGAACCTCCTTTGCCTGTCGAAGTTCATTCTCGTCCACCTCTCCGAGATAACCGATGAGATGGGAGGCGAAGGCCCCATAGTCATAGGTTCTTTTCGAACCGACATCGACCGATAGCCCTGGAAGAAAGACGCGATTCGATTCGAGAAGGGCCAACTCGTTCCACTCGATATCCGGTTTTACCCTGACGGGTTTGAAGGGAGCCCTGCGCTTCGCACTTCTGATCTTCTCCTGGATCTCTTCCTCGTTCAAGTTCAACAACTGGGCTACTTGTCCGACCACCTCCGGATATCTTTTCACGTCCTCTGGAATGAGATAAACTTCGAAACTGGGACGATTATGGGCCATGATACGGCCTTTTCGGTCTAACAACAGGCCCCGGTCCCCGGGATGTTCTCGAATCCGGATGCAGTTAGTCTCAGAGATCCGGCGCAATTCACTTCCCCGGAGGGCTTGAAGATACCAGAGATGGGCGATAAGGAGCAAAAAGGCGATCCCCAGAACGATCAGGTAGTATCTGTACCTCCCTCTCAAGTCCTCCATCTTCTGGGCGTCTAAATCAACCATCGTCTATCCTTTCGCATGCATACTGCCACCGTTCTTCTTCCCTAAGAAGACGGGAGCCCTCTGGAAGAGAATAAAGAGGAGGGGAGTGATCAGCGCTGTAAAAGTGGACTGAGGAAAAAGAGAGGCAAAATAAGAGGGGTAGAGATGAAAGAGAGGTTCCGGACTGAGCAAAGTGAGAAACATCAGGATGAGGAGTCCCTCAAGGAAAGCCAGGAGGAAGACGAAAATGAACTGGGAAGGAAATCCCTCGAGATAGAATTTGGATTTAAAAAGATAGGCTCCATAGAAAAGGAGAGGTCTCGAAAAAGTATAAAGGCCCAATGCATTTCCGGAAAAGAGGTCGATCAGATAACCCAGGAAGAAGGCCAGGATTCCACCCGGGATCGGTGGAAACGAAAATCCGAGATAAAGGGTGAACATCAGCATGAAGTCCGGCCTGATACGCTGGATGGGAAAGAACCTGAGAAGGGCGGTCTGAAGAGCGAGGACAAGGACTCCAAAAAGAATGAGAAGGAGAATCCGTTTCATTTCTTTTTCGTCCTCCCTCCGGGAGATTTCTTCGACTTCTTCACCTTCTCTTCGTCTGTGGGCACAGGAGTCTTGGTAATGACCAGGACTTCCTCTAACTTGGTGAGATCCACGCTGGGCGCAATTTCCGCATACTGGAAGATGCCGTAGCCCTTCTTTTCCACCTTTCGAATCTCTCCAATCAGGAGTCCCTTCGGAAAATTTCCGCCCAAACCTGAAGTCAGGATGACATCTCCCACATTGACCTCTTCGGCCCGGAGAAGGTATTTCAACTGGCACCGATTTTCGCCCTTTCCTTCCACGATGGCCCGGGCGCGCGTTTTCTGTACGATGGAATCGATGGCACTGTTATAGTCTGTAACGAGGAGCACGGTCGCATAATGGGGCGCCACCTTGAGGATCTGTCCGACGACCCCTTCGGGCGAGATCACGGCCATTCCCTTTTTCGACGCCATCCCTCTCCCCCTTGTTGATCGTCACACTCTTAAACCAGGAGGAGGGGTCTTGGCCGATCACTTCTGCAGCAACCATCGGAGGTCGAAATCTTCTCCCGGAACTGGAGGAGTTTCCGGAAGCGCTCGTTGGCGAGAAGTGCCTCTTCCTTCAGGTTGATTTTCTTTCTGAAGGTCAGCAATCCGCTGCGTCAGCATCTCGTTCTCTCTCTGGAGATGAACCAAAAAAAGGTATTGTTGGAAGGTGCGATGAATCGTCTGGATCACAAAGGTGGAGGTCCTCTGGAAGGGGGAGCAGAGTTCCATGACAAGGGCGTCAATAAAGGCGATCCCCTTCTGCTGCCTCGCCCTCAGTGACATCAGAACCAGGGCAAGGAGCAGAAGAAAGAAGACCAGGGCTGAAACAGGATAGCGCCGTAAAAGAAAGAGTCCCCGTATCTTCATCAATTCTTAGTACTGGACGGTAACGGCACGGAGAAGTTCCTCGTTGTCAAGAACCATCCCTGCACCTAACACGATCGAAGAAAGGGGATCGTCCACAATGGTAATGGGAAGGTTCGTCACTTCCCGGAGAAGAACATCGAGGTTCTTGAGAAGAGCCCCGCCGCCTACCAGAACGATCCCTTTGTCGACGATATCGGCTGCCAATTCCGGTGGCGTTCCTTCGAGCGTAATCCGAACGGTATCGATGATCATGTTGATCGATTCCGCCAGAGCCTCCCGGACCTCTTCACTATTGACCTCAAGCGTCTTTGGAATGCCTGTCACCAGGTCTCTTCCCTTGACCTCGATGGTCTGAGGATTCTCCTCAGGATAGGCAGTTCCAATGTTGATCTTGATCAGTTCTGCTGACCGCTCCCCGATCAGGAGATTATATTTTCTCTTGACGTATTGGATGATCGCCTCATCCATCTTATCCCCGGCCACCCGGATAGACTGGCTGGTCACAATCCCTGAAAGGGAGATGACGGCCACCTCCGTGGTCCCTCCTCCAATGTCTACAACCATGTTCCCAGAGGCCTCGGTGATCGGCAGGCCGGCACCAATGGCAGCAGCCATGGGCTCTTCGATCAGGTAGATCTCCCTCGCCCCTGCGGATTGGGCGGATTCCCGAACCGCCCGTTTTTCGACGGGAGTGATTCCCGAGGGGACGGAGATGACCACCCGTGGCCGGAGCAGGGCCTTCCGGTTGTGAGCCTTGGCAATGAAATACCGGAGCATCTCGCCTGTGATCTCAAAGTCCGCGATTACGCCATCTTTCATCGGCCGGATGGCAAAGATCGTTCCGGGGGTCCGTCCGAGCATCTCCTTGGCTTCCCGGCCAACGGCAAGGATACGTTTGTCTCCCCTGGAGTCCTTCTGGATGGCAACGACCGAAGGTTCTGAAGAGACAATCCCCTTCCCTTTAACATAAACGACCGTATTGGCCGTTCCAAGATCGATGGCCAAGTCCGACGAGAATAATCCCCACAATGAATCAAATACCATTCCCCTCTCCTCTTGATGGAGCCCCGCTCATTTTTGTTTCCTCCCGACACCAACGGGGGATGACATCCCCGCCAAGGCCATGTTCTTTTGCCTGCCGGAATATAAGAAGTACGCTTTATCTTAACAAATACCTCCATCGGATTCAAGAAAATTCAAGGACCGATCATAATGCCTCAATTACGGTCGGTGATTCCATTCTCGGGATCGGGTAGTCTCTCCGGAGAAACCTTGAAGCGGCACCTTTGAGGGATGAGCAGATGGGCAGAATCCATGGAGCCCCACGGGCAAGCCCGTGGTACCTCCATAAACTACCCTCCTGCGCCAAGGCTTCGGAGGGTTATCCACCAGTGGGGGAATCCACCGAAGCATCAATTCTATGGCCCTTGTTTGAATCGATTGCTCCTCACGCTTTCATCCACGGGTAAAACCCGTGGTCTTCTGCGTAGGTGGATAAAACGGGTCCCTTAGCGCTACTTGCCGGTTACCTCCCCCTGATAATCCGCTGTTCAAGGTTTCGGAGAGGAGCCCACTCCGACCCAATCGCTTTCATCACTGAGGGGTGACGACGAGGACGACTGGGCCTCTTGTCTTTTTGATGAGGATTGATTAATATTTTGGATTGAGAAAGGAGAGGTCTTATGCTTAAAATCTTAAGAGAACATGCCACCTCATGGCTGCTCAAAGGGATTCTGATATTAGTGGCCGTAACATTCGTCTCCTGGGGAGGTTCTTACCTCCTCCGAGAAAAGAAATTGACCTATGCTGCAAAGGTGAATGGAACGGTGATCGACCTCAGGGAGTATGTCGATGCCTATCAAAACATGGTCAAACAGTATCGGGACGCCCTCGGCCCCGCCTTTTCCGAAAAGATGGTTGAAGAGCTCAAACTGAAAGAGAAACTGTTCGATGATTTTATCAACCGGATACTCATCGTGAAGGAAGCAACGAGACTCGGGCTCACGGTCAATGATGAGGAACTGAGGGGAATGATTCAGGCGGTCCCCTCTTTTCAAGTGAATGGCCAGTTTGATCCCCGGGTCTATGACCGATTTCTGCGTTCAAACCGAATGAGCGCAGAGGAATTCGAACAGCATGCAACGGGAAAGGATCCTGATGTCCCGGATCATCAATCTCATTCGCCAGAATGCGGTCAAGGTTTCCGAGCAGGAGGTCTCGGGATACCTTTCTCTTCGAAAACGAACGGATCAATCTCAACTTCATCAAAGTCTCCCCTGGATGCATTTAAGAGTCAGATAACGACCAATGACATCGAGACCAAGGATTACTACAGTAAAAACCAGGAAGAATTCAGGACGCCCACCTTCGTCCAGATCCAGTATCTGGCCTTCCGGCTTTCCGATTTTGAAGGAAAGGTGCAGGTTTCACCTGAAGACATCAAACGAACCTACGAGACCCAGAAGGACCGGTTTAAGATCCCCAAACAGGTCAAGGCAAGGGAGATCCTCATCAAAGGTCAATCCGCAAGACCCTCCTGAAAAGGTGGAAGAGAGGAGAAAGAAGGCCGAGGAGATCTTAGAAAAGGCCAGGAAGACAAAGGATTTGGCGCTCCTGGCTAAACAGGTCTCAGAATCAAATACCGCCTCCAAGGGAGGCGAGTTGGGATGGGTCCAGAAAGGGATGCTCGATGAACCCTCCGAAGCCGCCCTCTTTTCCCTGAAGGCAGGGGAGACGAGCGGCCTCGTCTTAAGGCCTGCCGGATTCTCTATCTTTAGGGTGGAGGAGGTAAAGGAAGAGAAGGAGAGGTCTCTTGAAGAAGTAAAGGAAGAGATCGTGAAAGTCCCTGAAGAAGAGAGAAGTCAAGAGCAGAGGCCTCTCGCAAAGCAGAGGATGCCTTCTACTCGCTCTTTCGAAGCCGTGATATTGAAACGTATGCCCAAGAGAAGAATGTGCCCGATCAAGACCACAGGCTTTTTTAAGGAAGGGGACGAGGTTCCGGAGATTGGAAGGGACCCCAATTTTTATGCCAGCGCCTTTTCGCTCAAAGTGGGAGAGATCTCTCCTGTCCTTAATGTGGGACCGAATTTCTATATCCTGAAGCTCGTGAACAAAAAGGAGTCCCGCATCCCCCCTCTCGAAGAGGTGAAAGAGGAAGTGACCCGAAAGGTCGTTGCGAAGAAATCAGAGGAGAAGGCCCGCCAGGTGGCTGAGGACCTTCTCAAGAAGATTCGGAGCGGGAAAGAAATCCGGGAGATTGCCAGGGACGCTGGACTCTCCGTGGAGGAGACAGGCCTTTTCACACGAACAGCAGGGGTGATTCCAAAGATCGGACCCGTGAAGGATTCGGGAAGCATTCTGTCGACCCTCACAGAAAAGAATCCTCTTCCCAAAGAAGTGCTTCAGACCAAGGAGGGATATTTCGTTGTCCGGCTGTTAGCCGCAGAGCCTGCGGATCAGAATCGTTTTCCGGAGGCGAGGAAAACCCTGACGAGACGGCTGGCCAACCAGAAGCAGGAGGAATTTTTCCAGAACTGGCTCAGCCAACTGAAATCAAAGGCCAAGATAGATATCAATAAGGATGTGCTCAAGTCATAGACTTCAATGAATAAGGTCAAGGCTGGGAATCCCCAGCCTTGACCTCAGCTTCTTTTGCGCCTGTCAATAACCCATCGCACAGCCATCCTTTCTTCGGTCAGAGGCCCCCAGGAGGACGTCCTGGTCCCGATCAAAATAGATCGCCTGTCCTCCCCCCACCTGATTGATCGGTGCATCCTCACTAAGGATACGATGCCCTTTTTCTCTAAAGCCTTCCTGGTCTTTTCTGGAATTCCATCTTCAAGGTAAACCTCCATGCCCTGAATATGTCGGATTCGGGGTGCATCCACTGCCTCCTGAAGGTTCATCTTGAAGTCGATGAGATTCGATAGAAACTGAACGTGGCCCTGGGGCTGCATGTCCCCACCCATCACCCCAAAGCTCATCAGAAACCGGCCATCCTTAAACACCATGCCCGGGAATAATCGTGTGCATGGGTCTTTTATGCGGCTCAAGCCGGTTAAATGGTCTGGAATCCAGGGAGAAGGACTTTCCCCGGTTCTGCAGGACGATCCCGGTTCCATCCACGACCATTCCGGAACCGAAATGCATAAAGATACTGCTGATGAAGGAGACCGCATTCCGGTCCCTGTCGACGGCAGTCACATAAACGGTTTCTGAGCCTCCTGGATGGGGAGAAAGTGCGGAAGGGGGAGAGGCCTTGTCTTTGTTGATCCTTTCCCGGATCTTTCCTGCATACGACCTTTCGAGAGGATCTGGCCGACCGGCACATCAGCAAACTCTGGATCCGTAATATACCGATCTCTATCGTTGAAAGGCTGCCTTCTTCGCCTCAATCAGCAGATGAAGATATTCGGGCCCATTCTGTTCCATGCGGCTGATCTCGTACCCTTCCAGGATATTGAGGATTTCCAGGGCGGTGATGCCCTGACCATTTGGAGGGAGTTCGTAGACGGTGAATCCCCGGTACTCCGTGGAAACAGGTTCTACCCAGGTGGTGGTGTGATCTTTAAAATCGGAGCGAGAAAAAAGTCCCTGGTTGCGATTCGAAAAGTCAATGATGGCATCGCAGATCTCCCCCTCATAGAAGGCCTTCACACCCTCTCGAACGATCGTTTTGTAGCTCCGGGCCAGATCCCTGTTGACAAATCGTTGGCCGGGTCGTGGAGCCCTTCCATTGAGGAGATAGGTTTCCGATCCGCTTTGTGTCGAAAGAAGGATCGGTTCGGAGTGTTTCCACTCTCCAGCGATCACCTCTGTCACCGGAAAACCATGCTCCGCATGATGAATGGCATCCTCAAAGACCTCCCCCAAGGGTTAAGGTCCCATAGCGTTCCAAGGCTGAAACCCATCCGTGCAGGGCGCCCGGAACCGTGGCACTGAGGATCCCTCTCTCAGGGATCTCCTTCATGCCATGGTTTCTAAACCAGTCGATCGTTGCACGATAGGGAGCCCGCCCGCTGCCGTTCATTCCCACCAATTATTCTCCTTGGCCAGATAGATCAGGGCAAAGGCATCCCCTCCCAGTCCCACGGAATAGGGCTCGACGACGTTCAGGGTGCTGACCATGGCCACGGCCGCGTCCAACCGCATTTCCGCCTTTGCCAGGGCTTTATATCCTGCCAGGGTTGCAAGATGCTGGCTCGAGGCCACCATGCCTTGGGTCCCCATGGCAACAGAACGCCGGGAGGCATTTTCCCACTTTCTTCTAGATGAATAAGTAAATTGCATCACTGATTCTCCTTTCCGTTTGACGATGGTCCCTGGTTTCAGCTATGAATAGTAAGCATGAGATTAAACATGAGGACATTTTTTAGGATTAGGGGCAGAAAATTACTAAAACATAACTGAGGAAGACCCCATATCTGGTTCTTCCTCCTAGAAAAGAAAGGAGGGCATTCCTTTGACTGAAAAAGGCTCATGGAGCAAGGAAACTTTTTGCGCGTTGCGGAGCATTCTGGCCTGGACATTGACGCTTCTCATCTTCAAGATCTCTATGCCTATCTGAAGGGCCTTCATCCCGACCCTGAAGACCATGAAGGATCTGGATTTGCAGGTCTCGAACCCTTCATGCCTTCTTTTTCGAAAAAGGAGTAGCATCTATGAACGCAAAAGAACTCTGCTATCTAAGCGCAGGCCAACTTGGCCGGATGATTCAAAAGAGAGAGGTCTCTCCCGTCGAGGTGATGGAAGCCCACATCACAAGGATTGAATCCCTTGAACCCAAACTGAACTCCTTTATTACCTTTCTTCCCGATCAGGCAGGAAAGAGGCCCGGAGGGCAGAGCAGGAGATCCTGGCAGGGAGATGCCGGGGACCTCTCCATGGCATCCCTCTCGGGCTGAAGGATCTTTACTACGTAAAGGGAGTGCCAAACACGGCAGGCACAAAGTTATTTAAAGATTTCATTCCTGACTTCGACAGCACGGTTGCAGCGAAACTCAGAGAGGCTGGCGCGATCCTTCTCGGAAAATTGAACATGCATCCCTTTGCTTATGGTCCGACAGGAGAAAACCCAGAATATGGCGATATGCATAATCCGTGGAACACCGAACTGCATCACCGGAGGATCGAGCGGAGGTTCAGGCTCAGCCGCAGCCTCAGGCCAGTGCGCTCTGACGATGGGAAGTGATACAGGGGGCTCCATCCGCATTCCCAGCGCCCTGTGCGGCCTGGCAGGACTCAAACCGACCTATGGACGTGTCAGCCGTTACGGTCTCACGGTTCTCGCGTGGAGCCAGGATCACCCTGGCCCCATGGTTCGCACGGTGGAGGATTGCGCCCTCGTCCTGAATGCCACCGCAGGGTATGATCCCAAAGATCCCGTTTCGGTTTATCTTCCTGTGCCGGATTACACGAAGGCACTCACCGGAAACATCAAAGGCCTTCGCATCGGCGTACCAAAGGAATATTTCGAGGCGCTCATCGACGTGAAAGTAAAGGAGATCATTGGGAAGGCGATCCACAAATTGGAGGAATTAGGGGCCACAGTCTTGGAGGTCTCGTGGCACATGTATCATCAAATGGCAGCCATTGCAAGCACGATCCAGATGGCAGAGGCCACGGCTTACCATCAAAAACTGATCAAAGAGAAAGGGCACAGTATCTGGCATCCTGTTCGTCTCCGTCTTGAGGCCGGGTTTTTCATCTCCGCTGTCGATTATCTCCAGGCTGAGCGGGCCCGCACACTGTTCATTCAGCAGAGTCTTGAACTGATGAAGAAGGTGGATCTTCTGGCAGGCCCGACCCTGCCTGTCACGGCCTTTAAGATCGGAACGAATGAGATGAAAGTGGGTGACACAACGGCGAAGGTGATTCCTCTCCTCACCCAGTATACACGGCCTTTCAATCTCAATGGTTTTCCAGCAATCAGCATGCCCTGCGGCTTCTCTGATGACCTTCCTGTTGGCTTACAACTTGGCTGGCCGTCCCTTTGAAGAAGAAACGGTGCTTCGAGCCGCCCATGCCTACGAACAGGCTACCGAATGGCACCTGAAAAGACCACCGATTTAACAGGGTGAAATTACAATGACCAAAATTCAGTTTACAAATAAATCCAAGTGACCAAAGGCCATTCAAAACTTAAGAATTTCGTAACAATTTAGTTGGATGTTTCTGATTTGGAATTTATTTGTTCTTTTTTTGGGTAGGAAGGGTGAGTTGTCTTCCGGATTCGTGATAGGAAAGTCCAAAGTGCTGGTAGGCCAGTTCTGTGGCTCGTCTGCCATTTTGCATCCTTGCAATAAACCCAATTTTAAGAAGAAAGGGTTCGATCATATCGACCAGTGTGTCGGATTCTTCCTGGAGGGTTGCAGCGATCGCCTCCAGACCCACGGGGCCGCCTTTATAATACCGAATGATCGTCTCCAAGAACCGGCGGTCGAGACTGGTCAAACCGGTCTCATCGACCCCTTCCAATTTCAATGCTTCATCCGCAGTTCTCCGGTCGATCTTTCCCTGTCCCCGGATCTCGGCAAAGTCCCTCACCCTCTTGAGCAGCCGGTTTGAAATCCTCGGAGTGCCCCTCGACCGCTTGGCGATCTCAAGAGTTCCTTCCTCGTCGATCGGGACCTTCAGGATGGCGGCAGAACGTCTGACCACCTGGGCATAGTTCTTCGACCGAATAGAAATCGAGGGTTCTCAAGATTCCGAACCGTTCCCGGAGAGGCGCAGAAAGAAGCCCTGCCCGCGTCGTCGCTCCGACCAGGGTGAACCGTTCCAGCCGGTACCGATGGCTTCTTGCGTGAGCACCCTTATCAAAGATGAAATCGATACAAAAATCCTCCATCGCCGGATAGAGAAACTCTTCAACCACTTTGGGCAGGCGATGGACCTCATCGATGAAGAGGACATCTCCCCGTTCGAGATGGGTGAGGATGCTGATCAGGTCTCCCCCCTTTTCGACGGCGGGTCCAGAAGAAGTGACAATATGGACACCCAGCTCCTCGGCAATAATATGGGCGAGGGTTGTCTTTCCAAGACCTGGAGGGGCATGGAAAAGGATGTGGTCCAGAGGTTCCCCCCGCTTCTTGGCCGCCTGGATAGCGATCTCGAGCGTTTCGACCACCTGTTTCTGACCAATATAGTCGGAGAGCCTCTTGGGCCTGAGATCGAGGTAGTCTCCCGCCTCCTTGAGAACCGCATCGCTCCCTCCTTCGATGACTATTCCTTTCTCCGCCTCTTCTAGAAATCCCTTCGGATTTCTTCATTCTGTTTCCTTTAGACCTGGCTCCTTCTTTCTGCCCTCGATATACCTCTTCAAACAATTCTTCAGGGGTGGCTGATCCCCGGATTCCTGAGCATGGCCTCTTTAATCAATCTCTGGGCTTCGCTCACCTTGTGGCCGAGGTCCTTTACCAGAACCTCTTCCACCTGTTTCTTAAAATCGATCGACCTCTTCTGCGGCCAGAATCTGATCTTCCCGCATCAAGGCGAATTTCCCACCTTCCCCTGAAGGGTGGCGATAATCTTATCTGCCGTCCGTTTTCCGACTCCCCTGAGACTTTCGAGTGTCTTTCGAATCCCTCTCTTCAATGGCCCGGGCAATTTGGGGAATGGGTAGGACCAGGGCCTTCACCGCCGAGGGAGGGCCAATGTCTTCCACTTTGATAAACTTCTCGAAGAATTCCTTCTCCGGCTCATAGTTAAATCCGATGAGGAGGGGTTTGGGTTGCCGTTCGGTCTGGTGATAGTAGATGTAGAGTTTCACCATCTCCCCATCCTCGCCTGCCCTTTTCGGGTTAAAGGTCTGCCGGACAATGGCAGGAAGGAGGATCTCATAGCCCACCCCATTGGCCAAAACCACGATTCGATCCTCTTCTTTCTTAAGCAGTTTCCCTTCGATATAACGAATCATCGATTCCCTCGAAAATCCTAAACAAATCCTAAACCCTCAAAATTTCAAATGCCAAAGCTCAAATGTCATCCTTCGACAGATGAGGATGCCAAAAGACCATGTTGAAGAACGAAATCATGGTGAGCCCTCGGCGTGAGCTTGGTCGAACGCTTGTCGAACTCATGACATCTGGATTTTGAAATTTGGACCTTTAGGCGTTACCATCTCAGGGTTCCATTCCGGGAAAGACCGGTCAAGGCCAGGGCGAGGGCATCGCCCGCATGGCTTGAGCTGGAGAGGATCTTCGATCCTGAGGATCTGCCGGATCATCTTCTTCATCTGTTCCTTATCCGCCCTTCCGCTTCCGGTCAATGCACTCTTCACCTCTGTGGGTTTCACCTCAAGCACCGGAATTTCGCTGCTCCTGGGCAGCAAGATAGATGACCCCTCTTACCTCCCCTAACTGGATGGCTGCCTTTGGAAATTGTTTTAAGACAAAGACTTCTTCTATGACAAGAAGGTTCGGTTTCCATTTTTCGAGCAATTCTTTTAATCCATCATAGATGGTTTTTAACCGGATGGGGACGGGAGACCTGCCTCTGTTCGGATCGCTCCCCACTCCAGGCCTTCCCTCCCCGGGAGAGCGTCTCCACCACGCCGAAACCCGTCATCGCCAATCCGGGATCGATACCAATCGCCCTCATAAAAAAACCTACCTTTTATTTCCCCCTCTTCCTTCCCCTCTCCCCGCCTGGAGGCCGTGTCATAATCCCTTCACAGAACAGACGGGCGGATGAGAAAGTTTTAGGGCGGGACCTCTCAAGCGAACAGATGTCAACCGCTCCTTCACACGGAAAGGGCTGCATATTCAACCACAACGATCAGTGCCCATACCCTCCTAACGACCGCGTTCTAAAACTTTCGAAATCTGCCTGGCCGGTCTGTCCTCAACACTGCCGATGAGAGGGCGGAGTGAGGGGAAACAAAAAAAGCCACCTGTCATGACTCAACAGAGGTGGCTTTCTATCCCACATAAAAGGATTTATGCACTGAGTCGTTCCATCTCCTCATCGGCAATATCGAAGTTGGCATAAACCTTCTGGACATCATCCGAATCCTCAATCCCCTCCATGAGTTTCAGCATCTGCTCGGCTTCTTTACCAGCTAACTTGATGGTGGTTTGAGGAACCATGGTCACTTCGCCATAGGTCGGTTTAAACCCTGCTTCTTCGATTTTCTTTTTCACCTCTTCAAAACCGGCAGGGGAAACCGTCACCTCGAATTCTTTCCCATTGTCTTTCACATCAAGGGCCCCGGCATCCAGGGCCACTTCCAGTGAGCTTATCTTCCTCGACTCCTGCTTTGTCGACAAGGATCAATCCCTTCTTTTCAAACATCCAGGAGACACAACCCGTTTCACCCAGGTTTCCATTGTGTTTGGAGAAGATATGCCGGACATCGGCAACCGTCCGGTTTTTGTTGTCCGTCAAAACCTCCACCAGCATGGCTACCCCAGCCCGGACCATAACCCTCGTAGGCAATCTCCTCATAAGTGACGCCTTCGAGCTCCCCTGTCCCTTTTTTGATGGCCCGATCGATATTATCCTTGGGCATGTTCTCCGCTTTGGCCGCGAGGACGGCGGACCGAAGCCTCGGGTTGGAATTGATATCCCCCCCGCCCATGCGCGCAGCCACCATGATCTCTTTGATGATCTTGGTGAAGGCCTTCCCCCTTTTGGCGTCTGCTGCACCCTTCTTCCTCTTAATCGTGCTCCATTTTGAATGTCCGGACATATCGCACTCTCTCAATCGACGAAGGTTAAAACAGAACCAACTTTCCACTCTGTACAATCTATCTTCCCGAGTTGACTTCCTGCCTGTGAAGCCGCGCCCGAAATTTATACAACGTATTGAAACCGATATGTTTATCAAAAAATTTTAGCTTGAATACTATATAATATTTACCATCGAAAATCAAGACTTTTTTTGGGGATATCAAGAGGTTTGCGGAAACAACCTGGAAACACTGAAAGATGGGACCTCCGAGGCTATCCACCCTGTGGGTTTAGAGGTCCTTCCCCAATCCTGTGCATCTTGTGGTTACACCAAAAAGGATGATTTTGTCTCTTCTGGGGGGTTGAAGGGTCGATTAGCGCGGGGAGGAATTCCACATTGTCCATAGAGGGGTTTAAATCCTGTTTCAACACGATTCTTCGCTCTCATCAAAATCAGGATAAAGCTTTTTCATGCACTCCGGACAGATGCTGTGGCTGAACTCTGCTTCCGAATGATCTCGGACAAAGGATTCGATTTGATTCCAGTAACCTTTGTCATCTCGCACCTTTTTGCAGGAAGCGCAAATGGGCAATAAGCCACGCAGTGTCCTTATGTTGCCAAGAGCCTCTTGAAGCTGATGAATCAATTTCTCCCGTTCCTCCTCGGTTCGCTTCCGTTCGGTGATGTCTCTAAAATAAGCCAACGAAACTGTCTCTCCACGATAGACAGTCTTAGTGAGAGAGACCTCAACATCAACCTGCTTCCCATCCTTTCGAATCACTCTGCATTCGTATTTAGATGAAGCAAGTTTTCTAAACTCCTCTATCCGTTTGAGGTCATCGGGGTGAACGAACATGGATAATGGCTTTCCCAAGATTTCCTCTGACTTGTCATAACCAAACATTTCCACAAATTTTTGATTAACGAAAACGTGCAGATCTCCCTGAACCATTGCCATCCCGTCATTGGAGTATTCGATGGCCGTGCGGTAGCGCTCCTCGGATTCCCGTAGCGCCTGCTCGATCCGTTTGCGTTCGGTAATGTCATGAATGATACCGTGGTATCCGACAATCTTCCCGTCAGCGGCCCTCCTGCCACATGAAGTCACCAGGCACTCCATCTCTGCCCCATCCTTCCTGCGCAGCTTTAGCTCATAGTTTTTGGCAAATCCCTCCCGCTCTATTTCCTTTAGAAACCTTAATCGATCCTCGATATGCACGTATGTCTTCTTAGTATTGAGTCCGATCATTTCCTCTCTGCTGTAACCGAATAGATCTAACATAGATGGATTGACATCAAGGATCTCTCCCCGCAGGGTCGTAATATAGATCGGATCCGTGGACCCCTCAAAAAGGTTGCGATACCTCTCTTCGTTCTCCCGCAGTGCTTCCTCCACCCGCTTACGGTCTGTGATGTCCCGTGCAATTGTTGAAGCACCAACAATTTTTCCAGTTGCATCCTTGACCGGAGAGATAGTCAGGAAGACATCAATGATCAGACCGTCTTTTCTCATGTGCACAGTCTCATAATGATCAATACGCTCTCCCCGACTGATTCTTTCGAGAAATTGAGACACCTCATCGGGATGGTTCATAGGAAGAAGAATAGAAATACGCTGCCCAACAATTTCGCTTGAGGAGTAACCATAAATTCTCTCTGCACCCGAGTTCCAACTCAAAATGATACCCTCCAAGGTTTTGCAAATGATCGCATCATCTGAAGATTGAACGATGGCTGCTAATTGCTGCAATACCCCCTCTGCCCGGTTACGTTCAGTTTCTAATGCTTCCTTTGCAGCCATCTTCCGTCTTAAGTCAACCAATTCATTTATGAGTTGCTTCTTTGTTTTACTTTGATCTTTCATCTTACCGACTCCAAACGGTAAGTCATCTTCGTGTGATGCACGCTATGATGATCAAAAATGATTTAAGGATCCAATAAAATGAATTCCTTGCTTCAGAAATTATAGGTAGCCTTTATACGAAAACTCCGTCCGTCCTGCTCAATTTTATCCTGCCGGTGTTCTGGTCCTCCAGGGTCACTGTATTTTTTATCAAAAAGATTATAAATACTAACCGAAACATCTAATCCTTTAAGATAATTTTGGCTAAAAAGTGTCATGTTTGTGATGAAAAAGCCATTTGTATATTGACCTGCCAGAGTTTTTCTCTGGCTTGTATATTGTTCCTCCATACTGAGGAAGAGTCTTTTTCTCAAGACAGGCAAGATGCCGTTTAGTTTAACCAAATGTTTGGGCGAGTCGGTTAAAATTTTTCCTGTCTCTCGATCCTTTGTTTCTTGCAAGGCATAACTAACTCTACCCTGCAAGCCGTTTTTCCATTTTCCCTCCACTTCCAACTCCAACCCCTTACCGTCGACTTTATCGACATTTCGATAGATTAAAAGTTTATCCACCGGGTCTATCTCTTGCGTGATGAGGTTATTTATTCTGTTATAATAGAGCACAGCCGTCCCCCAAAGGTTTAGCCCGAGGTATTGCTGAAGAACAAGTTCACCGGTTTGAATCGTTTCAGGATTGAGGTCTGGGCTCGCTTTCGCTGAGACTCCATCCTTATAATAGAGCTCGTAGACGTTTGGAGATCGAAAGGCCTGTCCATATATAAGCTTGAGGATAGTTTTCTCAAAAGGGAGGTAGACCAAAGCAATCCGGGGATTGGTCGTTCCTCCAAATGTGCCGAAGTGATCGTAGCGAATGCCAGCATTGAGTTTCAGATTGTTTAGGATTTGAAATTCATCCTGAAGATAAAGCGCCCAATGAGAACTGCTTCTCTTATCATCCAAATAAACACGAAGATCATAATTTTCTTGATCCTGGCGGAAAATATTCACGTATTCTCCACCCAGGATCACTCTATGGTTTGCGAATAGGGTTTTTGTGAACTGTAACTCCCCCCCATGGCATCGGACATGGATTTATCTTTATTGGTAACAAGGAAAGGCGGATTTCCTGGGGCTGCCCAATCTTGAATGTAATCCCCATGATAATAATAACGATCATAATAGATTCGAGCTTTGGCATTTAACTGTTTGGAAAAGTTATGTTCATATCTCAGCTCGATAAAAGCCATGGTCATCTAAAGTTTCGGTACCCGGGTTGTTAAATGCCGTCCCATAAGATGCGGTAGGAATCTCCTTCTTCCTGCTTGCATAGGCCCCTTCAAGGGTAAAATCATCAAAGGAGAGTTTTCCAAAGATGCTTCCATAACGCTCATCATCGCAGTTTTGTGCGATCCCATAATTTGTGCTCGGGGAAGCAAATTCCTTAAAAAATAACTTTGGGTTTCCCTCACTGCTAAAAAGAGTTCCTGAAAGCAACATTTCCAAGCCATTATTGAATTTATTGCCGTAGGTAATCCGGCCCTTATAGGCATCAAAACTTCCTGCTTCCCCTGAGACCTCCAAACCATTCAGATTCCTTCCCACCGTGGTTTTCACGTTTATAATCCCTAAGAAGGCGTTTGTCCCATAAAGGGATGAACTTGGCCCGCGAATGACCTCGACACGGTCGATAAGGTCAATATCTAAATTGAATTCATTTCCGATGGCTGCCGTGTCATAGATGTTATCATTGACTCGATGGCCATCTACGAGGAGGAGGAAACGGGTATTAAGGTCTCCTGGCCGGGCAAACCCCCGTATCCCCAAGTATTGATAATTGCGATCATAACGGACGAACAGGCCTCTGAGGCTCTGCAAGATATCCGCAAGATTCCGATAGCCATATTTCTTAATCTCATCGCTTGTAACAATGCTCACCGACGCAGGGGATTCGATTATTTTCTGCTCGAATTTGGATACACTCTCGATGGTGATGTTCATCAGATCTTCAATGGGCATTTCTGTAATATCCTTTGGGATCTCTGTTGCCCAGCTTATTGCTGTTAGTAGGAAAGGCAAGAGGATACAAAAGATTCTTGATGTTCTGTTATAGCTGTCTATATTTTGTTTGTTACCTTGATGCAATTTCCTCCACCTCCTTTCCTATACTCAATGGCCTTAGCACTTCACGTACCCTATCATTGCCTGTGCCACACGGCCACCCTTGATCCAGCACTCATGATAGTTGCGCCTTTCTCTCTGGGATGGTGAAGTAAAAAGTTGCTCCTTTCCCAGGTTCTGACTCCACCCAGATCCTTCCGCCATGGCGTTCGACAATCTTTTTGCAGACCGCTAAACCAATCCCGGTACCAGGATACTTCGCCCTATGATGCAACCGCTGAAAGATGACGAAGATTCGCTCAGCATGTTCCGGGGCAATGCCGATACCGTTATCTCGAACGGAAAAGATCCAATCTCCGTTATGGAGGTCTGCCAAGATGTGGACTCTGGACGGCTCCTCTCCTCGGAACTTGATCGCATTGCCGATCAAATTCTGAAACAATTGGCCAAGTTGCACATCATCCCCCATCACTATTGGTAGGGGGTCATGGGTAACCCTTGCGCCATTCTCCTCGATCGCTAACTTCAGATTGTCCAAGGAATGTTCCAGGACTTTCTTGCTATCCGTCGTCGCCAATTCTTTACCTTTCGTTCCCACCCGGGAATAGGTTAACAGATCATTAATGAGCCTGTGCATCCGGGTCGCTCCATCTGTTGCAAAGTCGATGTACTTGTCAGCGGTGGCATCAAGATGACCTTTATAACGTTGGGATAGTAATTGCATAAAACTGGTCACCATTCGGAGGGGTTCTTGAAGATCATGGGAGGCTACGTAGGCGAATTGTTCCAGGTCTTTGTTAGACCGGGAAAGTTCTCTTGTCAATTCCTTCAATGTCCGTTCGATGCCTTCTCGTTGAATGAGCTCCTTTTGTAAATCCTGGGCTCTGTTTCGAAGCTCAATTTGGGCCACTTGCAAGTCCTTATCTCTTTGTTGGATCTGGGAAAGCATCTCATTGAAGCCGTCAATGAGTACCCCCAGTTCGTCGCTACTCTCCTTTGTTCCACGGATTGAATAGTCTTTTGAATTCGAAACGGATCTTATCGTCTGAGTCAAATGGGTGATGGGTCTGGAGATGATTGTCTGGAGCCTTGAAGAAAGGAGGTAGGCAAGAAAAGAAAAAGAAATCATGACGATGATACCAATGCCCGCATACCAATTCAGACGGGAACGCATCTTCTCCAAATCAGACCGGATGTAAACAGTACCGACAGGCTCTCCGTCGAGGACGATCGACTTATAAAGATCCAGACAGTTATCGAGGAGATGGTAGCCTTCTTTCGCGGCAGGTATAGCAGCCATTAAATTCTCTTCCTTTCGGTCACGAAAATATGTAGCGAAGACTCTATTTTCTTTCGTATAGATGCACGCAGTGACGATGTTTGGCACAGCCTTCAACGCGGCTAAAGTCTCTTCGGCTGATTTCTGGTCATTGAAGGCCATTGCAGCGGTGCTATTCATTCCAATGACCTCCGCCAAGGTTGAAAGATCCTTTACAGTGGCATCACGGAAAGAGATGAGATCATTCAAGATTAGAGCAACCGAGGCAAAAAAGAGGACGATAACGCTCGTTAGAGTGATGATCAATGAAAGTTTGTGTTGAATGGAGAGATTCTTGAACCAATCCATCATTTCTTCCTTTAAGGTTCTGACGTAACAATTCTGGCTAATTTCAGGAGTTGGGAGCTGATTTTTAGTCTGTTTTGCTGCGCGGCCTCCGGGTTGATTTCAAATTGGACCTTGTTCTCCACGATGATGAAATTAATCATCCCGCCAACCTGGGTGAACCTTTCCATCTCGCTGATCGTGAGTACAGGTGAATTTCTTACAGATTGTATGATCTGTTGCACATTCCCTCTCTCCGATGGACTGATGAAAAGGATATGGCACCCCCTCACCTCATCCACTCCTTGGATTCGCTTAAGGGTCAATTTCCTCCCTTTGACCGCTTTGTCCTTGATCGTATCGAGAGCATCTCCGAAGGGGTCCTTCCCCAAGATATAAAGTTTGATAGGTGATAGGTTGTCTTTGAATGCTTCTGAAGGCCAATCAATAAATTTGACAAAGTTGTACAAAAAAGCGGCTTTGACGAGATATTCGTCAGCCTCCTGAGAATTTGCAACCCTGCTTAGTCCGCTCATGACCATAACAAAGATCGTAGTAAATACGGTCAAAGAAATAACTTTCCTTACCATCTGTGCCCTTTTCTGCAGAATGGCCAAACATACTCTGCCGTTTCCAATCTATCTGGCTTCCAATCTTAGCCGATTCAGGTTCACGATTAGACTCTAATTTTTACTCCTGACCCTCAATACATCGAAAACGGCTTTCACCGTCCGCTGCCAATACTGGGCTGTCGATTCCCGCCTATTTGTCCAACACTTCCCTCACCTTCCTTGACAATCCGTCAATCGTGAAAGGTTTCTGGATGAAATTCACTCCCTTTTCAAGAACACCATGATGAACGATAGTATTATCCGTATACCCTGACATATAAAGAACCTTAAAATCATTTCTCACTTTCTTCAGGCCTTCTACCAATTGGTGTCCGCTCATATGGGGCATGACGACATCGGTTAAGAGGAGATGCACAGGTTCCTTCCGCTGCTTGCAGAGACTTAAGGCCTCACCTGGCTGATTTGTCGCTAAAACAGAATACCCTTTTCTTTTCAATGCCTGAACGACCAACTTTCGGACCCCCTCATCATCCTCAACAACAAGAATTGTCTCTACTCCTTGAGATGCTTCCTTGACCTCCTCTTTGTCACATAATTCATCTACAGTCTCGTCCACCCGTGGGAGATAGATTTTAAAGGTTGTACCCCGGCCCAGTTCACTGTAAATCCAGATATCCCCTCCGCTTTGCTTCACGATTCCATAGACTGTGGAGAGTCCAAGACCAGTTCCTTTATCCTTTTCCTTGGTGGTGAAAAAGGGTTCAAAAACGCGCTCCTTGACCTCTCCCGACATTCCCGCACCCGTATCGCTCACCGATAGCCTAATATACTGCCCCGGGCCGGACAGCGATATGGCTGCGGGCATAGGCTTCGTCCAGTATCTCGTTTGCGGTCTCGATGGTAAGCTTTCCTCCGTTTGGCATTGCATCCCTGGCATTGACCGCTAAGTTGACGATCACTTGCTCAATTTGACCCGGATCTGTTTTGACCTTTCCCAGGTCACCAGCCAGAAGGGAGACAAGCTCGATATCCTCACCAATGATACGGCGCAGCATCTTATCCAGGTTTTGCAAGATGGAATTAAGGTCAAGAACTTTCATCTCCAGGATCTGACGGCGGCTAAAAGCCAGAAGTTGTCGTGTCAGACCGCACGCCCGCTCAGTGGCTTCCTTAATTTCCTTCAGATTCTCCTCAAGAGGAAGACCATCCTTGATTTCGTTGAGCGAGAGTTCGCTGTAACCTTTAATGACCGTCAAGAGGTTATTGAAATCATGGGCGATTCCGCCCGCTAATTTGCCAACAGCCTCCATCTTTTGTAACTGGCGTAGCTGTTCTTCGAGTAATTCTCTTTCCTTCTCTGACTGCTTTAGTTCCATGATGTCCTGGATGGTGGTCCGCAGGCCGATGATCTCCCCTTTTTTATCTTTGAGAATCCGGTCCCCAGACATCACGGTCAAAATCGAATTGTCTTTTCTCCGGTAATTCCGTTCAAACGATCGTCCAGCGGGTAAAATGCCAGAAATCTTGCTACGGAAAGCCTCACGAACCTCTTCCTCATCGATGGTAAACTTCCAAACCGGTTGGTTCACCATCTCCTTAATGGAGTAACCTAACATGTCAATTTCAGTCTTGTTGATGCGGATGATATTACCTTCTGTATCAAGCTCGTGGTACCCAACGGGGGCATCATCAAATAATTGGCGGAATCTTTCCCTTTCATCACGGAGTTCCTCCTCAGATCGTTTCCTCTCAATCGCATAGCGGATGGAACGGATCAACAGGGTGCTGCTCATCTGGCCTTTGACGAGGTAATCCTGAGCCCCTCCTTGCAATGCTTTAATAGCAATCCTTTCATCATCAAGGCCGGTTAGGACCACGATGGGAATGTTAGCTGCCACTTTACGCATGCGCTCAATGGTTCCAAAGCCATGGCCATCGGGTAGAGAAAGATCGAGCAAGATGATCTGAAAATCCTCTGCGGTAAGAGAAGTTAAGGCTTGCCCAACGCTTTCAACATGCTTCAGGATGAATGGACTCGCAGCTGCCTCACCCAGCATTTCTTCCACTAAGCAGGCATCTCCAGGATTGTCTTCGACAAGGAGGACCCGGATAATTTCGCGCTGAGAACGATTGATCTCGGAGCCATCATGTTCAACATTTTCTTCCAACATAAGGTTCTCCGTTCTGGGGTAACTTTACAATCGTTAACCAGAAATTCTCAATCGCTCTGACGACGGTGAGAAATTCGTCGAAATTCACAGGTTTATTGATATAGCAATTGGCATGGAGATCATAAGTTTTTAGAATATCTTGTTCTGCCGTGGAAGTGGTCAATATCACCACGGGAATCCGCCTCAGGTGCTCATCCTTTTTGATCTCTTGTAGAACCTCGCGGCCATCCATTTTCGGAAGGTTCAGGTCAAGGAGGATAAGATCGGGAGCGGCGGCGTCAGCATACCTGCCTTCCTGGCGAAGGTAGGCCATGGCCTCCTCGCCGTCTTCTACGATACTGAGGTGGTTAGTCATTTTGCCACCCTGAAAGGCCTCTACAGTCAGCACAACGTCACCAGGGTTATCTTCAACTAACAATACCTCGATGGGTTTACAGGTCACTCCAGCACTCATGATATTTGCTCCCTTCTGAGGTGTCTCAGCCGTCCCTTTCCTTAATTTCTGGGAGATCAGCACCAGAAGCTGCCCCTCGGTCACCACAACAAACACAACAATTGTGTGTATTCAGATAATTTCGTGGCAAAAGGGAAAACCATCACTAATCGGTCCTTTTACTCCCTTTGACCAGCAGAGCCGTCTGTAAGTTATATCCGCCATCCCCCTCATTGATAGGAATTCAAACCCTTCTGACTCATTTTGTCCTGATACATATTGGCATCGGCCTGGCACAAAGCATCGATCAAGCTGGTTCCATTCTGCACACATGCATAGCCAAAAGCTAAATTTAGGCTCAAACCTGGATTGGTATGGGAAAGATTCCACTCGTTCACCGCTTTTCTAAGGGAATTTGTAAGAGAGAGAGCTCCTTCAGATGTAGTTTCGGCCAACAGAATGGTAAATTCATCACCACCATATCTGGCCACAATGTCGGAAACCCTGCAGGTGTTTCGAAGGAGTTTGGCCGTTTCTTTGATGATCATATCCCCTTTGAGGTGACCGAAATGGTCATTAATGTATTTCAGATCATTGATATCCACCATGACGATGGCCAAGGGACGCTTATATCTCTTGAATCTCATTTCTTCTCTTGCCAACATTTCCTCTAAATAAGCACGGTTGTAAACCCCTGTAAGCCTGTCCGTGATAGACAGTCTCTCCAATTTTTCATTCTTCCTTTGAATTTTCTCCAAGAAGTTCATGTGCTCCAAATACCCGTTTTGTTTTGCAAGTGCTTTATCCACCGCACTTAATAGTTCTTGGTTTCTGAAAGGCTTAGTGAGATAGTTGAAGGCCCCATGATTGAGTGCCCTGATAGCCGTTTCCGTCTCTGGAAAGGCCGTCAGGATGATAACCGCCGTTTCAGGAGTGGTCTTCTCGGCTAACTCCACGAGTTCAATGCCGCTTCTATCAGGGAGTCTTATGTCTGTGATCATCAGATTGTAGCGAGTGGCCTTCAGCTTCTCCATAGCTTCAAAAACGGTTGGCGTGGTGTCGGTCAAATAGCCATTTTCTACCTAGGATTTCGGAAAGGATTTGACGGAGATCTTGTTCATCATCCACAATCAATATTCTAACTTTTCTGAAACCCAGCCTGGCCGCCGATTTCTTGGCATGATAGATGGGTTGAAGAAAAGATGTTCTTTGCAGACTCCTTCCGTCAAGGTATCTCTGAGTACCCCTAGTTCCCCCCATTTGTCTCCCTCCCAGCTTCTTGGAAACTATTCCGCCTTTATTCTTGCCTCTAAACGATCCACTCTTTCTTTCAGCACTTTGTTTTCAGCCTCCAATCCTGTTTCCTTTTGTTTGGAAGAAAGGTAGGAATCGGTCTGCCACCAATTTATTCCCATCTCCAAAGCCTTATCTACAGAAGCAACCAAAAGCCTTATTCGGATGGTAAGGAGATCGATATCAGCAATTTGAATCTTAATATCTCCTGCAATGACTATGCCTTTATCTAAGACCCTCTCTAATATGTCCGCGAGATTCGTCGCTTCTGTGGCGTGCATCATTTTTTGTGTGGTCATGCGTTTCCTCGAAGTGTTTTAACCTCTTCTTATGCATTGTTTCTTTTCAATCACATTAAATTTCCCACCGGACCCAACCCCAAGTTCAACTCCTCATCTTCAATATGAAATAGGGTCTGAATTTCTTCTATCTTTTTCTTTATTGCCTTAAGGCTCAACCCTAATTTCTCAGTTTCCACAGGAGAAAGGGAGCCCTTTTTTACTCTTCTATAAGCTTCTTTTTCCATCAGTTTTCTGATCAGTTCAACCAACGTCAATATGAGCTTAGCGAGGCCCTGTTCTGTCTTATTGGGGCTACCGAAATCGATCATTTTAGGGATGTTTTCTTCCGTTTTCTTAATCTCTCTTTTTAGTCTTTCAATATATTCGATATCTTCGGAAGTAGGTTCTTTATCCTTGTTGCTGAAAAGTTCTCCTGACAATTCCTCGGCCTTAGAAACGGAGGTAAGAATCAACCTCAAACCCACAAAAACAAGATCCACCTCCGCCACCCTTAAGAGCAGGTCCCCATTGATTACTGTCCCCTTTTCTAAAGCCTTATCCAAAACGTCGATGAATGTGACTTGATCGGTCTTATGAATCATAAGATTAGGCGGTGAAACTGTAAGCTGGCCAGGGTCCGCTGTATTCAAGGAAAACTCCCTTCCCCTCTATCTGTTGATTGATGTCTATGGCCCCTTTCTTAAACTCTTCCAAGTTCTCTTCGGGAATCAAGTAGGCTGCATTCAAAACCATAGGTTCCTGCCTGCCCGTCAGTTCTTTTCCCAGAATCTTACCTCTAATCGAAGCCACCGATTGCTTTTTAAAACTTTCAAAAAGGGCCTCCGTAACATTGCTTAACTCTTTCTCCAGTTCTTTCGAAGCAACTTCTTTTAACTCCTCTTCTGCAAAGAAGGCGATCCCCTCGGGCAACGATGCTATTTCTCTTTCCTTCTCTTTAATCGTTTCGTTTTTCTCTCTGATCACCTGTTCAAACCTTTTCCTGTCCTTCAGATATGCCTTTACACTCCACTCCTGTTTCCCCCTGATTCTATCTATCATTTCTTTGATCTTGGAATAATCTTTATCTAAAGCTTCTCTGAGCTTCACTTCGTCTTTAAAAATGGTGCCGAATCTCATCGGGACCAAGGTTAACCGCTTATCCTCTCTCATGGCCTCTTCGATCACTCTTGTGTGCGAAAGGACTTTTTCTTTAATCCAGTTAAGGTCTTCGAGCGCTTTCTTTTGAATCTCTCCGGAGGCAAATTCTTCCAAGGAAACTTTACTGACGATTGCCTCCAACTTCCGAAAAGGAAGGGTGAACACCTCTCCTTTCCCATCAATACCTTTTGTTGAAATCGCAAGAGAACCCTGGCGTATCACTCTCAGGCAATAAAGATATAATCCCTCTACCTTCATTTTTTACTCTTCTTACCTTTCTTGGCCCTTGCGTTCATAGGACAGAACTTCTAATTTCTCATCCAGTTTTACTCCATAGATATTCCTGTCCTGTACCCTCGTAGGAAGACCAAGCGCTTTTATGAACGAACTCTCTTCATAGACCTCCGCCTCGGCTTCCCAACTATCGCCAACCTTGCCCGCCTTAATGATCCTTACTTCTTTCACATTAAGGGTCTTTTCTAAGAATTCGATGGAGATTGCTCTGACCTCCTCTATACTAGCCATCTTTATGCCTCCTCTTCTTCCTCATCCTTAGCGCCCCTTATGGCATCTAAACGTGCCAGAAGTTCTTTCTCCTGTCGGGTGTATTCTTTTTCCTCTATTTCATTTAATTCAAATCGTAATTGCAGCTCCATAAGCCTCCCCCTGAGGTACCCTTCGTCAGATAACTCATGTTCGGCCATCTCATGGATCTGTTTGAAAATACCTACAAATCCTTTTATTGGCAGTAATAATAAGTCATCAACCAAAAACATTTAATAGTCTCCTACATTGATTACCAGGTTGATGAAATTAAAGGGGGGGAGATAACCAATGTATTTAAAAATCACCTTATGGCCATATCTATCTGCAAGGTCGTTTACCTTCCCGTCAAAGAGTGCCTCATGGGTCGTCCCCACCAGAAAAGCAGCATTCAGGATCATCCGCTCGCCATACGTGTTATTGATCTTGACCTCCAATGCTAAGGGCATAAGCGTGTCCAATATATATTCTTTACACTTCCGCTTTTCCTCCTCCAGGGCAGCCTCAACTTGCCTGCCGATCGCGAGAAGCGCAAACTCTCGCCCTGGTTCTTTCGCCATTTTCTCTTTCAGGTTCCTGATCTCATCGTAATTGTCCAGAATCTCTTTATAGATGATACCTTCCTTAAATACAGCCTTAAGTCCAAGCTCTTTCTTGCCTTCCATTTTCCTCAATAGATCAACGAATCGATTGTGCTCTTTTCCCAATATCTTCCGAACTTTATCTTCGTTCTCGGCAAGGGTAGCGAACCTCACCGGTAAGACAACATAAGATTTCATTACCTCTTCGATGGCGCATTCGTGGAAAATCAAGTTCTCCCTTGCAACAGAATATGGTTTAATCGGTGCATCGCTGACGACGGCAGCGATGTCGTTGATGCCAATGGTATGTACAGGATCGCCTCTCCCGCCGATCCCTATGGCACCAAATTGTTCGGCTTTGCCCTTCGTTTCGATGATACAGTAAATATATTTCCCTTCATTGGCCATGCTATTTTTCCCACTCCTCCGGGTAAATCGTGATATTAACGAAGTTGTAAGGCGGCAAGGGGCCGGCGTACACAAATTTTGTTCTGGCCTCCCACTGCTTACTGAGGTCGTCCATAACGTTATCAAACTCCCTTTCGTTCCCCCTGCCCACTAAAAAGGCAGCGTTCATAAAAATGTCATCGCTCATCGTCTCATTCAGTTTATAATCATAGGCTGTTCTTCTTAGTGCCTCGATGAGTCTTCCTGCCTCTTTCTCCTTTTCCCTTAACAGTGCTTCTTTGACCAACCTGCCCACTTCGATTTCTGTCTCCAAGGGGGGTTTTAAGGCAGAGAGTTTCCTTTTTCGCCTTTCATGTTGTATCTTTTCTTTTAATCTCCTAATGTCATCATTCTCTTTTGTGATCTGTCTGAAGATGATACCCATATCCTTCCATAACCCTTTCACACCGAGTTCTATCTTGTGGTCCATCTCCTTCAGGAGGATCTTAAATTCTCTGTATCTTCTTTCCAATAGTCTCCTGATCTCGTCAGCATTCGAGGCAATCGTGCAGAATCTAACAGGAAGGACGGTGAATTCTTTCATCACTTCTTCGGTAACCTTTTCATGAGCCAACAAATTTTCCCGACTGAGCACATATTTAGTCATGGGAGAATTGCTGACCACCATACTCAAGTCCCTGTGACTTACCGTAGTGACCTCATCGCCTCTTTCTCCAATGCCAATGGGCCCAAAATGTCCCTCGATCTTTGTTTCTATGATGCAATAAATGTACTTACCTTCTTCTTTCAAACTGATCTCCCGTAACTTCACATAGGTCTGTCAAGACGTTTCCCAATAACATCGCGATATGGAAAGGAACTATCTTTCTGCTTCTGAAGGTCATGCCGTTCCCCATTTGTCCTGACCTTGATCATAGGGATGCGTTCTCCTCTGGAGAGGCGTCCCGAGAGGCGATAACACCTCTCGAGGAATTTATATGCTTCAGTCACCTTTTTGAAATCGGCTGGAGAATCCAAAGAGTCTCTTATTTTATCAGGGTGGGATGCCTGAGCTTTTTGATAATAAGCATTCTTGAGATTGTCCAAGGAAGCATCTGCATTCAAACCAAGAAGAGTCAGAGCTTCCCGGGTCTCCTTGGCCTCGGCCCACTCGATTTCGAAACAGAGGAAACTGTATGGCGGAAGGGGACCAATTAACTTAAAACAGAGATTCCCTGCAAAGGTGTCATCCAATTTCTGAACCCGGGAACCAAATTCGCTTTCTTCTTTTTTTCGCAAGAGAATAGCGGTATTGAGGATCATCAAATCGTCCATACTCTCATGATCGCATCGCGATTCCGTGAAGACTTCTATCTCCGAAAGGATTTTACCTATTAAACAACGACCTCCTCTTCAGGAGACATTCATGAACCAACTTTCCTAATTTAATCTTCGCCAAAGGATCATCCCCATTCGATTTGTTTTTCCCGATCATTTCCTGATGGAATCTAATCTCTGGCTCCTCCTCGAAAAGGAGATTGAAAATCTTTTCTCTATTGCAGGTCACCACTAATTCAAACTCCGCTCTCTCTCGAACCCAAGGAAAGAGGGATTCAAAAAGATTGTACCCCTGAGATAGAATTTCACTTGCTTCTTTCTTAGTGTGAGCCAAGGACCCAAACTTAAAAGGAAGGATGGGATATGACTCCATCACGCTCTCCACCACCTTCTGGTGATCTAATAAAGATTTGAGAAGGAGACCCTTGGGCATTGTCTTGTAATCTGCAAAAGGGGTGTCGCTTACAACAAGAGATAAGCCTTTATCTTTAACCAAATAAACTTTGTCGTCTCGGTCACCCCCCCCAATGGCACCGAAGTTTAGATCATTGGATGTCTCTATCACTCCGTATAAATGTTTCCAACTTTCGTTCATGGCTTTTCCTTTTTTATTGGATTGCTTCCTTGCCCTAACACTTCCCTCATAATCGATTTAAGGAGGAAAAGGTCAACGGGCTTGGTAACGTAATCATAGGCTCCCAACTTCATTGCCTCTCTTGCGGTTTCGAGGGTTCCATAAGCTGTGAACATAATCACAACGATTTCTTTCCTTATCTTTTTGATCTTTCTCAGGGCCTCTATGCCACCCATTTCAGGCATCTTGATATCCAGAAGGACCAGGTCGGGCTTTTCTTTTTTCGCCAATTCAACCGCCATTTCCCCATTGAAGGCAGTGATCACACGATAACAGTCCCGGGATAAGCTATCAGCGATAACCGTGCAGAGGTCCTTTTCGTCATCTACAATAAGAATGGTTTTGTCCATTTCCATTTCCATTTCCTTTTCCTTTTCCCTTTTTTCTCCAAAAGCATATTTCAAAAATACAGTTTCTGTAACTTGTATCGATATGGACCTCCTCTACCACGAAAGGGAGAAGAATCTCCTTAATATATTTTCTTGAAGTGAATTTATTCTGGGCATAGAGGGTAAAAATATCGCCATGGATTTCCCAATGAATGTCCTCGTGTTTCACTCCCGTCAGTTCCGCCATGATGACTAAGTTGTCCGTCTTCTCAAAAACATCTGTTTTCGGCTCTTCTACCCTTTCTATAGACAGGTTCCTCGAAATCGGTTTCTGATATCGTCTAAACTTGGGTCTGGTAGAAAAGGCCCAGATTCTTGGTGAATCTGCAATCTCTTGAGCCCTTTGGCCAACTCTTTTTTTTCCACATGACAGATCCCTCGGGGAAACAGATAATCTTCTAATTCTTGCGATTTCTCTCTTTCGCTCTGCCTTTGTATTATAGAGTGAAGTGGTAATATCATGAATCCCTTTAGCCCTTTTCATGTATGGGAATGCCTTCCTTGAATGGGAGCCTATAAATCAGGTAGTCTATTCCAATATCCCGAGGCAGTTTCTCATTCACTCTGTGAGCAATTCCTATGAAGAGCAGCCCCGTCTCGCCTTCATGGAGGGTTTCGTCAATTCGCTGGGCAATATAGGCGTCTCTTTTTTTAAGAATGCAATCGGCCAACCGTTGATGACCTTTCCTTTTCTCTCGCGGTTTATCGAGGTCAGCTGATGCTCTTTTTAAGTTCTCATATTCTTCTAAAAGCAGCTTCGGATCCTCTGTTCCTTCCAACTTTGAACCTAACCGGATGAGTTCCAAAAGGATTTCATGGTTCCGGCTCCCCATTCTGACTAATTCCCGAACGATATCTATCTCTTTTCCGCACACAGGAAGGCCATCCTGGTAGAGTCGGGTATTCTGGTAATTCAGATCCAAATCAAGGACTTTATGGCGAATTCCTTGCCAGAAATCTTCTATGATCTGATTATGTTCTTCCCACTTTTGTACCCCGAATCTTCTGATATATTCGTCTTTCAACGGTCCGTACATGGATCCCATCTCAACACCCGTATGGACGATCGGCAAGTATTTCAGTTCCCGCATCTCACGGCCTTTCAGATTGAATAGATGCCAAGGCCGCCTCAAAGTCATCACTGGTTAGGACCAATTCCTTAGGCCGACTCTCTCCGTGTCCTTTGATATACTTACGAATCGCATTCTTGGAAGCCCTCAGGCATAGCAGTTCTATATCCGAACCCACCATTCCATTTGTCCTTTTAGCCAACGCTCTAAAGTCGACACCTTTATGAAGGGGCTTAGCCTTGGTATGAATCTTAAAGATCCAATACCTCGTTTCCTCATCAGGAGGAGGAAGTTCGAACAGGAGATCAAACCTGCCACTTCTAAGAAGAGCTGGATCGATTAAATCTAATCGGTTCGTTGCAGCTAATACGACCACTCCTTTTAATTCCTCTATCCCATCCATTTCTGTCAAAAATTGGCTTATGACTCTTTCTGCCACATGGGCATCGGTGCTGCTCTCACTTCTTTTAGGAACCAGGCTATCGATCTCGTCAAAAAATAGTATTGTGGGGGAAGCCTGCTTTGCCTTTTTAAAAACCTCTCGAATACCTCTTTCGCTCTCGCCAACAAACTTCGATATCAGGCCCGGCCCTTTCACCGAGATAAAATTAACCCCACTCTCATTGGCGACTGCCTTCGCTAATAAAGTCTTGCCCGTCCCCGGCGCTCCATATAAGAGAATTCCTTTCGGAGGATGGGTATCTGCCTTTTTGAAGATAGCAGAATATTTAAGAGGCCATTCTATAGCCTCTTTGAGTTCCTCCTTAATCTCATCAAGACCACCGATGTCATCCCACTTCACATCAGGCACTTCTACAAAGAACTCTCGTATGGCAGAGGGCTCTACCTCTGCCATCGCCTCCAAGAAATTATCCATTGTTACCTGAAGTTCCATGAGCGTCTCATAAGGGATATCCACCAGTTCAAAATCGATCTTGGGCAGGATCTTTCTTAAAGCCGACATCGCAGCCTCTCTGGCTAATGCCTCAAGGTCTGCCCCAACAAATCCATGGGTGATATCGGCTAACTTCTCTAAACTTACGTCTTCGGATAGCGGCATTCCCCTTGTATAGATCTGGAGTATCTCAAGTCTTCCATTTCGGTCGGGTATGGGGATAGATATTTCCCTGTCAAAGCGGCCAGGGCGTCTCAGGGCAGGGTCTATTGTATTAGGGATGTTGGTTGCTGCAATGACAATCACCTGTCCCCTTGATTCTAATCCATCCATGAGGGCGAGAAGTTGGGCGACGACCCTCCGTTCAACCTGTTTTTCTCCACCCATTTCCTCTCTTTTAGGTGCGATGGCATCTATCTCATCGATAAAGATGATGGCAGGGGCATGTTTTTGTGCATCTTCAAAGACACTTCTCAGACGCGCTTCGCTCTCTCCATAAAATTTTCCCATGATCTCGGGGCCACTGATATGGGTAAAATAGGCCTCCGTTTCATTAGCCACGGCACGGGCAATCAAGGTCTTCCCACAGCCAGGAGGGCCATACAAGAATACACCTTTGGGTGCACCCACCCCTAACCTTTCAAAAACCTGCGGATATTTAAGGGGCAATTCTATCATCTCTCTGATTCTCTTTATCTGAGGCTGGAGTCCGCCTATGTCTTCATAGGAAATGCGAGTGCCTTTGGTCTCCTGAGTTTCCCTTGTCTCCATTCTGATAACGGTATTCGGTTCAACCAGTACAACTCCGTCAGGAAGGGTCGCCAGTACTTTAAAATCACAGGATCTTGCCCCAAAAAGATTGGCCCTCACTTTGTCTCCGGTTGTGATCGGGAGGCCTTCCATGAGTGAGCCAACATACCTGATATCTTTTTCCTTTTGAAATGAACCTGTCAGAGTCACTGCGGATAATGTGAGCTTGTTGGCAGGCTTATGCGATACCTTTTGAATTTTTATCTTCTCATCCAGCCCTATCTGGGCATTTTCTCTTGAAATCCCATCGATCTGGACAATTTCTTTCCCTCGATCTTCCAAAAAAAGAGGCATCGCTTTCGCGGGCGTCTTTCTCTTTCCTTCGATCATCACAATATCGCCGACTTCGATCCCTGCATGCTTCATATCTTTAGGATCTATTCTGGCAATCGCCCTGCCCACATCTTTTGATAACGCTTCGCTGACCTTTAATGTCAGGCCGTCATTGCGATGAGTCATTTTCGGACCTATTTTCTTATCGTAATTTCCAGGATGCCGTTCTTATACTTGGAGGTTAAAGTTGCGGCCTTGACCGGTGAAGGGAGGAGAACTTCCTTATGATACTTCCTGTCGCCGTTTTGGGCTGAAACATCTAAAATGTCTCCTCTTAAATCGATCTTCATATCTTGTTCACTGATCCCAGGCATCTCCAGATACACTCGAATTTCGCCCTTTTCGTCAAAAATGTCGGTAATGGGCTCTCTTTCTTCGCCGACCGTGGGCCCTTTAGGAGTTCTCTTAATGTTTCCAAAGGGCTCAACAACTGGCTTTCTTCCTGCGGCCGTCTTGATCGAGAAACCAAAAACTCCTTTCATCCCTTGTTTAAGGTGGTTGAGGTCGATCTCGCCTTCTTTCTTGATTTCACCATGCGCCTCGTTCAGATCTGCAGCAAGGTCAGCCAATTTCTCAAAGCCTTTGAATAATCCCCCCAGGCTTAACTTGCCTATTCCAAAATCAATGTCTAACCTTTCGTCTTCTTTTTTCTCTTCCTTCTTGTCTTCCTTCTTTGCCATGTCCCTCTCCATGATGGATGCAGTGTCTTTATGATTACGATCCATTAATAATTTATAGCCATTGATT
Organism: uncultured delta proteobacterium; assembly: GCA_963806715.1. Lineage (GTDB taxonomy): Bacteria > Desulfobacterota > BSN033 > BSN033 > UBA1163 > CAWEAV01. The sequence continues at coordinate 46,531 of CAWEAV010000078.1, forward strand.
TTAAGGGCCTTGTAGTGGTGCCCCCATGCATCTCCACCTTCTTCTCTTCATGCGTTTCTTTTTGAAGTTTTTTGATCCGTTTTGTTACACTCGTTAACTGCCGATCCGAAGCATTCTTTCTTTTTTCTAACATGCAAATCTCTTTTTCTAACCTGTCCTTTTCTCTTTTGAGGATATAGAGCTCTAAATAACTTGATCTTTGAACCTTGGGAATAGAGCGGGCCCCGACGGACTGCAAACTCTTCACATTTCGAATCCCCATTAATTGCTGCATCCCTTTCATTTGAATTCTCCCGAACTCTGAGAATAATGAGTATCCATTTAAATTTTGGAGTGATTGCAACTGTACTTTTCAACTAATTCCTTAACGATCTCTTTTATCCTTGCCTGATTTGTCCTGGAGCCTACTCTGCTTGTCTCGGAAGCCAATACATCCTGACAAGTCTGCATAAAGATGCCATTAGCACTTGTAGGAGTGAGGCCTTGAGATTTAAGCGTCTTCGCAACCATAATGCAACCACGAACGGTCGGGGCGAATTCACATTTTCCAGACTCTCTCAGTCCCCTTACGATATTCACGATCGTTTCTGCATGTGGCTTAGAAAGCTTGGACTTGGCATGGGTGATAGCCACTTCTGTCTCATAGTCAAAACAGTCTAAATCCATGGTGACCATTCTGTCTCGAAGCGCATCTTGACTCCTATGGACTCCTGCATACTCTTCAGGATTTGAAGTGAAGAGGGCTGTAAAGTTAGGGTGAACCCTCAAAAAAGCCCCCTCTTCGTTTCTTCCCGCCGGCAGATCCAGTATCTTCTCCTGTAAGATTGAAAGAAGAATATTATTCGCCTCCGGCCGGGAGCGGGTGAATTCGTCGTAGATCAGGGTGAATCCATGTTTACAGGCGATCGTTAAACGATTATCGACCCATCGCTTAACCATATTCTCCTCTGTCTTTCGAACTCTGGAGATAAATTGGTCAACCACCTTTCGAAAGGTATAACCATATTCACCGCCGATTAGAGCGGAAGAAGTGAACTCTTCATCCCCATGGATGATCATGACAGGCCTTTTAATCTTGCTTGCAACATGCATCGCCAGAGTCGTTTTGCCAGTCCCGGAAGCTCCTCTGAAGTGAACAGGGAACCCAGCCCTGATGTAGGAAAGGGCCCTGTTTGTAATATCCTTTATGTACTTCGTTTCCACAAAGTCCGGCAAAGCACTGGGTTCTAATACGGTAGTCATCTCATCAATCATTTTATCTCGCCTCGATTTCTATTTGGGGGTTGTCTTATTGTCTATGAAGACCTCTTTCATTCCATTCCAGATTTTGCCCGCTTCAACCAAATCTGCTTTCACTTCTCTTTCCTTTTTCCTAAAATTGTCTCTTAGGACGCTGATATCGTTAATGAGAGCCCTTTTACCGTCCTGCAGCTCTGTTCTCAGGCCTCTCCTCATCTCTTCCTGAAATTGCTTGGAATCATTCACGAATTTCCTTGCCTGTGCTCGGATCGTTTCAGCTTGATGCTTGAGCTGTTTGATACACTTCCTTCTTTCTTCACGGCCGACGGTTATGTCATCGCAAAGAGACTTCATCCCGGCTGATGCATTTTCCATAAGACCATCTCCTTTTCATTCGGTCAACCTACGCTTAAAGGAAACACTGCTCTTTTCAAAAAAGGACAACGTCCTGTCTTCAAAAGATTAGAAAGCAAATTCTGAACGCCCGGAGAACCATTTTTATTTGAATATTTTCCTTTAGTAACTTCTTTAGGGTAACCGGTGCCTTAGATGGATCGTCCCTGTCACAAATCTAATTTTTCTCTCTCTTCTTTCTCTTCGCCTTTCCCCCTTCTCCACCTTCGGCCCTAACCTTTACAGGACTACCTCTTCTTGCCTTAGCCAATGAAACGGCCATGCCCCTCCAAGCATTAGAAGCTCTATCGACGTCCTTCCGGTAAGCTGCCATATCCCCTCGGTAATGAGTCAATAGCTTTTTGACCTCACCCGCGATGGTGCCAACGAACTTGGCAAGGTCCTTCTTCTGGCGCTCGGTCATCTCAGCATGAGCCTCGTCAAACTCTTTGAGTCTGTCTTGGGTATAGGTCTCAATCCCTTTGATCTCTTCAGCAAGTCTGTTCTTGAGCTCCCTTGACATCTTGCTACGGTCCTTTTCAAAACCATTCAACAATGAACCTACATCATTCGTCAGATTCCTAATGAAATCTGTGAGACTTCTTGTCTGTTCCTCGCCCATCTGTTTATGGTTCTGCCGAAACCCTTTGATCATCTCCTCGACATTCTCTTTTAAACCCTTTGTAAATTCGGCCAGACTTTCCGCTTGTCCCTTTGCCATCTTCTTCCTATCCGATGCAACACCCCTCAGCGTTTTACGGGTGTCAACAACTAAATCTCCGAGAGCCGCAGCCCTTGCGCCATAAGAAGCAATGATGCCCTCTGCCATACCTCTCATACCATCAACGATTTCCATTTGATTCCCTCCTTCTGAGTTTAATTACTATACTGGCTTAAGTGGCAGGATATTTTTAAATCCTCGCGTGCTAACGAGACTCCACAGATGCTCAGGCCAATTTGGCTTGAGAATTTCCCCAATTTTGATCCTTATTGGTTTCAATGACTTCTCGATTTTCATGCTTGAGCCGAACCTCTTCAAAACAGGACTCACAAATTCCATGCGTTAATGATCTGTCATTGAAAGGTTCTTTCTCTCCAAAAACCTTAGCACAGACCATGCAAATTCTTATCATTTAATGATCTTAGCCTCTTTTTTAGACACCGAGTTGGTGATGTAGTCTTTCTTCTTTGGACTTAGATTCCCCTAACATTGTTTTTAAATCTTTTATCCGAAGGTCCCTCCCTTTTGCCAGAAGTTCCTTCAGTCTCGATGACAACACTTTCTGCTCCCTTTTAAACTCTCTTAGCCCGGAGGTCACTTTATCTTTTCTTTCATCTTGCTTTGCAAGGATCTCTTTAATCATCCCCTGGAATTCCTTGACCCTCTGGATCTCGCCTTTTGTGAGAGAATCCTTAAACCTCTCTAAGTTTTGTCTTAAGTCCTGGGCCACCTCTTTCTGTTCATGCAGGTAAGTATTCAACAAATTCCTGACTTCTTTTTCCCGCTCATTTTGAGTCAGAATGATGCCCTGCATCATATGGTTAAAATCTTTTCTCCGCAGAAACTTATTCTTTGCAAGATTCTCTCGTAATTCTTCATTGAGTCTTTCTCTTTCTTGTTTTGTGTCAAGAAAAGAATCTTGAAAATTTCGAAGGATTTGATGGGTGGTGTCAAAAAGAGCTCCAATGTTTTGAATCCGGACTTCGTAGGAGGAGACTATTTGGTCAACAACATTTTCCATATTTCTCGCTAAGGACATTGGTTCTGTTTCCCCCTTCTTCTTTGATTAGGAATTTCTTGGCGAGACATGCTTGCCCCATCCGTTTTGGGTGGAGTAAGGGTGGCCCGGCAAGAATCCCCTTTGACCTTATCCTTAGGCTGCCGTGGCCGTTAAGCCAATTGCTTCGGCATACTTCAGGTAAGTCTCGACTGATGCCGCCACGACTCGGGCCTCAATCGCGAGTATCTCGATACCCACGAGGGAGACTCTTACCCAGGCATCAACCACAACTCCCTTGTCCAGGATTCGGTCAATGACCTCGACCAAACTGGATGATCCGATTGCTTTTTCCACTGCCATCTTCATTCACCTCCTTTCCTCAGTTGAATTCTTCCTCATGCGAAAGACAAGCGCGGTACAGGAAGGATGTTTTGAGATTAAGCAAAACCCGTGCCATAAAGGAAAGATGATCTTTCCCCTCACTTTAATGACTTTTTACACTTGATTTTTGAAGGTCGTAAGGACTGATGCTTCCATTTGGAGATATGTTGGGACAGGATTTCCATAGACTATGGAACAACTTCCATACAATTGGTTCCATATTTGATGTCATACTTCTTGATCTTGGAGAGGAGCGTCTTATAATCAACCTTTAGTATCTTTGAGGCTTTACTCTTGTTCCCAGCGCTCATAAAGAGGGTCCTCTCAATTTCTGTCTTTTCCACCAAATAAATCGAACCCCTTACGGTCTCTTTTAATGACCTCTCCTCTCTTGATCTTCCCTCGGGCATGAAAGAAGGATGAAGAAGGGGCCCGTTATCGAAGACTAGGTGAGAAGGTTCGATCAATTCTTCGGCCAACAGAACCGCCCTTTTGATCACATTTTTTAACTCCCTGACATTGCCTGGCCATGGGTAATTGATGAGCATGGCCAATGAGTCTTTCTCCAGGCCTTTCACATTCTTTTGAAGCTCCACATTCCCTTCATCGATGAATTTTTTCGCCAAAAAGGGGATGTCTTCTCGCCTTTCTCTCAAAGGCGGTAACTCGATTTTGAATTCATTCAATCGGTAGTAAAGGTCGGAGCGAAATTTCTTTTCTTCAACCAATCTCAACAATGGAATATTAGAGGCAACCACGATTCTAACATCGATGGGGAAGGCATGTTTTCCTCCCAGTTTCTGAATTTTTCGTCCCTGGATCATTCGAAGAAGCTTATTTTGGACGAGGTAGGGGAGATTGCCTATCTCATCCAAAAAAATAGTGCCTTTGTGAGCAAGTTCAAACTGCCCTTTCTTCTCCCTGTCGGCTCCAGTAAATGCACCTTTTTCATAGCCAAAGAGCTCGCTCTCGATCAGCGTATCTGGAATGGCTCCACAATCCACGGCAACGAAAGGTCCGTTTTCCCTCAAACTGACATTATGAATGACATTGGAGACGATTTCCTTTCCGGTTCCACTTTCCCCCTCGATGAGGACAGTGAAATTGGTGCCTGCCACTTTGCTAATCCGTTCAGAAATTCTTTTGATCTTCGAACTGTTCCCCATGATGGATTCTAAATCGATCTCCTTCTTTAACTCGGATTTGAGTTGGAGAACTTCCTGCGTCAGTCTTTGACTTTCCAGCGCTCTTTTGATCGTGAGACGCAGGCGTTCGTTCTCAAAAGGCTTTGCGAGATAGTCATAGGCTCCTAATTTGATCGCCTCAACAGCAGACTGGATATTCCCATAGGCCGTTAACATGATAACCTGGACTTCGGGCCTGAGGATCTTGATTCTTTGGAGCAAATCGATGCCATCCATTTCCCCTGGAATCTTGACGTCTAATAAGATGACGTGGGGGGATGAATTCTTTTTAAGAAAACCCAGCGCTTGCCTGCAATCTTCCACTCCATGGACGACGTATCCATCTTCCTTTAGGATATCGGATAGAAGCCATCGCATGTCTTGTTCATCATCCACGATAAGAATTTGGTGCGTTGTCTCTCTCATTTTGGCCCCGGAGATCTTGATTTCTTGACTGGCTTGGAAGCGTGATGGTGATTTTTGTCCCTTTTTCGTCTTTGCTTTCTGCAACGATCTTGCCATGGTGGTCGGTGATGATACGATGCACAATAGAGAGGCCCAATCCGGTCCCCTTCTCTTTGGTTGTAAAATATGGATTGAAGATATTGGGTATTTGTTTTTTGGGGATGCCCTTCCCTGTATCTTTGATGACGATACTGACCATCGGATCGTTAACCTCATGACTTGTGATAATGGAAATCGCACCACCATTCGGTATCGCTTGCTTCGAATTCATCAGGAGGTTGAAAAACGCTTGTTTTAACGACTCCTCATCACAAAGGATTTTGGGGAGGTATCGATCAAAACGTCTCAAAATCCTTATCCTGTTTTTCGAAAAATCAACCTTTATTAATCGATAGAGTTCTATCAGGATTTGATTGATATCGTTCTCCCTGAATTCAAGGATTTTGGGTTTGGCGAAGTCTAAGAGATCGGTGATGATCGTATTGGCATTCTGTACGTTTCTATAAATGATTTCAAAATGTTTTTTAAAGCCATTGATACTTTCTCCCTTTTCAATACAGCATTGTGTCGCCGACCCAATGATCGCGAGGGGATTTCTAATTTGATGGGCAAGGTTTGTAGCAAGTTGTCCGATCGCCGTCATTTTTTCTGACTGAATAATTTGTTCTTCGATTCTTTTTTGATTCGTAATATCCGTGGTGAGGAAGATGAACATCCTGGTGCTCTCCTTGATATTGATTAAAGACGAGAGCGTAATAGATAAAATTCGATCCTTCTCTAACCTCTGATCAACCACCTTCACTTCATACGATTTCTTACTTAAGAAATCCCTCGCCATTTCCCGCCAGGGCTTCAGGCCTTCGGACAGAGACTCTTGGAAGATATTCTTCCCTAATAAGGAATCTCTTGGAAGTCCAGAGAATGTTTCCTGGACGCTATTGCACATAACAACCCGCCCCTCCTTGTCAATCACCATCGCTCCAAAGGGGAGACTCTGAATCACCTTTTCAAAGAGGCGTTTGGCAAAGATTTCTTGATTGATGAGCCGGTAGATCCTTTGATCATTTTCGATTAGCTTGTGTTCAAGCAGGTCCCTTTGCTCTTCCAACAGCATGTCTTTGAATTTGATTTCAGCAATGAGACGTCTATTTTCAAATCCCAGCGCCTGTTTGTCCAATGCCTTTTTAACGACTTGGAGTAAGGAGGTTGGATCAACAGGACTGATTAAATAATCATGCGCTCCTAATTCGAAAGATTGAGCCGCTGCCTCGGCGTTCCAATGGTCCGCGATGATGATGATTTCCGTCATCGAAGAAAAATTCTTTATTTTCGAAAGAAGGGACAATCCGTCTATTTGGGGGGAGGATGCGGCAAGGACGATCACATTGAAAAATTCTGATCTCGATAAAAAAAGGCCTTCTTGACCGTCACGGGATATGGATATCTGACTCTTACAGCCCTCTGTTGATAAAGAGTGCCTCAGTGCTTTGATCAGGGACGGATCGTTGCCTGAAATTAGAATTTTTGGAGGCTTCCCAGTGGTCATGGTTTTACGAAGAAACCCGTATAGTCCGATGGATCAGAACTTTCTCCAAACAACCACTGGATACCGGAGAAGAGCTCGTCTTTACTAAAAGGTTTCGTAATATAGTAATTGGCGCCCAGTTCATACCCTCTGAGCATATCTTCGTCTTCGTCTTTACCACTGAGAACGATGATTGGCATATCCTTCGTTCTTGAATTTGACCTTAGCTCTTTTAATACCTCCCAGCCATTCTTTCTTGGCATGAGGATATCGAGGAGAAGAAAGTCGAAATTCTCATTGTCCAGTTGTTTCAGCGCATCCTTTCCATCTGTAGCCTCCCTTACCTCATAACCCCAATGAATAAGGTAGAATCGCAATAACTTCCGGAGCACCTGGTCATCGTCAGCGACTAATACCTTTTGCATGTTTCCTCCCGCGATTGGAAATTTAATTGGAAAAATTCTCAAGAATTTGTCATTCTTCGGGAATTATTTTTCATAACGGGAATTAAAAGGAGCAAGAAACGTACCAGATTAAATAGACAGAATTCTGTATTCAATTCCCAGCCATTTTTGAGATAACGATTAATCTTCCTCACATGAGAAGATATTGAGTTTTCAGGAATTTCGATGAAATAGACTCTTTCGGTTTATAGGAACCGTGCTCATTTTTTATGATCTTTGCCGATTGTATAATATTATTATGATTTGTCATAAATTGTTCATCATTGTACAAATTTATTACAACTTGCTATAAATTGTTAAGTCGTTCATCTCCCTGCAATGAGGAGGGAGAACCACCATTGACCCTGACATTCACTGCCCGCTGCTTCAGTTAAAATTCTAAAATTCTTCTTGCCTCTTTTTATCAGATGTATTATTTGTAAGGAGAGTTTGACATTAATTGTCAGGAAAAGCCTGACACTGTGAGCCCAACTGATGGATCATCATGGAGTGAACGGAATGAACCACATTTTGACTCCGCAACAAGCGGCAGATTATCTAAACATCCATGTAGGGACGGTCTACCGTCTGGCTAAGTGTGGTAAGATCCCGTGCCGAAAGGTTGGGGGGAGCTGGAGATTTAGAAGGGATACCATAGACGAATGGCTTCTGGGTAATGGAAAGTCGCTTGTTAAACAGAAGAGTAGAAAAAAGTTTTAAGTTTCTTCCTATTCTATCTTCGGAATGCATGGTGTCCCTCTCGACTACGGCCCGGTTCTTCTCCGAAAACTCTTCGGATCTCACCTCACACCCTGTCCCCTGAAACTACCCTCTCAGTCAGCGAGGCACTGCCCCCGCTTTGGGATATGAACTCCTCTCATCTAAGAGATCACGGTAACAGAATTCCAAAATGTATAAAATTTGCGCTATCCAAAGAGTAAGGTGAAGCGGACCCTTACACCCTCTGAATATCCATGGCACATTTCTTGCTGATACAACAGGAGATCTCTTATGAAAAAAAATAGTTCTGATAACAAGAAGATCGTATTGCTCCTCAGATGGACGGTCATCATCGTCACCTCTTACCTTATCATTTTTGGAAAAGGCAGGGTGACAGACCTTGGTCTGGGACATCTCCTCATTCTGGCGTATATACTCTCCAACGTCTTTCTTCATTTTCTCCCCGAAGCCTGGTTCTCCAGCCCTAAATTCTTCTATTCCCTGGTGGTCATCGACACCGGGGTGGTTTCCTTCGGAATGTACCTCTCCGAGAGGGTGACCACCGATTTTTATCTCGTCTTTTTCCTCATGATCATTTTCGCCTCCATGAGCCGAAACTATAAGCTCTTGATGGTCATCTCCGGCATCTCGGCATTGATCTACGGAGTCCTCCTCTATTCGTGGGGGTTATTACGTTCCGAGTATGCCATCAGCTATATCCTCCGGGTCCCGTTCATCTTCATCATGGCGGCATTCTATGGCTATATTGTCCAGACCTTCACCAAAGAAAAACAGAAACAACTGGCCTTCTCCGAAGATAAGTACCGGGGGCTCTTTGAGAACGCCAATGACGGGATCATCCTCTTGAGAAACCCCGAGCTTCTCATTGCGGATCTGAATAAGGAAGTCGAAGCGTTGACCGGATACAGGAAGGGGGATCTCTTCCAGAAGAGCATCCTGGACCTGTTTCCCCCGGTCGAGAAAGAGCTGGCTTCCCGCTATTTGGAGAAGGTCATCGAGCAAGGGGAAGGAAGGGCCGATTCCCTCTCCTTGATGAGAGAGGATGGAACCTCCTTTGAAGTCGATCTATCGACCAAAAGGATCGACCTGGGAGAAGACACCTTTTATCAGATGATCTTTTGGGACCTCAGCGAGCAGAGGAAGCTGGAAAAGAAGATCCGGGAGAGTAAAAGAAATCTGGAGGCCATCTTCGACGGGATTCGAGACCAGTTATCGATCCGGGCTCCCGATTATCAGATTCTACGCGTCAATCGAGCCGTCATCGAAGCATACCACACCACCTTCAAGGAATTGATTGGGAGGAAGTGTTATGAAGCTTATTATCAAAGGGACCTTCCCTGTGAAGCGTGTCCCGTGACGGTCACCCTCGAGACGAAGCAGCCTGCGTCCATCGTACAGAAAAATCCATCGCTCCATAGCACCCTGCATATCTTCTCTTACCCCATTTTGGATGAGAAGGGGGACCTTTTATCGGTGATCGAATATTCCCGTGATGTCACCGAAGAGCAGCAGCTTCAAGAACAGCTCATTCAATCGGAGAAGCTGGCGGGCATCGGGATATTGGCCTCCGGCGTGGCCCATGAGATCAACAATCCTTTGAGCGGGATTCTCGGAATGGCAGAAATCGCGCTGGAGGAGGAAGAGGGTTCAAAGATCAAAGGGTACCTGACGGATATTCTCACCTGCGCTCAGAGGATCAGCGAAATCGTCAACGGGCTGCGGCTCTACTCTCGAGCCTCAAGAGACGGAAAACTGACCCGGGTGGATCTCAATGGGGTTCTGGAGGAATCTCTGAAAATGGTTTGCCTGGGCACCAAGACCAGGCCGGGTGAGGTGATCAAGAACTTTCAACCTCTTGACCAAATCGAGGCCAACCGGGGTGAGATACAGCAGGTCTTCACCAATTTAATCACCAATGCCTTTCAGGCAATGAATGGGAAGCCCGGGGAGTTGACGCTTGCCACCCGTTCGCTTGGAGATGCGATCGAGGTGAAAGTCAGCGATCATGGCATGGGCATCCCTCCCGAACATCTGAACAAGATTTTTGACCCGTTCTTCACGACCAAGAACCCGGGGGAGGGAACGGGCCTGGGTCTGAATATTGTCTACCGCCTGGTGACCAAGTACGAAGGAAGGATTGACGTCGAAAGCAAGCCCGGGATCGGTACCACCTTCACCCTTCTATTTCCGATAAGGAGAAGCGGGAATGAACAAGAGAGTGTTAATCGTTGATGATGAAGAGATCGTCCGGACGGTCCTGAAAACCCATCTGGTCAAATGGGGATATGGGGTGACAGAGGCGCCGGACGGGGAAGAAGCCCTCGGGCAACTGGCAAAGAATCCTTTCGATCTTCTGATTTGCGACATCCTGATGCCCAAGAAGACGGGCTGGGAGGTGCTGCAAGAAGTGAGATCGAACCCTAAAACAAAAGATCTTCCGGTCATTGTTCTGACCGCCAAGAACGAAGATCCGGACATGTTCAAGGGATACGGTCTGGGCGCCAATTATTATATGACAAAACCTTTCACCAAGGCCCAACTTCGGTATGGCATTGAATTGATGTTTGGGAAGGATGCCTCGATCTAAGACGGATGTCCTCCTCTCGCAAGGGTCAAGTTGTTCGGCCAATCAGGTCTCGTCATTCTCCCAGGGTTTCAAAGATGCTTTTAAAGACCGGAGCCAGTTCAATGAAGGCCTTTCTTAGATTTGGGTCGAAGTGTTCAGGAGAGGTCCTTCCATCGCCCTCCACGATGATCCGCCCTGCCACCTCGTGGTCTAAAGCGGATTTGTAGGGCCGCTTGCCTCGAAGGGCATCGTACTGGTCCACAAGATTCATGATTCTTCCCGCCATAGGAATGGCTTCCTCCCTCAGCCCTCGCGGATAGCCCGTGCCGTCCCACCTTTCATGGTGAGTCAGCGCAATCGTTTCAGCCATCTGCAGGTACTTTGATTTCGATCCATGGAGAATATCGGCTCCGATCAGGGTATGGGTCTTGACCAGGGCAAATTCCTCTGACGTCAGTCGGGTGCTCTTTAACAGGATCTCCAGGGGAATCCCCACCTTGCCGATATCATGCATGGGGCTGGCGTGGAGAAGCGTCTCCTGGTCTTCCTCGGACCATCCAAGATGTTTCGCCATCTGCCTACAATAATGGCCCACTCTACGGATGTGAGCCGCCGTTTCTTCATCCTTGTATTCCGCCACCATCGTCAGCCTAAGAATGGTATCAATATACCCCTCCCTGATCTGCCTCGTCTTTTCCTCCACCTCTCGCTTGAGGCGATCGTTATGGTCCCTTAGAAAGTCCTCGAATTCCTTTATTCTCAATAAGTTCTTAACCCGCACCATCAGCTCTGCCCTGCCAACCGGCTTCGTAAGAAAATCGTTTGCCCCTGCGGAAAGCCCTTTCACTTTCACCTCGTTGTCGATCGACCCTGTAATCAGGATGATGGGGATGTGGTGGGTGGAGGGGTCATCCTTCAACTGCTTGCAGACCTCCAGGCCATCCATCTCAGGCATCATGACATCGAGCAAGATCAGGTCGGGACCCTGGGTTCTTACCTTTTCGATGGCCTCGGTTCCATTCGTTGCGGTGAGATAGGGGTAGCCATTCTTTTCAGAAGAGTGCTTAAGTACTTCAGAAGAACCGGGTTGTCATCGGCAATAAGAATCTTTGGCATTTCTTCTCCTCCCGGCGTGTGATCAATCTAGTTGACATTCAGAAATGACTACAACCAGAATGAACAAGAAAACTGTCAGAATCCCCATGCGGTGGCCTAACAAGCACGGGCAAGTAACAAAAATTAAAGACGATGATTTCTTCGGCTAAGTATGTTCCTGTAAACATAGCAACAGAAATGAGGAAGAGGTCCGGTTACTGTTTTGGGAGATACCTTGAAGGTATTGTACCACCCCATTTCCAGGAAACTGAAGAATCAGGGTTTATTGAAGGTATCAGGGTCATTGTACTGCCATTCACCGCGCTATCAATATTGGCTATAGTAAATAAAATTACCCCAGTGGCCTGATCCACCGAAGCAGAACTAATTCTTTCCGTCGGAAGTCCAAGGCCCAGACTCGTTTGGATTTCGGCAATGCTTCCGCAATCAGGCCAATCATGAACAGCCCCGTTTAAAACTGCGTCATGGTGATAAATTGCAACGGCAGTCGCCGCGTAGCTTAACGCATTTGTAACTTCTGTCAATTTTGCATTGATCGTTTGCCCTATATACATTGGGATGGCGACAGCCGATAAAATACCTATGATTGCAAGAACGATCAACACCTCAATCAGTGTGAACCCTGTTTTGTCGTTTCTCTTTGTTGCCTTAACTACAGCAGGCATTTTTTTGCTTTTTGAAAGACATAGGCCCGATTTTTTAGTGATTATTGTCACAATTCTCTTTACGTATAAAGATGGCCCTTTCTGAAATCAAATTACCAAATCAAATGTATCGCCAATAGATGCGGCGATACCTTTTTACTTTCCATGCAATCCTTCCTATCCTTTCCGGAGCTGCAAATGTCTATGGCAGCTTTTGTGATACCGTCCACCTGTTATGAATCACCGCAACTTATTGTCACCGTCAAGGACATTTTCGAGGTAAGCCTCTTCCCAGCCAACGGCCTGAAGAAGTATGATTTTTGTCGAAATCACTTTGGTCGTGTGCTCAAGAACGTCTCCTCCAGCTTCATCATGAATGACAGCAAAACTCGTGCCACAGCAATGGGGACGAACGTTCGTGGTGAGCTTGTCGAACCAGCATGGTAACCTTTGTTCTTTATTTCCACCCCTCCAGCGAGTTACGGGTAACAATCAGCTTTACGAAAGGGAGGTGAACAGTAGGGGGAATTTGGATTGAAGTTTAAACGGTGAAAGAGAAACCTTGATGGGAGTATTTAATAAATGAAAAGATGGTGGGCACTGTAGGATTTGAACCTACGACTTCCTGCGTGTGAAGCAGTGTCACGTAAGTCATTTAAGTTATTGAATTTATTAAGTTAGAAATAACTTTCTTGCTCCTGAATCGTATAACATTTACCAACGAAAAATAAGATAGTATCGCACTTCTTTTGGCCTTGAACAATATGCTTCCTTTCAATCCGTAAGTGCGCCACGAGGCTGCACAAGAGATGAGGGTAGGTCCCTCGGAGTCGGCTTACAGGAGCAGGCTCCAAACCGCCTCAAGCTGCATGGGTCAAGAGCCCTTGTGGTGAGCGTTGAAGGAAAAGACATGGCTATGACTATGTCAGGTGAGGTTCAGGGAGACGAGCGCAAGCGAACCACTGATGAGGTGTCGAAATGAAATTAGACGACGTCAAAACTGGGGGCTTATGGAACTCCAGGATAAGTCCAAGAGAGACCTGCTTACTGCTTGGGCGGCGTCCGGCATAAAGGTGGCGTGAACCTGAATCAGGCTCTTGTGTGGAACGCGGGAACCTGTCGTTCCGATGGTAAGGGAGAAGCTCAAGTGGAGGACCCACAAGAGTGAGAGTACCGATGCGGAGCACGGGGACGGACCAACTCGTAGTAGTGTTGAAGTCTCTGTAATGGAGATGGAGCGAAGGGGTTGGATCATCTGGCCTTACTGCTTGGTCAACCAGTGATGGGAGGAACCGGACGATAAGGCAAGGTTCGCTGAAGAAGGCGACGGGGTGATAAGAGCCGGATGACGGGAGACTGTCACGTCCGGATCTGTGAGGGCCTGGGGGTGAAATTCCCCCGGGCTACTCGACTAGCTGGGCTCTGTGTGACATGATCCTCATTCTTTGTAGGTGCTAGCGATAACCAAAGGGAGATGGTCACAAAAACTCTAACAGTTTGCCTGCCAGGAAAGTTTGACAAATGACATAAGAAAAAACCTTAAATGTGAATTCGCTTATTAATGACTATCCAGGACTAAGGCATCATTCCATGGAAGTTAATCCATTTCGAATGGCGAACTTGACGAGGCTTGAGACACCGTCAATCCCTAATTTCTCCGTTAATCTGCTCCGATAAGTTTCAACCGATTTCGGTGAAAGAGAAAGAATCCTCGCAATGCCTTTCGTCTTTTCCCCCTCGGCGATCAAGTGTAGGATTTGCCGTTCGCGCCCACTCAGACGGGCTAAAGGATTACTTCTTTGGAGGGCCTCCTGTTGTTGTATGTAATCGTTAATCAGGGTCTCAAGAATCTTCTGACTCAGGTAGTGATGTCCGAGGTAAATCTCTTGGACCGCTTTCACTACCTCCATGCCTGTTGATTCCTTTAAAAGGTATCCAAGTGCTCCAGCTTTGAGTGCGCCAAATATATCCTTTGTTGAAAAATACCTTGATAGGATTAAAACCTTCGTCGGTGGGCACGATTCGTGAATCTGTTGAGTGGCTTCAATACCATTTAGTCCGGGCAAGGCAATACCTATAATCACTATATCGGGTTTTAGCTCCATCACCTCTTTCACTGCCTGACAGCCGTCTGCAGCATCACCGACAACGGTAATATCATTTTGAGCCTCCAGAATTAAACGCAGCCCATCCCGGACCACAGCATGATCATCAGCCAAGAAAACACGAATCTTCATTGGCTTCCCTCTTTTAAAGATGGAAAGCGATGCGATATCGCTGGGTAAAAGAGATGGAACTATTCACCAGTTTCACTACCCAGTTGTTGATCGGTTATTGAATTACTTCAATAGCAATTTTCATGCCAACTTCTTCATTTCAACAAAATTTGTAACTATTCAATAAAATAGAGCTATTCTGTTTCCTAAAATTTGCAGAAGTTAAGTAGATTGCCTATTTTCCTAGCAATTGCCTATTATAATGGGCAATGGAGTGGAGCCTTCATTCCTTCCCTTTAGGACTCCTTTCTCCTATTTTCATTTCAGCGGTTTATACCGGGCTTAGGAAGGGAGATATCCTCTCCTTAAAAGTGGAAAGACGTGGATCTTGAGAAGGGTGTTATCCAGTTAACCGAGAAGAAGACAGGGAAAACTCGAAACATCGTCTTGAACAACGACATGAAGACCCTGCTTAAGAGTCTCCGGGTAAAGGGAGAGCATGTTTTCCCGGGGAAGAATGGTCACCCCTTCAAGGATGTCAAAAGGTCGTACCAATCGGCTTTAGGAGATGCAGGGATTGAACAATCCAAAGACAGAAGGAAGAAGATCGTATTTCATACCTTACGCCATACGTGCATTAGCCTGTTGACCGAACGTGGGGCAGATACCACGATGGTCAAGAATTACGTGGCTCATGCTTCAGAAGAAATGACCGAGCATTATACCCATCTGAGCCAGGAATACGCAAGGAAGACAGCGGAGATTCTTAACGGATGGTGTAGAATTGAGGGAGTCTATGGGAACAATCTGGAAACAATGCCCAATGCTGTCAGTGCCTGAGTTATGGTGGGCACTGTAGGATTTGAACCTACGACTTCCTGCGTGTGAAGCAGGCGTTCTCCCCCTGAACTAAGTGCCCCTCTTAAGTCTATTCTATTGATTCCTGTTGAAATGTCAACACTATAATACAGCAATCCCTGCGATTTCAAGTTTTTCCGAGGGATTGACTGTCTTTTCTTGTCTCCTCATCTCCATCCCTTTTATCCCTATCCCTCTGTCCCAAAATACTGAATCGTCCCGTCCGGATAAACCGCAACATTTGCCTCGTTTCCCCATTCCGTCTTGAGAAGATCCAAAACCTCCTCCCATGTCTTAACCCAAAGAATCGAAGGGACACATCCGAAATAACAGGCGCCCACATGGTCTTTAAAAGGAGAGAGGATGATGAACCGTTTTACCTTGGTCGGCAGGGGCTGGGGAAGCCGAAGCCTTCCTTCGCCGCACTTCCCGAATTCCCCAAAAAGATAATGAACCACCTGCCCTGCAGGTTCATTCGAAATAATGACAAGGTCTCCACCTTCCTCCTTTAGAGACGGGATCCCGATAAAGGGGGCGATGGCACATTCATTCGGCTTTGCATAGGTATTGACCACAACCACATCCATTCCCTTTCGCCGGAGTGGTCGAATAGATTTCTTTTGCCAATCTTGATGCCCTCCCGGTGTTCAAGGATGGGATCTCCGACAAAGAGACCCGTGATCTCTCCCCGGAGGTTAACAAGCGCATCGATCTTTACATCGAGGCCTGCCATCCTCGTGGCCTCTTCGATGTCAAGGCGTGGGACGTTCCCTTCGATCCTTCCAAGGCCCACACTGATCCGGATGGTTCTTAACGAGTGGCCCGTGATTATAAGCAATGGAATCAATATGGGCGACCCCCGGAAGAAGAATCTTTCCTCCTCCCCCGAATCCAGAAAAGGATGGGGGACAATGCTTCCAATGCCGATCTTGAGATCGCAGGCCATCACCTCTTTGTTGATCGAGACAGGGGTCCCCCTGCTTGTCTTTCCGAGGTAAGTGCAAAAATCGAAAGGATGGTGATTATAAACAGGGAACCGGTCAAGGACGTCTCCTCCCAGTTTCTTTCTAAAATCATTTGCGGTATGGGCGCCGTGGGCGCCAAGGGCCGCGATGAATCGAATCTGTTGGTCTGCAATCCCCGCCCTCTCCAATTCCTTGAGGACAAAAGGGACAATCTCAAAAACAGGAGTGGGCCTTGCCAGGTCATCAAAAAGAATGACCACCTCTTTCTTTCCCTTGGCCAACTCTGAAATGAGGCTTCGTGACCGATCGGATGAACGAAGCGCTCCTCCATCTCCTGAGGGGTCAGTTTTTTTCTTTCCCCTCCCTTCATGGGGCAGAAGGAGACCCTCCACGAAGGAGGAAAATTCAACTCCATTTCCGTATTGCCATACCAGATATGTTGGGGAACTTTGATGGTCATGATTCTCTCCTACCCTTTTTCATCTCGGCAATCAAGTCAATAAATCCCATGGGGGAATAACCTGCCATTCCTCCATCGGCAATGATGGTTGTTCCATTGATATAACCCGATTCCTCAGAGGCCAAAAACAGAGCAACATTTACGATCTCTTCAGGTTGTCCCAGCCTTTTTAGCGGAACCCGGTTTGATAAGGCCGGAAACCAGGATCTCTTTGTTCAGGATGGGAGTGTTCATCCCGGCTGCGACAAAACCCTGGAGCAATCGCATTGACCGTGATATGGTATTTGCTCCATTCATAGGCCAGGATGCGAGTCAGCATCATCACGCCGGATTTGCTCACGCAGTAAGGGAGAAACCCTTGTTCTCCGTTGATCGCGGCCGCCGAAGAGATATTGATGATCTTTCCTCCTCCCTGCTCGAATCATCTTCTTCCCCACGGTCTGGCAGCAGAGGAAAACCCCTTTCAGATTCACATCCATCACCTGATCCCAACCCTCCTCTTTGATCTTCTCTGCCTCGAGGATAAAGGGGTTGATTCCGGCGTTATTCACCAACACATCGATCCTCCCGAAGAGATTGGGTAATCTCCTCTACCATCCTCGTCACATCCTGAGATGAAGAGACATCCCCGGCAACAGCCATGGACTTTCCTCCCAGCCCTTCCAACTCCTTGGCAACGTCTTCGCCTTTTCAAGGTCCCTCCCATGAACAATGACATGCGCCCCCTCTTTCGCAAATCCAGTCGCAAAGGACTTCCCGATACCTCTTGTAGACCCTGTGATAAAAACAACTTTTTCTTTTAGTTTCATCTTCCCCCCCTTTATAGGATCAAGGCTCTAACTCTAACCAAAAACATTTGAAATTTCCTCAATAATATCCTCCCCCTTCGATGGGGGAGGATTAAGGTGGGGGTGGACAAAACCAATTATGTCCGGATTCAGTCCCCCTCCCCTTCATTCCCTCCCACGGCGGGGAGGGGAGTTTCAATTGGTGATTCTTATGAAGTGTTAGAGACAGATTCTCAGACTTTTTGCGTAAGAATCTAACCAAAAATATTTTAATTCTCCCGTCACCCTTCCCCTCTCCCCTGAGGGCGGGGTGAAGGGTAAATTCACCTTATAAATTTCTTTAACCGTTCTTCAAAGAGATGATTCAGATGACCACTGTTCGTAGGAGCCCAGCCGAAAACCTTTTCCCAGACCTCTTGGCTCTCCATGCACAGATAGATAAAAAGATCAGGATTTCGATCAGTCAGCCATTCCACCATCTTCCGGTACATCTCGACTCGGATTTCTTTTAAATAGCGGAATTTCCCATCCCTGCCCGGAAATAGCTCTCCCAAAAAGACCCTTGCCTTTGGGAAACGTTCTTTTGCAACCCCCTTGAGTCGAGGAGGATATCGAAATCCTCCCAGACTGATCCAGGCAATTCTTTTTGTGTCAATCTGGTTCAACATCATCTGGACCGTTTCCTGATAAATCGTTTCCCATGCCTCATGGTGAATGAGGGGATCAAAATGGAACCCCAATGGATAACCTTGTCTCCAGACACTTCTGGGCCGCCCTGAGCCGTTCTTCGAGAGGTGCCGTTCCTCTCTCCTCCTCTTGAATCAGTTGGGGCGGGTTGATCGACCAGGAAACAATCGTTCGTCCTCGGTGGTCTAAAGGAAGGAGGTGATCCACTTCCGCTGATTTTGTCTTTAGTTCCAGAATGCCTTTTTGCCTCAGCCAAAAAATGAAACAAGTCTTTGAGAAAGGGGAAAGATTGGATCCAGAGCCAGACTGTCAGAGAGTTCCCCTGTTCCCAATCGCGGAAGGCAGCGATGATCCAGTGAAAGAAAGGCCTCGATTTCCTGGAAGAGATCATCCCAATTGGAGTAAAGGGTCAGGAAGGGGTTATTCAAGTATTCCTGCAGCACACAATAGGAGCAATCCATCGGGCAATTGGTCAGGGCATTGATCACTTGATAGCCGCAGCAAAGATGAAGAGAGGTACCCGGGCAAGGTTTCAAGCGTCTTCCATAGAAACGAGTGATCAAAAGGTTTTTCTTTCCCGCTCCAATGGGGTCCTGTCTGGAGAAGGTTGATTTGATCAAGGATTTCTTATCTGAAACGCTCTCTACAGGAATATCAGAAAGACTCTTTAAAATAGCTTGTGAAACCCAATCTTTTTCTGCCTTCTCATCAATATAAATTTTTTCAATTTGGAAGGGCACCATTGTTTTGTTTTAACCAATGCCACTGAGACTGAATAGGCTTTGTGTCTTTAAATTACAAATTCCAAATACCAAATGGCCGAAACAATTTTTATTCTTATTTTCGGACCCATCAGGAAAAGTTTCGAATCTTGATGAATTCGTAAAAAGTCCAAAAATACGCTATTCTGTCATTCCGGCGAAAGCCGGAATCCAGTTTTTCAGAATAGTTACAAATTCTCTGGACTCCGGTTTCCACCGGAGTGACGACTTTTTACGAGATCATCCATTTTGTTTATTGGAATTTGTTTCTTATTTGGTGCTCGGGATTGGGTGCCTGTTCAGCACCCCGTATCATCTCATGAAATCCTTTCCTGTCAAGAAGGGCAGTCAGACAGGAAAGGACGGATTGGTATTCTTCAATCGACTCGAATTGAAATCCAATTTTCAACCCTTTCCCTTCAAAAAAAGGAGGATGGTTGAGGGAAATAAGGGAAGGCACATTTAAATCTCTTCTCCTCTTCTCAAATTCTTCTTCCAGCCGATTCATCCGAGGATAGCGCAGATTCAGAAAGATCTTTTTGACCTTCTCCGTTTTTTGAGTAGAGGTAAACTCAGGATGCGAAAGGATGGCTTGAACTTCGGGGTGTTCTGCAATCTCCTTTACCCCGCAGTAATCCCTCTCTGTAATTTCTTCGAGAAGGACTAAGATCTCTCTCAAACGATTCTCACCTAATTTTAGGGAAGTCAATAAAGGAAGGGCGGCCCTGCGGTCTTCAACACTTAAAGCTGCAAGTCTTCTAATGTTCGATCGGGAGACCTCCTCTTTTAAAACATACGCTTTGATCTCCTCCTCCATCTTGGCAAGGGAGAGGAAGGTATTCAAGATCTTCTCATTCGATTCAAGGCCAAGGAGAGGCAACAATTCTGTGATGACAACAGACGGATCGAGCCTGAAGCGATGCACCAGTTTTTCGAGGGCGATGGCCTTTTCAACGGTGTTCAATCCCCGGGTTGTCAAATTCTCATGGAGCGAGACGGTGAATAGTCTCCATTCATCCAACTCTTTTTCGCCGAACAACCTCGAATCGATCTCGGTATGGCCCATCTCCTGAAAAATTGAAATCCGTCTGAATCCTGAGATGATCTGGTATCGATCGGAGGTTTCCCTCAGAAGAACAGGTTGAATGAGCCCCACCTTGCGGATCGAGGAGCGAAGCCTCTCCATATCAGGCATAAAATTGATCGAAAAGGTTTGATCGGAGAGATCAATCCGGGCGAGCGAAATCTTTTGAATGGTTTCCATTGGAACTTTGAAGTTTGACATTTAAAGTGGGTTCTCTATTTCAATTCCATATGGCCCCATGATTTCCTGGTAATATTTTGCCTCCCGTTCATTCCCTCTTTTTAAAAATCCCTGGAAGAGGATCTGGCATTTCTTCTTCATCTCTTTGAGAACCAGCTCTCTTTCTTCCGCGCCGACATAGGGTTCTGAAAGAAGTTTTTCGAGGGCGATCACCCGGTATCGATCATTTCCCCAGGATCGATTGGAGAGTTGGTCCGTATGCCCACCCCGTTTGACGATCAATTTCTTGCGAATGAAAAAAATGGGGAATCGGGCCGAGACCCGAAGCCAGAAGTCATAATCCTCACAGACTGGAAGGGCTTCGTCAAAGAGCCCAACCCTTGAAATGAGCGTCTTTCTCATCATGACAGAGGAGGGGCTGATGGTGCAGAGGGGCAGGCATTTGTCGAAGATCCAGCCCGAATACTTGGTATGTTTAAGCATCGGGTTGACCCTCTTCCCTTTACGGATCCAGATCTCATCGGTGTAGCAAAGGGGATAATGGGGATTCTCATCCAAGAAGTCAACCTGTATTCTCAATTTCCCTTTCACCCAGAGATCATCCGAATCCAGAAAGCCGATGTATTTCCCCTTCGCATGATTCATCCCATTGTTGCGGGCAGCACTCACTCCCCGGTTCTCCTTATGTTGAAGGAGCTTCACTCTTCCCCCGTATTTCATCATCTCTCCGGCTGTCCCATCCGTCGAGCCGTCGTCAACAACGATCAGCTCGAAATCCTCAAAATCCTGGGCAAGGACCGAATTCACTGCCTCTTTCAGCATGGGAAGACGGTTGAAAGTGGGGATAATGATAGAGACCTTGGGCATTTTCAAAAATTAACAGTTCGGAGGTTTTAGTTCGGAGTTCAGAAAAATAAAAAGCAAAAGAATCTAGAACCTTCAGAAACTCTGAACTCCCAACTCCGAACCCTAAACTATGCTGTGACCCGTCTTGTCATCTTCTTCGTATGGCTGATCTTCTTTTTCAAGATTTCTGCCAGTTTCCGATTGTGTTGCTGGAGGGCCTCCTCTCTTTTCAGCCTCAAATCTTGCACCTTCTTTTTAAGCCCGGCTGAAGTGAGGATGACTTTCTCTTTCTTAACAAAGACGTGCCTCTCCTTTTTCCCTTCCGGCTCGGGAATACCTTGGGCTGCCCGAATGGCCGTAATCAGCTCCTCTTTTTTCATCGCATGGACCCCGTGGATACCTTGAAGTCCGAGAGCCATCTCCCTCAATTCTTTCGCCGTCAACTTCTTCAGGGGTTTCTCTTTTTTCTCCATAGCATCTCCTCCTCATGAACGATTTAATTCTCACCTGGGTAGGATCCTATTTCAAGGAAACTTTCAAAGGGTTCATGCAGATTCAATTCTAAGTACCAATTTCTTAATGCATCCCTCAAGAGAGGCATTGCCTGCGAGCGGGTGATTTTCGGGTAGAAGATAGAAAGACGCCTTCTCCCTGGGTTAAATTTATAAGATTTTCAAGACCAAATCAACCCCTGATTGCGCTATTTTAGAAGGCAGCGGGGATGCACTCTCAATCGGAAAAAGACAAGAAGATAAGACGTTGGCCAGAAGAAGAGAAAAAGGGAGGAATCACTGGTGCATAAGACTTCTACGGTCCTCGGGTTTTTCTAAGAGCACTCAGCCATCAGATACGATCAACCTACGTGAATGGTTGAAAGGAATGGACCGGGGAAATGAATCCGATTGAGGGGGATCGTTCAAACATTGAAAAGAAAGTTGATGATGTCGCCGTCTTCAACCACATAGTCCCGGCCCTTCTGCATCAGCCGGCCAACCTCTCTGACCTTCTGTTCGTCCCCCAGCTTAACCAGATCATGATATTTTATCACCTCTGCCCGGATGAAACCGCGCTCAATGTCGGAATGAATGACGCCCGCCGCCTGAGGAGCCAGTGTCCCCTGCCGGTTCGTCCAGGCTCGCACCTCGTCAGATCCCACAGTAAAGAATGATATCAATCCGAGCGTGTTGTAGCAGAGCAAGGTCAACCTGTCCAGGGCCGGCTGATCGAGATGAAGCTCCTTGAGAAAGACCTCACGCTCCGCTGGATCGAGCAGAGAAAGCTCCTCTTCGATTTTTGCCGATACGGCGACCCACTCAAAATCCTGCTCCAGGAAACACCCTTTCAACCGGGGAATCAGGTCCTGATCTTTCAAATTATCCTCGCCCACATTCAGGATAATGATGACCGTCTTACGGGTTAACAAAGGGTAACTGGAGATCAGTTTCTCTTCAACTTCATTAAGAACGAAACTTCGAAGGGAAGAACCTTTGTCGAGATGACCCTTCATACGGGTGAGGAGGTCTGTTTCGGCGGCTACCTTCTGAGCATCCCGCTTCTTATTCTGCTCTTTCTCAAGCCGCTCAAGGCGGTTCTCGATTAAAATCAGATCATGGAGCTGCAGCTCCTCGTTCAGGGTTTGGACATCGCGATAGGGATTGACGCTGCCTTCAACATGGTAGATGGTATCATCCTCAAAATTCCGGACGAGATGGCATATCACGTCCACCTTCTCAAGGGCCCGAAGGATTTCCTCATTTCGGGATGCCTGCTTGTCCAGGTCCGGCAGAAGAGCAAATTCGAAGTAAGCCGGGGTCTTCTGGCGTGGAGCATAAATCTCTACGAGGCGATCGAATCGTACATCCCGCACCCTTGCCAGGCCTAATGCTGCCCCTTTTCTATCTTCTATCTTCGCCTGCTGCCCGGTTAGCAGGCGAAAAAGAGTGCGTTTCCCAACCTGGGGAAAACCGACCAGACCTAATTTCATGACAACGTCCTCCACCGTCGAACAAATCCTCCTTACGCCTTGATATCCACAGGTGCCCGATTGCCGGGGTAACCTCATCGTATCTCAGGGATGATCTTTGGGAATCCTTGAAGATCGATACCTTCGGAAAAGCGCTTGGTAGGGATTAGACTAATAAATAACATAGAAGAGGCGCCTTTTCAATCCTCGGTCCCATAATATATGATTCAGACCTTAGACCATTAGACTTAAGAAATTGGGCTGCCTCTCTTTGCTGTAGCCTTCTGAATCGAGAACAAATATAGCATCGATGATTACAAATGAAAATGAGAGGGGTTAAAATTCGGTTTCTATTCGCTTACAACCCGAGTTACACAAAATTTCATTTTCCGAATTTCCCATGACAGAATATGTCACTTTTTCTTTCTTGTTTAATTCAACTTTAAAACATTTCCTATAGATATCAACCACTTCAACACTGGATCCTTCTTGGCATGCAAATTGCGTTATTCATTCAAGGATTTTGTAAAACGCTAATGAAATCAATCACGGGGTATCGATGACAGGAGGCCAAGCGTCCTACGTTCCAGGATACTACGGAAGCAAGGGAGTGAAATCCCGCGGGCTAAATTGAGGAGGGAATTACATGAAAATCAATTCTTTGAAGACAAAAATTGACGATCAATCATTCGCGGCGTTTGTCAACCAGATCCAGATAAGATCTCCCGAATTCAATTCGGGCGAAAATGGCATTGCCGTGACAGAAGTAGAGAATTGCGAGCCTATCTCTCTGAAAACGGAGGGAGCCGAAGTATCTGAATCCGATGAGAGGGAGAATGACTTTCTTGAACCAGTAAGAGAAGATAATCCCCTTGAATCCTTCCTAAAGGAGGCCGAGACGAAACCTATGGGATCCAAGAATGACTGCCTCTCCAATGCGCAAGACGCTCCTTTCATGACTTCTTTCTTAGTGGAACTGGTCCAGAGTATCAAGAACACCCTCGCTTCCATCTATCATGCCACGGTTCTTGGGTTTGAAAAGGCCGGGGATGCGGAAGTGAAAAAACACGCTCATACCCAGATAAAAGAGGATATCAAAAAGATTGATTCGGTACTGAACAGCCTTTTAAATTTCATCAATATCAATACCCCTATAGCAAAGACAGATACGCTGTCCACGATCCTTGAAGAGATATTGGAGGCCAACGAGAAACAGCTCCAGGAGAAAAAGATCAAGATCATCAAACGATGTGATAAAGACCTCCCTGAAACCTACATTCACAATGAGCAGGTAAGGTTCATCCTTCATTCGATTCTTCAGTACGCCATCTTTTCAACTCCCCCGAGCAAAAGCATTGGGTTTTTAATGAAAGCCCTTGATTTTCATGAAGGCATAGACGCCAGTAAGATCACCCCTGAGAATAGGGAGGGCTATGTTGAGATGGTGATAGGTTTTAATGGGAACCGGAAGCTGGGTAACTCATTAGAAACATTATCGGGGATACCGGGGGATCAGGGAGAAGAAGCGATTGATTTGATATTAAAGTTAGTGAAGGAAATTCTCCAAAAAAACCATGGTAGGATGATGGTGGAAACGAACGGGAAAACGCCAAATACCCTGATTACCCTGAGATTTCCCATTGAAAGAAGGAATGTGGTTTACTATGCACCGATAAATCTTTAATAGGGCCAGAGTTCAATTTCATATGGGGGGACCCTACCCCCCAGGTATCTTCCAAAAGAGTAACTAAACATTTCAAGGGAGCGGATTGAACTTTGAAAATCCTTCCCTGATCCGCGAAGAGGAGTAAGCGATGGAGTCCTTAAAGGAATTTGTTGTAAAGCATTTCGAGAAAGTCCTGGTTGCCATTATCTTAATCGCTGCATTCGTGGGAACATACCTGATTGAAGAAAAATCCATTGTCCTCAACTTTTATTACCTCCCTGTGCTATCAGCAGGCTACTACCTGGGACGCCGCATGGGGATTCTGACAGCAATCTTCTCGATTCTCGTCGTGGTCATCTCCACGTTGTTTTTTCCACAAATCTTTTTCAAAGGACAGGATTTTTTTAACACCCTTGCGCATCTTTTTTCCTGGGGTGGGTTTCTCATTTTGGCGAGCATCGCCGTGGGAACGCTTTACGAACAAAATGAGCGGCGTTTACGGGACTTAAAAAACGCCTATATTGGTGTGTTAGAAATCCTATCAAAATATCTTGAATCGACGGACCGTTACACGAGGGGCCATTCGGTGAGGGTGTCGGAACTGGCGATGCAGATTGCCATTGCCATGGAATTACCCCGCGGCGAGGTGGAGAATATTCGTGTGGCAGGGCTGCTCCATGATATCGGGAAGATGGAAATCAGTGGTGAAATCCTCCGTAAGGCAGCCGAATTGAGCTCTGAAGAACGGGAGCTGATTAACGAACATACCGTGAAAGGGGCGTACCTTCTTTCTTCGGTGGGTTCTGTGCTTAAGGAGGTTGTCCCTATCGTCGTTTCGCATCACAAGTATTTTGGGAGTGGGCTTGCGGACCAAGGAAATGGAACGAACAACATACCGCTCGGTGCGCGTATCGTCGCAGTTGCCGATGCCTTCGATGCGATGACAACGGACCGCCCTTATCGCAAAGGCATACCTCCATGGGACGCGCTGGAAGAAATCCTAAAGAATACAGGGAAACAATTTGATCCCGTTGTGGTGGAATCCTTCAAACAGGTGATCAGTGAAAAAATGGAAAGGGTTTAATCACTCCCAATCAAGTGGAATCATTTTCTTAAAAGAGGACCCAAGACCGCATCTGAAACCAACTGCATCTTCAATCGAAATTCAAAATGTATCTTCAAAGGGGGCCTTTGTGATCAAGACTGTGACAAGGCAAATTGGGAGGGAGATATTCGGTCTCGGAACAATCTCCTGGAGGAATGTCTGGAAAAAGGAGGCCGGAAACTCGCTCCGAGAAAGTTTTTTAGCCCCCTTCTCACATTGTTTCCTTAATTCAAATCTGTCCCCCGCCCTGTTCACAGACAAGACTGGAAAACCTCGTTTCTGGTTCTCGTAATCGCTGTTTATTGAAGAGACGTAAGCGACCTCGGAGATAATGGACTAAGCCAATGAAGATAATAGCCATCGCAAACCAGAAGGTTGGGGTGGGGAAAACGACATCCGCCATAAACATCGGGGCCGGGCTGACCCAGCTTGGGAAGAGGGTCTTATTGATAGACCTGGATCCTCAGGCCAATCTCACTTCTTCTTTAGGAATCATGGCCCACGAATCAGACAAAACCATCTATCAAGTCCTTAAAGGTGAGGCATCCTTTGAAGAGATTTGGGTGGACCGAACCGGCATGATGGTTCTGCCGTCGATGCCTGACCTCTCGATGGCAGAGAAAGAGCTGTCAGGGGTGCCGGGGCGAGAATTTCTACTAAAAGAGGGGTTAGGCAGACCGTGGGGTTTTGACTATATCCTGATAGACTGCCCGCCCTCTTTGGGACTTCTCACTCTCAATGCGTTTACCACAGCGAAAGAGATCTTCCTACCCCTGAAGATGCAAGGATTAGCCCTTCAAGGCATGGGTGAGCTAATACAAACGGTAGGGGTGGTAAAGAAATGGCTCAATAAGGTTTTGACCGTAACCGGGGTTATCCGAACCCGTTTTGAGGCACGGAAAACCTGTAACCGGGAAGTGAATGAGAGAATAAAGGCCTCTTTTGGGTATAAAGTTTTCGAGACCCAAATCCGGGAAGACATCTCATTAGCCGAGACCTCCACTGCTGGAAAGACGATCTTCGAATATAGACCGGATAGCCAGGGCGCAGAGGACGTACTTGGCCCTGTGCACCGAGATGATAGCGAGGAGGTAGGAAGGAGCAGTGTGCCCAACATAAAAGCTACCGTTTTTTTCACTTCGAAGGATGTACGCGAGAAGGATATCGCTCAATACAAAAAGCCTGCCTAAAAGGCAGGCTTTTAACATCATGGCGGGAGCGACGGGGCTCGAACCCGCAACCTCCGGCGTGACAGGCCGGCGCTCTAACCAATTGAACTACGCCCCCCATTTGAATTCGATTTCAGTTTTTCAATTCTAAACCATCCAAATCTGAAATCCGTCTAATACCGAAATCATTTCCTTCAAGCAAAATGGATGGTATGGTAGGCGGAACAGGGATTGAACCTGCGACCTCCGGCTTGTAAGGCCGGCGCTCTCCCAACTGAGCTACCCGCCCATTAAATATGTAATATCAATATTTTATACCACAATTATATACCATCATTTCTGTGTATGATATCTTGTTCCCCACCATTATTCCCACCACACAGACGGAACTTAAAGTGCTTAGGTTTTTCCAAAAATCCATATTTTTTCGACCTGTGAAGTCTCCCATAGGATTGCATTTCTGATGGTGAAAAAAACTACTGGGTCATCTAATGTTCTTATAAATTAAACCGCTTTTCTCCTTTTTGTCAATCCCTTTTCCCTTTTTTCGCTTTCCTCCTCTATCTTCCCTCCAACTCAACGAGCGCCTTCTCCTGTTCGAGGAGTATAGAGATCAGGATTGCTTCAAATGGCCACGGTCTTGAGGCTGATCCGCCAGCTTCAGCATGAAGTCTCGCCTTTTCAAACAGTTGATCAAAAACCTCTTGATCCTCCTTTTCAATGCCCTCCAATCTGAATTGAATTTCTTTCTCAAATGATTTATTGTTTGCGAAGAGAAGATGAAAATGAGAAATAGACTTCACATTCTTTGGCTTATCCTACTAATCCTCCTAGTCTCCGGTTGTGCTCATGTTATCTCGAAGGACATAAGGAATAAGTCAGATCTTTCCCTTACGGTAAAGCAAGTCCTTGGGAATCCAAATGCCTATTCGGGAAAATCTGTTGTGTGGGGTGGAGAGATTATCCAGGTGATCAACCAAGAAGATGGAACTACAGAGATCGAGGTCTTTCAAGAACCTCTAAACTTCAGGGGAGAACCCAAAGAGAGAGCTGCTTCAGAAGGGAGGTTTTTGGTCTCGATAGTAAATTTTTAGATCCCTATATTTATTGGGAGGGGAGAAGGATTACGGTGGCTGGGGAGCTTCAGGGAGAAAAGGTCGAACCTCTCGGTGAAATGAATTATCGGTATCCTCTGGTCACAAGCGAACAAATCTACCTTTGGCCGGATTACTATCCGTATGCTTACTACTCCGATTATCCATGGTGGTATTATGACCCCTGGTGGGAGTATCCTTATGGAGGGTGGGGATTCGGCTTTCACTATCACCATCATCACCATCACCATCACCACCATGATTCTGGAATAGGAACGGGGAGGTCTTTCAGCCCTCCTTCCCAGAGTGGAAGGCCAGGATTTCTCGGTGGCATTTTTGGAAGCAGGGGACTTTCGGGAGGGAGAAGCGGGAGTTCTTCAGGAGGAGATTGGAAGGGTCATAAATGAGGTTCTATCTGTTAGAGTCTTTCATGCCTATTCTGTCACAATTTAGTCACACTGGTTTGAATATCGCCGCCACGATTGCCTTGTCCAGAGAATCTTGGTCCTCCATTTCTGAATAATTAATTCTCGTTGTCATCTTCGTTGTTTTCTATTGAATTTTTGTTTTGTTTCCTTTTTCTCAATCCTTTTACAAAACCGGAAATTAGAATCCATATGACAATGATGACTATCCCATACACTAAGAAATTGGGAATCGTTCTCCTTTTCAAAAAATCCGAGAAATATTCAATTATCTTCGCCATTTCAGTCTTTTTGAATTAATTTTAACACAACTTTATCAAAGATATCGTTGGGTTTATTTTAATACCGCCGCCACGATTGCCTCCTCTACTTTCCGACTCGGCTTCCACTTGAACTCGTGTTCGTAACGTCTCTTGGCGAAACGATGCTGAGCATTTATAACCTGCTTGGATATTCCTCATTGAGTAAGGAGGGTAAGAGTTCCATACCAAGACGCATCCCCTTTTCCCATTCCTTCTTGTTGATCCGTCCCCTTATCATCAAATGAAAGCAAAAAGTAATCGATATTCCTAATGGCCAGCACCTGTCTCCCTGCCACCTCCAAAAATACCATCGCACAACGCACACGTTTCCCAGCGTATTGTGGGAGACTTTCTCTTCGGTCGAAATGGAGCAACCGGTCCAATCTGGCCATAGGTATACGTTGAAGAGAATCGTTATCATCAACAAGGAAAACCCGAACACTCATTCCCATCGTTAGTCCTTCTTTCTAAAAGAATTTCAATTGCTATCCTCATTTCCCTCTTTTTCCAAATTGCTGATTCTTACCCCAATGAGTCGAACCTTCTTCTTAAGTTCAAATCTGCCAAGACAATCGAAGGCTGCTCTTCTAATTTCACGCTCAGAATCTGTAAATTTATCAAGGGTCTTCGCCCTTGTATAGGTCTTAAAATCGGTAAACCTCACCTTCACGGTCACGGTTCGACCCCGATAGCCTTCCTCCTTCATGCTGGCAATAACATCCTGGATGAGTTCTACAAGGTTTTTTGCGATCAACTGCCAATTGTCTATATCCGTTTGAAAGGTGGTCTCCTTGCTGATCGATTTTGGCTCCCAATGGGTTACAAGATGGCTTTCATCGATACCCCTTGAGGCTTCGTAGAGATAACTTCCATAGGATTGACCAAATTCCTCAATCAATCTCTCCAGGGGCAATGCGGCAAGCTCTCCAATCGTCTTGATACCCATCTTCTCCTTGAGATAGGCTTCAGTCTTTGGCCCCACTCCCCAGAGTTTCCTTGCAGGTAAGGGCCAGATCCGTTTCTCAATATCCTCCTCGGTAATGATGGTTAGGCCATCGGGTTTGTCCAGATCGGAGGCAATCTTTGCGAGAAGCTTATTCGGTGCTATTCCGATGGAGCAGTTAAGATCGGTCTCCTCCTTGATTCTCTTTTTGATCCCTTTGGCGATCTCCTCTGAAGATTTATCGATGGAAGAGATATCAAGAAAAGCCTCATCAATCCCCACATCCTCAATAATCTGGGTAAACTCTCCGAGGACGGCCTTAAACTTCCTGGAGATTCTTGAATACTCCTCGTAGTCAACGGGAAGAAAAATAGCATTGGGGCAAAGCTTATGGGCCGTCATCAGTGGCATCGCCGAATGGATTCCGAACTTTCTTGCTTCATAAGAGGCTGTTGAGACCACCCCTCTCTTTGTCGGGTCGCCGCCTCCTCCGATGACCACGGGTTTCCCTACCAGTTCAGGATGTCTTTTTTGTTCAACGGATGAGAAAAAGGCATCCATATCGATATGAAGAATTCGTCGCATTTCAGCCATATTAACACACCCGATCAAGTCTTGTATCCATATAGGGGGCGAGCAAATTAAGCTGTCATCCCAATATGATAATGTCTTGTTTGACCACGATAGAAATGTCCTCTTTTAAAGATGTCATAATGCTCTTTCACGAAGGAGGGCATGATGGCAAGAGAGGACATAATCATGGCACGTCAGGGAGAGTTAAGGCGGCTACACGTCGTTCAGAAGGTTCTGGAGAGGGTAATCAAGCAGGTGGAGGGGTATAAAGACGAAATTGCCTTTCCTCTGAAGGATTGGTTATCATAAAATCATGGATAATTTCAGAGTCCATTATTCCGGCGCATGTTTTGAAAGAGGAGATTCCCTTGAGCAGGTGGAGAGGAAAGTCCATGATAAGATAGCCTCTATGGGCGAAGTTTTGTTTATTGAGGCAACAGCTGTCCATCCTAACGAAAAAGAATATTCGGAGGGGAATTATGTTGTCAGCTTTGAGGGCAAGATTGAGGTCCAAGCAGAAACACAAGTGAAAGCTGAGAATCAGGCGTATGACCAATTATCCCATTTAGGGCAGATTACGGTAGTGGCATTCAAAAAATAGGAAGAATAGAAGGTGGAGGTCATAATGAATTTTATCAAAGGGTGGATACAGGCAAACCTCTCTCGGAGAAATTTTATTTTTTTGACAGCTTTAGGTTTATATCACCTTGTCTTCAAATCAGCGGCATGGGCACAGGATAGATACACAGAGGTAAAGGAATTTCTAGTCCGATCCATAGAAGGAACACAAAAGGTCGATCTCAAGGCCTGGCGTCTCAAGATTGAAGGATTGGTCGATAAACCCATTTCTCTCAATTTTGATGAAATCAAAGCCCTTCCTCAAAAGATTCAGATCAAGAATTTTATCTGCGTTGAAGGCTGGTGGTTGAATAACCAAAAATGGGAAGGAGTTCACTTAAAGGACTTTTTTTCAAAGGTTAAAATTAATCCGAAGGCAAAATTCATCACCTTTCATGCCTCGGGAGGACAATATACTGACAGCCTCTCCATCAAGGAAGCCCTTGAACCCGATACCATGCTGGCGTACAAAGTCAATGGTAAAGATCTCTCACCGGAGAATGGGTTTCCTTTGCGATTGATAATCCCAAGGATGTATGCCTACAAGGGTGTCAAATGGGTGGAGAAGATCGTCTTTACAGAGAAGCAGGAAGCCGGTTATTGGGAGCACAGGGGTTATTCCGTGGATGGGTCCATTCCAGGGTTAAAGAGTTAATTATTAAAAAGCAAGAATCCCTGCCACCTCCAAAAATACCATCGCACAACGCACACGTTTCCCGGCGTATTGTTGGAGACTTTCTCTTCGGTCGAAATGGAGCAACCGATCTAATCGGGTCATAGGTATACGTTGAAGAGAATCGTTATCATCGATAAGGAAGGCTCGACACCCTACTCCCATCTTTAGTCCTTCTTTCTAAAAAGAATTTCAAATCCACTTTAATTATCTCCCGTTTATCGAAAAATTCAATCGTTTTCTAATCGGTAGACCTTAAATCATCTGTCCCCTCCTTGTTTTCAAAAGCATCCTCCCCCAATTTTGTGTTGATTTTCTCCATGAAACTGGTAGACTCTTATCAAGACAGAGGTTCTTTGACCGAAAGAGAAAGATTTAATTCAGCCCATTTTCTAAAGAGGGTTATGTTTCTTATGAAGTCTTGGGATCAATGCACAACCCTGAGTCGAGCCGATTAGCAAGGAAGCGTTAACCTATTGTAATAGGGAGGTAACAATGAAAGGGTGGATATACGTAATTACAAATAAGTCTATGCCAGGATTAGTCAAGGTTGGTTACTCCATGCAAGATCCACAATTACGGGCACAGGAATTAGATCATGTAGGTATTCCACACCCATATGTTGTTGAGTATCAAATGCTCACTGAGGAACCCTTCAAAGTCGAACAGGAGGCTCATAGAATCCTAAAAAGTGTTCGAGAAGGAAAAGAATGGTTTAGATGTGCTATTCAGAAGGCCGTTGAAGCAATTCAAGACGTGGCAGGAGAAAAAGCAATTTACCAATCCCCCCTTGAGATAGATAAGAAGAGTTCCCACTCCACTCCAGAGGAGGATGCCCAGAAATTTGTTGACAAGGGTTCAGATCTACTTGGAATAGACAAATTCAAAGAAGGATTGGATTGCTTTGAAGCAGCATTGCGAATTACACAAAGATGCCAGATGGCATTGTATGGGAAAGGGGTTGCGTTGGAAAAACTGGGAAGGCTTGAGGAGGCACTAGAAAGTTATGATAGAGTCTTAGAAATTAACCCTCAATTAGCAGCTGCTTGGTATTGCAAAGGAGGTATATTCGACCACTTTGGCCAATTTGAGAAAGCAATAGAATGCTATGATAAGGTTTTGAAGATAGACCCGCAGATGCTTGATACATGGTACAACAAAGGGGTTGTATTAAGTCACCTAGGTCGCTTTGGGGATGCAATAAAATGTTACGATGAATCTTTGATCCTTAACATGAAGAATGAAAAGGTTTGGGAAAGTAAAGGAATTGCTTTAGGAGAATCAGGGAGATTGAAAGAAGCGTTAGCATGCTTTGAAAAGGCACTTGAGATAAAACCAACTTTTGGGAGGGCTTGGTATGACATGGGTCACACATTATTGAAGCTTGGTAAGGAGGGTAAGGCCATCAAGGCTTATCGGGAGTTCATAAAATATGCAGGACCAGAAGAAGCCGAACTCGCAGCAGAGATCAGAAGACTCATTGGAGCGAAATGGTGGTCGAAATGGTGGTGAGAATACCGTTAGAGAAAAACAGGATTCTCGCATAACCAAACCAACCGATACAACAAAAGAATGGGAACTTCCTAATGTTCTTGTCACTCCCAAAATAGGTCATTTCATGGCCTCGAAATGCCCAGGATCGTTCAAATATTGCGTTCTGAGGGCATATAATCCTTCCCATGTGGAGAAATAGGGATGTTTTGGGAAGATTCACCATTTTGGGAACAAATTTAGCACATGCGACCTCCAGACCGTAGATCATCTTTCCTTTCCCTCACCTAAAGGGCAACTTCCCAAAAATCTTATTGATTTTTTTCTCTAAACTGGTAGACTCTTCCTAAACAGAGGAGCTTTGAATCAATACGTTTAACCTAAGAAGGGGGTTGAGAGAAATGATTCCCAAAAACATAAGAAAGGAACACGTCATCAAGGCAATAGAAGAGATTGAAAGCTCGGAAATTCCAGCTATAAGAAACTCAAAAAGATTTGTCCTGAAATACAAGGGCAAGGGTTATCCACCAAAATATTTAATATCAATAGCCAACAAGTATGCGAACAACAAATCGCTAAGCTCAGAAGATTTCAGTGGGGACCTCGAAACGAACAGCTTCCTCGAAAACCTCGGATTCAAGATAGATGGCAAACCAAAAGGCAAAAGGGAAAGCTACAGAGAGCCAGCAAGAAAGAGAAGGGACTCCCTACCAAGAAGGGCCATAATCAAAGATGTCCAGAATGCAAAGATACAGTAAAGAAGATGTTAAAGAAGATATATGGTAGGGTGGAAGATGGCCCCAAATTTGAAGTGGGAACGTTGCCAGAGAATTTTAAGGACAGCCCTTATCATAAAAACCTGGGAGAGATTTACATGGCCCTCCAGAAACATAGGGGTTTTGGTCAATTTGTTAAGGCAGAAGCACTCCCGCATTCAGATTTATTCGTCCCAGAACCAGGATTCATATTTGAATATGATGAATCCCAACATTTTACCCTACCAAGGAAGAAAGCACTGAAGCATTACCCAGCAAGCCTCAAATTGGGCTTTAACAAGGAAAGATGGATAGATTTGTGTGGAAAGATAGACGCAAAGGATAACGACCCGCCATACAGGGATGAGCAACGTGCCTGGTACGACACAATAAGGGACTTCCTGCCAGCAATGAAAGGCTTCAACCCAACCATAAGAATATTCATGAAGGATTTCAAATGGTGCAGCCTTGACCCTGATAAGCCATCTGACATCGAAAAATTCAAGAAGTTCATGAGGAGGGAATATGAAAAAGGGTCAATCGAGATAAAAGAAGATCCCAACCCTTTTATAGGAAGGATTATCATTACAAAAGACTGGGAGGGCGACCAAGAAGATGCAAAAGGGGTTCTTAAAAAAGTCTATAATAACTGGCCAAAAGGTAAAAAGGTGAAATTCCTAATGACCTGTGGAGGTTTCATTCAATTCCAATGGCCAAAAAAAGTATCATATGAAGACATAGGTGATAATAAGAAACCTAAAGCGGAGTCAGTGAAAACTTTAGTGGAAGAAGGGGAGAAATGTGCCAGAGAAGTAATAAGCAAGGGCTTAGGGGGCAGACTAAGCGAAATAACGGATTACGTAACGTTAGGGATAGATTCATACAAAGATAAAATATCAATGACGCAAAACTACATCAGCGAGCCCCATATAGAATTGGTATTCGCCATTGATCTCAGAAATAACCATATTTACTGGACGGGGAAATCCTATCCAACATCAGGACAGCAGGAAGGGTTGGTGAGGATAACCGATTTTAATAAGCACTTTCTTCACCTCGATGATGTGGGAAGGGTAATGATGCTGGGCTGCCATGATTTGACTATTTTTAACCCAAGGGCCAAGAATTCTAAGGGATGGCGTAAAAGCACCAATAATGAATTCAAGGCCCTTGCGAGGATTGAAAAACCAGAGATTGTTCTACATCATCCACATACAACGGTCAAAAAGCGGACATGGCTTAACTCTTGGAGTAACCTAATCAGGATATTGCCGTCGGTGGACAAATACGCAGGAGCAGGTCGTTATTTTGAACCTGACCGCAACAAATCGGAGTATGACGACTTAGACGAAGTGCTCGGAAGCACAAAAAGTATCGATACAATAGACTTTGTTATAAACTAATCTTCCAAGGATTGGGTGGCGGTTCTTTGGGGTTAAATATATTCTGCCTGGGTGTTAATTGTTTCGCTGGAGTCCACAGATAGGTCATGGTAGTTGCGAACGAGGAGAATAGGTGGAGATAAAATGGCAAAGTTATTCTGTCATAACTGTGCAGTAAAATTGGGTGTTTCATTGCCAGCTAATACACGACTTCTCTTCTTGACTCTGAATACCAGTTGGAGAAATTCCTGAAGCATACTGCCCCAGTAAAATATCCTTATGTGTCCATTTTTGATAGTACAGGTACTGAGAACTACAAGAATTATACCGTGTCAACCGCATCCTCTGGTTGGGTAGAGGAGGATGACAGGGGACGCATAAACATGGTTTGGTATGCGGGGAAATACACAGGGGCAATGTTTGAGAATGGAATATTCAAACTGCCGACGGATTCCGTGAGAGTGGTTTACCACGATGACGCTTTCAAAATTCATTCATTTCCAACAAAACAACCTGAGTTAAGAACTGCAAAATGCTCAAAATGTGGATTAGATATACCTTATGAGCCTTAAACATTATTGGAATGAACTGGAAACCTTCAGTGTATAGCAGGTGCTATTATGACGATTCCTGTTGCCCCCAAAGAAGTCGTTTGCTTTGAAGAACTCCTCATGTCTCAGGGTGGTTCAACAAGAAACTCTCAGCAGGTTGCTTGTTGAAAAGGGAATATTTACCAAGGAGTAGTTTTTTGAGAAGATCAGGGAGATAAATCGGGAGAGGAAGAGAAATTAGAGGGAAGGAACGTCTTACAGTGAAGCCGATTAAAAATATTGAACCCCTACACGATTATAAGGCTAAATCGATCAAGAGAAAGAGGGAGGAACTCGAAAGAAGCAAAGGACAAAGCACGTAATATAAAACGAGCAACTGAGAATACAGGGGCCATTTGCATCGTATGTGGCAATATAATCAAGAAGGGTCAACCCATCCGTGTCATCCCTAAAGATAAAAACTGCCAGGAGGACAGGTTTTACCATTTGAAGAGCTGTGGCCCAGGATTGGATAATTGGAAGGCATTCAAGGCGAACGGAAAAAAGACGCCAAAAAGATCGTTTCAATGGCAACAATTGAGTTTCAAATGGAACAGGGTGAAGGCGTGACAGAGGATGAGTTGATTTTTCTGTTGTCCAGAGAGGCAGGTGAGGAAGGATCGGAGAACGAGGTGATTAAAAGGTTTAGAGAGAAATACCGAGATCAATCAGATTTAATAAGAAAGGCTTCCCAGGGAGATTCAAAAGCACTTCGGCGGTTAAGATGGTTATGTGGACTAAAGGTCATCACAAAATTTGGTATTTGGGAGGCTCCAAAAGGGTAGGACGGTCCCTTTTGTGCTTGATTTTAAAGCTCTTTTCAAGTATATTGAAGGTCGTTCAAGTAATAATTTCCTAAGAGGAGGGCAGAAACAACATGGCAGCTCAAAAAAAGGTTCTGACTAAAGGACAAACCGTTACTCATTTCGCTAAGAAGTTTGAGATTTCCAAGAAGGTCGCTGCATCCATGATTGAGGAGTACGCAGCCCTGGCAATCGCCGAAACCAAGAAAAAAGGGGCCTTTGTACTACCAGGCATAGGTAAGTCGGTTCTTGTTAAGAGGAAAGCTCGTATAGGTCGAAACCCTGCCACTGGTAAAGAAATCAAAATTCCAGCAAAGACGGTTGTAAAGATTAGACTTAGCAAGGCTTTTAAGGAAGCGATTGTTCCACCGAAATGAGCACCAAGGAGTTTCGCCTGTTAATCAGTGAGCCAAACTGAAGGACATCACTAATGTCTCATCTCCCCAAGTATACGGTTACAGTTTGGTATTGGGATTGCGTAGAAACCATGAAATATAGAGAATTGTTGATAAAGGCGACTGAGACGTCCCAATGGACGCAACTAAGAATAAAGGCGTGCATGATGTACATTGGGGGACAGAAAAACAAGAGGGAGGCAAGGGCTATTCTCAAAAAACTAAAACCCTTTATTTCAGATCCTAACGTAATTGTCATTCGACTGAGCAGCCTGCGAGACGATTTCAAACCAGTCGTTTACAAGGACGAAAGGTACATCTAAGCCCCTTATCCAAAGAACCTATGAAAGTCGAAACTTGACCTTGCAGACACTGTCAAGTTAAGCAACCTCTTCTGCAACAACTTGTTTCATATTAGACTCATTCCAAATCAAATTCTTGTCATTCTGCCCGGCTAGGAATTCGCTTCAAGAGGGATAGTCAGAATCATTCATTCAGAAGTTTTGGGAAAGAAGAGATGAAATCGTTGATGATCCAGGGGACAGGCTCTTATGTTGGGAAGAGTTTAATAGTGGCAGGACTTTGTCGGATCTTTAAAAAGGATGGATTTAATGTGGTCCCCTTTAAATCCCAGAACATGTCTTTGAACTCGTATGTAACAAAGGAGGAGGGGAGATGGGAAGGGCTCAGGTGGTTCAGGCAGAGGCAGCGGGCATTGAGCCCCACGTCGATATGAACCCGATCCTAATCAAACCCAACACGGATATTGGCGCCCAAATCATCATCCAAGGAAAAGTTTACGGGAACATGTCTGCCAGTGGGTATCACCGATTTAAAAAAAGAGGCCTAAAGGCTGTCAAAGAAAGTTTTCATCGTCTGGAGGAAAGATTCGATCTTATGGTGATCGAGGGTGCTGGAAGTCCTGCAGAGGTCAATCTGAGGGAAAACGATATTGCGAATATGGGAACGGCAAAGATTGCAGATGCCCCTGTTATCTTGGTGGGCGATATTGATAAAGGAGGGGTCTTTGCCTCTCTCATCGGAACTCTTGAACTCCTGGACAAGGAAAACAAAAGGAGAATCAAGGGGTTCATCATCAACAAGTTTCGTGGAGACATCCGATTATTAAAGCCAGGGTTGGATTTCTTAGAGAAAAAGACAGGACTGCCCGTTCTCGGTGTTATTCCTTATTTTAAGGATCTCTATTTACAGGAGGAGGACGGAGTTTCAATAGAAAAGTTGGAATCAAATCCCCAAAAAGGAGACATACAGATTGTAGTCATCTATCTTCCCCACATTTCAAATTTCACTGATTTCGATGCCTTGCAGAAAGAACCGGATGTAGAGCTCTGTTATTTAAGACCCGGAAGTCCAATACCCAATTCGGATTTGATCATTATCCCAGGAAGCAAGAATACCATCGATGACCTCGCCTACCTCAGGAAATCTCACTATGACAAAGCAATCCTCAAACATCGTCAAAAGGGCGGATTCGTCATAGGGATCTGCGGAGGATATCAAATGCTGGGCCGGCGGATCTCTGACCCTTTTAAGATGGAAACGAATCGAAGGAACATCGCTGGACTGGGTTTGCTCAATATAGAAACCACGATGGAAAGGGAAAAGGTGACCTCTCAGGTTTCGGCCAGAGTTTTTCACAAAGACTGTCTTCGATGGAGAACGGGGGAAATTATTGGATATGAGATTCATATGGGGAGAACCAAGAGAGGGAACAATACTCCACCCACTTTTTCAATTTTCAAAAAAGGGGATCGGCAGGTTCATATCGAAGATGGAGCGATCTCTGAAGATGGGAAGGTTTGGGGGACCTACATTCATGGAGTCTTTGATAACGACAAATTTCGGAGAGGATTCATTAATGATTTAAGAAAAAAGAAGGGATTGTCTCCCTTGATCAGAAGCGATATTCTCCACTATCATCAATTGAAGGAGGAAGGATTCGACAATTTGGAAAAGGGACTCAGGGAAAACCTCAATATGGATCTCATACACCGAATCCTCAAGCTCGGGTGACAACTTTCTAAAGCTCAAACTCAAGAGGGGAGTGAAATTTCTCCCCTCCTCCAAAATTTGTCCATTCCTTCTTACTGTACCATCTCCAATATTTCTCCTCCCACCTTCTGTAGACGATAACTTGACTCAGCGAACAATCCCTCAAACGGGGTACTTTTGATATAACTGAGACTTCCGACCGAAGTTTTTCATAATCAACAATTCTGTGAAAAAGAGACCCGCTGGTTAGACGGGCCTAACATTTTGGATAATCACAGGATCGACATTGAACTTTGATTTTGTGGTTGATCTTTGTTAGATGGCAGGTCTTTTAAAACCATTCCGGCTCTGATGTTTTCTGAAGTTCTTGCATTTCTTGAAAAGCCTTCCACCTCATCTGCCTTCTCCACGTCTTCAAATAACTCAACATGGCGTTATGTGCGACGAAGAAGTAACCGTAGCCGATCCCGTATTTCTCATTGGATTTTTCCTTTACCTTTCCGCTCAACTCATACATTCTCGTTACTGCCTCCTGGATCAAATCCTCTTTGATGCTTACCGCTACGTTGTTCCAGGAGAAATTCTTCCAGAATACTCTCTTTGCAGTAGAGTAGGAAATTGATGGATCGAAATTCTCTGGATCAATGATCACCTGTTTTTTGGAGTAGTTCTTTACGAAGAATCCTTTTTTCTTCGCAACCCACGCTCTTTCTTTTGGGAGACCATATTTTTCCTGGATTTCTTTACTGGTCATCTCTGGTGGAATAAGGACTTTTTCTCTTCGGATTTCAGGGACAGAATTCATGCAATCCTCCTTTCTGAATTGGTGTGTTTTTAGACTGCCGAATTTGGGTTAATGGATTTAGTGAGAAGAAGGTAAGGAATCCGATTAGGTGATTTGGAAAGGTTTCACGATCTAAGAGAGTGGGTTTTAACTTTTCAGCTTTTTAACTTTTCAATGAATGCGAATGCCTCATCCTGAAAAGTTGAAATGTTAAAGAATGAACTTTTGCTTTTTGATAAGAACGGAAGGGAGATAGGGAGTGGATCAGTATTTATATATATGGAAGAATTCGAATATCCATGATTTCAGAAAGAGCTTGACATAACCTATTCATTTTTGATTTAATGTAAGCGGAGGTATGGAGGAAGTGGAGGGTATGGATTGACTTTCAATAACTTTTTATTATAAGAAAATAACCTTTTTATATTTATGACATTAAATGAAACTCCATCCACACCATCCATTCACATTCTTGGAAAAGAGGATAAATTGAAGAGAGCGGAAAATGTAAAAAGAAATTGGTGACTTTTTTCTAAATTCTATAGATCGGATTGTTGAAGCATTTTGTCTATACTGCCAATTTGGGAGGATAAAGGAATCTGACTTCAGATATAGCCGAGTGAGCGCCAAATTAAGGTGACGAGATGATTATTGAAACTATAAAATACGATCCGCAAAATCCTTTTAAGCCCTTCATTTTTATAGGTAATAAATTGAATCCGAAGTTTTTATTACCAAAAGACATCACAGCACATTCTTGCTTCAAGTTAGCCGACCTCTTGCAAGTTGAAGCGATTAAACACATTGTTAAACCTGATAGACTTTTATCAAAGCATAGTGTGTCAGGTAATGCGACGAATATTTATGAATATGATTTCGTTGAAACTAAATCAGAACATGGCTATTCATATACGCCTATTCCTCTATTACCGAAAGATTATAAATATTGGGTTGTTGAACTTTCTGAGAATTTGGCCGACCCAGACTTAGTGCTAGCAATTTATTTGTTGTCAAAAACGTTAACGGTAATAGCTCAAATTGGATCGCTTGAATATCACATTAATCATAATCTTATTTCAGCTATATTTTATTCTGATGCTAATATTTTATTTCGAAAACCATTACAACTGGATGACAATGACATCAAAGAACTCACTCAACTTTATATTTTAGTTAAAGGCTTTAAATCATCAGCATATGGAACCTCTTTTATTGGGAAAGCTTTACAGGATTATCATGACACTCTCGATATAGAATATTCCTCCCCATTTAAAATCATCGCTCTTTTTTCCCTTATTGAAACCTTATTGACTTCAAACCAAAACTATCATGACACTTCCATAAATAGACAACTGCAAAAAAAACTTGTTCTTGTTAATAATCAATTAAGTAATAAAATTAATTTCTTTGAATACTTCAAAGGTCCTGAATCTTTGACAGAGGAAATAATAATTGAAAAACTTTATTACTACCGAAGTAAAATCGCACATGGTGATTATTATGATTTTAGGAATGACTTACAAATTTTGATTGATCATAACACTACCTTTGCCTTTCTAACTTTATTATTTAAACGAATATTGATTTTTTCAATGAGTAACCCAACATTAATAAGTGATTTAAGAGAGTGTTAAGGCACAAATGGGAGGGGTGAATATAAATTGACGAAGGATTTCAAAACAGGGGGCAGCAAAGCGGATTGTGAATCACAAAAAGATTGACTTCTTTGACCAGGAAATATAAAATCGCCTGACAAAAAGGGAAATAGAAAGATATCTGGATTGGAGTGGAAGATGGGAGATGAGTTCTTCCTGTAATGGTGATCGAACTCTTCTCGTTTGGCAGTGCAGATTTGAACCCGCAATCGAAATGCACATGGCATATTTGATGCCTTAAATCAATGGATTTGTTTGATTGACAAATGTGACGTTTTTTGATAAAGAAGTTACCCATAACGGCTCACCTAAAAAGCTAATCCTATGATAAGTTCGGCTTTTTTTGATTGGGAATATGAAAAATTGTGTGAATAAATCGATCGGGATAATCCTGCCAATCGTTCTTTTCTTTTTGCTCTCCTATGCCTCCGCTCAACAAAAGCAGATTAAGTCGAGGGATGCAGAGTTCTACTACAATCGGGGAAATGCTTATTATGATAAAGGTCAATATGACCAAGCCATCTTGGATTACACCAAGGCTCTCGAGATGAACCCAAGGTATGCCATGTTCTACTATAATCGGGGAAAGGCCTATGCGGATGAAGGTCAGTATGATCAGGCAATCTCGGATTACACCAAGGCTCTCGAGATAAACCCAAGGTATGCTGATGCCTACAACAACCGGGGAGCGGCCTATGGAGCTAAAGGTCAATATGACCAAGCCATCTCGAATTACACCAAGGCTCTCGAGATAAACCCAAGGTATGCCATGTTCTACTATAATCGGGGAAAGGCCTATGCGGATGAAGGTCAGTATGATCAGGCAATCTCGGATTACACCAAGGCTATCACGATAGACCCCAGTGATGCTGATGCCTACAATAATCGGGGAGCGGCCTATGGAGCTAAAGGTCAATATGACCAAGCCATCTCAGATTTCAATAAGGCTCTCGAGATAAACCCAAGGTATGCTGATGCCTACAACAATCGGGGATTTGCCTATTATTTGAAGAAAGAATACGACAAATCGTGGGAGGATGTAAAGAACGCACAAAAATTAGGTTATCAAATCTCCTCCAAATTTCTTGAAATTCTTCGCAAGGCTTCTGGAAGACAAAATTAAAGAAAGATACAAACGCTTTCTCTTAATCCTGATTAAGGTAGTTGGGGCAGGGGGTAACGGAAGGAGCCCGTAGGGAAGTTAGCGCAGAATATAAACTCATTTAAGTAGGGAGAACAACTTTCTGTAAGCACCGATGACATAATACGTTTGATCTGCAATTATAGTAACGGCCTGCGGGGGTGGTGCGATGTAGCCATCTACATTGCCAAATGAGACCGCATGGGATCCAACGTTCAAATCCCCACTCCAGAACTTTGCGCCCTTGAGAATGTAGTCAACATAAATAGCTCCACCTACAGGCGTTGTTGTAACTGACAGAGTACCTGTTTCCTGGGCTTTTGCAGAGGTAAAATGCCCTAGAAAGACAGAGAAAATGATAATGGAAAACAAGACCAGCAGAATACGAGCCATTTTTTCATTATACCAGCAACTCTATGAAAAGGGAACACTGAATTTTTCTACCCATCAGGAAGGGAGGATTAAAAAAGAGGTTGTTTCCTTCACCTACGAATCTTCACTTTATGATAACCATGGAAGTTAACGAATTACTGGCATTAATACCCCCCCAACAAAAAGCGGTGAAGGCAAGGCGGGTTGTACCAATTTCTTGAATTATGAAGAGCCTCGAATGAGCGAGGTTCCTTTACAATTAGCTACCCAAGCACTAATATAGGAAATAAGGTGCTCAAAACGGGAGGAAGGTTGCCCATGGAAGAAAAGAAAGCGAACCAAAACAGCTGGAGAAGAAAGGTGATC
>CAWEAV010000079.1:0-38959 GCA_963806715.1 uncultured delta proteobacterium
CTAAGGCAGGATCGAGAATAAACCCTCGGTGCTGAGAGTACTCCAAAAAGGTTCGTTGAAAGATGGGAGCATAACGATCGGATTTCACGACTGCCGCTCTGAGGTTGTCTATCACCAGACGTCGGGTGACCCCTCCGAAGAAGATCCAGGCTTCTTCAATCCCATTGATCAACGCTGAAAGATCCTGACGGGAGGTAATCCAGACAT
Source organism: uncultured delta proteobacterium (assembly GCA_963806715.1). Classification (GTDB taxonomy): domain Bacteria; phylum Desulfobacterota; class BSN033; order BSN033; family UBA1163; genus CAWEAV01. The sequence continues at coordinate 208 of CAWEAV010000079.1, forward strand.
ACTGATAGCGGCTATAGACCAACGTGACGACCAGGGCATGAAGCAAGCGTTTATGTCCTGCTTCTCGATCCTCCAAAAGACCTAATCGACCGAAATCGACTTCAGCCACTTCCCCCGGAGCACACCCTGCCATCCGCACGGTGTTGTGCAGAGAAGGGGAGAGATGCTCCCGGACATATCGGTACAGACTACTATAACTGACCGCCACGCCCATTCTGGCTAACTTGATATGAGCCTTCGTCAGGGTCAACTGGTCCTTGTCAAGCCACTCAGTGAGAAGTTGTTGATAAGGGCCAAGAACGGGATCTCGAAACGTAGGAGGTCCACTCGGCCCTTGAGCTTCTTGAAACACTTCCGTTGCAAGAGATTCCAAGTCAATCGATCCGTCCTTTGAAAAGCCCTTCTCCTCAGCCATCCGAAGATACTTCCGCACGGTGTTGCGGTCGATCCCCGTAGACCTGGCAATGGCTCGGATCCCATCTCCTTGCTGATACCGTCGTAGAACATCCACAATCTCGATCATGCTGTATTCCTTTCGCGCCATACTGCCTCCGATCCGAAGTAGAATCAAAAGCAGTAAGCCTTTCTGATCGTGGATGCCATACCTTCTTTGAAGAATCTTACGCGACGGGGAAATTGATTTGAAAAACCTCTTTCTGGGGTGGGTGAATTGACCTGAAAAGGGGTGGGTGAATTGACTTGAAAAAAACACCCATCAGGTGGGTGAATTAACCTGAAAAATCACAATAACTAAGGACTTCATCCTTTCTTCAGAAACGGGGTTCAATTTATCTCTGGCCAGATGCCTCCCTCACGGGTTAATGGTTATTGCTCAATGGGTCTCCGTTTTGATAAGAGTTTACCAATTTGGAGGAAAATTTCAAGAGAATATTCGGGAGGGTGCCTTTTTGGGCAAGATGGGGCAGATGATCTACGGTCTTAAATCTGAGTAATCAGTCGAGAGAAGAACGAAAGGGCGGACTCCTTGATCTACCCGCCCTTGTCTCCCCTTAGAGGTTATTCCTTATTATTTGGGTGGGACAATCGCTTCCTTAAAGGCCTTGGCTGGTCTAATCTTTACGACAGTCTTTGCCGGAATCTTAATTTCTTTGCCGGTCTGCGGATTTCGACCTTTTCGGGCTTTCCTCTTAACAAGAACGGATTTACCAATGCCTGGTAGTACAAAGGCCCCTTTTTTTTTGGTTTCGGCGATTGCCAGGGCTGCGTACTCCTCAATCATGGATGCAGCGGCCTTCTTGGAAATCTCAAACTTCTCAGCAAAATGGGTAACGGTTTGTCCCTTTGTCAGAACCTTTTTTTGAGCTGCCATGTTGTTTACCCTCCTCTTTGAGTTGAAGTTGTTTGAAAGGATACAAGAAAAACCCTTAGAAATCAAGGGGAGAATGGCCTACAAGAAGTAGAGAGGGTGCATTTTAAGGCGAGGGGAGAAGATGGGAGTAGAGGATCGGAGCAAACTCCACCCGTGATCTGTTCCTCGTTTTGTCTGTCTCTCTCACTCTTTTTCCGTAGCCCGCTTATGCCAATGAGTTTTCGCACCTTGGTTCTTCTTGGAGCCCATCGGCTGCGGTGTCTCGACCTTTTCAGGTGGATTCGTTGTTTGAGTATTAGCCTCTTCCTGGATAGGCGGAGGAGATGGCACAAGAGGTCCGGAAGTGACCGCAGATCCCTCTTCTTCTGATAAACGAGGAGACCCATGCCTGGATTTAAGTGAGGTGCGATAAATGACCATCGCAATCAAAAGAACCATTACAGAAATGGCGATGATAAGGAGCCAGAGGGCAACTCTCCTTTTTGAGAAAATAATCCACCGTTCCAAACTTGGGGAAGTTTTCCGCTGTTTTAACCCTGGACCCTTCGACGGAGTCTTATTTTCGTAATTTTCTTGATACTGGAGGATGATGTTATTTGAATCAAGGCCAAGGTATCTCGCATAAGCACCCAAGAATCCTTTCACATAAACAGGAGAAGATATAAGCTCGTATTGGTCTTCTTCGATTGCTTTGAGGAGACGTTCACTTATCTTTGTCGATCCGGATACTTCCTTCAAAGATAGATTTTTGGATTCTCTTTCTGTTTTTAAGCATATTCCTGGGGATTCCATAAGCCTCATAAAAAGAAAAAGATTTAAATTTATTATCCATGCTATTGGTCTCTGCGTAAACAGGCATTCAGCGTCCTGAATGTTCATTGATATATTGTCAGTCAATGATTACCTTAAAGTAGAGATTATTCAAGGAGGTTATACCCAATGGCCCAGAGAAGAGCAGAGAAAACAAAGAAAATGAAGATTAGCCCTAAGCAGCAAGAATTTTACAGCAGGCTGAAATCGTCCAAGAGGTGATGAGGACGTAAGGAGGACATCATGAAATGCAACAGATGCGGTGGTCTTATGTTTTATGAGAGGTTTTCCAGCCAGGAGATTGATGATTTCTCTGGTTGGAGATGCGTTGCCTGCGGAGAGATCATCGATGAAGTGATCTTAAAGAATCGGACAAAGGGTTGATGGCAAGAATGGGCATAAAGTATTATTTCAATTCCAGTCAACTGCGTCCGTTCTGACCGCAAAAATATTCAGGTGTGATTAAGAAACTTTAACCCAGTTCTAATCTTGCTTTAATATAAATGTGGTACTAATTTGCAGGATGGTCAGCATACGATGCGGAGGAATGGGAATAATGAATAAAAGGTGACGAAAGGTCACTCCAAGGCTGACTTCAGAAGAAGCCAGTACATCAAACCATATCACCCCCTTGTTTCAACCCCCCATTTGATGTACTGGCTTCTTGGGGATCAGTTAAAGCCCCCCTCTAACTGATCCCTTTTTTTTCTGGAACGTGGAGATTAAGATACTCTATGAGGTTCAAAATTGTCAAGGATTCTTTTTATTTTTCCATTCAAATGGCTCTCTTATAGGAGGCTTCACGGTCAATATCGGTCTTTACGCCCCAGCCAAGCCCTCCATTCTTATGAACCAATAGGATTGTGCCGTCGCTCTCTTCCTTTTGAAAATCGACTCGGTTGGATGCACATGCCTGAGAGCGTCATTTCGCGGTTTCAGGTTTGTCTGCTCCTCCTCTCCTGATTTACCGCCATCGACTTGTCTAAAAACTACTTTTGGGTAAATATCCCTCTCTCCACAGGCAACCTCATAAAGGGCAAAGTCCTTCTCCCCAACTTCCCTTGACGCTCGGTCGGCCTCCCCGCATATTTATGGTACGGGGAATCAGATTTCGGTAGTTCCCTTTTGAAAAATGAGGTTTATTATGGATGACCTTGAAAAATTGAAAAAACTGCTCCCGCACTGGATGAAACATAACGATGAGCATGCCAAGACTCATAAAGACTGGGCAGAAAAAATGTCCTCTTTAGGTAAGAAGGAATTATCAGAAGCTCTTAAGGCAATCCATCAGGAGAGCCAGAAATTACGAGAGCTTTTTGAAGAAGCCCTGAGAGTGGTAGATACTTGAGGAGTTTATGATGGGAATAGGGTGTCGAGTTTTCCTTATCGATGATAACGATTCTCTTCAACGAATTTCTATGGTACGATTGAACCGATTGTTCCATTTCGACCGAAGAGAAAGTCTCCAACAATACGCTGGAAAACGTGTGCGTTGCGCGATGGTATTTTTGGAGGTGGCAGGGAGGCAGGTACTGGCCATTAGGAATATCGACTACTTCTTGCTTCAATTTAATGATAAGGGGCGGATCGACAAGAAGGAATGGGAAAAGGGGATGCGTCTTGGCATGGAACTTTTGCCTCCCTTACACGATGGGCAATACCCTAAACAGGTCATAGATGCTCAGCATCGTTTCGCCAAGCGACGTTACGAGCACGAGTTTAAGTGGAAGCCAAGCCGGAAGGTGGAGGAGGCAATCGTGGCCGCAATATTAAGCTAAGAAACAACGGTTTAACCACATAGATGGGCTTAGAAAGCAAAGCCTACCACTGGCGTAATTCAATGGATAGACCATTAGGATCTTTTATTTCAGCCCTCTTTGAGTTTCCTAATGTGACAGGCCCCCAAGATATTTCAACCCCCTTACCTCTAAGATACTCGATGGCTCTATCCATATCCTCTACTTCAAGTGCAATCATTTGGTATCCGACCTGCCATGGCTGTTCCGATAAAGAGGCAGGATTTTGAACGGACATCAATTCTACAACTGTCCCGTTGAGTTCCAAATAAACGATCTCTTCCAAAGGAGGCATTGCGACCTTTCGCCGCTCCTTCAACCTAAAATTCAAGATGTTGATGTAAAATTCAACCGTCTTTTCAAAGTCACTTGGAACGATCTCTACATGATCAATTCTTTTGAACATCGCTTCCCTCCTTATGGTTCATTCAGTATCAAGATCAGTCATCAATTCCTTTGTCAAGGTTGCTGTTGGATGGTCTCCCTATTTGTTGATGAGAGTCTACCAGTTTGTCGGAAAAAATCAAGAAAACATTCGGGAAGGTGCCTTTGAAGGCAAGGGATACGATTGCTTGCTGGAAACGCAATTTGGAAGGGGAGATCCGACCAGGAATAGGTCTCACGGATAGTATCTGGATAGTGTATTTTTGAGGTCGTCAAAATAACAAGTGCTCGGATTTATTGAAGTAGTTTTATGAGAATTGGCGGAGAGGGTGGGATTCGAACCCACGTCTCCTTTCGGGAGAACCGCTTTTCGAGAGCGGCGCCTTAAGCCAACTCGGCAACCTCTCCGGCTCTGTCTCACAGATCAATTCATCGTTCTTCCATCAATCAGCCTGTTTCTCAGTAATCGGCAACTGGCACAAACCCCAATACAATCCAAACATAACTCTCTGACCCTGAACTCCCGACTCCGAACTTATACGTTATTTCATCTACGTTCCTTGAAAAAGACTCTTAAAACTTCGGCACATTCCTTTTCAAGAATTCCTCTCTCAACCCCCACGCTGTGATTGAAACGGGTATCCTGGAAAAATTCAAAATTTGACTCTACGGCTCCGAATTTAGGCTCTAATGTCCCAAAGACAAGTCGCGATATTCTTCCATGGACAATGGCAGAAGCACACATGGGACAGGGCTCGGCCGTCACATACATGACCGTATCATTCAATCGATAATTTTTTAACACCTCGCCACCCTTTCGCAGAACAAGGATCTCCGCGTGCGCGGTTGGGTCATTGAGTTCAATGCATCGGTTATGACCCCTTGCAAGGACTCGATCGCCTTTGACCAAGACCGCTCCTACAGGAACTTCCCCCACTTGACCGGCCCTTTTGGCTTCTTCGAGTGCCACCCTCATGTAGCGTTCATCCGTCTTTCGATCAAAGATCATCGAATCCCAATACTGGATCCTTCGACCGCGCGCCACCCCTGCCCTTCAGAACAGAGATAAAGGCGCAAGGCTCAATCCTGAGCAAAGCCTCCGGTCTTTGAGCTGGAGAGAGTCGAAGGGCTGATTTGTAAAGGATTCTAACAAGAAACAGGGTGCTGCGCAACAGAAAATGAGGAGAGAAACTTCATGAAAAACCAAGCTTTCCTTTTGGTGCTTCAGCGATTTGAATCGTTCCGAATGTATTTTCATATTTTGAAATGTTATCTCGAAGGGCCTCGAGAATGCGCTTCATATGCCCCGGACTGACAATGACTCTGGCAGTCACGGTTCCTGTAGGCGGTGCTACCATAATAAAATCGAGGATGAATTCCTCTTTCGTATGGGAGACGACCATATTGTTGGCATAGACACCCCCCTGAATTTCCGGAGGAAAGCTTATTTTGATCTCTTTTGGCCCTGGACTTTCTTGCATCTATTTTCTCCTTTCGGCTATCTTCTGACCCTCACCAACAATTCATGATCCTCTTAAATCAGGCCAACGCTCCACCGCAGGAGGATCCCGAACCTGCCGTACATCCGAAACAGTGATCTCCAGTAACAATGCGTCGTACCCTTAAATCCTCTGGCTTAAAGTCTCTGATGTGGTTGGGCGCCCCATGATCTACCGGAAGGCCAAGGGCTAAGTTGAAGTCACAGTCATAAAGAGATCCATCCCATCCCACGCTGACCTGACGCCTGCACATCAACTCTTTCACCGTCTTTAGATTAAAGGCTCTCCGGAGCAGATTCAGATAACTCCCCTCCTGGGTTTGCCGGACCAATTCCGTCCGAAATCGTCCGAGAGGCATATTGGTGATGGCAAGAAGACGGGTAAAGGTGATGCCGAAACGCTCACCCAACTCCCGACGGTAATCTTCTTCGAGTGCCGATTGTAAAGGGGGCAGAAAGGGCCCTCCAGGATTGTAAACGAGGTTGAGGGTTAAGCTGGATTCCCAGCCATACCCTTGGTCGTTCAATCGTTTGATCGCCTCGATGCTTTTATCATAGACTCCCATACCCCGTTGCGCCTGGACATTTTCTTCAAGATAGCACGGCATGGAGGCTACGAGTTGGATCAGGTGATCCCGGAAAAATTTGGGCATCTCCTCCATGCCCGGCTCCAGAAGCACTGTAAGATTCGTTCGCACCTGGACTTGATGCCCTTCTTGTCAGAGGGCCGCCGCAAAGCGACAGAAATGGGAATTGAGTTCCGGCGCTCCCCCTGTCAAATCGACAAGCTGAAGGCCCACTCTTTTCGCGGATTCCAGGATCAGTTCCATGGTAGGCCAATCCATCGTCTCCCTTCGTTGAGGTGAGGCCTCGAGGTGGCAGTGGTTGCATTGCTGGTTGCACCGCAGGCCCAGGTTCACCTGCAGGGTCTCGATCCTCAGGCTGTACAATCCATCTCTGCTGACCTCGGCAACCTGCTTTTCAAAATCGTTCATGACGACTACCCCCTTTGAAGTGAATGAACCCTTGATGTCATTCGATTTCCGCAGCCCCCTCCATGCAATAGTAAAAATCGGTTAACTCATATTTGTTCCAGATATCACACAAACCGCAATTGCAGCCTGACTTTGGTTTTGGAGAACTGCTCCTGCCCCTGGCACAGAATAAGAGCTCTCCTTTCACGCCGGGATAGGTGGGGCAGGTTCCACAAAATCTGATACAGATCACTTCATTTTCATAACTGTCCTCGACTCTGGCCATCTTCTTGCCCCCTATCGTAAGGCAGATTTTTTATCCCTTCACGCCCTGTCGGTCCAGCGGCCCTGCAGATCGGGCAGTGATCAATTCTCCCCCAGCTTACTCATATACTCCAGGATGGTGGCTACGAATGTTGCATGGCTCCAGGTAAGCGGTGAGACAGAAAGGGGTTGATTGGTCAGGGGATGAACCTGCTCGGCAAGAACTCCCGAGGGTAAGGCCCTTGAGGCTACCCATTCAAGAATCGGGATTGCTTCCTGGAGTTCCTTGGGGGTCCTTGCTTTGGCAATATACCATTGGGCAAGCCAGAGGGTGCATAAGATCCAGGGATTCCCTGGCACATCCTGGGTTTGATCGGTCACCTTGTGATAGCCATCCCCTTCGTATCTGGCGATCCCCCCGACCTCAGTTTTTACCCAAAGCCTTTCTTTGACGGCGTTCATTGTGTTTACAACCTTTTCGTCTCTCGGGTCCAATACACCGAAATAGAAAGGCGCATAAAGGCTGGCGTCAATGGTAGGGTCCATATCAAAAGAGCCATCCTTTCTCGGAACGATCGTTTTTAAGAACCTCCCGTGCTCTTGGCTATAGAGGTATTGATCCATTGCCGCCTTCACTTCTTCTGCCGCCTTCTTGTATATCTTGATTCTCCTCGCATCCCTGAAGAAACCCGCAAAGCGCTCTGCCGCCCGAATCCCAGCGTAGACCGTTGATACGGTAAATGTGTGGATGCCCCATTTTTCTTCCCACAGGTCATAGCATGGAAGCGGAAGCCCTGTTTTACGATCGCGATACGATGCAAGAAAGTCCCCACATCGGATCACCAGATTTTCATACTGCTTGGCCGCAAATTCGATATCCTTGAACTTATCAAAATGATACCACAAGGACCAGACAACCAAACCGGTTCCATCTTCCTGAATCGGCAGGATTTTTTCTTCATGATTGACCCACGGATGCCATGAACTCCCAAGAGAACCATCCGGATTATATTTATGAAGGAAGTACCCTGAGGATTCTTTGCCCTTACTGATGATGCGGAGGCAGAAATCAAAAAAAGGTCCGGTGATTCCGAGGTGACCTGCCATATCCAAGGCATAGGATGTAAGGGCTCCATCCCTCGGCCACATATAACAATAGGTATCCCTTGCAAAACGTAGAATGTCCGAATCGTTCCCTGCGATGATGGCCCCGTTTCCATCAATGTTGGTCCTTAATATAAGGAGACTCTTCTTGTAAAGTTCAACAAGCTTCGCGGGCAGGTTTGCGAAATACATGTCCTCTTTGTTCACCCATGCATTCCAGTAGTTGCCTGTCCGCCGGATGAAATGTTCTGCCCCATGGCCCATAATCATCTTATTTAAACGACTGACTTCAGCATAATCCTTCCCTGCAACGATCCAGTAATAGAGGGTTTGTTCTCCTTCAGGAGCGACATGGATCGAAAAGCATAAGCATGAATCGACAGATCCCTGGGCAATGGGGCTTCCTTCGAGTCTCCCATCCTCGGCATCTTTCCAGGTGCCTTCGAGCCCATGAAATTCTTTTATTCCCGTTGCATACTGGTCGATTCCTTGATGCCCTTCCCGTATGCCACTCATCAAAAAGTACCGGTTTTCTTTGTAATGGATAATGGCCTTTTCATCGGGGTCGTAATAGGCCGTATCTCCTGTCGGAGATTCAAGGATGTGGTAGTCGTGGTGGAAAAAGAATCGAACTTCCCTCTCTCGATTCAAAAGGTTTCTCAGAATGATTTTTTTGATATAGATGTTTTCCCGGTAGTCCACCATGTCATGGCAATGAATGCTGACACCCAGATTTTCGTTCGATGCCGTAACTTGGGTCATCAACATTTCAGAGGCATAATCAAGGCGGAGCCCCCAGTCTCTTGTGACCCAATCGAACTTGCCATCGACCCAGATGCCGAACCTGAACTTGTGCCCATCGGTATGGTTTTCATCTCCGACAAAGGGATAGTAAATATCTCTCAGACAGTAATCCTGATCAAACGTGATCAGCAACGTCCCATTTCCTACGGGGATATCACGGGGCATGATCATCCTGCCTGCATTAATTTATGCACCCATTAAAAGGCAACTATCTTTCCTGCAAAAAAGTGGAGCTACCCTTGGCATTACTCGACAATCTTAACGCAGTTGAGGCTTCCGAATTCGTTGGGTACACAGCCAGAACAAGAAGGGGCGTTCTCCCAATTGCCATCAACAACGAGGCGATACTCATGCCTTCCCGGCTTCAGGGAAAGAGTCGCTTTCCAAGATCCGCTTTTATCCTTTTTCATTTTGTTCGCACGAGTGTCCCAATGATTAAAGTCTCCAACCAGGTAAACCTCCTTCGCCTCCGGTGACGGGCATTCGAACTGAACCTTTCTTGTCAGGCTTTTTCCTTTTGTTTTTCTTTCTGTTGCTTCAGTCTTTGCTGCCATTCCAATCACCCTCCTTTCTAAATCATATGCCCCTTCCCTCACCAAATATGCAATGCTTCTTACATATGCACATCATTATACCTCTAATGTACCCTTGTGAAAATAGGGTAAACTACGTATTTTCGGTAAGATATCGTGTAAGGGTGGATTGCAATTCATCATGAGGCCTCCGACGGGGTAGGGAAGCTTCAGCAACTCTCATTGCCGGGGTCCTGTCCCATCCCTGAGGACGATGGGTTTGAAAAAGTCCGCCATGATGATTAAATTTTGATTTATCAGGTGAAGATTTTCAATAGACCGGAGATGAATGATCGTTCTAAAGGAGATGCAATCAATGAGAAAACGGTTTCGTTTGATTTCTAACGATACCTCAAGAACCGATACTGTAAATCATTCGGAATTTAAACCTTTTTCTGACGACGAACTTCTGGATGCTTATTCACAGGCGGTCATTAGGGCAGCAGAAAGGGTGAGCCCATCGGTCGTCAATCTTGATGTCCGGAAGGGTTCGCAAAGAGAGCGAGGCGCCCGCCCTCGCTCCCCGGAGGACTTACAGGGCAGTGGTTCCGGTTTTATCTTTACTCCTGACGGGTTTATCCTGACCAACAGTCATGTCGTGCACCATGTAAGCAAGATCGAGATCACCCTGTCCGATGGTCGCCGCTTCCAGGCGGACCTGGTTGGAGACGATCCGGATACAGACCTGGCAGTCGTCCGAATCAACGGTCCCAATCTGGTTCCTGCTCCCCTCGGGGAATCCCAGAAGATACGGGTGGGGCAACTGGTCATTGCGATTGGAAATCCTTATGGTTTCCAGTACACGGTGACTTCAGGAGTGGTCAGCGCCCTTGGCCGTTCCCTCAGGTCTATGTCCGGACGCTTGATTGATAATATCATCCAGACGGATGCTGCCCTCAACCCGGGGAATTCGGGTGGTCCTCTGGTCAACTCCAGAGGGGAAGTGATCGGAGTGAACACAGCGATGATCCTTGCTGCCCAGGGCATCTGTTTTGCCATTGGAATCAATACGGCCAAGTTTGTCGCGGGAAAACTAATTAAAGAGGGCAGGATCAGACGGAGCTATATCGGCTTGGGAGGTCAAAACGTAACCCTCCTCCGGCGCCTTGTCCGATTCTATCATTTACCCCTTGAGAGCGGGGTTCTGGTTGTTTCCATCGAAGAGGACAGTCCTGCCCAAAAGGCAGGTTTGACCGAGGGGGATGTCATTATTGGCTTTGATAACCAGCCGGTTGCCGGAATTGATGACTTGCATAAGGTATTGACCGAGGAAAGGGTGGGAGTGAAATCAGGCTTGACCATCATTCGCCGCACCGAGAAAATGGTTCTTGAGATCATTCCAGAGGAATCCAGACCCAGAGAAGATGAATAAGAAGGCCTCCACGTTCTCAAGGGGAGCCGTGAAGGGTAACGCCATTTGATTCCTCCATTGGACGGCGAAGGTGACAGGAGGATAGAAGTTAATTGTCGAAACAGATTGTCATTAGTAAACCCGACAGTTGCTTAATTTTCGCGGACAGGTAGGCTTTCAAACGGTTTTTGCAACATCAGGGTAAAGAAAGGAGGTTTGATGCGTATGGAAAACCCAGTTAGCATTTTGGGGTTCGCAGGCAGCTTGAGAAAGAATTCTTTCAACAGATCTATTTTACGCGCAGCCTTGGAATTGGCTCCGGAGGATGCCAGAATCGAGATCTTTGACCTCGAAGGGATTCCGCCCTTCAATCAGGACCTTGAGAATCAACCGCCGGAAAAGGTCAAGGAATTTAAGGCAAAAATCAAGGCTGCCGATGCGCTACTGATTGCGACGCCGGAATATAATTACTCGATTCCGGGGGTCTTGAAAAATGCGATCGACTGGGCTTCAAGACCCTATGGAGATAACGCTTTCGAAGAGAAACCGGTTGCCATCATGGGAGCCTCTCCGGGAATGACCGGAACTGCAAGATCTCAGTACCATCTCCGGCAGACCTTTGTTTTTCTTAACATGGTCCCCATTAACCGGCCGGAAGTCATGGTCTCTTTTGCAAATGAAAAAATTGACAAAGACGGGAGGGTAACCGACCCAAAAACAAGAGAGAAAATCAGGGAACTCCTTGAGAGCCTGATCGTCTGGACGAGAAGATTGAAGAAGGATTAGGGGAAGTGGGTTTTAAGAATAAGCTTCGAAGAGCGTCCCCGTTTTTCTCCTGCTTTCAGCAGCTTTAAAGATTCTCCTGGCGAGGTATTCCGGGGCTAACAAGTCGGAAGGGTCGATCTCGATGTCGATGTCTGAAATGAGCTGAGTGTTTACCGCGCCGGGTAAGACTGCATAGACCTTAAGCCCCCTGGCTTGGGTCTCATCGGCGACCACCTGGGTTAGGCCAATGACGCCAAATTTTGAGGCACAGTAGGCTGAGAAATTTGCTTTCCCTTCTACACCCAACCCTGATGAGATATTGATAATAAGGCCGCTCCCCTGTTTTTCCATGGCAGGGATTACCTCACGAATGAAAAGAAAGGTCCCTTTCAGGTTTGTATCGATGATATTGTTCCATTCTTTTTCGGTGGTCTCTTCGATTGATTTGTAGGCAGCGATGCCCGCATTATTAATCAGGATATCGATGCTTCCAAAATGTTTCAGACCCTGTCCAATAATCCTTTTTATATCTTTTTCTTTTCGAACATCGCCCACAAGACTGAAGATATTCTCCGAAGGGCCGACCGAGGCAAGCTGACGTTTAGCGTCTATGCCATGCCGTTCATGCCGGCAGAAAATAACAATCCGATCCCCGTTTTTCAAAAACTCGGCTGCTGTCGCAAAACCGATTCCCCGGGTTGATCCTGTAATCATCACAACACGATTCATATCTTTTACTCTATCACATAATCTGTTCAGTGATTCAAGAATAAAAAATTTGAGAGCAAGAATCGGATAGCATCCCAGAAAGTCTTGCTCTATATTACATAAAAAAGGCCAGGTTTCCAAAGGGAGGACGGAATGGATGCAAAGATTCGAGAAACCTGGTGGCAGGCGGTGTTTCCACAGACAAAGGGGTCAGTGCAGTAAGCGTCGGGAAATCGGATCATGCCCTCGAAACCGCTCTTTTCGGCGAATACCCGGCTGCTGAAATTCACCGGGACAAAGGCGGGCTTGGAGAATATGTAACTGCCGTACTCAAAGGCCTTGGCGGTTATCGCTGGGGAACTGAGACCAAGCAGGCTCTGCTCGCGAAAGAGAAGATTGAAAACCCATGACAATGACCGAACAAATAAAAGAGGTCAGTCCCATTTCTCCTTCCCCAAATTCGATTGGATTGTCCAGATTGCTGGAAAAAAACTTAATTATGTTTGACAATGATGAGCTATTTCGTCGCAATAAATCTTCCAAAGGAGAAATTTCATGAGCATTCTATCGAATACCGTCACCATTTGTCAGTTCCAGGTTGCAGGGAGCCCGCCTGCCGGAGATCTTTTCGAATGGGCAGCCGACCGTCTGGCGAAGAACAGTTTTAAACCCATCGACCAGACCGCTGCCGAGTCCTCCTCCGGGTGGGTCCATATTGACGATCCAAATGAAAACACGTTCGCAGTCCCGAGCGCATTTTGCCGAGATCATTATCTCGCCTTTACCCTGCGCCGGGATCAACGCCGTGTCTCCTCCACCCTCTTCAGAAATCACATTGAGAAGGCAGAAGGCGACTTTCTCGCTGCCCACCCGGGTCTCAGACAAGTTCCCAAACAGAAAAGGGAGGAACTTCGCGAAGCCGTTCGCGGTGCTCTATTCGCCAAGACCTTGCCAGCCCCCTCCACCTATGATGCGGTTTGGGATACCCGAGCCGGACTCGTATCCTTCACGAGCCTGAGCCCCAAGGTATTGGAGCTTTTTGAAGATCATTTCAAGAATACCTTTGACGGCCTGCGCCTGGTGATGATTCATCCTTTCTCCCGAGCCCAAAAAGTGGTGACCGACGCACTAAGACCCACCCTTGAAAAAGCCAATCGCGCAGCCACAGGAGACGTCCTTGATCTCATCAAGGACAACGAGTGGCTTAGCTGGGATTTTCTCCTCTGGCTTCTGTATCAAACCATGAGCGAAGCCTCGGACTATACAGTCAACCAACCCGGCCCTGTCCAGGAGGGCGAACCCTTCGTCGCTTACCTCAACGACCGGTTGATCCTTCTCAGCGGAGGAGAAGGAGGCATTCAGAAGGTGAGCATTACCGGGCCCCAGGATCGTTTCAGCGAGGTTCGTGCAGCCTTACAGGAGGGAAAGCAGATTACCGAAGCAACCCTTTACCTCGAAAAGGAGGAAGAGATCTGGAAGATGACGTTGAAGGGAATGATGTTTCACTTCGCTTCCTTCAAGGCTCCTTCTGTCAAGCTGGAAAAGGATAATCTCACGGATGAGGCAAACGAAAGGGAAGCGGTCTTTTATGAGCGGATGTACCTGCTGGAGAAGGGACTTCAGCTCTTTGACAGCCTTTATGGCACTTTTCTCAGGGAGCGTCTCGGCAACGAATGGACAGAAAAGGAACGAAGCATCCGGGAGTGGCTGGCCAGCGATAAAGAAAAATAGATCAGTTTCCCTGAAAGAGAACCTGCAGAACCTGATCGATTTCTTTCAGGCCCTTCAGGTATCCTGAGGCGACAGATGGGGCAAGTTCTTTTATATCGGCGGCAGCAAGGAATCCGTGCAGTGCATCAAAGGCTCCCTTGACGTCGAGGTCCTCATCCATTCTGTCGATAAATAGCGCTTTGACTTTCCCCAAGGCACCCTCATCACCCTTTGAGTCCACGTTTTGATCGGTCCTTCCTTTGAGGGCCTTTATCATTTCTTTAAATGTGTTCAATTTGTCCGCAGCCAGGCGCATCGCGTGATCCGAGAAGTTAAGCTTTTTCCGGTAATGGCCATAGATCAAAAAGAACCTGATCTGATCCCTGTCATACCCTTGTTTCAGGAGGGAATCTGTGTAGTAAATATTCCCTTTGCTCTTCGACATCTTTTGGCCGTTCACCACAAGGTGATAACAGTGAAGCCAGACTCTCGCCATGGGATAGGGCCTGACCGATTCAAGGATGGCGATGGAATAGTCGTGATGGCGGAAGAGGTTGTCGAAGCCACCGCAATAAATGGAGAGGGTTTCATTGAAGTGCTTGCTGACCATACTCGGATCCTGAATATTCCAGGAGGGTCTCCCCCTTCCAATCCTTGTGTCCCAGCAAGTGATGTCGCCCTGCTTACATCCGTGCCAAAGGATAAAATCTCCGAGATTCCAGTTCAGCCCCGGATACGTATCTTTATGAAATCTCCTTTTTTTGGCGGGCCATTTCGCCATATCCAGCCCAAAAAGAGCTCCAAACCTAGGAAATTTCAAGGGGTCAAAGTAAACGTTTCTCCGGTACCAGTAAGCAATCTTAAGGCTAAGAAGCTGCTCTATCATCTCCACAGATTGGTCGATGGCCTCGGAAGCCCGCACGGGATAATCCGGGATCTTCATCCGCAAAAGCTCCATCTCCCGGATGAAGTTGTTAATATTTTCGTCTGTGAGGGTTTTAAGGGTTATTTTTCTTGCCTCGGCCTCCTGAATCGCTTTATCTTCCACATCGGTAAAATTCATCCCCCTTTTGACAGGATAGCCAGAGTACTCCAGATACCGGATGAGGATATCTTCAAACAGGAAGGTTCTGAAATTGCCGATATGAGCCCTCTGATAGACGGAAGGGCCACAGGTAAACAGGGTGACGACGTTTGGGTTTACCGGTTGGAAGGGCTCTAACTTTTTCCCAAGACTGTTAAATAATTTCAACATGGTGGTATCATTCCTTTCGACTATTCTTTCAAAACAGACTTCTCCCTTCTGTTATCATTGAAAATCTGATTGGATCAAGTATAATGGAATTTGCCACAAAAATAAAATATCCCGAGGAGGATCCGATGATTTCTAAGGGAATGGGGCGACGGATATTTATGAAAGGCATGGCTACGACCCTTCTGGGAGTGGTTGCACCTGACATTTTGAAGATCCGTTCCTCTCTGGGAAAGACGGACAATGAACCGGCCCCTGAATATCGCATCCTCGGGAAGACAGGCCTTAGAGTGACGACCGTTGGGATGGGGGTGATGAATTGCAGCGACCCGGCAGTCCTTCACAGGGCCTTTGACCTTGGGGTCAATTTTTACGATACGGCTGACTGCTATATGCGGGGAAAGAATGAGGAGATGGTGGGAAAGGCATTCCAGGGGAAAAGGGATAAGGTTTTCATCGAGACCAAAGTTCATGATCATGATGAAAAGCAGATGCGTCAATCCGTAGAGAGAAGCCTCCGAAGGCTCCGGACGGATTATATCGATGTCCTCGTCTGGCATGACCTCCACCGGCCCGAGGAGATTTCGGACGAGAGACTCTTTGAGTTTATGACGAAGATGAAGAAGGAGGGGAAGGCGAGGTTCACGGGTTTCTCTGCTCACAGTAATATGGCGACGCTTTTAAAAGAAGCGGCCAGATCGACCTACCATGATGTGGCACTGGTCTCTTATAATTTCACCCATTCCAACAATTTAAAAGAAGCGATTGTACAGGCAGCAAAAGCGGGATTAGGGATCATTGCCATGAAGACTCAGGCCGGAGGATATAAGAAGGGGAAGATGGGAGATTTAAGCCCTCACCAGGCTGCTCTTAAATATGTATTGAATGACCGAAATGTGGCAACGGCTGTGCCCGGAGCGACCACCATCGAACAGATTGACGAAAGTTCGGCTGTGATGGGGATCACCCTTTCGAGGTGGGAATTGAATCAATTGAAAGAGTATCAGACCTTCTTGAAGGGGAGGATCTGCACCCTCTGCGGGGGTTGTACCGGTGAATGTCCTTATGGAATTCCTTACGGTGACTATTTGAGGGCGGTCATGTATCATGACGGATACCGGAATGATGATCTCGCCAAAGAGACATTGGACGCTGTAATGGCCTCCCGGACGATCGATCCTTGCGCGGAGTGCCCCTCCTGTTCAGTCACCTGCCGTAGAGGGCTGGATATAAGGGCACAGATAAGATGGTCTCGAGAGATTCTTTCATGAAGTGGAGAGGGTGATGGTGTCCCGGGGGCTCATGATTCTATCCCTGATTTTGATCTGGTGCAATGTGTCTTCTGGAGCGGCAGGGCTCGATCTGCTTCTCCCCAAAAACCTTCCTGAAGGATGGATTCTGATAGAGGGTCCTCGGGTTTATGCCAGGAAGACCCTTTTCGAGCATCTTGACGGCCAGGCCGAGCTCTATTTCAAATACGGATATCAGAAGTCTATCTTTGCAATCTATCAAGATCAGGAGAAACCCGAAAATCAGATTGAAATAGACATCTATGAGATGGAGAATACTCTCCAGGCCTTTGGAATATTTTCGAGATTGAGAACCGAAGATCGATCCGGAGGAATTGGATCGGATTCCAGCCTCGATGACCGCTCTGTCCTTTTTTACAAGGGGAAGTACTTTGTCATGCTCTATGGAACTGAGCCAAATCCTCCTGCCATGAAAGAATTGGCCCTTTCGATTTCATCCAGGATTTCAGATCCTTCTCCGATACCTAAAGAGATCGGTTTTTTCCCGAGCAGGAACCTCAAGCCCGGATCGATTCAGTATTTTCCTGAAGGCCTTTTGGGTCATCGTTTTCTGAAAAGAGGATTTCAGGCGACCTATCGCGAAGCAGTGGATGAAAAAGAAAAAGGCAAGGCTGAGGTAAGCGTTAAGGCAGAGGAAGAACAGAAAGAATTTCATCTCTTCTTGGCCCTGTTTCATAGTGGAGATGAAGCGAAGGCAGCTTTGAAAGGTTTCAGAAAGTATCTCACAAAGGAAGGGAGGGTCCAGCCGAAGACACCCGCCGGTTTCGGACCCAGGACATTCAAGGGAGAAGACTCTTACCAGGGGAAGGTCCTCACCGTTCAAAGAGGGTATTATCTCATCGGCATTGTGGGGTTCGAAAACGACAAAGAAGCCGAAGATTGTCTGTCAGAAATGATAAGGAATGTCATCAAATAACCGAAAGAATTCTTCCCCTTTACCAAGAGACCGTGTCGTAATGCGCCGAATTACAGGGATCGTCATTCTGAACCTTTCGCCCTGTCACCCCTGCCTTCGCCGAGGCGGCGAGAGGAGATTAGAAGGTGTCCATTTATGATTGAGACCAATTTTCTATCATCAGAGAAAGGAGTTTCATGTCCGGTTCAGAGATTTGCTTCTCGTCCGCTACAGAGATAGCCCGCCGGGTCCGCAGGAAAGATCTGTCAGCCCGTGACGTGGTTGCGGCTCACCTTGCCCAGATTGAGCGACTCAATCCAAAACTGAATGCCATCGTCACACTCGTCCCCGAGCAGGCCATGGAGCAGGCAAAAGAAGCGGATGAGGCCCTGGCAAAGAATAAAGAGGTTGGGCCGCTCCATGGGCTTCCTGTGGCCCACAAGGATCTGTTTCTGACACAGGGCATCCGCACGACCTTCGGTTCCCTCGTGTTCAAGGATTTCGTCCCGGACCATGATGCCCTGATCGTGGAGCGTTTTAAGAAGTCAGGGGCCATCACGGTTGGCAAGACGAACACACCGGAGTTCGGCGCTGGCTCTCAGACCTACAACGAGGTCTTCGGTGAGACGCCTAACCCCTACGACACGACGAAGACCTGCGGCGGCAGCAGCGGTGGAGCTGCTGTTGCACTTGCCACTGGAATGCTTCCCATTGCGAACGGGAGTGACTTCGGGGCGTCCCTACGGAACCCGGCCAATTTTTGCAATGTGGTGGGCCTTCGCCCTTCCCCCGGCCGGGTCCCCTCCTGGCCCGGTCCTGCGGCATGGTTCCCCCTATCGGTTCAGGGCCCCATGGCCCGTACGGTTCAGGACGTGGCCCTGATTCTGACCGCCATTTCCGGACCCGATCCCCGGTCGCCCATTGCGATTGACGAACCTCCGGGCCTCTTTGCCCGGCCGTTAACCCGGGATTTCAGAGGGGTCCGGGTCGCCTGGAGTCGCGACCTGGGAGGGCTGCCAGTGGATCCCGCCGTGACGGCAGTGATTGAAGGGAAGCGTGACGTCTTCCGGGCCCTCGGTTGCCTCGTCGAAGACACAGAACCCTGTTTCACGGGCGCAGACGAGACCTTTAAAACGTGGCGGGCCTGGCTATTTGAACTCGCTTATGCCCACCTGTTGAAGGATCACCGCGACAAGATGAAAAACACCGTCATTTGGAATATCGAAGAAGGGATCAAGTTGACCGGTCCTGACCTTGGTCTTGCAGAACGTAAACGAACGGAGCTCTATCACCGCGTAAGGCAATTTATGGAAACCTATGAATTCCTGATCCTGCCCGTGAACCAGGTGCTCCCCTTCGACCTGAAGCAGCGCTACGTTACCGAAATTAACGGCGTGAAAATGGATACCTACATCGATTGGATGAAATCCTGCTATTACATCAGTGTCATTGGCCATCCCGCCATTTCGGTGCCTTGCGGCTTTACTCCGGAGGGGCTTCCTGTCGGCATCCAGATCGTGGGTCGGTACCGGGACGACTTTGGCGTGCTGCAGTTGGCACACGCCTTTGAGCAGGCGACAGGGCTCTGGAAAAGGCGGCCGCCCGGAACGGGCTAACCAGTGCCCAATCACGACGGACGCTCCCTCGTCCCGTCTTCTCGATGCCATCGGTTGTACATCGAACTGAAGGGTGCCCCGTTCTCATTACTCTTTTATATTGTGGTTCCATCAGGGGCCGATATTTCTCCATGGCTTGATGCATCAAAGTAATCCCAGATATTGCGTAAATTTTCACGATACGGACGTGGGCAAGCCGTTCGGAAAGGCTTCAGGGCGCACCTTCCGTGAAAGGAACGCCTACGTCCCAGACCCCTGCCGAAGTTCACATTAAGTGGAGTCGTCCCCTTCCCTTATAATGTCAAATCGACCGCCATCTGAAGCCTTGAAGAGTGGTTTGCCCATGCCTGCACGCCGAAGTGGCGTTTCGGCACGCAGGCATGGCCGTTTCTGCAACTGGCGGGTAATCACTTATGAGTTTCAATCGGTAAAAAGAAGCTCGAAATTCCGGGGTGAGAGGATTTGAATCCCTTTGAAGGTTTGTAACGACAGCAAATCTGCATCTCCTGTGATGAGATAATCTGCCTTCCCTGCAAAAGCACACGCAAGGATCGCATCGTCGTCCGGATCCCGGCAGATGCCTGCCGGGGTTTCAGCAGGGCGAACCACCGTGTGCATGGCTTCAGAAATAAGCCTTGAGGCCTGCCGGGCCTCATTCTTTGGAACTAAAAATTTCTTGATAAGGACCTGTTCAAATTCCTGAAAAATGAAAGGGCTCCCGATCAGTTGAAACTGGCCTCTTCGGGCTCTTAAGAGCAGCTTCGCACAAACACCATGGGCAACAAAAGCAGCGATGAGAACATTTGTGTCGAAAACTGCTTTCATGAGATGGCCTTAAAAACATCCTCTTCACTCACGATACCGGATTGTTTTGCCTTGCTGCTGACCCGCCTCTGCAACTTCTGGAATCGGGACTCCCAGAGATAGAGACTGATCGATTCCTTCACGATATCGCTTTTGGATCGGCCTGTGCTCTTTGCATACTTCTCCAGCTCGCATGATACTTTTTCAGGCAAACTGACAGACAAGACGGTACGCATTCCATACCTCCTGTATTACAATACACTACATCAGGAATAATTGTCAAGATGACTTTCAATGAAGGGCGTGCCGCAAAGATCATCAGCAGCGCCCCTGTTTTCTCCGAAATTTCGTAACCAATTGACTACGTTCCTGGCACCCCGCACAGCTGTTAATCTTCTTATGGATGAACTTCCCTGAGGATTTACCTTAGAGGGAGTAAACGAACCCTCGACCTGTCTTCGTCGACCGAAATCAATGCGCCTTGAAGAAGATCTTGGGTAAACTTTCTGATAACGTTGAGAAGCAAAGTCTTGGCATGGTCGGGAGTTACGTCTTGCGTCCTGATTTGAACGACACTGGGCGCCTCCGTGTCAGTGGCAGCCAAGATCGCACCGAAGTCAAGATCATGGGTGAACAGCACATGACCGTTAGCCTTCGCTCATGCCAGAATTTCCCGATCAGGAGCACTCTGCGGGCCGATGGTAGACCAGTGGACGGCAGTATATCCTGCCTCTTCGATCACGGACGCCCAGGTGGGGGGAAGATTCACGTCGATCAGAATCTTCATGCGGGATTCAGCGGAACCTCGATCTCCTCAACACGCCATGCGGCGTAAGTAAGTGCTTGATCAATGTCTTCCAGTTCCAGGTACGGATACAGCCTCAGAATCTCTTCCTTATGATGGCCTGAAGCAACGAGACCAACAATGGTCCCCACAGTCACTCGGAGTCCGCGGATGCAGGGTTTTCCGCCCATGACTTCCGGATTGAAAGTAATTCGGTCGATATTTTTCATTCTACACTCCACCCTCTTGATGATACAATAGCATCAATTCCCTCTGAACTCCACGAAATAAATCTGCTTTTTCAACGAAATACCTGGGCGATGAGACGGAAACCCGAATTGCCGTTGATCGATCCCCATTCTCCCCAGTACAAAGTTATAAAATCATGAGCGTCCCTGGCAATTTCCCAACCAATTCATAATTTTCCTAAATTCATTAAGTTAAGGAGCGCCCAATGCTTTACCCTCTGGGCAGCGATTCATCTGAAATATGAAAACGGCCTGGAATCTTTTCCAAAAATCTTGGGAGATAGTATTTCATAATTTCATGGACGTCCCCGAAGTACGCATCCCCTGGCCAGCAGATCAATCACAAACTTGACAGAGATACGTGTTCCCTTAATGATCGGCTTGCCTACAAGGATCTCAGGATCTATAGTGATTCGTTCCCGCCAGTCCATATTTACGCTCCTTTCTCCGAACTAGACTTCCATCCTGAACCCTGTATCTACTGTAAGCCAAAAAACACTAATCTTCCAGTGCTTTCATTGACTAAGTGGCAATTGAATTTCCCTACGGATCGCATCGGCAAATTTCGCAATCCATTCCCTTCCGTACCTATTTTCTACCCCGGGCTTTCCCCCATAAGCTCCTAAAGCATTCGCTAAGATGCCCAAAACCTCATGATACGGCTTGTGGTTTTGATCAGGCGTCTGGTCTATCTTGTCTTTAGAAGTTGTCGCAATCGATTGTTTCACCAAGGAACTTCATGATGGCCTCAACATCCTCTTTTTTAACGATGATCCGAAAAGCATAGTCACTACGTTCACTCTCAATGATCTGGACTTGAGCTAAGGGAAGTCGAGTCACTAAATTCTCGATGTCTTTACGCTCACGGGAGCGCACGTGGTATTCGCCTGGTTGCTTTTGGACAATCGAATAGAACCCATATTTCGTCATCAGCCACATGTTTTATCTCCAGAGGCTCATAAGATCCCGGCTCAACCCTACGCTCCTTCATCAAACCTCACCGAGATTTCTTTTCACCAAGCCACAATCATCTCCTAAACAATCTTGAGAGAAGAATTCAATCCTCTGTTTTGTCTCATAGGTAGTAAACCGGTACTTGAGGTTGACATATATAACGTTATCCATTATACTGATAAACAGATCACCGGAAGATCACTTCTTTTCCGAGGTTCCCGAGTTGATAAAATTGTTCTTCGACCGTGGGACAGAAAATTTTTAACCGCATGATCTCAAGAGAGGCTCGTGCCACGTGTCCGAAAGAGATTTGGCCGGTGGCTCGAAGGAAGCTTGACCAGTTATAGAGGACCGCAAAAGTAATGCAATGGGACCCCATCAGTCCAACCTGTGTTTATTGGCTTTTCGTGGTAGTTGCCTGTTGCATTAATTATGTTGCTCTCTATAAATGCCGCAGTTTCCCTCGATGTCGAGTAGACATCTTTTATAACCTCCTTTTGGTTACTTAACGTCCCTCACAGAACCGTGCTTGGAGATTTCCCCCACACGGCTCTTCAGTAATACTTCCTCAATACGATGATAGAGTATACGTCAGGTGATATATCTTCGGCGCAGGCAAAGGATTGTATTTCTTAAACTTGCAGTATTGGGCATAGGTGAAACTCTTCTTCTGGCTCCGTCTGTTGATCCACTTGTATGCAAGCTTTGAAGTCTCATGAGCAAACTCCCTTAATGCCTGCATGTTTCCGCTTATCCCATAATAACGGTAGTGCCCAATCAGTTTTAACCTGAAGACCTTCCACCATTCCGCTAACGTCACTTGGTTTCGTACCCTCTTTAACCACTGATTCACAGATTTCATCTTTTGCCTGAATCTCTTACTACTGATCTTCCGCCCTAACTTGAACTTTCCTCTCCTGGTCTTATCGCAGTAATGGGTAAATCCAAGAAAATCAAAAGTCGCCACTTTCCCTCCTTCTCGCTGTGCCTTCTCCCACTCCTTACGCCCAAACCCGATGACCCTCGATTTGCCCTCGGCGATCTTTAACCCAAACTTATCCAGCCGTTGCTTCAACTTCTCCTCGAAGACTCTTGCTTCACTGCCACTTTGAAAGCAAACAATGAAATCATCTCCATATCGGATCAGCTGTCCATACCCTTTGAACTGCTTCTTAACGGCCTTCTCAAACCACAAATCTAAAATGTAATGGAGATAGATATTTGCCAGTATCGGGCTGATGATACCCCCCTGGGGAGTCCCTTTGTCAACCTCTACATACTTGCCCTCTTCCATTACTCCAGCCTTTAAGAACCTCCCTATCAGCCGTAGTAAGCTTGTGTCTTTGATCCTCTCCCTCAAACATCTCATTAGCCATCCGTGGTCTATGGTATCAAAGAATGTCTCAATATCCATATCCACCACATAATTGATGGGCTTAGTCATAATTGTTTTGTCCAACACATCCAAGGCATCGTGACAACTCCGGTTAGGTCCAAATCCATAAGATACACCCATGAAATCAACTTCAAAGATCGCCTCAAGAATCTTCTTGATCCCCATCTGTACAATCTTGTCTTCTACCGCCGGTATCCCTAAACCCCGCTTACCCCCGTCAGGCTTGGGAATGTAGACCCGCCTCACGGGCTGGGGCCGATACCGCTTCGCCTTCATTCTCCCTACTAAATCCTTGAGGTTTTCCTCTAAGCTGACCTCATACCCCTGAACCGTTACCCCATCAATCCCTGAAGCCTTGTCCCTTTTCAGCTCCCGGAAACATTCCTTGAGAAAATCCTCCGACAGCAAATGCGCTAATGAGGTAAATTCACACTTCGGATCTTCTCTGGCTCGTAGAGTTAGGGACTCAAGTTCCATTGTCACCTGTCCTCCAGTTCTGTGTGCCCAGCAGATGTCTCCCTTGTATCCCCTCGCATTACTGCTACCCCCTTCTCTCCATCCGCTTTCGCGGACTTCCTCGATACTATGAAGTAGTCCGACGGCCAATGTATAATGTCTTGCCGATCCTTACCGTCTATAGGCTTGTCACAGCATTCTCTTAGGGAATACATCGGCCCTCCCGAGTTCATATGAGTTCCCTTTGATATCTCACCATCCTCTCAGACCCCGTCGGGTTCTTACCCCCTCGCCTCTTGCGGTTGTAAGAATGCTGCCTGCTCCTCAATGAACAGTATCGGCCTCCGACACGTTGGAGATTTCGGGGCTCAATCAGTTCGCTTTCGCTATGGTTCGATATCTCCCGCTTCCCGCACCATCCAGCCGGCTAAGCTTCGTACTTGCTTAACAGGCTAAATGTGGGATTAAGTGTTGGGCTGGTGGCTAACCTTTACCCAAATAGGACTTGCACCTACAAGAACTCATACGCTTTGCTCGGCACACTCATTGCGTATTCCTCCAGGAAACAAATTGGAGGCCTTGAAAAGCGATCGACGAGGACAATCCAGTATTCGAATCAACGACCAGTTTCGGGTATGTTTCATCTGGACTCCGGAGGTTCCGGAACGGGTTGAAATCACGGATTATCATTAGGGCTACTCCCCCTCTGGAGTTTCCTGAGGGTAAATTCTGTCGTACAAAGGAGAAATCAAACATGGTTCGCATTCCTACAAACGGACCGCCAATCCACCCTGGAGAAATGCTCCTGGAGGAGTTTCTGAAACCCCTCGGCATGTCACAGGTAGAACTGGCCGCAAAACTTGCTGTATCCTACGTGCGGATCAACGAACTCATCCATGGCAAGCGGGGGATTACTCCGGACACGGCACTTCGCCTTGAGCAGCTCTTTGGCATGGAAGCACAATTCTGGCTTAATCTGCAGCTGGCATGGGACCTCTATCAGATCATTCACTCCCCCGCCGCCAAGCGAATCAGAAGAATCAAACGGCTTCCCGCCCTTGAAGCACGTGCCGCACGTTAAGGAATCCGGGACGGGTGGGTCGGGGAACGCACTTCTGTCACCGTAATCCCGCCTATGCCAATAATTGTTCCGCGACGCTATCTCCCCCACCATTTTTTGAGAATCGTCCTTGGGGCAATCACGGACGTCCCCCAATTCTCTGGTGGTTAAATTTGTTCGGCGTTCCCGGAATCGAGGATCTCCCTGCCGTTCAATGGAAGCCTCAAAACATACGCCGCATGAGGCCAATGAAACACCGGGAGTCACTGCGAAACTTCCGAGGCTTCTTTGGCGTTTCGTCGCGTGATCAATACTCCTAAGTCTGCCCTGTTACAAGTGGCAGGAAATTAGCGGGTTGTTTTAGAACCTATGTCCCCTTCATTACTGTATCTTGTCAACTCATCAGCAGCGTCCTTCTTTTTCCCCGATATTTCTTAAACAATTTAATAACGTCCCTGATACCTAAGCCCTCCTTACTTCTCTTCGCGTCTAATTTCCCTGAGATATTTTAAGATTTCCAGCTTCGTAGGTTTCTTAACATTTGTGACATAATAATCGACAAACAGAACCTCCCCCATCCTGTTGCATTGTTTGATCCCTTCCCCTATAACCTCTCCAACAGCAACGTCCATCGGGACTAGTATTCCTATCATTGCATAATTAGTCCCAAAGTTGATCTCCTCAATTTCTGATCTATATTTATCACTGTTTCTTTCAAACCCTTCTATTAAAGTATTCCTTTCAGCTTCTGCTAAGGGTCGGCCTTCCTTTGTGCTGACAATAAAATAGTACCTGAGTTTATTATCCTTTCCCCCCAATCCGGTTGATATAAATCCTCCCTCCTCTTTCAGGAGAACACTTTCAAGAAATATTCTGCATTCTTTTAGAGACAATAACGCCCAATCATTCAAACTTCCTTCTGAGATCTTTAGATACTTTTCGAGTATCTTTGACGATTCCATCGTTCCAAGATGAGCCAGGAGGATTAAGATCTTCTTCTTCGCTTCAATTGGGGTATTCCCAATAAATAATTTATCACCTTCGTTCAAGACCTCTCCATAATCCACATTGTCAAAGTCGATTGAATTCGATAGATCATGATATTCTTTTTGCACTGATAGGTCGATTGGACTTTCTATTATGCTAACATTATTCAAATCGTTTTCAGGATCAATATGATTATTTTTCTTTCTTTTCATGTCTGGAATAAATAAGGAGAAATGAAGATTAAGAGATGGAAGTGAGTATAAGGAATACTTTTCATAAAGAAAGGTAGGGCCGTCTTTGCCCTACCTCTGTTCTTTGATTATCAGATGTTAAATATTGCTCTATGTTTTGAATATTTTACCTGCTGAATTTCCTTCACTCCTGATACTCTTTCTCCTATGCATTGCTTGATGACCTGGAATAAGTGTCTCCGTTAAGACAATCCATTACAGATGCTAACCACTTACCTCTCCGCTAACCTATCACCCCTCTCTCATAGGAAACCTTTCTCATCAATTCTGAATATAGATATACCGGCTGCCGATGCCTTCCAGGTTTCCTAACTCGTCGATCACCACCACATCTAACGCATGCTGCCCGTTGCCGAACTGGGTCGTATTAAGACTGTAGGCATATGCCGCATTCTCACTGTACGGATAGATTGAAACCGGGAAGACCTGCGCCAGCGCCGGCCAATTCAACCCATAATTGACTTGTCCTAAGCTCACCCCATCCACCCGCACCAGCGCCTGCGTCACCTTCCGCCCCCCCTTGGCTAACGCCCACCCCATCACATTGATCGGCCCGTTTACAATCTCCCCGGCCAACGGCACATCGATCGCCCCAAACGGCTTCGGACTCGGATTATTGAGGATCGTTATATTTCGGTGCCCCACATCCGTAGGATGCCCCCCCGTATCATAAATCCTCAGATAGAACTGATGCGTCGTCCCCTCCAGAGGTTGACCCGTCTGGGGATCAGTCGTAGCGCTCATAAAATTGGTCAACCACATGTAGCCCCAACCTGCACAGTCATTGTTGGGATAAGTGGGGTAGGCTGCCTTGATATCCGGCCTGGTCCCGCAGGTGTAGTAGAGATCTCCGATGTAGGGCCAGAAGGACATATTGGATCGAAGCTCCACCTTCGTCACCATGACATCATCCAGGGCCCAGCCTCCTACCTGCACCACTCCGGAGAGGGTCGAGTCCGGCACGGGAATGTCAAAGAAGCCAAAGGGCGGATTATCCACAGGAGGAGCGGGCGGAAGAATCCTCACCGTCAGCGCCGGGGACCAGAAGGAGACGACCGAAGGATGCAAGGTGCATCGCGCCCTCACCCTGGGAAAATAAGTCCAAGGGATCGACCAGCTGTTCAACCGGTTCGCAGCACCCCACGTAGAAAGAACGGTCCCATCCCCCTTCCAGTCAAATTGGAATTCCACCGGGTCACCTAGGCTGGTAGTTGAATCACTGGTGGTGAAACTATAGGAACTCCCTACACTCCCACTCGTGGGACCACTTGGAGCCCCAGGGACAGAGACCGTCTCAACTGAACATGGCGCTGTACTCTGGGAGCCCAGCGATGTCCATCCTGCTTCAATGCCATCTCCATTCCTGGCTTTCACGCGAAAACTGTATGCTGTATCACAAGTTAACCCACCACCATCCCAATACAGATTACTCGTCCAACCGACATTGGTGCCTTGAGTTGAATTCTCACACCAATACTCCGTCCCTGAACGGTTCCCATTGGCCGTCCAGTTGGCTCGAATGCTCGTCTGGGTCACGTTCAAAAAAGAAGACGTTCCAGGAGCATTGGCAAGTGTATATTTATAAACAGTTGAGGAGTAAGAGGTTTCATTGGGTGTGGAGGCTGAATCCCTCGCCTTCACCTGATACCCGTACTGGTGGTTAGGCTGAAGCCCTGAATTCGTATAGGAGGCTGAACTCTGCCAGCCCGCATTCGATCCACCGGTACCCCCTGTTGGACTGCTCACGAAATGGAAATAATAAGATACGGGTGGACTTCCGGCGTCAGTTGCCGTGGTAGCTACCATCGAAATCGATGTTGCGCTTGCCCCATAAGGAGACATTGCCCATGTCATGGGATTCGGCGTCGGTGGAGTAGTGTCAGCAAAAGGACCCGGGAACTCATATGCTCCCATATCCACAATGTAGGTACCGTTATTGTTACCATCCATTATCCTTGGACTGCCTTCAAAATCAGTCGTCAACCATATGGGAATAGCAGAATTACTGCCAGCGTCGATGCAGGGAGAAGTGGATTTGAGGTGGAAATCCCCTGCCGCCCTGTTAACGAGGTCAGGATCAAGGCTAATATCGTTCGTTCCACTGGGAAGGTTATTATAGTTGGGGCTGGTATTGAAAACGTCGTTATTGGATACCACGTGCGGGGTGGACATTTGGGAATAGATACCCGATGAATTAAAGGCGATAATGTTGTTGGCAATAACCATCTTATTCGTATTTGAAAAAAGCATTACCACAATGCCGCCGCCCCTTTCACCAAGAAAAGGGTCAGAGGCATGATTGTCCGTTATCGTGTTGTTGACGATGTAGGTGTTGTCAGTCGAACTCAGTGCGACCTCACAGTAGATACCCCCTCCCATCCCACCTTGACCCGATGACACGTCGGCAGCAGTGTTACCTGTGATAATATTGTTCAGAATACTCCCTGCGGAGGTGGACAGTGCAGTAATTCCCGCGCCTTCCTGCGCCGTGTTTCCCTTGATGGTGTTTCCCTTAATTAAGAAACCCTGGCTAAGCTCAAGATTTATGGCACCCATTAAAGATCCAAGGTAGTTCAAATCGTTATTGTACATGGCGTTATTTTCAATCAGATTGTTGAGTATTTGCGGGTACGAGCTGATGCAATATATGGCTGAGCCGTATCTTGAATGGTTCTCCGCGATCGAATTGTCTCTGACAGTGAGCCCGGAAAGACTGCAATAGATCCCAGCACCCTTCCCGGCCTGATAGTCCAGGATCTCATTTTCCGTAATGGTGTTCCCTGAGATGACCGCGTAGCTCATGCGGCTGTATATTCCGCCGCCATTGGATATCATGAGCGCGCCGTCGAGGCCAAGCGAGTTCCAACGGATTACATTGTTAGCAATAAGCGGTGAGCTCACATTGATATAGATGCCCCCGCCGTACCCGCCCGCTCCGTTTGGATTGGTCCCTCCGCCAGCGGTGTAAACCCCTCCATTCTGGACCGTGAAACCGTCGAGCCCGCTGACGAGATAACCTGTATTTACGCCTCTGACGATTGCCTTTGTTCCACCGCCGTCGATGATTGTGCGGTTTGCAGAGACATTGCGGCTGCCGCGGCTCACTTCCGTCCCATTAAACCCGCCATAGAGGTATACGAAAGGAATCAAGAAGATATGCTCGGGGTAAGTCCCTTCGGCTACCCACACTTCCCAACCGCTCGAAGGGGCTGCGAAGATGGCTGCCCCCAGCGTCTTTTTCGCAGTGGCCCACGTCAGGCCGTCAAGGCTGTCGTTCCCGTTGGGTTTCACGTGAATAACCGGGAACGTAGTGCCCCAGACGGTGCCGTCAGACTCATCGGCGCCCATATCGACCGCGCTGCCCATGATCCGGCTCTGGCCGTCGATATCCGTCCAACCTGTGCCGACATCCCCTGTTGAACCGGTGTCTTTGCACGGCGAACCCGGCTGCAGGTGGAAGTTTCCGAATTTGTAGTTAGCCAGTTGGGGATCAATGGAAATGTTGCCGTTGACACCTGTCCGATTATCCAGGGCAACATAATCTGTCCTCTCGTCGAAAAGAGAGTTCCCGTAGACATCATTAAAACGTATCTGGAAAGACGTGGTCCCCCGTTGCTGGCAGTCCCCAGGTGTTAAAGGCCACGACGTTGTTGCTGATGACGACCGAGGTGTTGCTGAACTCCCTTTGCCAGTAGATCCCCGTCCCGCTGTTGGCCACAACGGTGTTGTTGGTTAAGGTTGCCGTGCCACCGTTCAGGTCGTTGATACGTATGCCTGCGCCATTATCACCCCCGTTAGCTGCAATAACATTGTTAATGATGGTCGGATATGCCACCGCAGTTGGATGAGGCCGTCCGTCGAGATCTGCCGCAGTCGCAAAAATGCCTCCCCCGCCAACAGATGTGTCAGACGCCCCATCGGTACAATTAGAGACATTGCCGATAATCTGGTTGTTTGCTATGAAGGGGGAGGAATTCCTCCAGCAGCTGATCCCTCCGCCATCATCTTCCGAAAAGTTCCAGAGGATGCTGTTGAAGATGATGGAGGGGGATGAATCAGAGCAAAAAATGCCCCCGCCGTACGTGGTTGCCACATTGAGTTTGATCAGGTTGTTTGCAATGGTCGGAGAAGAACCACTGACGTTGATTCCGCCGCCGTAATCGGAGCCGCCTCCCGTAATCGTAAATCCGTCAACACTCGTATTTGCCCCGACACCGCCTGTAATGGTCACCACGGTGCCAGTGCTGGTGCCGTTTAGCACGGTAACATTGACGTTCCAATCCCGTTGATTACGAGCAGTTTCTGTCCCCGCGAATCCACCGTATAAAGCCAGTTCTTTGGCGATCTGAATATGTTCCGCATAAGTACCTGCGGCCACCCAGATTTCATCACCTGCGCTGGCAGTAGTTATGGCAGCACTCACGGTCTTTTTCGCCAAGGCCCAGCTTGCTCCAGGGTTGGCGTCGTTGCCGCTGGGTTTGACACGAATGATAGCAGAGTAAGCAGTAGTCTGGAATAAAAATAAACCCATCACAATAAAGGTTAAATACAGAGCGATTTTAGAAAAGTAATGTCGTTGCATGACTATAGTGAACGTCATAAATAAGTAGACATAATTTTAAGTTTTGTGTATAATACCTTTCGAAAAACGCAGGAGACTTTTTTCGGGAGGGATACCGATGAAAGCATTAACAATAACAAATGAAGCCGTAACACGTGAGGCCCTATTAGAATTGGCAGAGAAGATACCCGGAGCCTGGGTTGGGATACGTATCGCTGCCCTGCTTCTCCTTTTAGAAGGCTGGAAATCATCCGCGGTTGCCAGCCTCTTTGGCCTAACCCGCTGGAGCGTCGTGAGATGGATCCAAGGGGTGAACGAGAGGGGGACTGTGGCACTCGAGTCAAAGAAACAGCCGGGACGTCCCTGTCGTCTTGATGCACAGATTCAGCAGGCTTTGGAGAACGACTTAGAGAAGAGTCCCAGGATATTGGGTTTGAAGCGTAATCGATGGGATGGGGTGGTGGTCGTAGAGTACCTGGAACGGGTTCATGGAGTTCGATTGAAAGTGCGTCAAGCCCAGCGCTGGATTCGTCGATTAGGGTTTTCTTTGAGACAACCGATTTACCGTTATGCTCAAGCCACAACGGAAGGGGTGGAGGAGTTTCGGAAGACCGTAAAAAAAACTCCTGACGACCAAGAGAAGTAAGGGGAAACGAATCCTCCTTTTTTCTGATGAAGCAGGGTTTTGTCTTCATCCTAAGCTGGGGAGGATTTGGGTGAAGAAAGGAAAGCAACCTTTGATTTTGACGAAGAGCCAGCATCATAAAAGGCTGAATGTCTTTGGATGGGTCAATCCCATTGCGGGCACTCATGGGATGGTGCGTCAAGCAAAAGGCAATACCGATGGATTCCTGGCGATGCTCAAGACGATCCTTCTTCGTTATCGAGTGGTGATTGATCTTTGGGTGGATCAAGCCCGCTGGCATAAGGGGAAACGGGTTATGGAATTTCTTTGCAATCATAGGCGATTGGCAATAAACTATATTCCCAAGTATCATCCAGAGCTCAACCCCCAAGAGATGCTGTGGCGAACCATGCGATATGAGGAAACAACGGATACCTATTATGAGACATTTGAAGAATTGGTACTCTCAGTTTTTAAACGCTCTCAAACCTGGAAGCCTAAAAAGATAATGTCGTTATGTCACTTTATTTAAGGCGTTCACTATAATTCTCCTTTCTAACGACTATCAGCCCTGATGGATCTCATCGAAATTTGCTGCGAACGGTAGAGCCTAATTCTTATTTGACCAAACTTCAAAAAATAAAACCTGGCTCTATTACTTTAGATGCCAGGCTTTGTAATTTTTTCTGTACGCCTGCCCCCCTTCAACAAAGCTGGCCTTGTTCAAGGCACAGAAGCTTCTCTACACTCAAGACCTATCCTCTGGCTTTATCGGGATTGAATTCCTTTGGGTTTGATTTCTTGAGGCCTTTAAAAATCTGCTTGGTCAGATGAGATTTGGAAGCAGAGGATAACCGGAAGAAATCGAAATAGCGGGGAAATTCTAAAGGCCTTTTCCTGTCAACCACCCCCCTCGTAATAGGTAGGTTATAACCTAAATACAATCAGAAAAATGCCCTTTTGTCAACACCTAAAATGAACTTGTGAAAATTATCTTTCAAAATTGATTAGAATAGGCTCACTGACTTCAATTTGAAATCTTGCCTTTTGGGGTGAAAGTGAAAATTAACGAGTACAGGAAGAAAGCCTTGACCTGACTTTGCAGTGGCTGTAAGGAAAAGGAGTACTCATGGCAAGAAAAAGAATGCCGTCTAATGCTAATTTTTGGCTTTCCAATCAGGGGAGGAATGTTGAAAAAGGGTATAAATGGGGTATAAATGAAAAACAAAAGGCTTAGCATTCGACAGCTAAGCCCCTAATATAATTGGCGCGCCCAGGGCGACTCGAACGCCCGACCTGCGGATTCGTAGTCGATTTCTTCTCAGTAGCGATTCCCCATCGTTTTTAAAGCCTTATAAATTAGAAGCTTATGGACCCCAAATTGGAATAACTTGGGTTGATTTAGGTTATTGGGGGTTTTCACGGTTACATTTTAGTTACACTTTTACCAGAGAGACCTTCAAAAAACAAGACCGGGTGAGCGGATGCGGATATGAGCCGAAAAAGGCTGATTCCAGTGATTCGGATTTAGATAGAGAAAGTAAAGATAATCAGGAACTTACGAAGCGTAAATGAACGTCATTAGGCGTTTGTTTACGCTTTTTTGTTTCAACTTTAGCACGGGATTAGCACGAGATCGAAGCAAATAGAAACCCCTGGAGGTCTTGAGAGGGCATCCAGGGGCGTCGGTAGGTGTAGCGCTTGGGGCGCGTTCACTTATGAATAGTATATTAAACCATTCTGAGAATGTCAATCCTGCCTCTAAACCGGTTCAAAACTGTACGGTTGGGAATGCCCCCTTCACTTGTAAAGAAAGTCAGTTACTGTGGCATTCCAGTTTAACTCCTGAAAATTCCCGTCCTAAACATACCGTCTCTTTAAAAAAGTGTGGCTGCCGGTCGTCCTGGTGCCCCATTTGCTGGCATAGTCTCAAAAAAGAAGCTGTCGAGCGTTTGAAGTCTTTTGATTGGAAACATACCCGTGAGGTGGTTCTGAGTCTGAATCCTTCTCTTTTTCGTGATGGGGATGAAGGACACTCCTATATTACTCTTAAGAGGGCCATAGGGGAGTTGATAAAATCTTGAGCGTACAGCCGGCATTCATATCATAGATTGGATTTGGTTTTTGGAATGGTATGATAACGGTTTCCCTCATTGGCATCTCTTTATCGAAACTGAAGAGGCGGGTAAGGCGGGAAGGATCGGTCATGAGGTGATTAAAAGATACTGGCCTCATGGGATTTATATTTGGGAGTCCTACATTAAGTCTGAAGAGCATTGGAAAGAGTTAACAGGTTATTTCGATAAGGGTGGTTATTTCGAGAAGGGGAAAGGCAATCAGGGTAAACTTCCTGCTTGGGCTTCTGATGGTAACCGGAAGATTAAGCGTTGGCATGCGAAGCCAGGGGGTGGCTCTGGTAAAAAACGACCTTCCAGGATGCGTTTAAATGAGAGTTCTCCTGGGGGTGAGGGGTTTAGTATAGACGTTTCTAAATGTGAGAAATGTAATTTTCAACCTGTATGTGAAACTGAGGGCGACGGGAATGGTTGCCTTGATTATGGGGAACAGGCTAATAGTCTGACTAACAGCTCTGAAATTCATGATGCAATTGATAAAATCAAGGTTCGTAAAACCTATCGTGTAAAGATTGCTGAATGTGGGGCCTCCTGCCTTTTGACTATAGACGGGGGAACTGGTGAAGAGATCATTGAAGATGATTATTATTTAAAAAAGATCCGTTTACCTTTTTCGATTGTTAAAGCTCTTTCGCCTTGTCGATGGGAGTACCTTCCTAAAAAAGGTCTTACCTGTTCTATGTCGAGGGAAGAGAAAAACCACTTTTTAAGCAATATTGAATTTTTGGAGTCGGGTAAACTTTTGAGTATTAATGGGGAACAGGTGTCGGCGGGTTCAGGCGTTCAGAGCGTCTTTAGTCGGTGGGTAAGTGTGCCCGTCGTGCCTCCGGCTTATTCCCCGTTGTAGTGAGGATGGGCGATTGTTCCGGGCGGGGCTTCGAGGCTGTCCTACAGGAAGGTTTCCAGATCGAGGCGCCGTGTGCTGAAAGCGTGCTCGGGCGCCCGGAAGGGATGCAGGGCCAAGACCGGACGGGCGCCCACCAGGTTGGCCGTGTCACTTGCGAGGGGTTGCTGCGGGGGGTTCCAGGGTGGACTATTCCAGGATGCCTGCGAATGGTGCAAGAGCCATTTTACTGATAATAGGGCTTGGGTGAATCATTCCGGTGAAGTTGGGGCGGGTTCCCTTAGCGAAGCGCGGTTTAAGGGGGGCGCCGATCGAGCGCTTTTCTCCTTCTTAACTTGATTATATTGTTGTTAATGTCGAAGAGATGAAAGAGGTTATTGATGAGTAATGAGTACACCTACCTATACGTAACAAAATGGATTGACCGTTACAACAGCTAAGGGTCATTATCTATCCTGCTTTTTCTTGAAAAAAGAAAAGGAGGAGAAAATGACTATACTACAGCCGATCAGTAATGAGTCAATCAAGAGTGAATGTGAAGTCCTGCGTGAACAGGATCCTGAACAAACCCCGATTGATCGTATCCTCAAGAGGCTCTCTAACATGGAGCTTCCCGCCAAGGAGCACTTCGAGTGCTACATGCGCCACAAGTGGCGCCTGAACCACAAACCCAAGACCCTCGCCAGTTCCTTTACGTCAGTCATGCTCTTCCTCGGCTTTTATGGAGTGTCGGGCAAGAGAGAGATTGGGGAGATTGAGCGGGCTGACCTTGAGGCCTTCATCGAGCACGAGCAGGACCGGGGCATGCATATCTCCACAGTGCGGACGAGGCTGGCCTGCATTATCGCATTTCTGCATTTTCTGATGGAGCAGGATGTCATCCTCGGGTCCCTTCTTAAACGGGGCATCAAGCTGAAGCTGCCTGACACCCTCCCTCGGGCCATGAACCCTGCCGATGTGAGAAAGCTTCTCTCCGTGATTGAGGACACCCGGGACCGAGCCCTGATGCTTTTGCTCTTACGGACGGGCATACGGATTGGCGAGGCCTTGGGACTAACGTTGAACGATCTGGATATCGGAGACAGAAAGGTTCATCTCTACGAGGGAGAAAAGAACAGCATGGGGAGAGTGGTCTATCTGAGTGATGATGCCCTTTTCGCCTTAAAACTCTGGCTTAGGCGAAGGGATAAGAACAAGGAGTTCGTCTTTTACGGCCAGGGCAATGGGCACCTCTGTTACAGTACCGGCAGGGGCCTTTTCGTGAAATACCTCAAGAAGGCAGGGCTCGATCAGAAGGGCTACACGGTGCATTGTCTTCGCCACACGTTCGCCTCTGAGCTTCTCAACGCGGGGATGCGTCTGGAATGTCTCCAGCAGCTCCTCGGTCATCAGGATATCGAGGTGACCCGCCGCTACGCCCGGCTCACGGACAGAACCCGTGAGGAGGAGTACTTTCGGGCCATGGCCATTATCGAAAAAGGAGGGATTGATGGAGACTACTGAGCTAGTCCGGTACCGGAGAGCTTTGAAGAGAAAAAACTACTCGGTCCATACGGTGAAGAACTACATGAACATCATCAATCACTTCATGAGATGGCTCACGATCCCCCTTTCTGAGGTAACCCGCAAGGAGATCGGACTCTACGTGGATCATCTCCTCCAGAAGAGACGAACGCCGAAGACGATCACGTGCCACCTGCAAACGATCCGTCTCTTCTTCGACTATCTCATCAATGAGGAAGCAAGAAAGATGATCAATCCCGTCACCCGGATCTCGCTCCGTTTGCCAAAGCCCCTGCCCCGGCACCTGCAGGACGACCAGGTCAGGAGACTCCTCGCCGTCATCACGGATCTAAGAGACAGGGCCATGTTCATGTTGATGCTCCGCTGCGGCCTTCGGGTCCAGGAGGTTGCTGACCTGACCGTGGATGCGGTAGAGTATGGGAGGAGACAGATTTTTGTCTCCAATGGAAAGGGTGCTAAGGACAGGGTCGTCTACGTAAGTGAAGATGCCCGATCCGCTCTTTTGGCGTACCTTGCGAAACGATCATCCAAGGCGAAAGGATTGTTCCTGGTGCAGAAGGGACCGATGAGGGGGAAACCGCTATCGGTTCGAGGGATCCAGAAGAGGATCGAATACTATGCGCGAAAGAGCGGGCTCAACGTCTCGTGTCATCGGCTTCGCCACACCATGGCCACGCAGCTTCTCAATGCCGATGCGGATCTTGCTACCATCCAGGATCTCCTGGGGCATGGCCAGATTACCACCACCCAGCGGTACTGCCGGGTAGCGAACCTCAAGGTCCAACGAGACTACTACAAGGCCATGGAGGTGGTCTTGCAAAGGACGCAGGCACGACAATGGGATGGGGACGAAGGGGAGAGCAGAGAGATGGAGGAGGTTCTCATGAGAACAAAGCCCGCATGGCCGGACAAGGGCAAACATGTTCAGACCGTTCGGTAAAATAGAGGAAGGGGGCGTGGATGACCACAAGACGTGGAAGGGCTAAAGATTCTCCAGAACTGGAGGGATTGATCGATGGAATCATTACCGATGCATACGGCGATGATGAACAACTCTGGGCGTTCCGGCAGGCCTTTGAAGACAATGTTGTTCTGCCCGCAGAGGCTTTTGTGGTCGGAGAACCGGTTACAGTACTGACGATTGATTACGACGGTAATGAGCGACGAGGATTGACAGCCAGGTGCCGGCGGGAAGAGGGCGTGGAGCAAGGGATCGCCGCGTGCGATCTTATCTTCCCGGAAGGCTCTCCTGCAGCCCGATACCTGGCTGCTTATCGCAAGTGGCTCGGCATTGAGCCCTATCCTCAGGGTTCATCGTTCCTAACGCGCAGACGGCCACAAAAGGCAACAGAGGATGATATCGATATGACTCAGGACATCGAACTTATTGCCGCTGCGGTGAAAGGAAACGCCGTCTCTTGCCGCATTCCGGGAAAGGATCGTGTCATCACCATCCGACCAGCGGGGCTTTGGGACGTGGCACCGGGCGAGATCATCACTGTAGCGCCGCGGAAGCAGTGGCGTTACGGGGGGCATCCCTACCTCTCCGGTGAGATCAAGGCTTGGCGTCTGGACATAGCCGTCCTGGGCCTTACACCCCTTAAGCTTGAAGAAAGGGGAATGTGGAATCCGAAGGATCACTATTGGGGAGAGCCTAATGAACCGATAGAGGAGTGGGCGAGGCCTATCATGAGCCGGGGACAGAGACCCGAGTATGAGATGGAACAGGTGCTTCCCGGCAAGGATCCTGACGACCCCGATACAGACCCCATCATCGAGGCCGTTGAACTGAAGGAGGCTGGTGACTCCCCGGGGGCACACCGCATGCTCATGATCCTCCTTGCTGCGGATCTGCGGTGTCTGGATGCCCACACTCACCTGGGTAACTTCGTCTTCGATCACTCTCCCGAGAAGGCCATCCGTCACTATGAGGTCGGGGTTCGGATCGGGGATCTCTCCCTTGACGAGAGCTTCAACGGCGTGCTGCCCTGGGGACACATAAACAACCGACCATTCCTTCGATGTATGCATGGCTACGGCCTCTGTCTGTGGCGCCTTGGCCGGCTTAAAGAGGCAGAGGAGGTCTTTACGCGTATGCTCTGGCTCAATCCTACTGACAACCAGGGTGTGCGCTTCCTGCTTGGCAAGGTCAAAGAAAGGAAGGTGATCACTATGACCTAAGGATTGCTCGCAAAAAGGGCAACGAATTATCTTGACAGAGATATATGAAAAATGGATAATAGAAAACAGTGTATAACTAACTAATATCACAAGAGAAAGTAGGATATGTTACGTATAGCACCTACAAAGAGAGCGGATAAGATTGAGTCATGGGTTAAGGATTTCTAATTGAAATGCAGGAACGACTGAGGTCAGCGGCGCGAGGTACGAGCGTCCACTGGAGTGCCTTGTTGTGCGTCATTTTTTCATTTCGTAGAATAATTGCCTAAGTCGTTCAAGTTCTTCATTGACGACAGATTTTGGTGCGCCACTTAATTCCAAGGAAATAACTTTTAGAGCAAATGGAACTGGGATCATTTCGTTTTTATAGTCGGCGTAGAATTGATCTAATGCATTAACAAGATGTTCGAGGGAAGTTTTGTAAGAAATCTCTACCCCTTGTACTTTACTGTCCGCGAATATCAATCCGTCTAGAACACCTTGGACGTAAAGAGTCTTTGCAAGATTTCCAACCTTTCTCCATCCTTCACCTCTCATCCACCGAGATCTGCACCCACACATAAACTTGTTGATGAAAGGATAAAAACTGCAACCAGCAAACTAATAAGACGATGACCCTGAATGTTAGTATTCATTAGTCGTTACTCCTTATGACGCACAACGAGCCTGTAGGGAAAGTCCTTTTGACGAGTGGGAACATGTTTTGGGGGGTCTCTTGACCCCTTCCCAAGCATGAGATCGTTGATTGTGGCGCATTCTATAAGGTCACTTTTTTCTGCATCTCGCCCAAGAATCTGCT
>CAWEAV010000080.1:0-71729 GCA_963806715.1 uncultured delta proteobacterium
TCAATGAACTGATTCTTAGAGTCGAGAAACTTATGGAGAAGAGAAAAATCATGGGTAATTTAAGGGGGGAGATGGAACTTCTCCGTTCTACAACCCAGGAGAAGGAGGCAAGCCTCAGAAAGGTTGTTCACGATCTTAAGAACCCATTGATCTCGGTGGGGGCTTCCGCAAAGAGGATGCTCCGAAAGAACCAGACAGATGAAGATCTAAAAATTCTCAGAATCATTTATGACAACAGCATACGACTGACCCGTTGGGTTGACGAGGCTTTGCTGCCAGCTGGACTTTCCTCCCAGAAGATAAAAGAAGAGATGAAAGATGTTCTAATCCAGTCGGTGGTAGAGCGGGCGGTCGATTCCATTAAAGATGCGGCAGCAGAAAAGAGAATTGAGGTGCGTTTTTCGGCTTCGCCCTCCATTCCACGCATCCCTTGTCATGAAGACTGGATACTCCGGGCCATCGAGAATCTCCTTGCGAATGCTTTGAAATACACCCCGGAAGGAGGAAGGGTCGAGGTAACAGTAACATCCTATCTTGAATGGAAAGAGGGGGGAGTTGTTGAGATATGCGTAAAAGACACGGGAATTGGAATTTTGGAAGAGGAGACCGGAGAAATTTTTGAGCCCTTCTATAGGGGAAAAACGCCCGGACGAACCCGGGATCGGCTTGGGTCTTTCGTTTGTTAAAGAAGCTGTGGAATTGCACGGGGGAAAGGTTTTGGTCCTGAGCGAACCCCTCAAAGGCAGTACCTTCTCCATTTTGCTGCCCGTCGGGGAAAAGCGGAAGGGAAAGGAGGTGGAAAGAGAATTAACCAAAACGTAAGGAAGACGTAACAAAGTCGTAACATAGAAGAAGTATAATAATAAAGATTTAAAGAAAAACGGATGTCACTCAGACAATTCAGTCAAGGAGGTTCAGAATGAGAAAAGGTTGGAGATTATTCACAATTCTTTTAATTTTATTTGTTTTTTGCGGAACGGGTCTTGCCAAAGACATGGAACTCATCGGAGCAGGAGCCACTTTCCCCTATCCGCTCTATTCAAAGCTTTTTGATGTTTACAACAAGGAGTACGGGGTGAAGGTGAACTACCAGGCCATCGGTTCAGGTGGAGGGATAAGACAGTTAATCAACAAGACGGTGGATTTCGGGGGATCTGACGCGATTATGAGCGACAAAGAGCTATCGGAGGCATCGGCTCCGGTCCTTCACATCCCAACCTGCGCGGGAGCGGTCGTTGTAACTTATAATCTCTCAGGAAACCCCCAATTGAGATTTACGCCGGATGTCATTGCTGACATCTTCCTCGGAAAGATAGGCAAGTGGAATGACCGTCGCATCTCCGAAATCAATCCGGGAGTAAAGCTTCCTGATATGAATGTCACGGTGGTGCACCGGTCCGATGGGAGCGGTACGACCTCCATCTTCAGCGACTACCTGAGCAAGGTCAGCAGGGAATGGAAGGAAAAAGTTGGCGCAGGCACCTCCTTGAACTGGCCAGCTGGCTTGGGCGGAAAGGGCAATCCGGGGGTTGCGGGTCTGGTCCAACAAACACCCGGAAGCATCGGCTATGTCGAGCTCATCTATGCCCTTCAGAACAAGATGCCTTATGGCATGGTGAAGAACAAAAAGGGTAATTTTGTGACGGCCACCATTGCTTCTACAAGTAAGGCCGCCGATACCAATCTGCCTGATGATATGAAGGTGAGCCTCACGGATACGGATGCTCCGGAGGGATACCCGATCAGCGGCTTTACCTGGATTCTCGTTTACAAAGACCAGAATTATGGAGACAGGACTGAAGAAAAGGCAAAGGAGGTTGTTAAGTTACTCTGGTGGATGACCCATGAAGGACAGAAATACACCGAGCCTCTTGAATATGCTCCTCTTTCCAAAAAGGCCGTGGAAAAGGCTGAAAAACTTATCAAATCCATCTCCTACAAGTCGAGCGTAGTCATGAAGTGATTTGAGGGAGGGACGGGGGTGGAACCGATTCCACCCCTTCTCCCGGGTTTTTCTGGAAATACCCTTCTCAATGTGATCTTAAGGGGTTTGGTTTTCCACCCGAAGACATCCACTTCATGATAAAATAATGGGATATGAAAAATGAACCACAGCAGAGCCGAAGTTCTGGTGCTTGGGGCTAAAACAGAGACGATGCGCTGGCATAAACCCGTACTCTCGGAATCTTCCTTTCGTAGGATACTCTCCATTACAGGAGCGTTTGTCCTGCTTCTCCTGTTGGCCATCTTTTTTTCGCTGGTCATTGCGTCCTTCCCTGCCATTCGGAATTTCGGAATCCGGTTTCTTTTCAGTGCCACATGGGACCCGGTAAGGAGTGAATTTGGGGCATTTCCCTTTCTCGTGGGTACTCTTGCCACTTCCTTTCTGGCCCTCGTCATTTCGGTCATCTTCTCCATACCCATCTCCATCTTTTTGGGGGAGTATTCTGCCCAGGGAGCTACGCCTGCCTTCATCAAGAGCATGATCGAACTGCTGGCGGGGGTTCCTTCGGTTATTTATGGATTCTGCGGACTATTCCTCCTTGCTCCCCTGGTAAGAATCTTGGAGATGAAACTGGGTGTGGCCCCCTACGGGGTGGGGATATTCACTGCTTCGCTCGTTCTTTCGATCATGATCATCCCCTATTCGGCCTCGATCGGACGAGAGGTGATCAGCCTCGTTCCTTCCGATCTCAAAGAGGCGGCCCTCTCGCTTGGGGCAACCCGCTTCGAGGTGATACGAAAGGTCGTTCTTCCCTATGCGGGTTCCGGAATAGTCGCAGGAATTCTTCTCTCCCTTGGAAGGGCCCTGGGAGAGACCATGGCCGTAACAATGGTCATCGGAAACTCGAATTTCATTCCGAAGGGTATATTCAGCCCGGCAAACACCCTGGCCAGTGTCATTGCCAACGAATTCACAGAAGCGACAGGGAGCCTCTACCTTGCAAGCTTGATTGAACTGGGACTTGTGCTCTTTATCGTCACCACCATCATAAACCTCATAGGTAAGTTGATCATCCGCCGGATGGGTGTGGGAGGATAACATGAAAGAACCTTCGATCAGAAGAAGAATTTTATATGATAAGTTATTCAAGGTGATCATCGTTCTCCTCACCTTTTGTTCTATCCTTCCCATGTTTTTCATCCTCTTTTTCATCACCAGCAAGGGCATCTCTGTTATCAACTGGAGATTTCTCACCCATCTTCCCAAGCCCGTAGGCGAGATGGGCGGTGGAATTTCAAACGCCATCATAGGAACCCTTATGTTGATCGGCATCGCGACGGCCTTTTCCGTTCCCGTTGGGATCTTGGCCGGAATTTTCCTTTCGGAGAACAGGAAGGGAAAGCTCGCATCTCTTACAAGATTGTGTGTCGAAACACTTCAGGGAATTCCTTCGATTGTGATAGGAATCATTGCCTATATCTGGCTGGTTGTTTCGATGGGGTCGTTTTCAGCGCTCTCAGGAGGGATGGCTCTCGGTCTGATGATGCTGCCGGTCATTATCACTGCGACAGAGGAGACCTTGAAACTTATTCCGGAGAGCTTAAGAGAAGCATCCCTGGCATTGGGAGTCTCCTACCCCAGGACGATTCTGAAAGTGATCCTGCCAGCAGGCGTAAGCGGTATCGTGACAGGAATCCTCTTGAGCATAGCGAGGGTCGCCGGTGAGACAGCGCCCCTTCTCTTTACGGCCTTCGGGAGTCCCTTTATGAACCTCAATGTCCTGAAACCCATTAACAGTCTTCCACTCATGATTTTCAACTATGCCACAAGTCCCTATCCCGAATGGCATACGCTCGCCTGGGGAGCCTCTTTTATATTGATCGTCCTTGTCCTGGGTTTAAATCTCTTCACCAAGGTTGTGACAAAAAGATGGAAAGTACAGTTTTAAGGATCGAGAATTTCAGCGCCTTTTTTGGGGAAAACCAGGTTTTGAAAGAGATCAACCTTTCGATACCCCAAAATAGAATTACAGCCATTATGGGGCCATCCGGCTGTGGGAAGACCACCCTCATTCGCTGCGTCAACCGGATGCACGAGCTCATTCCTGATGCCAGGGTCTCCGGTAAGATTTTTTTGGATCATGAAGACATCTATGCCACGGATCCCATCATCGTTCGAAGGCAAATTGGGATGGTTTTCCAAAAGCCCAATCCATTTCCCATGATGAGCATCTATGACAACGTGATTGCTGGATATAACCTGAATGGGATCAAGTTGACCAAAGGATGAGAAGGAAAAAATCGTTGAGGAGTCGTTGCGAAAGGGCCCTTTGTGGGAAGAGGTTAAAGAGTCTCTTCATAGAAGGGGAACATTCCTCTCAGGCGGACAGCAGCAGAGACTCTGTATCGCGCGTGCTCTCGCCATGGGGCCCGCGGTCCTTCTCCTCGACGAACCCACTTCCGCTCTGGATCCGAAGGCAACCTCGCATATCGAGGAGTTAATCGTGCAGCTGAAGGATACGGTTTCGATCATTCTCGTGACTCACAACATGGCGCAAGCGGCCCGCGTTTCGGACTTTGCTGCCTTTGTTTACTTGGGTGAGCTTGTCGAGTTCGGGCCAAGCGGAAGGATGTTTACCGCCCCCAAGGATAAGAGAACGGAGGAATATTTAACGGGGAAAGTTTGGCTAAAGATCTGGAAACAATCGAAAGGGGAGAGAAAAGGATGGAAACCCATTTTCAGAAGGAATTGCAGGAACTGAAAGAAGACTTATTTAAGATGGCCGCCCTTGTGGAAGGGAGCGATCAGCGACGGCTGTCCAGTCCCTGGTCAAAAGGGATTCGGATCTTGCCCAGAAGACCTTTGAAGGAGAGGACAGGATCAACGCGATGGAGATTGCCATCGAGGATAAGTTGCTTGAAGCTTCTTGCCCTGAGGCAGCCCATGGCCGCCGACCTGCGCTTCATTACCTCTGCGATGAAGATCGTTACTGATCTTGGAACGAATGGGTGACCAGGCAGTTAATATCGCCGAGCGGGCGATCTCATTAAACCAGGAGCCCCAACTCAAACCTTATATCGATATTCCTAAAATGGCCGAGATTACCCAGTCGATGGTTAAAGACGTCCTGGATGCCTTCGTTACACAAAACTCCAAGCTGGCCCGCTCAGTGTGTGAACGGGACGATCTGGTGGATGGGTTGAATGACCAGGTTTTTCGAGAGATCCTCACCTTTATGATGTCAGACCCGCAGACGATTACAAGAGCAGTCCATTTGATGATTGTGTGCCGTTGTTTGGAAAGAATTGGAGATCACGCAACAAACATTGCAGAAGATGTGATCTTTATGCTGGATGCACGTGTGATCAAGCATTATGCCGATGTCAAGAAAAAGGGTGAGGAGGAAAATATCCAATGAGCAAAGCAAAGGTTCTATTTCTATGTACAGGTAATTCAGCCCGCAGTCAAATGGCTGAAGCCTTTCTCAGGAAATACGGAGGAGACCAATTTGATGCATATAGTGCTGGACTTGAGCCGAAAGATATCAATCCATACACTAACCGTGTCATGGAGGAGATTGGAGTAAGTCTTAGCGGTCAGTATTCCAAACATGTCAAGGAATACATGGGCAAGGTACACTTCGGGTACTTGATTACTGTCTGCGGCGAAGCTGAAAAAAACTGTCCCACGGCATTTCCCAGTATTGGCCAAAGAATCCATTGGTCATTTGAAGACCCCGCGGCCTTTGTGGGATCAGATGATGACAAATTGGCCAAATTTCGAGAAGTGAGGGACAGAATAGAACAACGAATCAAAGAATGGTTGATTGAACAACAAGAGAAATAAAATGTTACCTGTTCTACCTATGTGATTCATCCATGAGGCAGATTGACAGTGAAGGAAGTTTTCAG
The DNA here is from genome assembly GCA_963806715.1 of uncultured delta proteobacterium. Classification (GTDB taxonomy): domain Bacteria; phylum Desulfobacterota; class BSN033; order BSN033; family UBA1163; genus CAWEAV01. The sequence goes on from CAWEAV010000080.1 coordinate 5,857, forward strand.
CGAGATTGAAATCCAGGCACCAGCGGAGCGTGTGTGGCAAGTCCTAACCGATTTTGCCAGCTATCCGGAGTGGAATCCTTTCATCTGCCGAATCAGCGGGCAGCCGAAAGAAGGAACGCGGCTTAAGGTATATATCGAGCTTCCGGGAGCCAAAGGTAGGACTTTTCGGCCAAAGGTTCTCAAAGCAGACCCAAACCACGAGCTTCGATGGTTAGGTCGGCTGCTGATACCCGGATTGTTTGATGGCGATCACATTTTCAGCATCGAGCAGCTTGGAAGCAATCGTGTTCGATTTGTTCAGCGAGAGATATTTTCAGGTTTCCTTGTTTCTTTTCTCGCTCATGGACTGGATACGAAAATTAGGCTTGGGTTTGAGCGAATGAACCAAGCGCTTAAGTTGCGAGCGGAGTAAGCCTGTTTATTCAACCCATAGAACACAATTTTGTGTGCCGAAGGGATTCGGAACAAGTTCTGTGCCTGGGAGACCCTCAATCCATTGGTTATCAACAAGAAATTTGTACTCGTAACGGCCGGGAAGAAGGCTGGTTCTGATCTTCCAGTTTCCATCTCTGCCTCTCTTCATAGGCAACGATTGTGCATCCCATTGATTAAATTCGCCTGCGATAAACACCTCCTTTGCCTCTGGCGCCTGAAGGCTGAATTCTACCTTTTTCTCATTCTTGATCGTTTCTTGCTGAACCGATTTTTCGTTTGTTCTCCTTCTCTTGTCTCTTGCTTTCATGTTTAAATCCTCCTTTTATCAGACGAAAATTATTCCCGAAGCGCCATGCATGCAATTTCTCTCCATTCTTATGAGTCCAAACCCTCCGCAGAGGTGGCAAACATTGATCCCTCCATTTGCATAAAAATACTTGCCGGATCCGTTGCAATTAGAACAAAAGACCATGCCATATCTTTCTGGATTAATCCCTTTGCCTTTGGCCGTCCTTTTCACTTGTGTTCTTTCTGAATCAAATTCATCGTTCATCACTCCGATAGCTCCTTGTCTGTAAAATTCTTTCTGTCGATAGTTAAAATCATGCTCTTGATTCTTCGGGTTTTGGGATTCTCATGGTTTTCCTTGACAAAGTAAAATACCATCGCTTTATCATTTACCGATGCGGAGCCAAATCCATCTTCTGGCTATAAGGTTTCCAAATCCCTTATCAAGCGTCTTTTCTATGGCGTATACTCTTCCCGTTCCTTTACTCCTAAATAGTTTTCTTCGCTGCCATCATCGTGCTGTGCTCACTTCTTTGTGTCTACCGTGTTGTTGAGTATCCTCTTTCATCCAATGGTTTTCCTTGAGTATCTGGTCAATAATTGCTCCGCAATGGGGACATTTCCAACCCCAAGAATAGCCTCCATAATCATGTATTTTTTTGAGGATCATAGCATCACCACAATGATAGCAATTCATATAAACCTCCTTAGTGATTTTGTTACCTTCATTAAAACATGTGCATGTCGCAGTTTGATGACCTCAATGTGAAATTTCTGTTACAATTTGATCGTAAAGCATGGGAATGCGACCCCTACTCGATTTAGGTCATTGTTTGAAGGGAGGGTATGTGATAGTGGTGTTTCTAAAAGAAGATTTCTAATATATTTACAAGAATATCAGGAGGCTTAACATGAAAAGACCCTTGCCTTTTCCCGCTCACCCGAAAGACTCTTAGGGGAAAATATCCACCTATTTCACATCCTTTCAGGCTCCGCCTAAAGGGTAAAACCCGTGGTCTTCTGCGTAGGTAGATAAAAGGGATTCAACCAAGGATAAAAAATCTGAAAAGAAAACCTTGAAGAAAAAAAACTCTTTCAGACTAAATTCGGCTAACTCTTATAATAAATAAGGCCTGCCCGGATTGGGCAGGCCTTCTCGTATCCACATATTATACTTTCTTTAAATTTCAGAATTTGATTCCCAAAATCTTCACGGTAAAAAATACTGAAAAAAAGAACCCAAAGAAGAGGAAGTTGGCGATAAGGATCGCTTCTCTCCACAACGCAGGCCGAAACTCCTTTGGAAGGAACTTCCTATTCAGGCGAATGGTGGCAACCGCTGAGAGTGCCATTGTAAAGTTGGCGATGTTGGCGCTGATGGCTAAGATGATCAGGGGTGCCGAGGTATTCATATAGGTCACACCCCAGGCAACAAATATAACCAGTAAAGGATAATAGACCTTCCTGATATCCATCTTTGCAAATTTTCTGACCTTTTCCGATGAGAACCACAACATGTCCGTGGACTGTCGTACGACCAGGTCCACGTTACTGATGGCTGTGGAATAGAGAATCCAGAACCCGAAGAAGAGGGCGAGGAACCAGCCAAAATTGCCAAGCTTTAAAATAAGCCCACTTGCAGAAGAAGCAGCAATCCCCCAGGCTGGAAGGGTTTGCCCCCTTGGAAGCACCGCAACATAAAGGATGCCTGGGAGGAACATGCCTATCATGGCCCCAAAGTAGAATATGCCCCACTGATCGATATTCAGAAGCTTCCACCACCCCTTCCATCTCGAAATATTCAGTTCTGTCGGCATGGCAACCTTCCCATGGGGGGAGACGTGAATGACCTTCCCGCCAATAGCGGCCGGGATATAACCGATCTTTCCTCCCATGCCGTACCCTTTATCCCGGTACCAGTTTGTGATGGCGTTATTGCCAAATCCCCCGTAAGCGGAATACCCGACAAGGGCACCCAGAAGGAGCACATCAACCCCCTTGGGTATATATCCAAAACTGACAAATCCTACAAGCCCTTCCCACCAGATCGAAGCAGGAACAACGTATAGATCGAGCAAAAAGAGCCCTCCGAGAACGACAATCATCATGGCCCAGTTTGCCCATTCAAGCGTCCTTTCAATGGTCTTACCAAGAGAAATAACGACAGCGCAGGAGATAAATACAACATAGCCCCAGATAAGGACCGTTCCTTGATCAGGCCCCCCAGGAATTTTACCTAACTGGAAGGCAGCAAGAGCAGTCGCCGTGCCAAGGGCCCATCCAGGGAGTCCACGCTCACAGAATCCAATGATTGTGAAGAGCCATCCCCAGAATGCCTTTCCTGGTTTAAGCCTCATAAAACCGACAGTGATCGGCTCGCCTGTATAAAGGGTGTAACGGGTCATCTCGAGGTTGAGAAAAACCTGGAGCAAGGAGGAACATGTCGTAATCCACAGCAGCGCAAGGCCCCATTTCACAAAAAGAGAAGGACCGATCAGCCATTCACCCCCGCCGATTGTTCCGCCAAGGGCAATGATGGCCGGTCCCAGGATGGCCAAAAGTTTCTTCGGGGTAAGTTTTCTCAGTGGCTCCGGAAAATCAGTTATTTCAAATTCAGGTCCACAACCTCCAGGAACAGTTTTTTCCTTTTTTTCTTCATTCATAGTTGCCCCCATTTCCATCGTTCCCATAGACCAGAGGGAGAAAAAGTGAAATTTACTGGTTCAATCACCCCATAATAATTAAGACCTCCCGACCCCTTAAAAGGACCACCTCCTTTCACCCTTGTTTGCGCTTTCAATACATCCTACCGATTGTTGTTTTTAAAGTCAATTAAAAAAGTTTAAAATTCCCGAGGGGAGAATCGGAGAACCCCTTTGTCCGCTTGTTCTCAGTCCTTATCTTTATCAAATATCTCTTTGACCTCCTGTGATGCTATTTTTGTCGATGCGATCGTTAGCAAAGAGGTTTTCGTAGGGTTGTCGTATCTTAGAGCAATTCGGGTAACACTCCCATCCCAAGAATATGCTCCCTGGAAGGGTTTATCCACGGTCCCATATTTTTCGAACAAGGATTTTTTCAAGTGATTAAAAGTTTCAGGTCCGGTGGCGGTTATCCGGACTTCGGCAAACTTCCCCCTCCAAAATACATACTCAATTTTATCAAGCTGGGCCTCCCCCATTTTTAAATTATCTCCTTTTTTGATGTAATAAATCGTGATCTTCTCATCCGGTTTTGCGGGATCGCTGAGGCTCCTCACTTCCACCATATCTGTTTTGACTTCCGAGAATTCTGTGCCCCATTTGATGCCCCCGAACCCGTCGGGTTCCGAATTGGGCTTGAAACCGGGTGGAGACTTCTGTGTGCAGCCGATGATCCCTACCACGAATGCTAAAATGACGCTCCATCTTTGAAGTTTTTTCATCTTATCCGGCCGTCTATTGTTCATCGATTTTTCAGTCGAAGGGAACGCTTATGGATGCCGTCTTCCACGACAACTGAGAATCTACCAAATTTGAATAGAAGCCTACTTTTGCCTTATCCTTTACCCAACAATTTCAAATAAGAAGCCCGCCCTGACACCTCCTTTCTGTGCTGTTTTTTTAAGTTAGGATAATATTCGATTGTGGTATTCCAAGTCAACAAATACATGAGTTCAACCCGAATTAAGTGATACACCCCCACCTTTATCCTCCCCATCCTGAGGGAGGAATCTGTTTTTTTGACTCAATGGGGATCCAACTGAACTCTATGAAATAAAGGGGAAATGAAGATGCTTTAGCTGAGAATTCTAAATGATAACGGAAACTTATTTTAACAGGAGGAGAGGATCCATGGCCTTATTGTTTCTGCGAATTTCGAAATGGAGATGGGGGCCAGAGGCCCTTCCCGTCTGTCCGACTTTACCGATGGTCTGCCCCTTCTCAACCCACATACCCTCCTCTGCCAGGTTCACCTGGTTGTGGGCATAGACGCTAACAAATTCCTCTGAGTGGCGTAGAATAATCAAATTCCCATAGCCCCTGATCGCATTTCCAGAATAGATGACCCATCCCGAGTTGGAGGCCTTAATGGGTGTCCCGGGCGGGGAAGAGATATCGATGCCTTGATGGCTCTTCCGTTCTTCATCCTCAAAAAAATTGATACATCTTCCTTCAACGGGCCAGATAAAATCCTTTTTCGGATATTCCGTTCTCTCCTTCTCTTTCTCAGTGGGCTCCAACACAACATCATCTATATAAATCTCAACTCTTAAAACTCTTTCTGCTCCAGGAATGAATATTTTCTGGCCTGTCTGAATCTTGCTCACGTTTGTGATCCCATTCGATTTGGCCACCTCCTTGATATCGACTCCGTAGGTCTTGCAGATCCGATAGAAAGTCTGATGCCTTTCGACAATGTGATAGACCCCTTTCCTATCAGTTCGTCTCTCCGGGAGTGGAGTTGGCTTTTCGGTAGGAATCTTATGCCTTGCACAGGCGGGAACAAGGAATACCAAGAGGAGGAGGAAAATGCATAACAAATATTTTTGAGCCCTTCTTCCACACATAAATGGGCCTTTTCACAGATGACAAGAGGAACCCTTTAAGGGTTGCCGTAGCCTTTGGTCAGAAAAAGGTCACTCTACCTCCCAACCATATTTTCCGATCAGTTTAACAAACCGACAACCCCCAAAATCCTCCTTTTTAATCCCATCTTCAGTTTTCGTGACTCGAATCAGGTCCTGAACATAGGCATCTCCAATAGGAATGGCCATTTTGCCGCCCACCTTTAATTGATCGATCAAGGGTTGGGGTATCTCCGGAGACCCTGCCGTCACCATGATTGCGTCGAAGGGACTCTCATCGAGCCATCCAACGGTTCCATCAGAGAATTTGACCTCAATGTTCAAGTACCCTAAGTCGAGAAGCAATTTTCTTGCCTTAATCGCTAAGGAAAGGATCCTCTCAATAGAAAAGACCTTGGCAGCCAGTTCTGCTAAAATCGCCGTCTGATATCCGGAACCCGTTCCGATCTCCAGGACTTTTTCTTTCCCTGTCAATGCCAAAGTCTCCGTCATCAAAGCGACCATATAGGGTTGGGAAATGGTCTGCTTCTCCCCTATGGGCAAGGGATGGTCGCTGTAAGCCTGACTTTGGAGGGCTTCTTCAACGAAGAGATGGCGAGGAACCTTTTTCATTGCAGCCATCAACCGGGGGTCCCTGATCCCTCTTGCAACAATCTGCTCTTCTACCATCTTCAGTCTTGTCTTCGAATAATCCATCACGCTCTCTATGCCCTTGCCTAGCAAAATGCCAACGCCAACTCAAAAAATTCCAAATGTCAAAGTTCACGGTTCGACAAGCCTTCGGCCCGAGCGTTCGTCGGTTTTATCCTTCAGCATGTTCATGACACCGTCCTGAGCCTGTCAAAGGATGATCATTAAGTTTCATTTGACATTTGCTTGTCTGCCACAGGCAGGGATTTTGAAACTTAGATTTAAAAACTTTATTCTTCCTTTTCTGCCTTCTTCTTTAATTCATCCAAAATGTGGAGAGCCTCGAGAGGAGTGATTCGGTCGACTTGTATCCTCTTCAATTCGGATCGAATGGGATCAGGCTGAACAAAAAGGGAAAGCTGGGCAGGAAGCTTCGGTCTTCCCCCTTCGTTCTTTGTCCTTGCAAGCTTGGGCATTCCCATGGCATCCAATTCACCCCTCTCCAGGGTGAGGAGAATTTCTTTCGCTCGATCGATCACCTTTTGAGGAATCCCGGCCAGCCTTGCAACCTGAATACCGTAACTCCGATTGGTTCCACCCTCAATAATCTTACGAAGGAAAACGATTTCATTGTTCCATTCACTGACCGCCACATTATAGTTTTTCACTCTCTCCTTGGTCAAGGCCAATTCTGTCAATTCATGGTAATGGGTGGCAAAAAGGGTTTTAGGCCTGAGGGAAGGATGGTCATGGAGGTATTCAACCACGGCCCAGGCAATACTCAGACCATCAAAGGTGCTCGTTCCTCTCCCGATCTCATCCAGAATGAGAAGGCTTCTTGAGGTTGCCTGATTCAGAATGCGAGCCGTCTCCATCATCTCAACCATGAACGTGCTCTGCCCCATGATGATGTTATCGGAAGCACCGATCCGTGTAAAGATTCGGTCCACTGCTCCGATTTGAGCTTTTGCTGCCGGAACGAAGCTGCCTATCTGCGCCATAAGGACGATGAGGGCGACCTGTCTTAAGTAGGTCGATTTACCCGCCATATTGGGTCCTGTAATGATCAGGATTTGATGTTCATCACTATCGATCCGGGTATCGTTTGGAACAAACCTCTCCTGCAGGGTAATCCGCTCAATGACAGGATGGCGTCCGTCCTGAATGATCACGCCCGCCCTTTCATCCACAGTGGGTCTTGTGTAGCCATACCGATCGGCCACCTCTGCCAAAGAACTCAGAACATCGATCATGGCAATGGCGGAGGCCGTCTTTTAGAAGCCTGGGAGTGGCCTCCGAAATCCTTTTCCGGATCTCTTCAAAGATCCGGTATTCCAATTGGCAGATTTCCTCTTCCGCACCCAGTACCTTTGTTTCAAACTCTTTGAGTTCCGGGGTAATGAATCGTTCTCCATTGACCAGCGTCTGCTTTCTCGTATAGCGGTCGGGAACGAGCTGGAGGTTGCTTCTGGTCACCTCGATATAGTAGCCAAAGATCTGATTATACCGGATCTTCAGGGAAGCGATTCCTGTCTTCTTTCTCTCCTCTGCTTCGAGTTGGAGGATCCAACCCTTCCCTTCCTTGCTGATCTTCCTCAACTCGTCCAATTCTTTGTTGTAGTTTGATTTGACGATCCCTCCCTCGCGGATAGTCAGTGGGGGATCTTCCACAATTGAGGATTCCAAGAGTTGATAAAGATCATCGAAATGCTCCAGCCCTGACGACACTTCCTGGATAAAGGGTGCCTCGAAGGATGAGAGGAATGTCTTTAACCCCGGAAGGTTCTTGAGTGATCTTTTCAAGCCAATGAGATCTCTTGCATTTGCATGGCCAAGATAGATTCTCGAGGTCAGTCGTTCAATATCCTGGATGTCCTTTAAGAATTCCCGAAGGTCCTTCCTCTCAATTTTCTTCTCTTTTAGCTCCGAAACGCCTTCCAGTCTTTGACTGATCTCTCGAGCATCCATCAGGGGATAATTCAACCACTCCCGCAACTTGCGACTGCCCATTGCCGTCATGGTTTCATCCAAAACCCAAAAAAGGGACCCCTTCTTCCCCTGGCCGAAGAGCGACTGGGTTAGTTCCAGGTTCCGCTTTGTCGTCTCATCGATGGCCATGAAATCCTGCACCTGGTAAAAAGTGAGGCGCTGGAGGTGAAAAAGCGCTGTCTTCTCATTTTCCTTCGCATAGCGCAGGGCCATCTCTGCTGCAAGGGCAGCCAACGGAGCCCCTTGGAGATTCATCTCCTCACTCAATTGAAACTGTTCTTTGATTTCGGTCAGTGAATGGAGATCTCCCCTCTTGGCATCATCAAAGTAGTTGACCAATCCCTTTTCATAGGCCCTTTTGAATCTTTCAAAGCAGGGATGCTGCTGAAAGTCTTTAAAGGTCAAAATCTCTTTCGGTTCGTTTCGGAAGACCTCGTTCAGGAAAGGTTCAAATCCCGATATCTGGCAGGCCCTGAATTCGCCTGTTGAAATGTCAAGAAAGGCCAGCCCAAAGACTTCTCCTTCCACAGAGAAAGCCATGAGATAATTATTTTCGCTCTTTTCCAGATGAAGGGAATCGATGGAGAGGCCAGGAGTGAGGACTCGAATCACTTCCCTCTTAACGATCCCCTTGGCCAGTTTTGGATCTTCCACCTGTTCACAGATCGCAACCTTGTATCCCTTCTGCAGTAACTTTGAGATATAGGCCTCTGCGGCATGGTAAGGAATGCCACAGAGAGGAACACCTCCCTGCTGCCCTTTATTCCTCGACGTCAAAGCGATGTCCAGTTCCTTCGAACCCACATGAGCATCCTCGAAGAACATTTCATAGAAGTCTCCCATGCGAAAAAACAGGATGGAATCCGGGTACTGGCTCTTAATCTGGAGGTACTGTTTGATGGCCGGGGTCAAGGGTTTCATAAGTTTACGCAGGGCCTGCTCTGGGAACGGGCTCTGCATTTTTTAATCTTGTTTTTGTAGGGTACGGTCACCGTGGTCGTCTTTCCAAGAAATATTTTAATTCAGTTTAATTTAACAGAATCTTTGGGGGTTGTAAAATGAAGAGGGAAACAGGGGAAGTAATAGGCTATAAGGTTTAAGGTCAGCCAAGAAACCAGAGATCCGGAGTGAAATGAGGGAATGAAGGTCTATCCCCAAATATCAAAAATTGTCTATTCGGCTCCCCCATTGCCTATTGCCTTTTTGCGCTACGTAATCATGGGAAGAGCGGAACCACTCCAAGGCCAAAGGTCTCAGGATAACCGAGCATGATGTTCATATTCTGGATGGCCTGGCCAGAGGCCCCTTTGACCAGGTTGTCGATCGCCGTCACGAGGACCAGCCGATCTCCTGACTCATTCACATTCAATCCAATGTCACAATAGTTGGATCCCCTCACATCCTTCGTGTTGGGAAGTTTTCCTTTCGGGTAAACCCGAACAAAGGGTTCTTCCCGATAGAATTCGCGAAGGGCATTCAAGACCTCTTCGGTCTTCACCCTCTGAGTGAGACGAACATAGAGTGTGGTCAATATCCCCCGGTCCATCGGAATCAGATGGGGGACGAAGGTCACCTCGACCTTTTTCTGAACCATCAGACTCAGTTCCTGATCGATTTCGGGGAGGTGCCGGTGATCAAAGATCTTATAGGCTTTCACGCCTTCATTGACTTCACAGAAAAGGGATCCTAAAACGACGTCCCGGCCTGCACCGCTCACACCGGATTTCGAATCGATGATGATGTTCTCAGAAAAAATCATCTTTTTCTTCAGGAGTGGAATCAGGGGAATCAACGCCCCTGTGGGATAACATCCAGGATTTCCAACGATCTTCGCATCCCGGATCTCCTTACGATGAAGCTCAGGTAAACCATAGACAGAATCGGACAGTAACTCCGGACAGGTATGTCTTTGATACCAGCGTTCATATACCCCAGGATCTTTAAGCCGGAAATCGGCGCTGAGATCCACCACCCTCTTCCCCTGTTGATAGAATGAAGGGACGGTCTCCATAGCCGTTTTATGAGGAACTGCAGCAAAGACAAAATCGACTTTATCTGCAACACGATCTGAAGAGAGCTCTTCACACTTCAATTGAAAACAGTGGGTAAGGGAGGGAAAGACCTGGTCAATCGGAACGCCTGCATATTTCTGGGAAGTCAGAACCGTAACCTCCACTTCGGGGTGGAGGAGGAGCAGGCGCAGCAGTTCAACCCCCGTATATCCTGTTCCACCGATAATGCCCACTCGTGTCTTCATAGAATAACCTCTCCGCTCAATTATCGTCAATCTCGTCTATTTCGTTGATATCGCCAATCTCGTATATCTCTTTAACTGAAAACCTGGCCAGAGGAACTTGAAACTTCGCCTTATCCTGGTCATGATCTGACCAGCTTAATAACAAAAAGGGAGGTCCCCTGACCTCCCTTTTTCAGTCGGATCAATTGAGGTCATGGGGTTAACGTTTCGAGAACTGGGGCCTGCGTCTGGCTCCCCTTCTTCCGTATTTTTTGCGCTCTTTGACCCTCGAGTCGCGTGTCAAAAAACCCGCCTTTTTCAAGGCATCCTTAAACTCGGGGTTATATTGAAGCAAGGCCTTTGAAATTCCATGACGGATCGCAATGGATTGGCCTGAAACCCCTCCTCCCCGAACATTCACCAAGACATCGAACCTGTTCTGGGTTCCGGTAATTTCAAAGGGTTGAAGAATGATCATTTCTTCCGTCTCGATCGTAAAATACTCTTTCAACCCTCTCTCATTTACGGAAAACTTTCCTTCTCCGGGCATCAGCCATACCCTTGCGATGGAGGTCTTTCTCTTGCCTGTGGCGTAAATCGGTTCTGTCACGGTTCCTCTTCTCCTTTTAAATGTCGATTGTGACGGGCCCCTGGGCTTCATGGGGATGTTTTGGCCCGGCATAGACCTTCAATTTCCGAAGCATCTGTCGGCCCAGACTATTCTTCGGGAGCATCCCTTTGACAGCCAGCCGAATCAACTCCGTGGGCTTCTTAGCCAAGAGTTTTTCGGCGCTGACGGCCTTGATTCCACCAGGGTGACCGCTGTGATGATAATAGACCTTGTCTTTCATCTTCTTTCCGGTCAAGGATACCTTGTTGGCGTTGATGACCACCACAAAATCCCCCGTGTCCACATGGGGGGTGAAAATGGCTTTATTCTTGCCCCTCAAGATCTTAACCAATTCGGTCGCCATTCGGCCCAGGACTTTTCCCTCTGCATTCACCAGATACCATTGATGATCGACACTCTCTTTTTTGGCTTGAAACGTCTTCATTTCACCACCCTTAAACTATTAAAATTAAGATATTATCGCGATAAATGTCAAGGAGAAACTTTCACCCAAATCCCGACATAGAAATTAAAGGATGTTTCTCCGGGGAGATTTAAGGAAATTTTTTGGTTAAAAAATTGGGACTTCTCCAGGAGGACTCCTGAATTCGTGCATTTCAACGAATGCGATTCCCTCTCAACCTTGGATTTCGAAGATTTTGGGCAAACTCCTCCCTTGGCCTGACTCCCTCTCATCAACGTCTCTTGTTTCATCATTCCAGGCATAAACTCAACTCAAAAGATTTTTTTCGAATCCCTCTGAATAATTCCAACTTCTCCAGATCCATCATCAACTTCAGAACAGTCTCCCCAGCATGTTTGACAATCCGGCCGGCCACTTGCACCATCTTCCACCGAAAGGTCGCAATCGTCTGGTTTACCCAGGATTCCGGACAGGACAGCCGTTTGAATCCAATGAAAAGATTGTAGGCCAACACCCCTATCCTAAAGAACACCGCATTGGCATGGGTCTGCCCACAGGGCATCCGCTCCATCCCAATCCCAACCTTTACTTCCTTATTAAAGTTCTCCGCCTGCCCCCTCTGATTATGCCACTTCAGCACCCCAGCCGTATCCTTCTCTTCCTCCAACCAGTTCGTCGCTACGGCATGATAAAAATACTGCCCTTCCTTCCCCTCAAAGAGCTCGCCCTGTCTCCTCATCTCTCGTTTGATGACCAATCGAAATGCCTTCTTCGTCTCATTCATACAGTGCACCGTTTCCGACAACTCATACCCACATCCCCTCACCGGTTCCTTCCATTCCTCTTCCTTGATCGACCCAATCAATGCCTTCACCGCTTTGTCCTGATCCGCTGTAATGGCATACTTCACCCCATCCTTCTCTAATTGGTTGAATAGCTCCGCCTGATACGAGGCGCTATCCGCCCGATAATACCCAATTCGCTTCCCCACCGGCATCCGCTTCTTGCACTCCAGGTAAAACCCCTTCTGCCCACTCTGAGGAGAAATATTGCCTTCCCGAAACTCATCATAAATACAAATTGCCACTTCATACAAAAAACCAAGTACCGGCATATACCCCTTGTTCCCGTTATAGGTGTACAAGGCATCCGCTTTCTCCCCAATAACCTCCGTCGCATCCGCATCTAACGTATAACTCTCCCTCCCATCCCTCTTCAAAATCCTTCCATTGATCTTATTCCGAACCTCATCTAACCCCTTGAGCCCAACCTCCCCGGACTTCCGATCTCCCATTCTTCTTAACCAGTCCCCCACCGTATCAGGCTCAGGAATCTCATCCCGCCCAATCAACTTCATGAGCCCTTCCTCATTCTTTAATTCTCTTAGATCTTCCAAACTCCTCCCGCCCCCCTGCAACATCAACACCACGGCATCCACTATCTCGGAAGGATTAAACCCTCGATTACTCCCGGGGGCCGGTAGGTACCGATCCGTCAGCTCTCTCAACCCTATCCCATGGTTGAACTCCGCCATCAATGCCAGTCCTCCATGGGCTGTCAACCTCTCCTTCGTTGTCTCTATCTTGAAAGGGAATACGGTTTGCTGTATCATAACAATTACCTCCTTTTGGTTTTTCGGTTTCACCTTGCTGGTGATATTCTTATATCACCGAAACCTCCAAATCAAAAGGGGGTTTTTTTATTTCTCAAATTCCTATATCTTTTTTAGGGTTTCACTTTCGCTTTCTTTTGTTGGTGATCTGTTCTTCCCAGAATAAAACAACAGGGCTCGCAATATAGACCGTAGAATAAGTTCCAGTCGTTATTCCGACAATTAGAGCAATTGTAAACTCACGGAGAACCTGTCCGGCAAAGAAGAAGAGGATCAGCACTGAGATCATGACCGTTCCTGTGGTGAGGACCGTTCGCCCGAGGCACTCATTGATACTCTCGTTAAACACCGCAACGAGGTCTGTCTTCCTCATCTTCTTCATATTCTCTCTCACCCGGTCAAAAATGACAATGGTATCGTTGATTGAAAAACCAATGACGGTAAGGATGACTGCCATCAGGGACAAATTGTATTCCAGATTCAGGACAGAGATTGCCCCATAGGTCACGATAATATCGTGAAATAAGGAGATCACCCCGCCAAGTCCATAAGAAAACTTATGAAATCGAAAGGCAATATAGATCATGATTCCAAAGAGCGAGAGTCCCACCGCCCACACGGCCTTCTGTTTCAAATCCTTCCCAACCATCGGACCAACGACCTCCGCCCTTAGAATCTCAAGTGCCTTGTCCTTGAATCGTTCTTGGAGCGCGGTCTGAATCTTCTTTGACACAGCCTCAAGATCTTCTGAACTTTTCTCCACGCGGATCAAGAACTCGTTTTCTCCTCCGAAGTTTTGGACCACTGCCTCCTTCGACCCTGAAGTCTCCAAAGCATTTCGGATCTCCGAGATGTTCAGCGCCTTCGAGAATTTAATCTGCAGTACCAGGCCACCCGCAAAATCGACCCCATTCCTTAGCCCGCCGTGATAAAGGATGGACCCAATGGTCACAACAATGGCCAGAGCCGAAATCCAGAGGGTAATCTTCTTCATCCCTATAAAATCGTAATGGGTACCCGGCCGTATCAATTCCATATGACAGTTCCCCTCAACCGTTAAATGCTCAATCGTTTAACCGCAAATTTAAGTGTGATGAAATCGTAGATCAACCTTGTGACAAAAACAGCAGTAAAGAGGTTGGCCAGGAGACCGATGCACAACGTTACAGCAAATCCCCTGACCGGACCGGTTCCGAACTGGTAGAGGATCACCCCAGAGATCAGAGCCGCCACATGGGAATCAAAAATGGCGGTGAAGGCACGATGATAGCCCTGATCGATCGCCATTCGAATCGTCTTTCCCAGCCTCAACTCCTCTTTGATCCTCTCATTAATCAGGATATTGGAATCAACGGCCATTCCGATGGTCAGAACTAAGCCGGCAATGCCGGGAAGGGTCAGGGTCGCCCGGAACAGAGCCAGGTACTGCCAACGTTAGGATCACGTTCAGGATAAGAGCAGAATCGGCAACCAGACCCGAATACCGGTAGTATATAACCATGAAGATAGCGACGACAATCGCACTCATCAGTATGGAGATAATCCCCTTGTGGATCGAATCCTGTCCAAGAGAGGGCCCGATGGTTCTCTGTTCAATGATTTTCACAGGCGCAGGGAGAGAACCTGATCTAAGAACAATAGCTAAGTCACTCGCCTCTTTCATGTCAAACCGACCCGTAATCTGGGCTCTTCCCCCGCCAATCCTCTCCTGAATCACAGGAGCGGAATAGACATTGTTATCGAGAATGATCGCCAATCGCTTCTTCACATTGGCGCCGGTGATCTGTTCGAAAAGCTTCGCTCCGATATCATTAAACTCCATGGCCACATAGGGTTCGTGAAATTGGGAATCGAGGGATACACGCGCATCCTTGATCAAATCGCCCGTCATCAGTGTCTTTTCTTTCAGCAGGTAAGGAATCCTTCTCACCGCCCCTGTCTGGGGGTCCACCGCTCTTTGATACAGAATGATATCCCCAGGAGGAACATTCCCCTTCAATGCCTCCTCAAGGTTTCCTTCGTCATCGACCACCTTAAACTCCAATAGGGCGGTCTTCCCGATAAGATTGATCGCCCTCTCAGAGTCCCTGATCCCTGGGAGCTGAAGAAGGATTTGATTTGTACCCTGCCGGGTGATTTCAGGCTCTGTAACACCGAATTGATCGATTCGATTTCTAATAATTTCGAGGGCCTGGTCGATAGCATGTCTCTTCGTATTCTCCACATCTTTGCTGTCAAGGACCAATTGGTACTTCCATACCCCTCCCTCTCCGGAGGTGGGCTTTTCATGGAGCATGGGAAACCGCTGGCTGAGGAGATTGTCAACCTTTTCTTTGGGCCCTGAAAATTCCAAGAAGATTGCATCCTTCTCACGATCAATCTTTCCGACTGGGATCCCTTGCTCTTTCAGGGCATCCGCCAGATTGTTCTTAACCTGTTCAACATAACTTTCTGCTGCCTTCTCTTCTTCAACCTGGAGGAGAAGATACATGCCTCCCTGCAAATCGAGGCCAAGATGAATCTTCTCCGCGGGAATGACTTTGCTAATCCACGGAGGCAGTTGAGAGATCGCATTGGGCAAAAGGAGAAGGATGGCGAAAACCGTAATCGCACTATAAAGAATAAATCTCCATCGCAGGCCTTTTAACATGAATGGCTCCTCTTCATCCTAACAAAATGAAACCAAGGGCCAGACTGCACCCTTGGGACTTTTTAACATAGCCTATTCCGATTGATTTTGCAAGAGAAAATTTTCCATCGAAAAGAATGCCAAAAATACCATTAAGAGTGATCCGAAGCAGTCTCTTTTTTCAATAAAAAGGCCCAAGAATGATTCTCTTGGGCCTTCATCGTCTCCTTCAAATAGAGGCTATTTCACATCACTCCATTTCCCGTAACGCTCTCTCAAAATCCGGTGAAGGATCTTTCCGGTTGGAGTCATGGGCATTTCGTCATCCTTGATGAAGTCGATCGATTTTGGAATTTTATACCCCGCAATCTTTCCCCTACATTGTTCTACGAGCTCCTTGTCTGTGACGCTTTTACCCTGATGGAGTGTCACGACCGCCTTGACCGCCTCTCCCCATTTTTCGTGGGGAATCCCAATCACGGCAACATATTTGACTGCCGGATGGGACCCAAGAAGATTCTCAACTTCTGATGGGAAGACATTCTCCCCGCCGGTAATGATCATATTAGCCTTTCGATCGACCAGGACGAAATATCCGTCTTCATCCTGGTAGGCCATATCGCCTGCAGAGAACCATTCACCCTGAAAAACTGACTTCGTTTTCTCAGGGTCCTTCCAGTAGGCCTTAAAAATATGGGGTGTCCTCGAGTAAAGCTCTCCCACCTGGCCTCTTGGCACTTCTTTCCCATTCTCATCCAGGATCTTGATCCGGTCCGTCCCAAAGATCTCCCTCCCGATAGAGCCAAGCTTCTTGAACTGCTCTTCGGGTCGGAGGAGCGTCACCAGACCGGCTTCAGTCGAGCCATAGGCTTCCCAGAGTTCGGCGTTTTTGAAATAGTCCATGATCGCTAATTTGGTATCTTTCCGCGCAGGAGCCGAGGAGATGAGAAGCTGCCGGATTGAACTGACATCGATCTTCCTCTTCACTTCATCCGGAAGGGCCAGCATCATGATGTAGTGGGTGGGAACAAGAGAAGTGAACGTGATCTTCTCTCTTTCAATCGTCTTCAGGAGATCTACCGGATCAAAACTGATCATGTTGTACACGAATGCCTTCGCACTCACATACGTATAGGCAAAAGAATAGTAGATAGAGTTGATGTGGCACATGGGCATGACGAGCATGACACAATCCGTGGGCCTGAGCGCCATATTGATTCCGTTTAAGACATACTGAGAAACATTTCCCTCATGGGTCCGGATGACACCTTTGGGTTTACCGGTGGTGCCCGAAGTATACATGATATTCCACATATCCTCTGCATCAACAACCACATCGGGCTCCTCCGGGGATGCCTCTCGCGATGAGCGCTTCATAGCTTTGATATCCCTCGGGGACGGGCCGTCCCCGAAATAGATGTAGTTCTCTTTGGGTATCATGGGGAGCTTGTCACGGAAGGAATTGACCATCTGGACAAAATCCTTCTGGACGATGAAGGCCTTACATTCGGAGTGATTGATCACATACTCCATCTCAGGACCAGCAAGACGAAACATGATGGGAACTGTGACTTGACCGCCTTTTGCAGAGGCAGCATAGATCTCCATCCACTCGACACAGTTATACGCCAAAATGGCAAAGCGATCCCCCTTTTTCACTCCCAGATTGACCAGCGCATTGGCCAGGCGGCAACTCCTGTCGTTCCATTGTTTGAAGGTCAATGTTCGGAATTTGTCTCGCAGCGCCCTCTTTATCAGGGAAATGCATGGCCATCATCTTCAGAACCGTCCCTGCTGTCATCCATTTGCTGATCGTCATAAAACCGCCTCCTTTATGAATGATTTTTAGTGGCTTGTGATTTTATACACATTCCTTACCAATAATGAAAATTTTTGTCAAGAAAAAGTTTTTGTACGATGGAGGATTTTTGCTTGTGAAATTTTTATCTTGACAAATTTTGGGCACTAAAGTATAAAGCGACCAAATAGAAAGGAGGATGCCATGAAAATAGAAGAGTATAATTTCCCAGACGATTTATACTACCACAAGGAGCATTTTTGGGCAAGGGTCGATGGAGATGTTGTCACCATTGGAACCACCGATTTTGCCCAAAAATTGGCCGGGCAGGTCGTGTATATCGAATTGCCCTCTCCCGGAAAGGCAGTGGAACAAGGTAAACCCTGCGGCTCGATGGAATCCGGAAAATGGGTGGGAAGGATCTACGCCCCTGTCTCCGGGAAGATTGAGGCGATTAATGGCGAACTGGAAGATACTCCTGAACTGATCAACGAAAGCCCCTACGAAAAGGGCTGGATGTGCAAAATCAAGGCCTCCAAACCTCCAGGGACCAGAAACTGATGAAAGAGAGCCTGCCGATTTCATCAAATCCGAAATCGAAGGGTAAAAAAGGTGAAAGAAGAAAATCTTCATTGAAAAGCCAGTCTTTATTTGATTGACAGGGTTGAAAAAGTGTAAAAGTGATAACCGGATCGGATTTGTCACTTGATGAAATGACTTACAGGTTTTTAAATCGAAATTTTACAAATAAACTTCAGGGTGACGTTAGTTTTTATGATCCTTCAGAATTCATTCTTTCGAATTTTCCGGAGACTCCATGCGTCGATTGGTCGATACCTTGTCCTTTGAAGAACTTAAGAAGATCGACCAGGTCATTGCTAAATACAATGGGAAGCACGGATCTCTTATCCCTGCCCTCAAAGAAAGCCAGGATATCTGTGGTTACCTGCCAAGGCAGGTTCAAAGGCGAATCGCCGAAGGGTTAAACATCTCCCCTTCTCAGATCTACGGAGTCGTCTCCTTTTATGCCTTTTTCACGACCATCCCAAGGGGAAAGCACATCATCCGGGTCTGCCTTGGGACGGCCTGCTATGTCAAAGGGAGTAAACAGATCCTGGAAAAACTTGAACAGGAGTTGGGCCTCAAGGTTGGAGGCATTACGAGGGACCGAAAATTTTCTCTTGAAGCGGTCCGGTGCCTCGGATGCTGCAGCTTAGCGCCGGCCATGGTCATCGACAACGACACCCATGCCCTGATGGTACCCTCTGAGGCAGTCCGAATAGTCCGATCATACGAGTAGCCCATGCAGCTATCAAGAATAGAAGATTTAGAAAAGATCAAGGAGCAGATCTTTCAGGACCTTACCCTTCAAAAAGAGGGGATTCGGACGAAGATCAATCTTCACATGGGGACATGCGGGATTGCTGCAGGGGCCAACAGGCTCCAGGCATTCATCAACAGAGAGATTGAGGAAAAAGGGCTGAAGGATATCAAGATCATCCATTCCGGCTGTGCAGGCCTTTGCAGCCGTGAACCCATGGTGACTATTGAATCTATCGGGCTCCCGCCCGTGAAATATTGTGACCTTAATGAGGAGAAGATTCAGGAGATTTTTAGCCGGCATGTTTTGAAGGGAGAGATCGTTGATGCCTATGCCCTTGCGTTCGAAATGGAGGGCGATGCTCCGATGACATCGGCTCCCGGAGAAGATCCCGAAATTCAGGACATCCCATTTTTCAAGCATCAGACTCTCTGGGCCCTTCGAAATAAAGGACTGATCGACGCGGAGGAAATTGATCAGGCTATCTCAAGGAGCGCCTATTTCGGACTGGCCAGGGTTCTCACCGCATGACCCCTGAGGCTGTCATTGAGGAGGTGAAGATCTCCGGTCTTCGAGGCCGCGGGGGTGCCGGGTTTCCTACAGGCGCAAAATGGGAGGAGGGAAGACGGTATGCCTCTTTTCCAAAGTACGTCATCTGCAACGGCGATGAAGGAGACCCGGGAGCCTTCATGGACCGTTCTCTTCTGGAGTCCGATCCCCATGCCGTATTGGAAGGAATGATCATCTGCGGTTATGCCATTGATTCCCATCAGGGATACGTTTATGTCAGGGCGGAATATCCCCTGGCGATCCACCGGCTCGGCATAGCCATCGAACAGGCCAGAAAGTACGGGCTTCTCGGGAGAGAACATCCTGGGTTCGGGATTCGATTTCGATATCGGGATATATCCTGGAGCCGGAGCTTTCGTCTGCGGAGAATCGACGGCCCTGATGTATTCTCTGGAAGGGAAACGGGGAATGCCCCGGATCAAACCCCCGCGCTCGACTGAGGCCGGGTCTCTGGGGGCAGCCCACCGTTCTCAATAATGTCGAGACCTTCGCCAATATCCCGGCCGATTATTCGGAACGGAGGGAAATGGTTTGCCTCCATAGGGACCAAGGGCTCCAAGGGGACAAAGGTCTTTGCCCTGGCCGGTATGGTCAAGAATGTGGGACTCGTCGAGGTCCCCATGGGAACGACCCTCCGGACCATTGTGGAGGAGATTGGCGGAGGGGTTCCGGGGGGCCGAAAATTCAAGGCAATCCAGATTGGCGGACCTTCGGGGGCCTGTCTCCCCGCCCCGCTTCTCGATACCGAGGTCGATTTCGATTCTCTCGATGAGGCGGGAGCCATGATGGGCTCGGGCGGCCTCGTTGTCATGAATGATTCGACCTGCATGGTGGATACGGCCCGGTTCTTCACTGATTTCTCTGTAGACGAATCCTGCGGGAAATGCGTCCCTTGCCGTATCGGATTGAAGGTGATGCTCAATATCCTGAATCGAATCGCCGCGGGAAAGGGAACGATGGAAGATATCGACCTCCTGGAGCGATTGGGCAAGCATATCAAGGACTCCTCCCATTGCGGTCTTGGAAAGAGCGCTCCCAATCCCGTCCTCTCCACGATCCGTTATTTCCGGAATGAATACGAAGCCCATATCCAGGAGAGACGATGCCCGGCCCTGGTCTGCCCTGATCTGATCCAGTTCCGCGTCAATCCGGAAAAATGCAAGATGTGCGGTCTCTGTCAGAAGGCATGCCCGGTGGAGGCCGTCAGCTGGGAGAAGAAGGCACCGGCGGTCATCGATTCGGAAAAGTGCACGCAGTGCCGGTCCTGTATCCAGGCATGTAAGTTTTGGGCAATCGAATAGCAATGGAATCGATGCGAAGATCTGGAATCAATTTTCAAACTATCCCATCATCCCCTTTTTAGACCATTATGAAGAGCCAAACCGAATAAACTGAAGATCGATAGCATCGAGGTCGAGGTTGAACGGGGAAAGATGATTCTCGAGGCAGCCGAGGCTGCCGGGGTCAGGATCCCTACCCTCTGCCATGACCGAAGGCTCGTCCCTTTTGGCGCCTGCCGGCTCTGTGTGGTCCAGCAAAAAGGAAAGAAAGAGCTCCAGCTTGCCTGTTTTACCCCGGCCAGGGATGGGATGGAGATCATCACCCAATCCCCTGAGATCAAGGAATCAAGAAGACTCCAGCTCCAGCTCATCCTTCTCAATCACCCCATGATCTGTCCCCGCTGTGAAAGGAAGGGAGAGTGTGCCCTCCAACCCTGGTCTATGAGTATGGGGTGGAGGAGACCCAATATCCATGGGAAAAGATTTCTCTTCCCGATAGATGACATCTCTTCTCTTCTCCAGAGGGATCCGAACAAATGTATCCTCTGCGGCCGGTGTGTTCGGATCTGCGACGAGGTTCAGGGGATAGGAGAGCTTTCCTTTACCGAGAGGGGAATAAAATCATCGATCGACACCGATTTTCACCGGCCCCTCGATTGCGAATTCTGCGGCCAGTGTCTGGATACCTGTCCTGTGGCTGCAATCACGAGTGACTGTTTTGACTACGCACCGAAGGCATGGGAATTGAAAGAGACAACGACGCCCTGCCCTTACTGTGGCTGTGGATGCCTCCTTACAATAGGTTCGAAAGACGGAGAGGTGAAGCGCGTCTTCTCCGATCCATGTCCGGGGCCGAGTGACGGCAATCTCTGCGTCAAGGGCCGATTTGGATGGGACTTCATCGATCACCCGGACCGGATCAAGACCCCGCTGCTGAGGGTCAAGGGTGAATTGAGAGAGGCCTCCTGGGACGAAGCGCTCCATTTCATTGCGACAGAACTCGAAAAGTCAAAGACCCAATCGGGTCCGGAGTCGATCGCCGGCATTCGTTTCCAGCCGATTGACCAACGAAGAATACTATCTCTCCAAAAAACTGTTTAGAGAAGCTATCGGAACAGATCAGATCATGCCTTGAGTGGCGGCAGCGCTTACGAAGGATTGACAGAGGGATTATCCCAAACATTAGGCATCCCTGCTTCTACCAATTCGATTCATGAACTGAGAAGACGGATTGCATCCTGATCATCGGGGTTGACCCGGCAGAAACCCATCCTATCGTGAAGAATGAAATCCATCTCGCCATCCGGAAGAACAGGGCTCAGTTGATCGTGGTCGGGAGCTATGATATCGGCCTCAGTCGAAATACGCAGATTTCGCCTCTTTCAGCCTCCAGCCATCCTTCTCCTCGGAAAACCCGGAATGGAGGTCCCTCTTCTGAATGGAATCACCCGGACGATCCTAAAAGAGGGTCTCGAGAATAAGGGTTTCATCGATGAAAGAACCGAGGGAATTGAAGCCTTGAGGAAGAAGGTTACAGATCTCGGAAACCGAAGTGACTGAAGCGCTTTCAGAGACAACGAGAAAGGATCTCGAAAAGGCAGCCAGGGCCTTTGCCCAGGCCAAACACGGCATGATCCTGATCGGAGCAGGAGACTGGTCGCATCTTCCCCATAAAAGGATTGCCGTTGCTGCTTCGAACCTTGCCCTGATGACAGGGCATCTTGGAAAAGAATCTTCCGGCATCCTCGTCCTCCCGGAAAAATGTAACAGTCAGGGAGCTATCGATCAGGGGATCCTTTCAAATGGAGGGACCAAGAGTCTTCTTGAAAAAGGTGGAAGAAGGAAGATTAAGGGCTCTTTACGTTGTAGGTGAGGACCTTCTCGCCCTCTCTTCCCAGCCTGATCGTCTGAGAAAAGCCTTGAGAATCTTCCCCTTCTCGTGGCCCAGGACCTCTTCATGACAGAGACAGCAAAGATGGCCCATGTCGTTCTTCCTGCCGCCTCTTTTGTCGAGAAAGAAGGAACCTATACCAATTTGGAGCGGAGGGTCCAGAAGACTCAACCCCCTGCGTCCTCCGGCGCATGGGTCAAAACCGGATTTTGACATCTTCCTTCATCTCCTTCATATGCTTGAATGCCTCTTCCTGGTAGAACACCCGGAGGCCATCTTTAAGGAGATTTCCCATCAGAATCCGACATTATCAAGGGATCGAGTATGGAGAGCAGTGGCCAAAAGGGGCTTCTTACCTCTATTCGAATGGATTCCCGAAGGGGAAAGGCAAAATTGATCCCTGTTGAGGATCGGGATCTTCAATTCTTCTCCAGTGAAAAAGGGGAATACCCTCTTCTTCTGATCCAGAGGCCTTCGCTCTTTCAATCAGGTCTTCTCAGCTCAAAGAGTGAGAACCTGGGAATGGTTCAAAGAGAGCCTCTTCTGGAGATCAATCCTGATGACGCGGGAAGCCTGGGGATCGAAGATGGAGAGGCGGTCCGGATTTTAAACCCTGCAGGCCGGTCAATGAAGATAAAAGTGAAGGTTTCCAAAAGACCTGCCAAGGGGTCATGACGGCTCCCTGGCCTTGCCCGTTGATTGAGGAAAGGGGGATTGTATCAGTAAAGATTGAAAAAACGACTTAGACGAAGAAGAATGTCATGCTGAATTTGGTTCAGCATCTGGCTCTATTTCTTTGAGGAAACCAGACCCTGAAACGAGTTCAGGGTGACAACAGCAGAGAGTATTTCATGATCGATTCTAAAACCCTTGATCCTGATTTCAGTCTTCTCATTGCCAAGGAACCAGGGGGAGAACACATCAAGCGGTGCTTCTCCTGTGGAACCTGTACTGCGGGCTGCCCGGTCCGGGAAGTCACAGACCGGTACAATCCGAGGAAAGATCATTCGGATGGCCATCCTGGGGATGAAGAAGGAGGTCCTCTCCAGTCAGTTCATCTGGCTCTGTTCCTCCTGCTACACCTGTTTTGAACGGTGTCCCCAGGATGTGAGAATCCCTGAACTGATGAATGCCATCAGGAATATTGCGGTGAGAGAAGGCTATATTCCTCCGGCCATGAAGGTGCAACTGGACCTCCTCTCATCCTTTGGCCGACTCCTGGAGATCACCGATTTCGAAAATGACAGGAGAAAGGAACTGAATCTACCCCTCGTCCAGGGAAAGACGGAAGAGATCAAAAAGATCTTGGAAAAGCTGGGGCTTCATCGTGAAGAAAAGACAGAAAAATAGTCCTTCAGAGGTTCATTATACCCTTTTCCTGGGTTGCACGGTCCCTGTCCGGGCTGCCAATTATGAGCTCTCTGCCCGGAAAGTGGCGGAAAGGCTGGATGTCCAGCTCCATGACATCCCTGAGTTCGCCTGTTGCGGTTATCCGATCAAATCGGTCAATCACTATGCCTATCTCCTGATGGCTGCCCGCAACCTCGCCCTTGCCGAGGAGAAAGGATCATCCCCTCTGCACCCTCTGCAGCGCCTGCTGTGGCGCCCTGACCGAGGCCAATCACGAAATCCAGGAGGACGAAAAGCTTCGAAAAAGGATCAATGAGGATCTTTCGCGCTGGATCGGGAAGAAGTACAAAGGAGGCGTCCGGGTGACCCACTTCATCCGGGTCCTGAAGGAGGATGTGGGATACAAGAGGATTGCGGAAGAGATCCAGGTCGATCTTTCGTCCCTTCATCTCGCCCCCCATTACGGTTGCCACTATACCAAACATCGACCATTTATGCGAGGATCGAAGATCCCGAGAATCCCAAAAGCCTGGATGAACTGATCGAGGTCGAGCGGAGCACAAATCGATCTCTTATGAAAATAAACTTTCGTGCTGCGGCGGTGGGGTGTCTGGCCATTGATGAGCAGGTGGCCCTCGGAATGGCAAAGAACAAACTGGACCATATTCGGGCCAGCCAGGCCGATGCCATGATCCTCATCTGCCCCTTCTGCGACATCATGTACGAATCGAACCAGAAAAAGATCGAGAAGGTGGCTGGGAAAGAATACAAATTGCCCATCCTGTTCTATCCCCAACTCCTGGGACTCGCCATGGGGATGGAGCCGGATGAACTGGGAATGAAGATGAACCGTGTGAAGCCGCAGAGCTCTTGAAGAAGATCAACAGGAGGCCGAGCTAAGATGAGCCAGTCAGGACATCCCCCTCTCGAGATCCGGTCGGTGCCGTGCTGGTCGTCGGCGGAGGGATTGGAGGCATCCAGACCTCCCTCGACCTCGCGGAATCGCGGTTTCAAGGTCTACCTCCTGGAGAAGAATATCAGCATTGGCGGAACCATGGCCCAGCTCGACAAGACCTTCCCCACCAATGACTGCTCCATGTGCATCATGTCTCCCAAGCTGGTCGATGCGGGCACGGCACCGGAACATCGAGATCCTGACCAATGCGAAAGTGGAGAAGGTTGAAGGAGAAGCCTGGCCACTTCAAGGTTCTCGTCCACAAAAAGGCCCGCTCCGTGACGATTGAAGACTGTAAGGCCTGCGGCGACTGCGTCAAAGTCTGTCCCGTGAAGATTCCCAATGACTATGAACAGGGTCTTGTGACCCGGGCAGCCATCTACCAGCTCTTTGCCCAGGCGATGCCGAGCGCCTACGGGATTGAGAAGCGGGGCATTCCTCCCTGCCGTGCCGCCTGCCCTCTCCATGTCAATGCCCAGGGATACGTTGCCCTGATCTCTGTGGGCAAATTCAAGGAGGCCTTCGAACTCGTCAGAGAGAAACTGCCCTTCCCGGGGATCCTTGCCTATGCCTGCTCTCACCCCTGCGAATGGGAATGCAAACGGATCGAAGAGGATCGGCCAATTCCCATCTGCCATCTCAAGAGGTTCCTCGTTGATCATGTCGAAGAACCTGAGTTTGAATTCACAACACCCCAGGAGAATGGAAAGAAGGTGGCCATCATCGGCTCAGGTCCTGCCGGACTCATGGCAGCCCATGATCTGAGAAGGATGGGCTATACGTCACCCTCTTCGAAGCCAGAGACAAGATGGGAGGCCTCTTGACGGATGGCTTTCCCTCTTATCGACTTACCCAAAAAGGTGGTCGAGAAGGATCTCTCCATCATCGAAAAGATGGGGATCGAAGTCCATCTCAAAACGCGGGTCGGGAAGGTCTCTGTGGGAGCTCTCTTGCAAGGTTTCGATGCCATCTTTATTGCCACGGCGTTTCCGGAGACAGACCGATGGTCAAGGCCTTTAAGGGACTGAAGGGAACCCGATGGGGAACCATTCTTGCGGACCCCATCACCCTTGAAACAAGCCTTAAGGGAGTCTTTGCAGGAGGCGATACGGTTACAGGTCCTGGAACGATTGTCGAATCCATGGCCCATGGAAGAAAGGCCGCGATCTCCATCGATCGTTACCTTCGCGGAGAAGATTTGACACAGGACAGGGAATCCGAAGGGAGCCAGAAATCGCCTCTGGGGACCAAGCTTCCCTATTCCCAACGGAAGGAGCGAGAGACACCTCCGGATATGGTCAAGCCTCTCGATTCAGGCCTCACGGCCGAGGAGGCCATCGAAGAGGCAAAGCGCTGTCTCCAGTGCGGAGGATGCTCCGAATGCATGGAGTGTGTCAAGGCCTGTGAGGCGAAGGCCATCAACCACCAGATGAAAGATGAGAAAGTGGAGATCGAGGTGGGTTCCATCATCCTCTCCCCAGGGTTTGATGAATTCTCCCCTTCCATGAAGACGGAGTATGGTTATGGCCGATTTCCCAATGTGGTCTCAAGCATTGAATTTGAGCGATTCCTTTCTGCCTCCGGTCCTTTCAAGGGACAGATTCTGAGACCCTCGGATGACAAACACCCCAAAAAGGTGGCCTGGATCCAATGCGTCGGGTCAAGGGATCCCCATATTGGGAAGGGGTATTGTTCATCTGTCTGCTGTATGTACGCGACGAAAGAGGCGGTCATCGCAAAAGAACATGCCCGGGAGATGGAAGCCACCATCTTCTTCATGGACATGAGGGCTTACGGAAAGGACTTCGACAAGTATATCGAAAGGGCGAAGAAGGAGTATGGGGTCCGTTACATCCGCTCGCGCATCTCTCATCTCAAGGAAGACCCGGACAGCCATAACCTTTTCATTCATTACGAGACCGAAGAAGGAGAGATGGTCTCTGAAGAGTTCGACATGGTCGTCCTTTCTGTCGGCCTCGAGCCTGTCCGGGATCACCTTGAGATATCGAAGATCTTCGGGATCGATCTTAACCACTACGGATTTGCCCAGACATCGACATTTGCCCCGCTTCAGACCTCAAGACCAGGCGTCTTTGTGAGTGGTGTCTTCTCCGGACCTAAAGATGTCCCCGAAACGGTAGCGCAGGCCTCCGCAGCCGCCGCAGAAGCCTCCTCCCTTCTCGCCCCTCTCGAGAGGGACCCTGGTGACTGAAAAGGAGTACGTCCCGGAGAAGAATGTGAATTACGAGAGGCCGCGAATAGGGGCCTTCATCTGCCACTGCGGAATCAATATCGCGGGCGTTGTGGACGTGCCTTCTGTCGTGGAATATGCCAGGACCCTTCCCCATGTGGTTTATGTGGATGGAAATCTCTACACCTGTTCACAGGATACCCAGGAGGTCATCAAAAAGGCGATTGAGGAGCATCAATTGAATCGGATCGTTGTGGCCTCATGCACCCCAAGAACCCATGAACCTCTCTTCCAGGATACGATCCGGGAGGCTGGCCTTAACCGCTATCTCTTCGAGATGACCAACATCCGGGATCAGTGTTCCTGGGTCCATATGCATCAACCCAGAGAAGCCACGGAGAAGGCAAAAGACCTGGTGAGAATGGCCATTGCCAAGGCAGCCCTCCTCGAACCCCTTCCCACCCAGATGATCGAGATGAACCAGAAGGCCCTGGTCATCGGAGGTGGCCTTGCAGGAATGACGGCTGCCCTTGAAAATTGCCCAGGCAGGCTTTGAAGTCTTTTTAGTTGAAAGAGAGGAAGAACTGGGGGGAAAAGCCAGAAGAATCCACTACACTCTCGATGGCATGGATGTCCAATCCCATCTCAAAGACTCATCGGTGAGGTTGAGAGACATCCCAGCATCCATATCTTCAGGGGAACAACAATCGAAAAGGTGGATGGGTTTGTCGGAAATTTCAAGACAGGGATCAAAACCAAGGGTGAAATAAGAACCATCGATCACGGCGTAGTCATTGTTGCCACGGGGGCTGAAGAATATCGCCCGGCAGAATTTCTCTATGGCCAGGATAGTCGGGTCACCACTCAGATGGACCTCGAAAAGGAGATGGTCCTCCATCCGGAGTCATTCAAGGCCTCTAAGAATATCGTGATGATCCAGTGTGTTGGGTCAAGAAACGAGGAGAGACCTTACTGCAGCCGGATCTGCTGCTCCGAGGCGATTAAGAACGCCCTGATGCTCAAGCAGATCAATCCCGGAGAACAATGTCTATATCCTCTATCGTGACATTCGGACCTATGGCTTCAAAGAGGACTATTACGAGAAAGCCAGGGATGCGGGTGTCCTCTTCATCCGTTATGACCAGGAGAAGGAACCTCGCCTTGAAAAAGGAGAAGAAGGTCTCCAGGTCATCGTCCATGAACCTGATCCTCCATGACGACCTTCTCATCCGGGCCGATCGCGTGGTCCTGAGCCCTGGAATCATTGCTCCCCATGAAAATGAGGGCCTTTCGAAGATGCTCAAGGTGCCTTTCAATGCGGATGGTTTCTTCCTCGAGGCCCACATGAAACTGAGACCGGTCGATTTCGCCACTGAAGGGATCTTCCTGGCAGGTCTGGCCCACAGTCCCAAATCGATCGATGAGACGCTCTCTCAGGCCAATGCGGCCGTCTCCCGGGCTCTGACGCTTCTTGACCAGGACCCATCTCGAAACGATCGGAACCATCTCCGAGATCGACGAGAAAAAGTGTGTCGGCTGCGGCCTCTGTGCAGACCTCTGTCCGTATAAGGCGATTGAGATCGTCTGGAAGAGAACGGTCGTGGGCGAAAAACTGGTGGCCCAGGTCAACAAGGCCCTCTGCAAGGGATGCGGTGTCTGCACAGCCTCTTGCCGGTCAGGCTCTGTGGACCTGAAAGGATTTAGCAACGGAAGAGATCGTGGCCCAGATCACAGAACTCTGTGCTTCATGATAAGATCCGCAATGACAAATCCCGACTCCCAATGGTGCAGATGGTGAAGAGTCAAGTGGTCATTTGGTTACTCAATGATCCGAATTGATCATTGGGATTTGACGATTTTGTTCTGAGTTTCAATTCGAAGGCATTGTAAAATGGAATCTAAATGGGAACCGAAAATTTTGGCTTTTCTCTGTAACTGGTGCTCTTACGCAGGAGCAGACCTTGCAGGGACTTCGAGGATCCAGTATCCGCCGAACATCCGGGTGATCCGGGTCCCCTGCTCCGGAAGGATCAATCCCCTCTTCATCCTCAAGGCCTTAAGGAGCGGGATCGATGGCGTTCTGGTCTCCGGTTGTCATCCCGGGGATTGCCACTACCTCAGTGGAAACTACGTTGGCAGAAGAAAGTCAGCGACCCTGAAGCGTTTTCTTGAATACCTGGGCATTGAGGAAGGCCGGGTCCAGTTCTCCTGGGTCTCTGCTGCAGAAGGGATCAAGTTCTCCCAGGTGATCGATGAGGTCACCCAGGACATAAAGAAATTGGGCCCCCAAAAGCAATTCATTGAAGAAAAGGATTCAAAGGGTCCAAGTGGTCAAGGGTTCAGAGTTAAAAGTATCTGAATCTAAAGGCCTTGAACTCCTGAACCTGGAATCCTTGAACCCTTTCAGGAATTGAATATGGTTCAAAAAGAATTAGAGAAGAAGCCAAAAAGCTCCTCGCAAATAAAGAAGTCGATGTCATCGTTGGTTTTGGCGAAGGAACTCTTCCCCTCCGGGCCACGCCTATCTTTGTCCGGAACCCCGAGGAGGTCGACCGCCTCATCTGGAACTCCTTCTGTGAAAACAATCTGGCCACTTATCTTCACAAGCTGGAGCGATTTAAGGTGGGGCTTGTCGTCAAGGGGTGTGATGCCCGCTCCGTCATTGCCCTTTCTCTCGAAGAAAGGTTCAGAAATAATCCCGTCTATCTCATTGGTGTTCCCTGCCAGAGAATGGTGGACCGGAGGAAGGTAAAAAAGGCCGTTAAGAAAGAGATTCTGAAGGCTGACTGAGGAAGGGGATCAGATCATCGTTTCAGGAGACGGCTTTGAGATCGCTCTGAAGAGAGAAGATTTTCTTATATCCTTCCTGTCAGGTCTGTACCCATCGAAACCCGGCACAAGCCAATGTACTCGTTGCCGATCCCGTTGAGGAGAAAGCCCTCGTCGAGAATCATCCGGAGTGGAGGCCTTTGAAAAGATGAGCCCCCAGGAGCGTTGGGAGTTTTTTGAGAAAGAGGCGAGCCGCTGCATCCGATGCTATGCCTGCAGGGAAGCCTGCCCCATGTGCTACTGTAAAGAGTGCTTCGTTGACAGCTCCAGGCCCAAATGGATCGAGAAGGGTCTCGAACCCGAAGGACCTCCAATTCTATCATATCGTCAGAGCCTACCATCAGACAGGAAGGTGTTCGGCCTGTGGGGCGTGTGAACGGGCCTGCCCCATGGAGATCAAGCTCAATTATATGACCCAGAAACTGAACCAGGATGTCAGAGGACCTTTACGGGTTTGAGACCGGAGTGGATCGGGATACCCCTCCTCCCCTTTCGACCTTTGAGACAGAGGATAAACAGGAATTCATCAAATGAAGTTGAGACTCGATAAAAAAGATTTCTTGCCTTTCCTTCAAAGCCTGATCGATCATTACGATCTCTTTGCCCCTGTCGAACTGGCGGAAGGGGTTTCGGCCTATAGAAGGATCGATCGGCCTGAAGAAGTCAATTTCAAGGTCCTGAATCCGCAGAAACCCCTGAAGGAGGTCTTCTTCCCCCAGACCGAGGTCATGTTCTCCTATCAGAAGGCTGGGAAAAAGAATCAGGTGATCCCCCTGAAGGAGATCGAAAAGAGAACGGGTGATTCTCGGAGCGAGGCCGTGCGACATCGAGGCCATCTCCCTCATTGAGGGTGTCTATTGCGGCAAAGAATATACGGACATCTATTTTCAGAATAAGAGAAAGGCGACCACGATCATTGGGATGGCCTGTCGACACTCCCCTATCCACCTGTTTCTGTTCCTCAACCGGGGGAGGTCCCTTTATCCGAAAGGGCTCTGATATCTTCCTCATCGATCTAGGCGAGGCCTATCTCGTAGAGCTGGCTCACGGAAAATGGCAAACGGCTCCAGAGGAATCAATATTTTAAGGAGGCTTCTTCAAGGGATATAGCGCTGGCTGAAGAGGCAGAGAAGAAGGCCTCGAAGAAGATGGAATCCTCGGCCGCTCATAGCCTTCCAATCGAAGGGATCGAGAAGAGACTGGACGTCCTGGTGGAGTCTCCCTTCTGGGACAGGATCCATGAGAAATGCATCGGGTGCAGCACCTGCACTTTTCTCTGCCCCACTTGCCACTGTTTCGATATCGCGGATGAAGCCTCTGGAGATAAGGGACAACGTGTTCGGAATTGGGACTCATGCCTTTCCACCCTCTATTCCCTGGAGACATCCGGACATAATCCCCGGCCAACCGGCAAGGGAACGGACCCGGCAGAGGATCATGCATAAATTGAATTATTTCCCGAAGACTCTTCGGAAAGATCGCCTGTGTGGGTTGCGGACGGTGCATTCTTTATTGTCCTGTCAATTTCGACATCCGCCAGACGATCGAAGAGATCCAAAATGCGAAAGAATCATAACCAATTTCCAAGCATCACTAACTAAATAAGCTCCAATGAACAATATTCAAACTTGGTAACCTCTCGGTCATTGTCATTTGGTTATTGAAAGTTATTTGGGATATGGAATTTGGTCATTGGAATTTACTCTTATGAAAAACCCTTATCTTCCTATTCCCATGGTGGTTAAAAAGGCTTCCATGTCGAAACAATGGACCGGATGCTCCGGACCCTTGAATTGAGTTTTGTTAAGGAAGAAGATGAGAAGGCCTTCCACTATACCCCGGGCCAATTCTGCGAGCTCTCCGTCCTTGGAAAAGGAGAGGCTCCCTTCGGGATCGCTTCTTCGCCAACGGAAAAGGGCTCTTTAAAATTCACCATCAATAAGGCTGGAGTTGTTACCACTGCCATTCATCAGCTTGAAGAGGGTGAGGAGATCGGGATTCGAGGCCCTCTGGGCAATTCCTATCCCCTCCATCTCTTTGAAGGGAAAAATGTGTTGGTGATCGGCGGCGGATTCGCCTTTACGACCCTCCGATCTCTCATTGTCTATCTCTCCCATCCGGATCACCGAAACAGATTCAAAGAGATCACGGTCATCTACGGAGCGAGGATGCCGGGCCTTCTCCTCTATAAAGAAGAACTCGCGGAGTGGCAGAAACGGGGCGATATCAAAATCGTGGTAACCGTGGACCAGGGAGATAAGGACTGGGACGGGAAAGGTCGGGCTTGTCCCGAATGTCCTGGAGGAGGTCGCTCCCACATCCGAAAACACCTATGCCGTAATCTGCGGGCCTCCCATCATGATCAAGTTCACCTTTCCCAAGCTGATGGCCCTTCGATTCCCCAATGAGCGGATCTACACCTCCCTCGAAAAGAGGATGAAGTGCGGCATCGGGAAATGTGGCAGATGCAACATTGGACACCTCTACGTTTGCAAGGATGGCCCTGTATTCAGCTATGAACAACTTGGAAAAATTGCCTAAGGATTATTAGGACTTTCAACATTGGAATATTGGAATAGTGGAACAACAATCCAACCTTCCAGTATGCCAACATTCCATCATCAAGGTGAGGCTGTAACTTAAAAGAAGGGAGAAGAGATAATGGATTACATCAAAGCATTAATCGAAATCGTGGGCGAAAAGAATGTGAAGACCGATCAGATCGAGCGGCTCTGCCATTCCCGGGACATGTCTGTCCATGAAGGGATTCCGGATGCCATCGTTTTCGCCAAGACCACGGAGGAGGTCTCAAAAATTCTCAAACTGGCCAATGAGAATGACATCAAGGTCATTCCTCGCGGTTCAGGGACAAGCACAACCGGAGCCGTCCTCGCCTGTTTTGGGGGTATCATCCTCGATGTGAGCCGGATGAATAAGATCAAAGAGATTCAAAAGAAGGATGGTTACGCGGTGGTTGAACCCGGTGTCATCTGCGCAACCCTTAATGCTGCTCTTGCTCCCACCCACTTCTTCCCACCTGACCCTGGCAGTGCAACCATCGCCTCTATCGGCGGGATGGTCTCAACGAATGCCAGCGGAAACCGTGCCATCAAATACGGCGCAACCAAAGACTACATATGGGGGCTGGAAGTCGTTCTGGCTGATGGAAGGGTGATGAGGACAGGTTCAACAGCGCCCAAGACCTCTTCGGGATACGATCTCGCTCACCTCTTCTGCCGGGCAGAAGGGACCCTTGGAGTCATCACGGAGATTACGGTAAAAATCCTCCCCATGCCCGAATATATTGCCTATGCCCAGTTGAGGTTCCCTTCGATTGAGGACGCAGGCAAGGCTGCCGAAGGGATCCTCGGCTCCGGCATTCCCCTCTCCTCCTGTGAGATTCTGGACCGGGCCTGCATCGACGTGGTCAACAAGGCCATGGGCCTCAATGTTCCGGACAATGTGGAGTGTCTTCTTTTCATCGAGATCGATGGAAACAAGCAGGCCGTGAAGGAGAACATCGAGAAGATCGAAAAGATCTCAAAAGAGTGCAATGGTCTCGGCAATGAATGGGATGACGATCCTTCCCGGCGCCTGAAGATGTGGGCAGGCCGCCAGGGTCTTGTTCCCTCTCTTTCCAAGATCAAGAGGGGAGCAAAGCTGATTCCTTTTGTCGAGGATTTCGGAGTTTCTATTTCCAAGATTCCAGAGATGATACGGGAACTCCAGAAACTCCGTGATAAACACAACTTCCCCATTCCTATCTTCGGTCATATCGGTGACGGGAACCTCCATGCCGCCCTGGTCATCGACGGCCGAAAGAAGGAGGAGTGGGATGTGGTGAAAAAGATCGCCCAGGATTTTGTCGATCTCACCATGAAATTCAAGGGAACCCTGACCGCAGAACATGGCATCGGTGTGGCCAAGGCCCCTTACATCCGCGAAGAGCTCGGGTTGAGTCTTGATGTGATGAAGTCGATCAAAAAATCCCTCGACCCAAAGAACATCTTGAACCCCGGTAAAATGGGTCTTGACGATAGCGTAAAAGATATCTATGACTTCTTCACCTATAAAGAATTCATTGAGACACCCGAAAAGATCAAGCGCTTCGATACGGCAGTGGACAACGAGATCTTTGCCTGCATCAATTGCGGCTTTTGCCGCGCGGGGTGCACGGTATATGCGCGGACCGGGTTGGAATCGGAGAACGCCAGGGGAAGGGTGATTCAGGCTTACTATATGATGAAGGGTGTACTGGAACCCTCCAAGGAGGTGGCGGACAAATTCTACCTCTGCACCACCTGTCTCAACTGCAAGTCCACCTGCCCTGCCGGGGTCATGGTCTCTGAGATTGTGGAAGCGGGCCGGCGTAAATTGGTCGAGGCAGGATATTGTCCGGAAATTCATAAAACACTGATCGAGAATCTGAAGGCCACCGGAAATCCCTTTGGTGAATCGAAGGAGAAGAGGACAGATGTCTTCCCATCCTCATTTAAGCCCAAGAAGGGACCGGTCGATACCCTCCTCTTCACAGGGTGCGTCTCTTCCTATCAGGACATTAACATCGTTCCCAGCATCATGAAGATCATGGACACGGCTGGAGCCGATTACACAGCCCTGGGAAAAGACGAGAATTGCTGCGGATATATCTCTTACCTGGTCGGAACAAAAGAATTCGTGGACATAGCTGAAAAGAATAAGGAGGCCTTCGCAAAGGTTCAACCGAAACAGATCGTAACCACCTGTGCAGGCTGTTATAAAACATTCAAGGAACTCTATCCCAAACATGTCCCCCTTAATGGCGTCAAAATAGTCCATGCCATCGAATACATCGATCAACTCGTCGAAAGTGGAAAAGTGAAATTCAAAGATGGAACGCCCATGAAGGTGGCCTACCATGATCCCTGCGACTTGGGTCGTCATCTCAATATCTTTGAACCCCCCAGAAATCTCCTCAAGAAGGTCCCTGGAGTGACCCTGATTGAATTCAAGAACAACCGGCTCCTGGCAAAATGCTGCGGAGGTGGAGGCGGCCTGAAGGCATTCAACAATGAACTCTCAGGCGAGATTGCCTATCACCGGGCCCTGGAGGCCCTCGATGTCGGAGCGGATACGATTGTCTCGGCCTGCCCGGCCTGTAAATCGAATTTGAACCTGGCTGCTGCAAAGATTCGAAAGGAAAAGAAAGGCCGCTTAAGAGTGATGGACCTTTCAGAATTGGTAGCCGAATCACTCGCCTAAAACCGCATAGCCCCCTCACCCTTTCCCTCTCCCCGTTGGGTGGGGTGAGGGGAATAGTCGCGTCGCATAAAGAAAGGCTTCTCTCAAATTGGGAGAAGCCTTTCTTATTCAATCATCACACTATAATTCGTCACTCCGAATCCCGCCATGGCGGGATTTCAGGGTCTCGTTTTTGTGGAATTTCGGATTTCATTATTGAATGTTTTTACGCCATGCACTTTGCTCTTAAATCATGAGGTATTCTTCCCAGATCTCCCTCATCTTTTTAAACATCTCACGCAACTCGTAAAGGAGCGTCATTTCATCGACATAATCGCTGACGGATGCCGCTCCTAATGTTTCGATGAATCGTTCGCATCGGGTTTGAGAAACGGCGTGAAGCCGGTCACACCCGATGGCTCTGGCTCGACTCTTTCCCATGGGAAAGTTTTCATGGGGATTAAGCTCCCAATCATAATATCGCAAATGACCACAGCGAAGGCAGGGATTTCCCCTGTGCTGAACGGTCCGCTCGATTTGCTCATCCACGGTTTCTCGGAACATCTTCTTGATTAAGGTCGTCCTCTCCTTTTGAGCCAACGATTGAGTTAGATCGATCACCTCCTTTTTTGATTCCTTGACCGAAATGGAAAGCTCCTCCAAGATAAAGAAAGGGCTATGGACCCGGCCAAGTTGCAATAATCGAATCTCCTGACCGACCAGATACTCGACCGCCAATTTCAATGCTTCTTTCATTTCTTTCTGATGAGGTGTTTTTCTATTTGATCCCATGACACTTTATTACCAAAAAGAAGGCTTCTTTGCAAGAGGGAAATACATTGTTCTCTTTTCTTCAATTTTCTTCCCACCCCTCTTCATACCGGTCCATCCTGAAATGCTGGAGCAATTGATGAAATTCCTCGGTATGGAGGGGATTATTGGCCATTCCAAAGAGGTGGGTCTTGCACGAACAGTCTGAGCAGCCAAAGCCGGAAATGCTCCATTCGGCGATTCGTGACATAGCCTGGGCAATACCGCATTCAAGCCTGTCTGAAGAACGGATGGCCAGGACAGAATGAAACTCAGCCACAGCCCTCAGATCATCGATGTGCCAGTGGTGCTGTTTTCTCAATCGTTTGTGGCGTTCTATTCTTTTTGAAAGGTTCGCCATCGCTGATCCCACGTAAATATAAAACCCCTTTTTAAATGGAATCTTTCCTAATATCCCAATATCGATATTTCTATTCGTTTTTAACTGAAGGATGAGAAAGTAGCTTCCTCTATCAAAGGCCTCCTTCTCAATATAGCCCCATGGAATTTGGAGGACTCTAACTTCTGAAGAAAGAGAGAGGTCCTGATTCCATTTCACAGAGAGAGGGGTGACATGAACCCTATCTCTTATTTGGAGAAGGGTCCGGGCAAAGTTTAAGTCTGTGTGATAATCGGGCATAAAGATCTGTGCAAAGGGCCAATGGACAATGAAGAGAACAAAGGTTCTTATCCCCTCTTCCGATAGCCTGGCCAGTTCTCGAAGATGGCGTGCCCCTCTTTCGGTTATGGCATCCGGAAACATGGCAACCCTTTTACCCACTAACGTACACGATTTCACTTCCAGCAGGATATCCTGTGTGCCTTCTCGAAGTAGAAAATCGAGCCTGCTCCTTCCTACCTTCACCTCAGATCTAACAATTTGAGCCCCTTCCAGTTCTGGAACCTTCCTGTTTTGAAGAAGGAATCGGGCCACTTCATTAGTAAGATGGGTGTGAAGCATGATGGGGTAGCCATCGCGCTCCACAGCCACTGCTGTATATTGAGTTTTTCGGTCCCCAGGTTCCTCTTTCTTAATCAGATGAATCACGCAACCAGGCAACAGAAGCTCTTGTAGCCTTCCGGGGTTGGGAAGAAAGGCAGAGAGAATCCGGCCCTTCTCTTCGCACCGGATTAGAAACCGATTGGGCCGGTTTAGAAAATTTGCTCTAAAGGTCGTATCGAAAAATCTCAATGTTTTATCATCCCTTATATCCGGTCTTATCATTGAATTTGGTTCCAAAAAATAATAGAATGAAAACGATGCGGTATCCGACGGTTATCCTCGAAGGGAAAAAGCTGCCAAGGATTATTCCATCTATAGAACCCGCGCCTCCATCGGGACTTGAGGAGATTTCGTCCCTGATGAGGAAAGCCTATGAGATGGAGGCATGGTGTTTCGATCTTCCCACAGTAAAACACTACCAATCTTTCAGGGAATTGAGGGTATTGACGGAAGATGAAGACCTCATTGGCCTCCCCCATATTGGGGCCAAGGAAGGAGTTTCTCTCTCAGGGATTCCTCTTCATCGG
The DNA here is from genome assembly GCA_963806715.1 of uncultured delta proteobacterium. Taxonomy (GTDB): domain Bacteria; phylum Desulfobacterota; class BSN033; order BSN033; family UBA1163; genus CAWEAV01. Next base: position 43,022 of record CAWEAV010000080.1, read on the forward strand.
TTCGAAACAAAAGTAAGCGGAACAATCATGAAGAACCTCTTCCCTCCCGATCTTGTCCGGAATTTAAGAGAAATGGGCATTTGGAAGAGCCCCTATTTCTTTCCTGACCTTGAAACTTTTGAAGTCTTCACCCAGAAAGAGATCGATCGCATCAGCTTCGATTCCTCCCGTTTTGACAAAGCCCTTTCTCCTTTTCGACCGAATACGTCCCCTTTCCTCTTCATTGGAGAAAAATATGGGGATTGGCTTCTGGGGTTGGGACGCGTGGATCTTCTTAAAGAGATGGTTCTCAGGGTCAGGGAAAAGGGGTTCATCCCGATCCTGTCCGGCCAATGGGCCACTTTTTTCCTACCCAAGGCCAAACCCCTTGACGCAGCAGCCTATGCCATCCCTATCAACAAAAAGAGGAGCTTTTTTGATCTTGGTCATGCCTGCGAACTCATCAAGAAGTTCGATAGACCTGTCATCAGCCTCGATTCCCTCGGGGACAAAGAACTTTCGAAAACACCTGACGAAGCCTTCTCATTTCTCTTCGAAGAACTGAAGATCCATCTTGCCATCGTTAAAGTCAGGACAGAGGAAGAAATGGAACGAATCCTGAAGTCTTCCGAAAAGATTCCATCCCTTATGCCCCACCGAAAAACATGATTGCGCCTGTCACCAGAGGAATGCTGAGATTATCATTTAGCCGGATCGGTAGCACTTCAATCAAGGTGCCCCCCAAGGCGGCCAGAGTCCCTGAGAAACGATTCAGATTGGGGTGGAGCCAGACAATCAGCAAAGAAGTAAAAAAGAAAGCCGCGCTTCCTTCCAGGGTTTTTCCAAAGATGCGAATCCGCCCCATCCCTTTCCCGACGAGAGCGGCGGCAGTATCGGAAAGGATGAGGATCAGAAGGCTCGTAATGGCAATCGGCTTTGGAAAAAGGAGGACCGCCAGGATGGTCGAGAAAAGAAAATAGGTTGAACCCATCAGAGTCGGTTTCTCTTCTTCCCTGAGAACTCGTCCAAAAAAGAACCGTTTAAAAAGGGAGGCCATTCCCGCATGAAAGTGGCGAAGGAGATCAACGGAGAGAAGACTTAAAAAAAGAGGGACAACAAAGAGAAGCACTGTTTCTCGAGAGGTCAGAGCGTACCCGATGGGAATGATCAGGGTGGCAAGATGAACCATCTTTCTTCTGATCTCTACGCCACTGATCATCCCTTTCAACTCCAGCTCGGACTGATTCGTTCGGAATTCGGAGTATTTGATTTTTAAAAGCGCATAAATAATTCGCACCCAATTGAGCGATTCTTGCGGGTTGTCATTCTAAGGGGCCGACAGGCGACGAAGAATCTTACAAATTAGATTCAGCCAAAGAAAGATTCTTCGCTTAGCCCAGAATGCAAAAAATCCCTCATGTTTCTTTATGGAAAAAAATCGCTCAATTTAGGCTGCAGTGAAGGGCTTTGTGCCCGCTATCTTCCGCCCATGATGGGTTACTACCCCAATTGAGTCAACAAATCTCGACAAATCCCCTCTGACTCCCCTTTACTAAAGGGGAGGACTAATTGTTATCCCCCTTTCGTAAAAGGGGGATGGAGGGGGATTTTGATAGAGCGCTCTGCAAGCTCTTTAATGGTTTCATCATCAGGGAAATATTTGATTGAAGAACTCATTTTTCGCTCAATTGGGGTACAACTTTAATTTCTTAGTTATCTTAATCTCCGAACTCTGAACTCCGAACTCACGACTTGTCTTTTCCGAACTCCGAATGATTGACTTCCTATTCTCAGCCTTAACCTTTAGGGTCTTTATCTTTTCAATCTCTTCAGGGGTGAGATAACGAAATTGCCCGAGGGGAAGACTGCCTAACTGGATGGGTCCAAACCCCACCCGTTTCAATTTGAGAACGGGATGCCCAATGGCAGCGAATATTCGCTTGACCAGATGATTTCTTCCTTCGGTCACAACAACCCGTACCCAGCTATGCTTCTCCTTTTCGCTGACAACAAGACAGGAGGCGACCTTAGCCCTTCCATCATCGAGCCTCACTCCTCTCTTTAATCGGACCAAATCTTTCTCCTCTGGAACCCCTATCACTTTTGCCAGGTAGGTCCTCGGAGTCTCAAATCGAGGGTGGGTGAGAATATTTGCAAGCTCTCCATCATTGGTCAGAATGAGGAGCCCTTCGGCATCAAAGTCGAGCCGACCCACCGGGTAAACCTTCTCCCTCACTGCCTTGCAAAGATCGATCACAGTAGGCCTCTCATGAGGGTCCTCCACAGTTGAAAGATAATTTCGAGGTTTGTTCAGAAGGAGGGTCACTCTGGATTCAAGTCGAGTAATCAGTTTTCCGTCAACCTTGATGTGATCTTTCAAAGGATCAGCCTTTGACCCTAATGTATCAACGACTCTGCCGTTGACCGTTACCCTCCCGTGAAGAATCAGTTCTTCTGCTTCCCTCCTCGAGACAATTCCGGCTTGAGACAATATTTTTTGTATCCGCTCAAGAGACATCTTCATCCCCAGGGTAATCGACCTCCTCTAATACCTCTTCAATTTCTGTCTCCACTGTGGAGGGACTCGGTGGAGATGGGCTTTCCCCGCCTTCGGTCTTGGGCATTTCTCCCGCGGTTGGCGGAGGGATGACCTCTTTGAGGCTCGGAAGATCCGAAATCGCGTTGAGGCCAAAGAGCTCAAGAAAGGTCTTCGTGGTCCCATAGATCATGGGCCGCCCTGGAAGGTCCTTTCTTCCCATCATCTTCACCAACCCTTTCTCCATCAGGGTCCGAAGAACCCATCCCGAATCCGCACCCCGGATCTGCTCAATTTCGGGCCGGATAATCGGCTGACGGTAGGCAACCATGGCTAAGGTCTCCAGGGCGGATCGGCTCAGCTTTACGGCCTTGACCTTTCTGAGACGGTTAACCCATTCCGCCCATCGGGGTTTTGTCCGAAACTGATATCCTCCCGCAACCTCAACCAGTTCAACCCCTCTCGAATCCTCTTCGCAATCGGCTTGAAGCTCCTGGATTCCCTTCCGCATGGCTTCCGGGTCTAATTCCGGGAGAATCTCCACGAGGGTTTCGAACCGAATCGGTATCCCTGAGACGAATAGGATGCTCTCTAAGATCGGTTTGATATCAACTTCATCCATAACCTCATCCTATTTCGATTCGTTAAAATCGATTTTCTCTCCTACAGAAATGGAAGAAACGGCGTGCTTATAAATGAGCTGGTCCTCCTCACCCCTCAGGATGAGGCTGAAATTGTCAAAACTCATAATGATACCTTCGATCTTTTGACCGGTGATCAGTTCTATGGTCACACGGGTCCGATCTCGGCGTATTTGATTGAGAAACTGATCCTGAATATTGATTTGATTCTTGATCATCATCCTTTACCCTCCTCCCACCAAAAAAGATGAAACTTCCTGAAAGACCCTTTGCGGATCCAAAGGCTCATCACACCAGCGAACGTCTGGATCGGCCTTAAACCACGTCCATTGCCGTTTTGCATAGCGACGCGTATCCGTTTTGATCTGCCGAATTGCCTCGGCCCGATCCATCTTCTTCAGAATCACCTGAGTTAATTGTTTATAACCCAAACTCTGCATTGGCTTCAATCGGGGTCCATATCCCATTCCCATTAACCTCTCGACTTCTTCAAGGAATCCTTGCTCCATCATCCGGTTGACCCTCTCTTCAATTCGCCGGTAGAGTTTTCCGCGGTCCATTTCGAGGCCGATCTTTAAAAGGCGATAGGGCCTGTCTCCAAAGCAGTGCTGCTCCCTGAAAAACGAAACAGGGGTTCCTGTGGATTCAAACACTTCCAGAGCCCGTATGACTCGGAAAAGATCGTTTTGATGAAGTTGAGCGGCCGTTTTAGGATCGACTTCCTTTAACCGATCATAAAGAAAATCGCTGCCCTTCTCCTCTTCCTCCTGTTTTAACCTCTCTCTTACACCGGGATCAATGGGTGGACTTGGGAAAAGCCCCTGGGTGAGGGCCTTGATATAAAGGCCTGTCCCCCCCACGATCCAAATAGACTTTCCCCTCTTGTCCAGTTGTTCGATGACCCTTCGCCCCAAAGTTCGATATAGGCCTGCGTGAAAAGGCTCATCCGGATGGACCAGGTCGATCAAATGATGCTGGACCCTCTTCTGTTCTTCCGGAGATGGCTTGCCAGTACCAATATCCATGTATTTATAGACCTGCATGGAATCGGCGCTGATAATTTCACCCCCGGAATTCTCGGCCAACGCAATGGCCAATCGAGTCTTTCCCACCCCTGTTGGGCCAAGGACAACCACGAGCTGAGGACGATCTGTTACCGGTCGGGAAACCATGTTGTAAAAATTCTAATGAATTCAAAGTGAGACTTCAAGTTTTTCAGTTCATAATGGAGCCCCATGGACAAAGACCCCACCTTCTGCAGAGGCGAATAAAAACTCTTGAAAAGAATGAGCCACTAATATAAGATAGAGCCATTTCATCCTTTTGCTGGTTTAAGCCTCATTCTCTTCAAAGACAGGATGAGCAACCCGTGCCAAGTGTAGCTTCATTTCATTAGGAGCCTTTTATGTCAACCCAAATCGTCCATCCTCGATCCAATCCTGAATTGAAATGTCTTTACGAAATTGCCCGACTCCCCCATCCAAACCAGCTCCAGGACTATTTCCTGGGCGTCATGAAAATCATGTCTCAATATTTCCCGATCGAATATTCGGCGCTCATCCTCCACGATTCACAAAAGAATTTCTTTTCGGTGGAAGCCCTCTATGGAATTGGAAGGGAAGATCACCCTTCGGGTTGTCACCAGCGGACAGGGGTCATCAGTAAAGTCCTTGCGTCGCGCCTCCCCATGGTCATTCAAGATCTCGGACACGAGCCCCTTTACCATGAAATAGGCAAAGGAACGAAACGGGTTGAGAAGATTCATCCACCCATGCTCTGCGTTCCCATCATCGCAGACCGGGTCCCCATCGGTGTCCTCACGACCAGTTCCCTCTATGGCCCGAGGGAGGACTTGGCCGAAGATCTGCAATTTCTCTCGATGCTTGCCATCATCCTGTCCCCGGTCATCAAGGACCTTCAGGGCAGAAAGAACGAGCCCCTTGCTAAATCGGATAATCCAAAGTTAAAATTTTTGGTATTGGAAGAAAGCTTGGAGGCAAAACTCACCGAGGTCCTGGACAAGCTTGCTCCTTATGCGGACTCGAACACACAAACAGGAATTCTGGATGACATTGTTTCCGTGGTTGAAAAAATCCTGATCCGGTCTGCGCTGGAGAGGATGGAACATGTCCAGGTCGCCGCGGCTCAACTCTTGGGGATAAACCGAAACACGCTCCACAAAAAGATGAAGGAGCTCAAGATTAAACCGCGGTGATTCATTTTCGGCTTGTGGATTGCAGAATTCGGAATGAATCCCCTGAAATCATCCATCTGAAATCTGAAATTATCAAACAACCCATCACTGATGAGGCATAATCAATCATGTCCGATATCGAAAATACCGTAAAGATCGAATCTATCTGTCGCCAGTGGGGGTGTTCCCTCTTTGGGGTGGCCAATCTCCAGACCTTTCGGAAAGAGGGAAGCCTTCTTTCCCCGAGAATCATGGAGCGGCATCCCCGTGCGATTTCGATCGGGTATCATCTCTCCGATGCCGTCCTGGATGACATTGAAGACCGACCTACCCCCCTCTATTTTCAACATTATCAGAGAGTCAACATTCTTCTTGATACCCTTGGGCTCATCCTGACCAATGCCATGCAAGACCTCGGATACCACGCCGTACCCATCCCTGCTTCCCAACTGGTAGATTGGGTAAACCAGAGAGGGCATCTCTCGCACAAGCATGTGGCGCAGGCAGCGGGAATCGGATGGATTGGCCGGAACAACCTTCTCGTTAATGAACGGTATGGAGCAAGGATTCGTCTCCTGACCGTCCTGACCGACCTCCCTCTTCGGAACAGTTCGCCATCATTCGAAAACTGCGGCTCATGCCGTGCCTGTATGACTGTCTGCCCGGCAGGGGCCATTAAGGAACGAAGAGAGGACTTCGATCACATCCGCTGCTATGAGCAACTGAAAGTATTTTCAAAAACGCTCCGTTTCAGCCACCAGATCTGCGGCGTTTGCGTCAAAGCATGCCAAGGACGACAAGGAAACAAGGAATAACCAAATCTCAAGCACCAAGAATCAAATAATGACCAAAATCTCAATGACCAAAATGGTTCCTGTCGCTCGGCCCTCTCCAGAGTGGGAAGAGGGAAAAAAGAGGGGCGTTTTGGTAATTTGAATTTGGCAATTGGTATTCCATGGAAAATAGTGCAAAACATTGTCCTCCCCCCTTGCGGGGGAGGATGAAGGTGGGGGGTAACAAGTCATGTCCACCCTCACCCGCACCCTCCCCCATCGAGAGGGAGGGGATTGGTTCTATTTTCATAGTTCGTGGGTGATAAGCTTATCATGTAAAATTCATTTGGGATTTGGAATCTGGTTACTGAAATTTGATTTGATTGGCCTTGATTGATGTAAGCGTTATGTTCTGGTAATAAGGCACTTATTATGACAAGTTACGATGTGATTGTCGTGGGGGGTGGACATGCAGGAATCGAAGCCTCTCTGGCCTCGGCCCGGATGGGCCATCCTACCCTTCTCATCACCCAGAATGTTGACCAGATCGGTTATATGTCCTGCAATCCAGCGGTTGGTGGCTTGGCCAAAGGGCATCTCGTAAAAGAGATTGATGCCCTTGGCGGAGAGATGGGCAGGGCAACGGATGAAACAGGCATTCAGTTCCGCCAGATTAACACCACAAAGGGGCCCGCTGTCCGCTCTTCAAGGGCACAGGTTGACCGGCAGCAGTACCGCCTCCGGATGAAAAAGGCGATCGAGGACCAGGAGAATCTCTTCATGAAGCAGGCAACGGTTGAAGAGATTCTGATTGAAGACAATCGGATCGTCGGTATAAAGACCCATCTGGGGGAAGAGATTCAGGCCCGAACCCTGATTCTGACTCCCGGGACTTTCCTGAATGGCCTCATTCACATCGGACTAACCCATTTCCCTTCCGGAAGAATGGGAGACCCTCCTTCTGTTGGTTTATCTGAATCTCTCAAAGGACTTGGATTCCGTGTGGGAAGGCTGAAGACCGGAACAACACCAAGGCTCGATGGCCATACCATTGACTTCTCCAAACTTTCTGCACAATGGGGAGACACAAACCCTGTCCCCTTTTCTTTCTCGACCTTAAAAATCGAAATAGAACAGGTCCCCTGTTATCTGACTTATACGAATGAAACGACCCATGCGATCATTAAGAGCGGCCTCGACCGTTCCCCTCTCTATTGCGGTATCATCAAAGGAGTTGGCCCGCGGTATTGCCCTTCCATTGAGGATAAGGTGGTCCGATTTGCCGATAAGAAAAGGCACCAGGTTTTTCTTGAGCCCGATGGCCGGATGACGACTGAGATCTATCCCAATGGCATTTCGACCAGCCTGCCCCTGGATATTCAAATCCGAATGCTGAGATCGATTGAGGGTCTCGAGGATGTGGAGATCATCCGGCCAGGTTATGCCATCGAATATGATTTCGTGGACCCTACAGAGCTAAATCCTTCTCTCGAAACCAAGAAGATCCGTGGCCTCTTTCACGCGGGTCAGATCAATGGAACATCGGGCTATGAAGAGGCAGCAGCGCAAGGATTGGTGGCCGGGATCAATGCCTGCCTTTCCATTCGCGGAGAAGAGCCTCTCATTCTGAAGCGCTCTGATGCCTATATCGGGGTTCTCATCGACGACCTCGTCACCAAAGGAACAGGCGAGCCTTACCGGATGTTTACTTCCCGGGCCGAATATCGTCTACACCTCAGAGAAGACAATGCCGATTTAAGGTTGAGTGAGAAAGGGTACCAGATTGGATTATTGAAAGGAGAAGATTACCGACCCTTTCTTGAGAAAAAATCGGCTATCGAAAGGACTCTCTCAAAGATCTCAGGCTTCAAGATCAATCCCACCAAGGAGAATTCCGGGATCGTCCAGCAATTGGGAAGCGGTCCCTTGAAGAAAGATATCTCACTTCAGGAATTACTCAAAAGACCGGAAATTCACTTTGAGCATCTTTCCGTCTTCGATCCGGATCTGAAATCGGTCCTCAAAGAAGTCTGGGAGCAGGTGGAGATTCAGGTGAAATATGAGGGCTATATCAAAAGACAGATGGACCAGATCGAGCGGTTTCAAAAATTGGAAGAGGTCGATTTCCCGAAAGATTTCGATTTTAGTTCGGTGATCGGTCTCTCAAAAGAGGTCATGGAAAAGCTGAAAAGAATTCGCCCCTATTCCCTTGGCCAGGCTTCTCGGATCTCGGGTGTGACGCCTGCCGCCCTCTCCATCTTAATGGTTAACCTCAAGAAACAGGGACATCTATGAATTTTTACACGGTTAAGTCTGATGTTGCAAAAACCTTCCCGTGGAGAAGCGGACAGGTGGGCTGAAAACCATTAAAGCGGAAACCTTTGACAGGTTGATTGACTGATGAGATTCCATACTTCCTGGACTTCCCCTTTGGTGAAGTTGAGGATGAACCCTAAAATATTAAAGGAGACCGCGTTTTAAGGGTTTGAAAGCCTACCTGTCCGCGAAATTTGTGCAACTATAATAGGGTTAAGTCTGAGAATTTGTCTCTTACCCCCTGCTGAGGCCGCATATCCGTATTAAGAGGGAGGATTTTAGGACGGAGAAAGAGTGGCCATCCGTTTTTCGTAATCCGACTTGACCTGCTCATAGATCTTTGCATTTTCGATGGCAAGACCACTCTGCATCGCGATGGCAGAAAGAAAATCGATGTCATCCTTTCCAAATCGGCAAGGGACAGAGGTATAGAGACGAAGGACGCCAATGATCCTCCCCCTTAAAATGATCGGAACAGAAACGATGGAGGCGATTCCTTCCCGGTTTGCTTCAAGAGGGTACTGGACTCTTGGATCGGAGGTGGCCTCTTCTATGATGACGGGTTCTCCCTTGAGCGTATCCGCAATCGATCGGTCGGCAGAGAGAGGACCTTTTTGAACATACTGTTCGCTCAAACCATAGAATGATTTGACCTCCAGCCTCTCGCCCTTCTCATCGAGAAGCATCAGCGTGCACCCCTTCGAACCCGTCATCTCGCACGTGCTTCTCACGACCAGTTGGAGAACCGTTTTGAGATCGATGGAGGAACTGATCGCTCGCGTAATTTGGATGAATGCTGAATAATAGGTATATTCGCTGTCCTTCATTGCGTCACCTCCTGACCAACATCCGGATTGTAATGATGGATTAACCTAAACTCCTTCTCATCCCTCTCTTGATCAGGTCTTTGAACTCTACAGAAGGCGGGGGGTCTTCTGACGGGGTTACAAAAAGGGATAAAAGGATTAGCGCCGCGAATGGAATAGCCCAGATGAAAGCGGCAAAGAAAAAAGCCAAGAGAACCCCGAATAACCCCTTGAGAAGGATGCCGTATTTAAGGATGATAAACCACGTTCCAATAATGCAGAAGATCGTCCATGCGAGCGTTGAATAATGAACAACTGTTGAAAACCAAGCCTTGCTAAAAAGTTTCGTCCCCATATTCCCCTCCCTTCATGCCTTAGAGCAAGTTACCCCCTATTCCAACGAGCGGTAAATGGAATGCTTGATCATGAGAACCTTCTCCTCTGCCTTAGCCATCAATCCCTGGGCATAGCCAAAATTATGAACCCCCTTGCTCTTATCTTCGTCGACCACCTTTACAAATTCATTCACCTCTTTCGTCAAGGCCTCGACTTTTTTCCTTGACTCAGGAGTCAGTTTTTTCTCAACCCCTAATGCCTCAAGAGAGCCTTTCAACCTCTTCATTCGATCAGAGACTTCCTGCTGCCATTCATCCGTCATTTTCCCGTATGCACTGTCATGGCACTGAACGCAAGCTTTCTTAACCTCCGTAAGAGAATGGCCCTGGGAAATCGTAGCATGGCATTCAGTGCACTTTACTTCGCGGGCCATGACGTCCGGCTGAGGCTCCTTCTCACCGAAGGCTTCTCCCCCGATGAAAAGCATTTGAGACTCATGGCAATCGGTGCATTTCGCTTTGGGCTGGTGGTGACAGCTCAGGCACTCCATCCTGGTCTTATTGATTTTTCCATGCTCCTTGCCGGAAACGTGACAGACATTACAGTTCAGCAATCGCGGGATATGTTTCTGGTGAGGGAAAGAGATCCCGTAAATCATAATCTTCGCATTCTCAAATCCTCTGTGGCATTTGCTGCACTCCGAATGGGAGACCTCGGTTGTCTCCGGCAGTGGAATCGCCCCTTTCGGGTGGCATTTGGAGCAGGAGGTCTTATCCCTGCGATGGCATTCGAAGCAGGCCTCTTTGGGCGGTCGGAAGGTGGGCGGGTCGTGGGGATCATGGTAAATATTGTAGTGGCAGGAGGTGCAGGCGTTTTTCAGTCTTTGGATATGGAACCGGTGCGGAATGGAGACATTGTAAGGGTTGATTTTAGGGGAGGCTCTCTCCATATCAAAGACACGTTGATGGCAGCGGATGCAGTTTGGATTGATCTGGTCAAGTTTGGCAGAAAAACCCGCATGCTCGCCTCCGCTTTCGAGGGGGAAGATGTTGATGCTTGGAACCAGGGCATGACCGGTCGCATGACACTCAGAGCAGTTGATCTTGGGATGGAGCGTTGACTGCTCCCAAAAAGGGGCCTCCTGCTGCCGGTAGTGGCAGGTGAGGCAGAATTCCTTCTTGGTCGTCGTATAGGTGGGCAAGGTAATCGCGGCATTAAAGCCGAAAATCATCAAAACGCCGCCCAATGTCCAGGCCCAGAAAGGAAGACGAGGGATTTTTAAATTGAACCGATTCAACCGCTCCCTCCGTTACTCATTCTTCAGCAGTCCGGGAATTCCGATTTTCCCGATGGCGTGGATGCTGTTGGAGATCTCAAGGGGAATGGGAATGATGGTGCTGTTCTTTTCACCCGCAATTTCTGTGAGCGTCTGTAAATAACGCAGTTGAATTGCGACGGGCTCAATGGAGATGATCCTGGCAGCCTGCCGCAGCGTCTCTGCGGCCTGATATTCTCCCTGGGCATGGATGACTTTTGCCCGTTTTTCCCTCTCTGCTTCTGCTTGCTTCGCCATGGCCCGCTGCATCGGATCGGGCAGTTGAACATCCTTCACTTCCACCACGCTCACCATCACTCCCCAGGGTTCCGTGTGCTGATCGATGATCTCTCTGAGCCGTTTGTTGATCTTATCGCGCTCGAAGAGGAGCTCATCAAGGTCCGATTGCCCCAGGACGCTCCTGAGAGTGGTGAGGGCGATCTGCGTGGTCGCCTTGATATAATCGGCCACCTGGAGAATGGCCTTTACAGGGTCGACGACCATAAAGTAGACAACGGCATCGACCTTGATGGTTACGTTATCTTTGGTGATGACGACCTGGGGCTCCACCACCATGGTGACGACCCGGAGCTCGACCTTCACCATCCGATCGACGATGGGAATGATCAGATTGAAGCCGGGATTTCTCGTCCTGATGAGCCGGCCAAAACGGAGGACCACGCCTCGTTCATATTGCCTGACGATCTTGATGGAGAGGCTGAGAAAGATGAGGCCAAAGAGCCCCAGGATGATGATGAGTGAGATCCACCGGATGGTTTCCATTAATCTATTTCCTCCTTGACCCGAGATTTAAGTCCTCTAAATCCTCCCGCCGTCCCATGGGCCGTTCGGAGAAAAAGGAGACAGGGGATTTAGACCTTTTCTACTTTGATCACCGTATCCATCCATCCCTGTCCCTCTCCGAACGGATCCTGTTGGATTGGGATGATGGGGTTTGGATGCACACCTGTCCCGTTTTTCCCCCACCAGAGAAGAGGGGTTTCCGGGTCCTGGCTTTGAAACGGTTTGCCCTGCGGGATTCGACCATAATTCCAGCGCCCCACGTTGTCGGAAAGGGCTACAACACGGGGATGAATGCCCTGGGTAATGAAGATCGGGGTCACCAGGGAACCCAGAGGAGAGGTGATTCTGACTCGATCGCCATTGCTCAAGCTCATCCTTTGAGCGCTTTCCTCGTTGATCCAGAGGGGGTTTCTGTGGACGATCTCCGTGAGCCACTTACAATTGGCTGTTTGAGAGTAGGAGTGGACATTCCACTGAAATGTGACGAGATGAAATTGGCCAGCCTCCAAACGCTGATGGTGCGAAATCGGGGAATAGGTGGGGAGGGAGGGCTCAAACTGAAACTTTCCGGAGGGGGTTCTCAATTTCTTCTGTTTATAGGAGTTGTATAGAAGGTTCGCCTCCCGGTCAATCCAGATTCCTTTCTCCATCAAAAAATCGACTCCCCCGGCATCGACCAGCCCGGGAATCTTGCGAATCATCGCTTCAATGTAATGTTCCGTCTTTCCAAACCTGAAGTAGCGTTCTATCCCGCCGCCGATCCGGTCTGCCAGCTCGATCAGGATGTCCGGAAAAGATAGGGATTTCCCCAAAGGTTTGACGATCGGTTGTCTCAAGGCGATGAAAGGGACCCGTTCCATGGGAGGGGGTGAAAGCAGGTCCCATCGTTCGAGGTAGGTCGCCTCTGGCAGTACAAGGTCCGCGTAGATGTTGCTCTCATTAAGGAATGGATCGATCGAGACATGGAAAGGAATTCGCCTTTCATCGAGGAGAACACTGGAAACAAGTTTTGAGTCCGGTCCCTTGTAAACAGGATTATCCATATGGGTCATCAGAACCCCTAACTGCTGCATCCCCCGATTCACACGAAGAAAAAGGTTCTGGGATTCCGGGTACATTCGCTGCGGTTTTGGGGGTTTCGGGTCCGGGGGGTCAAGGGTGTAACCTTCCGGAAAGCAGTAACCGCCCTTGGCGTCCAGATTTCCCACCAGGGCATTGAGAAGGAGGATGCTCTTTTGATTTGACGTTCCATTGACGTGCTTCAGGGCACCTCCTCCTGCAATGGCCAGGCCTGGCTTCGAGGCGGCAAACTCTACCGCGATGCGTTCGATATCCGAAGCCCTGACACCGGTGATGCTTTCTGCTTTTTTAGGGGTGTAAGGGGCGAGGTGCCGCAAGAGCCGAAGAGGAGAGGTATCGGTCCACCGCTCAATGAAGTCCTTATCCCAGAGGCCCTCATTGGCAATGACGTGGGCCATTGAAAGGACCACCATTCCGTCGGTCCCGGGGATGATCGAAAACCACTCATCACTCTTTCCAGCGGTCTGGGAGATCCTCACATCGAACGTAACGAGTTTCGCACCCAGATTGATCCTGGCATCAATCAGCCTCTGGATGAAAGGCAAATAGAGGAAATGGCTTTCGTAGGGGTTACCCCCAAAATTGAGGATATATCGGGCATGGGCGATATCGCCCATGCCCATCTCATAGCCTGTGATGGCCCGAAGCGCAGAAGATCCGTTGGGCGATTCCAAGAGCGCGTGATGAAAAGTGGTGGGACCTCCGAAGGCCGAGGCGAATCTTCCCGCGAGGTCATTGCTCGATAGGTCCCACGTATTTCGAAGGATAAAATTTTGATGTTGTCCTTCTGCCTGGAGGGCCTGGAGCCGAAGAGCCACTTCCTTCAGGGCCTCATCCCAGGGGACCTGCTTCCAGCGACCCTCGCCCCTCTTCCCGACTCGCCTCAAAGGATAAGGGATTCGGTCAGGGTTGTAGAGGTGGTTGATCCCCGCAATCCCTTTTGCGCAGAGCCTTCCACGGCTGTTCGGGTCAAGGGGGTTTCCTCCGATCTTTTCAAGCTTTCCATATTCCAGATATCCCAATATCCCACAGCCGGCAGGACACATCATACAGGCACTGGGGACCGATTTCCGAATCCTTCCTGTGGTTCGGGAAACGCTCTTTCCCTTTTCCAAAGCAGATGGGTTTCCCCTCTAAGGGAACCCCTGCGGCCAGAAGCGCTATCCCTCCGGCCCCCCATTTGATAAAGTCTCTTCTGCTAATTCGAGACATCGATCCTCCTTCAACTCAAGGGAAGGCTCAACCCTCCAATGACCATGATGCAGCGCATGGCAAAAATCCCGATCATTACCATAACAGAAGCCAGGGCAAAGGCGGGAATCGAACGTTTTGTAAAAGGAAAAAGGAGAAGGAAAAGGGGAAGGATCGATCCTAAACCAACCTCGATTCCCAAGAAAAGGAAACTGAATTGTCCATTGAGAAGCATATGGGCGGCCTGATAGGCCTCTGTCGTGGAGGTCAGGAGAACCGTGAGATCGATCCCGATGAGAAGGAGGTCTAAGATGATGCTCGCCACCAAAAAGTTTCCCAAGGCATAGATGAGGGGTCGATCCGGCTCCTTTTTTCGTCGAAGAACAAAATCCTTCGTGATCACGACGAGGATCATTAAGGCAAGCCCGGAAACCATTGCCGAGACAAGAAAAATCGGAGGCATAATGGCTGTGTTCCATAACACCCGGGCTTTTCCGAGGGCGAGGATAAACCCTGTATATCCATGAACCATGAGTGCCAGAGGAATGCCGATCAGGCCAAAGGTCTTGGTCCTCTTAAGATCACCTTTAAACATGAAGTATCCATAGACCATACAATTCATGGGATACAGAGACAGGAGAAAAGTTCCCCAGGTGATCGGAGAAGTGATCCTGAGATAGAGGATGAGGTGCCAGAACCTCAACGGCTGCTCCAGGTCGATAAGGAGGATCACGGGCGCGATCATTAAAAGAAGGGTGGCCATCACCACCCCGATCTTCCCTAAGGGTTTAAACCGGACCATTCCAAATCCGTAGGCCATCGTCGAGATGATAAAGGAGCCTGCGCTCAGACCAGTCAGATAGAAGTAGGTTGCGATGGGGATGCCGAGGGGCATCTCATGCTCAACGTTATAGATGATGTTTACGTCCATTCCTTCCTCCCGGCAAAAGGGTCCATCGCATCCAGATCCGCTGCGATATAGTAAACCTTTGGATAGGTGCCCATCTCAGGTTTGAGTAACTGGAAGGGGTGCTTGGATATCAGTTTGGTGATCTCATCATCGGGGTTGTTTAAATCCCCGAAAATTCTCGCCCTGGCGGGACAGACCTCAACACAGGCTGGCTCCAGGCCTGCATAGACCCGGTGATGGCAAAAGTAACACTTTTGAACGATGGGGATCAGGGGGTTAATGTATCTCGCATTGTACGGGCAAGAGGCGAGACAGTATTTACAGCCGATGCACCGATGTTCATCGATGATGACGATTCCATCTTCCCGTTTCCAGGTTGCCTGGACCGGGCAATTGATGACACAGGGAGGGTGGTCGCATTGATTGCAGAGGGTGGGGAGGAAGTGGCGCGTCGTGTTTGGATATCTCCCCTTTTCTATGATCTTCACCCATGAGCGAAATACCCCCAAAGGAACACGGTTTTCTGCTTTACAGGCCACCGAACAGCTGTGGCAACCGATGCAGCGTCGAAGATCGATGGCCATCGCATACCTTTTCTTGTCCTTTGCGTTCCCCATCTTCGCCATTGGAAGGCACTCTATTCTTAAAATGAAGTCTTGTCTATCGGTGAATTCATCTATTTTTCAGAAGAAACTCCTCTATTTTTGAGGGGATATTTACCTAAAGAATAGAGCGACAGTGACAGTGTCAGTGTCGGTGATTTGTGTAAGCAAACTTTGCGTGAGGGTTCCCAATGATCTCCTCTCCCCGGCAGGGGGGAGGAAAAGGGTGAGGGGAAAACCGATAGCACCCTCACCCCCGCCCTCTCCCACAAGCGGGAGAGGGAGAATCACTTTCATGGTTCGAGGGTGATGCTCCGTCAGAAATGTGGAATTTTAGTGTGTTGGTCTCAGCAGGTTTGGCAGTTTATACGAGGTTTCCCGGTTTTATGTGGAGTCGGTTTCAAAGTTTGGTGAGTCCCGTCCGGATTGCATATTTAACGAGCCCTACCTTATCATGGATATTCAATTTCTCCATGATATGGGCTTTGTGGGCTTCTACGGTCTTTTTGCTGATGCAGAGGTGGGAGGCAATCTGAGGGACGGAATTCCCTTCAGCGATCAATTGTAAAATCTCTCTCTCCCGGGTGGAAAGGAGATCATCCATGCAAGCTTTCTCTCCCTGTTCCGCCCGCCGGATATATTCCTCGATCACTTTCTTTGAAATGGAGGGGCTGAGATAGGAATCTCCCTGAGAGATCGCGCGAATGGCTGAAACGAGATCGGTCATGGCTGAATCCTTGATGAGGTAACCCGAAGCTCCTGCCTTGAGGATCTGAAAGATAATCTCCTCGTTGTCATACATGGTGAGAACTAACACTTTCATTGAGGGAAAGAGTCTTTTAATCGTGCGGGTGGCATCCAATCCATTCAAATTCCGCATTGCAATATCCATCAAGACCACGTCCGGAACCATTTTTTTTGCTATTTCCGTGGCCTCCAGACCGTCTGAGGCCTCCCCAACGACTTCAATGTCTGGTTCGGACCTGAGCAGGGCAGAGAGGCCCTGCCGAACGATGGTATGATCTTCAGCAATGAGAACCCGTATTTTTTTCATTTGCGCCATTTCTTCTCGGGTAAGGAACCTCGATATAGAGATAGGTCCCGGAATCCGGTCTCGATTGAATATCAATCTTCCCCCCAAAAGAGAGATCCTTTCTTGCATCCCGATGATGCCAAAGCCCCTTTCGAGAGACTCCGGCCGCAGCACTCTGTTCAAATCGAATCCCCTGCCGTTATCCATAATCGAGACCGTAATAATGGGGTCCTTCCATTCAAGGGAGATGTCAACGCGACTGGCCCCGGCATGTTTGGCAACATTGTTCAAGGCCTCCTGGATGATGCGGTAAAAAGCCGTTTCAATCTGCGAAGGAAGCTTCTCCTCGAACCCAACCGCCTGGAAATTAGAGTAGATATCCAATCGATTTGAAAAATTCTGGATATACCATCTCAACGTCGGGATCAGGCCCACATCATCGAGCAGGGTAGGCCGAAGATCCATCGAGAGCTGGCGCATCGCTGTGAGGGTCTGATTGGATAGGGATTTAGCTTCCCTCAATCGTTCTCGGACGATGGGGAAAGTGGAGGGAAGGTCTCTATCCATCATATCCAGATCGAATTTAATGGCCGTCAGGGCCTGGCCAATCTCGTCATGAAGTTCCCGTGAGATTCGCTTCCTCTCATTTTCTTGGGCTTCAATGATTTGGGAAAGATATTTTCGCTCCAGCCTCATCTTTTCCATGAGCGTTTTTGCCATCTGGTTGAACGAGTCTGCCAGCCTCTTGATCTCGTCGTCGCTCTTGATGCGAATGGTTCTCTCGAAATCCCCTCGACCGAAAAAGGAGGCTGCTTCGACGAAGTATTGGATTCTTTTAACCACCAATTGGTCCAGGGCGATGCCGATGGCCAAGGTAGAAATCCCAATGATGAAGAATAGGAGTAAGATATTTTCTTTCAACTCTGCCTGGAGTTGAGCCTCGATATTATTCAGAGTGAAATCTGTAACAAGAACCCCCGTAATCTTTTCTCCGGGAGGGTGGCACGAATAACATTCCTGATGATTCAAGATGGGGTTGACGTTTCGAAAGATCTTCTCCCCTGAGAGGGAAGAGTAAATGACAGTCTTATTAAGGGCCTCCGTGGTTCGGTGATGACAGGTCTGACAGGTGGGATCATGGATGTCTATGATTTTTCCCACTTCTTTTTCGTCGATGGAGATCATGATCCGCCCAGTCCGGTTCAGGATAAAGATATTCTTGACATCGGGGTACTGACGGACCACCTCCAGAATATACTTCATCTCGCCTTTATTCTTGGATAACATCGAACTTTTTAAAACATCGTTGACCATCTGTGTAAGGTGGGGACTGATGTTCTCCTGAAGGTTACGGATCAACTTTTCTCGATGCTGAACATATTGGATGGTGAAGAGAATGCTCATCGTGAATGAGAGCAGCCCAACCAGACCGATGCTGATCTTAAAGCGCAGGCTCTTATAAAACTTTGTATGTCCCATCGACCCTTCATCTGAATCCAAGCCCTGCGTTTGGAGCAACCGCAAAGGCTTGCGCCCTGGTATCCCCCATAAAGGAGTTTAAAATTTGAGGAATCACTCGGACGGATTTCAAATACAACCATTAATATCAAAAATGTATCTTTTGTCAATCACAAAAATGGCTTGTGAAAATTATCTCTTTATGTCGAACTCAATTTAGTCATAAGAAACATCAAGGTTTTGGCTGTGTCCATGGTTGACTCGTGCGTCGGATAGTCGTCCCTTTTCAGGAGTGATTCAGTCCCCCCTGCCCCTCAGTTGTCTTGTTGAACGCCTTCTTTCGAAGCTCCAAAATTTCTTGCTCGGATGGGATGATATCCTCTGCTTTGAAGCAGCAAAGCCTTTGGATTACCTGTCGAAAACCTGAGCCAGAAACAGGCCGATGAGAGGGAATGTCTTTTTCGAAGAAGGGAGCAAGATAGGGTTCAAGTTGTTTTACTGCTCCCTCTTTTTCTGTGGGAAGCCTTGAGGGATAACTTTTCAGAGCTTTCCTAAGGTCCTGCAACTTCGCTCTCTTGGTCCACTTGTTGGCCAGACCCAGGTATACAGACTCGGCCCCTTTCATTTCATACCCGGTTAGTCCCAGATATTCGGGATATCCCTTGGGACATTTGGAAAACATCCAGCCCGTGGCACCCACATCGGGAAAAAAACCGATCCTCGTTTCTGGCATGGCCATCACGGTTTGTTTTGTGGCAACAACAATGTCGGCACCCGCAGACAGGCCAACACCTCCACCCATGGTAACGCCATCGGCAATCACAATTACCGGTTTGGGGAACTGATGGATGTAAAGGTCCAGGGCATATTCTTCTTGAAAGAACTGATCTGCACGCCCCAAGACCCTCTCCTTCACGGCCTCTGATAGTATCTTGACATCACCTCCTGAACAGAACCCTCTACTGCCTGCTCCAAGGAAAAGGACAAACTGGAATCGATCCTCCGTCCGGACCTCGTCCAGAGCGTAACGGATTAATCGAACCATCTCTGTTGTGAGCGCGTTGATCTCATGGGGTCGATTGAGGATAATCGCCATCATGCGGGGATAACGCTTTACAAGAACCACAGGTTCTGGCTCATTCCTCAGGTTTACCATCGCATTGTGCCGCCGCTTGAAGGGTTACTCTCAAAAGTATTATACCAGATCCTGTTTCAGGCGTAAGGGTGTTTTCATCCCCAGCAATTGTTTCCTTGACAACTAAATTCATACATGATAAGAAGTTAAGACATCAGATGTATAGACATCTGATAAAGGAAAATTAAATGATCGTTAGACCTTCTTCTCTTTATATTTCCGTTAAGAATGAAATAGAGAAATTAATTAATTCGAACGAATTTAAGCCTGGTGATAAATTGCCATCGGAATTTGAGATGGCAAAAAAATACAATGTTAGCAGATTGACTCTTCGGGAGGCATTGAGATCTTTAGAAGAAGAAGGACTCTTGGCGAGAAAACAAGGCGTTGGGACTTTTATAAAAGCCACCTCACCAAGGATTAAAAGTATCTTAGACATTAATTATGGTGTAACTGAGATGATTTGGAACATGGGGTATCATCCTGGCACTAAAAAAATAGAGATTGGAGAGATTTTTGCTGATTCTAACACGGCAAAGTTGTTTAATATTAATAAGGATTCCAAGTTAATTACCATCGAAAGAATACGCACAGCTGATGAAACGCCTGTCGTTTACTCTCTGGATATGATACCCCTCATGGGTCCTTCCAAATTTCAATGACTTAGGAGCACTGGGTGAATCTGTTTACGATTTTCTTGAAACCAAATGCAATGTTGTTTTCTCAAGCAGCATGGCGAGGCTGGTTCCAACAAAAGCAAATCGAAAACTTGCAACGAACCTAAATATAAAGGTGGCTTCCCCCTTACTCCATTTAGTTCAGGTGGATACGGACCAGGTCGGAAGGCCCGTTGTCTATTCGAGAGAGTACTTTGTAAATGATTATTTTGATTTTGTCATTTATAGAAAACGAAAGAAATGAATCTGGATTTTGAGAAGAATGTAGCGATTTAGGCAATTTAAAATAAGTTGTTTAATGTTCATGAGCAGTTCACCTTTGGTCTTTACATTATCAGAAAGTGCGAAGGAAAAAGTGAGATGATATCATGTCACAACTAGGCAAGCAAATCCGTATGCGGAGACTCATTTTAGAGGAGAGTAATTCTTGTGTCATTTGTGCTCTTGACCATGGAATGACTTCGCCGAAATTCTTGAATGGTTTGAACGACACCAAGTTGCGTGCCCGTGAGGCAATAACAGGAGGAGCGAATGTGTCTCATGATGAGCCGTGGGTTTGCCAAGCGTTGTGCTGTTGAATTCCGGCGCTCCACCTCGTTGGCTTTGATGCTCAGCGCGTCAGCGGCAGGTCGGCCCGACGGGGGCGTGATTACCCAGATTGGCACAGTGGCGGAGGCACTCCGCTTAGGGGCGGATGCGGTTGTCGTCTATACAGCTTTAGCCGGCGACAATGAGGATTGGATGATCTCTTACTTGTCAAAAGTGGGTGAAGTATGTGAAAGAGAAGGGATGCCACTAATTGCCGAGGCGGAATGGCCCAATGCGTACCAGACACTCGATAAATTTTCTACAGACCTGGGGACTGAATACTTGAAGCGGAATGCCCGCTTGTGTGTTGAACTGGGAGCCGACATCGTCAAGGTCAATTGGAGCGGAGATGCCAAATCATTTGGCGAAATCGTACAGGCCTGCGATGCACCTGTGGTGATTGCTGGAGGAACAATGATACCCGACGAAGAGTTGCTGTACCGGTTTGAAAAGGTTCGGGATGTCGGAGCCATTGGCTGTTCGGTCGGACGGAATATTTTCCAGCACGAACACCCAGGGGCAATCACCCGTGCCATCTCACAGGATTTTCCACGAGAAGTGGAGTGCCAAAGAGACCATAATGAACTGAAGAGCACTCTAAAGGATGCAACAGGAGAAGGCGGATGAAGGGAAGAGGGCTTTCAGCAAGGCCTGAACGGGTAGAATTACGGGTACCGGCCTCCACGTCAAACCTGGGGCCAGGATTCGATGCCGATCGGTCTTGCCGTAAGCTTATACAGAATGAATTTTTGTTTGAAAGGCTTGAAACAGGGTTCGAAATTGTCATCGAAGGAGAGGGAAGCGACGTATTCGAGCGTGGGCCTGAAAACCGTGCCTATCGAGGCTATCCGGCAGCCTCTGCAAAGTTTGGGAAATAGGGTATCTGGATTAAGAATCGTACAGCACAATGCTATACCTTTAGCCCGTGGGCTAGGAGGAAGCGGTACTGCAGTATTGGCAGGCACAATTGCAGCCTTTTACTGTTCGCTGGGGTCGGACCGGAAACGGTCACGGGTTCTTGATCAGTCCTTCACCATGGAAACGCATCCAGACAACATTACTCCATCTCTAGTAGGTGGGTTGACCGTTTCTATCATAGATGACGGACATGTGGATTACTAAAAATAATCCCTCCATCCAATCTGACAACGGTGATACTGATTCCTGATCGTGGTCTGGATACGGGTGAAGCTCGCAAGGTCGTTCCTCAGCAGTTTCTCGTGACGATATGATCTTCAATATCCGCGGGGCGGGCGATGATCATGGCAGCCTTGGCAACAGGTCAGTTGGACCATCTAGCTCTGGCGATGCGAGATCGGTTGCATCAACCCTATCGTTCACGATTAATGCCAGGGATGATGGATATATTCCAAGCGGCTCTGAATGCTGGTTCTCCAGGCGTCGCATTAAGCGGTGCTGGCTCTGGTATCTTTGCCTTTGCCTATCCTACATAATGAAAAAGCCATTGGTGAGGCGATGAAAGCCACTGCGGCCCGATTTGGTATGAAGGCCTACAACCTGTATCTGCCTATTGATCATTACTGGAGTAAAAATAGTCGATGTGTCCTGAGCGGAAGGCTTATGACAATGACGAAAGTCAGACGGCCGGCCGATTTTAGCCATCACGATGGGAGATCCTGCCGGTATTGGACCTGAGATTGTTGTACGAGCGCTGAATCGGCACTCGGAAGTTATCAAATTTGCCGTCCTTTGATAGTGGGCGATGGATCCGTCATGCAAGCCACCTTGGAAGGATGGGATTATCCCTACGAGCTTCATTCCATGATGAACGTTTCTGAAGCTACATTTCGAATTTGGACAAATCGACTTGCTTGACCTGAAAAATGTCGATATGTCGCGATTGAAAAAGGCTCAAGTCAGCGCAATGGCCGGCAATGCGGCCTATGAATATATCATCCGGGCAATCGACATGGCATTGACTAAGCAACGTTGACGCAATCGTCACATGTCCAATACACAAGGATGCTCTTAATCAGGCCGGCCATCATTATCCTGGGCATACCGAGATTTTGGCTCATCACACGGGTACCAAGGAATTTGCGATGATGTTAATCGCCGGAGGATTGCGGGTAGTTCTGGTTACAATTCACGTTGCCCTCCAGGAAGCAATAGAGCAGATCACCCCAGAGACGGATCCTGCTGGCTATTCATTTGGCTCACGAAGCAGGTTTAATGTTGGGCATAGAGAACCCTCATATCGCCGTGCCCGGCCTCAACCCGCATGCCGGGGAAAGAGGAATGTTTGGTCGCCAGGAGATTGAAATTATTGAGCCTGCGGTCAAAAGGCGCAGGCAATGGGGTATAATGTCAAGGGACCTTTTCCTCCTGATACACTCTTTTATCGTGCGGTCAATGGCCAATTTGATTTTGTAACTCCAATGTATCATGACCAAGGATTGATTCCGATCAAGTTAATAGGGTTTGGCGGTGGAGTGAATGTAACTCTGGGACTGCCGATCATCCGAACATCGGTCGATCATGGCACTGCCTTCGGTAAAGCCTGGCAGTTTCGAGCTGATGCCGGCAGTCTATGGGAGGCAATGCGGGTTGCAGTTAAAATGGCCACTATCAAAAAAAATCAAATTGAAAGGAGGGAGAAATCTTAAAAGTCAGGAATTCAGATAATTTTCCTTGACATACTACTCCCTTTTATTTTATCTTCGCCTCGTCGCAAAGCAAGTTCTTATCATCGGGGGGCACAAATCAAGATTGATGGGTTCGTAAAAAGTCAGATGCTTAGATTTTTTAAAATAGTGATAAGGAGTTACATTTTCTTGTTGTAATTATAAGGGGTTTGTGGTAAATAGTTGTACCAGAACAACAAATAAAAGGGGATTCCATGATTCATTTCAAAGACCACAAAACCCTTCACATTTTCGATCCCTTTGCCTTCCTGGGTCCCAAGCGCAAGAAACTGATGGACACCTCCTGGGCAAAACTGTTTCGAGATGAGATTCTCCCTGTGCTTCCTGTGGACAAGATCTTCAAAAACTATCATTGGGCCATGGGTGGCCCGACCAAAGAACTCTATGCCATGCTGAGCGCCATGATCCTTCAACAGATGCATGACCTCACCGATGAGGAAACGATTCACCAGTTTGCCTTTAATATCGAGTGGCATTATGCCTTGGGCATCACCGATGAATCGGATGCCGAGAGTTACCTTTGTCCCAAAACCCTTTGGACGATGCGTCACTTGCTGACGGAACAGAATCTCTACGGTGTTCTGTTTGAGAGTGTGACCGACCAGTTGGCCAAGGTCTTCTCGGTGGATACGAGCAAGCAGCGCTGCGATTCGGTTCATCTTTTTTCGAATATGCGTCATCTGGGTCGGATCGGGTTGTTTTGCCGCACGATCAAGAAGTTTCTGGTGAATTTGAAGCGCCATCACAAGGACCTCTATGAGGGTCTGGGCAAGGAGTTAACGGATCGGTATCTGTCTCAGCAGGGAGAAGCAGTTTTCTCCATGGTGAAACCCTCCGAATCGTTTCGGACCCTTGAGACCTTGGGAGCCGATCTGTTTTTCCTGATCGAGCAGTTCAAAGAGAATAAACCGATCACCGAGATGAGCAGCTATCAACTCCTGGTCCGGCTGCTCAAAGAGCAGTGCCATGTTGTGCAAGACGGCCAGACCCAGGGTCCCCGGGTTTCGATCAAGGCTAACAAAGAAGTGGCTTCGGACTCTTTGCAGAATCCTTCCGATCCCGAGGCCAGCTATGATGGTCATAAGGGGCAAGGGTATCAGATGGGGAGTCTCCGAGACCTACTCCCAGGAGGAAAGGGAGAAGACGCTCTCGTTGATTACAGGCGTCATCGCCGAACCGGCTCACAAGAGCGATACCGATGCCTTGATTCCTCTGATCGAGGCCACCCGGAAGCGAGGGCTTGGCCCTGAACAAGCGCTGGTGGACGCCCTCTATGGCAGTGATGAGAACTGCGAGAAAGCCAAAGTACTGGGGGTAGAGGTCGTGTCCCCGGTGATGGGAAAATCCCAAGGAGACCGTTTCACCCTGGCCAAGTTTACCTTGAACGAGGAGGCGACCGTTACGGCTTGTCCCCAGGGACATGCTCCCATTAAGGTCAAGCACAAAAAGGGTAACTATACGGCTGTCTTTGGAGCACAAACGTGCCAGGGGTGCCTCCACTTGAAGGACTGTCCGGTGAAATGCAGGAGAAAGGGCTATTATCTTCATTACAATGACAAAGCCCTTCGCCTTGCCAAAAGAAGAGCTTATGAGAAGACTCCAGCGTTTCGGGAACTCTACCGGTTCCGGGCAGGCATTGAGGGGACGATGTCGCAACTGGACCGAAAGACCGGGTTGAAACAACTGCGGGTAAGAGGGCTTGCTGCAGTGAGATTTCTGTGCTACCTTAAAGGCGGCTGGGATCAATCTCTTTCGGGCAGTGACGTTCAGAAACAGTGAAATCCCGAGGAATCCTGCCCCGAAACAGGGGGATCTTGGCCTTTTTGATCTTATTTATGTTTTCAAAGAACGACTTGCTGGCACTATGTCAACTTTTATCGATCAACTCAACTATTACTTCGGTATCGACAGCCAAATTGTTAGGAAATTCGCATCCTGACTTTTTACGAAACCATCAAGATTGGATGTCCGTTTATTATCCTTGGAGAAGTCATGAATCCGATGGTGACCGTTTCCAGCAGGCTGGAGAACTTGCGATTTCAACACCGATGACGGAAAAAGAGGTCAAAACTTATCTGACTGCTTTTGAGGAATCTTTGGCCGAAAGTGAAACCCTTCGTCGAAGAGACGACCCCTCACCTAATACGATGAAGATGGTCCTATCAGTTAACTAAAGCAGGTTCAATGAGATTGAAGGATAAAGTGGCTATACCTACCCAGGAATCGTAATGGTCGTCAGGTAAACCCCGGCTCTGCCGGGGTAGGGCAGGTTCTTCGACTATTCCCTCCGGAGTGATAGGGATCGGGATCAGACTTGTTTATTGATTTTATTGGGGTGGTAACATTGCCCTCTCTTTCACCCGTAATCTGCCCGAAGACGCTCAAAGGACCAGGCAGGATATAGAGGTCATAACCTCCCAAAGAAGGAAGCAGCTAAATTCATTAGAAATCTGAAGTAAAGAGAACGGTTTCCATTTCGGAAACCTGAAGCAGCATCTTTTCTCTTTTCCACTCTTTCGATAACCTTTTCCAAATTCATTGAACAAATTCGTTAGTAAAAATATATTCCCCCAATTTCGTTTTTTCATTGACAAGAGGGTCGGTTATGGTATACTTAACTCAACAATCCTGGTCAGTTGAACACACCCTTGATTTTCAAGGGTCACTTGAAACGTAATTCCGCCCGCGAGAATCGAGACCACGGTTGAGTTTATACGAGTTCGATTGATGAAGATTTTGCCCCATGTTAATTGAACAAAGCCTGCGATCATCATTAAGATTGTAGTCTTTCCAGAGCCGCTAGGCCCCAGTAAGGTCAAAAACTCGCCTCCTCGAACCACTGTGTCCTTTCGGTCAGCTTGCATGAAATCCAATGAGGCGAGGGGTTATCATCGGTTATCTAAAGAAGCGAGGAGGATGACCGATGCGAGACACCATGGCCAACATTACCCTACCGACGGTAAGCCCCACCCTTGAGAGTGTCCATAATCAATTCGAAACCTGGCGTAAGAGGAGACGTTGTCGGACCCGAATTCCTGAAGCCTTATGGCAAGCAGCGGCAGATCTATGCAGGGAACACTCTATTTGCGAGATATCCCAGGCGTTGCGGCTCAATTACAACGACCTAAAGGATCGGGTTCAGAGGAGCAGGGACAGAGGTCTTGCCATTGGTCAGGGTCCTGATTTGGGTTTTGTGAAGCTCGATCTGGGGACACCGATCATGCCTTCAGAATGTCTGGTGGAGATGGAGGCTGCAAACGGTTCGAAGATGAGGCTGTCCTTCAGGGGAGTCCTGAGAGATGTTGATCCGGTGGAACTGAGCCGTGCCTTTTGGAGACAAGGGAGATGATCCAGGTGACTGCGCAGATGGAGATCTGGATGGCGGTCGAAGCGGTGGACTTTCGACGGGGTATCGATGGACTGGCGCGGGTGTGCCGGGAGGTGTTGAAGGCGGATCCCTTTTCGGGTTATCTGTTTGTTTTCCGCAACAAGCGAGGCACGTCTATCAAAATAGTCACTTATGATGGTCAAGGGTTCTGGCTTTGTCAGAAGAGGTTGAGCAAGGGTCGGTTTCGGTGGTGGCCAAGCGATCGGGTTGGGAAGCTGAAGATTTTGATGGCCCATGAACTTCAGCTTTTGATCTGGAACGGCAATCCTGCCGGGGGACAGGTGGCCCCTTTGTGGAAAAGGCTGCCCGGTGTGAGGGTCTGATTTTTTGTGAACCGGAGGACTTGCGTTCCAGATCTTTGTGTGCTATATTTTTTTGCATGGAGGCGTTGCTGACCTATCGCGGCAAGAGGATCACGCAAGAGGATGTGACCTTTATCCGCGAGTTCATCGCTCAGAACCCGGAGGATTCGCGCCGGAGATTGTCTCAGAAACTCTGTCAGGCATGGAACTGGCGGCAGGCCAATGGGGCGTTGCGTGACATGGTCTGCCGGGGTTTGATGTTGGCGCTTGAGCGGGCCGGTCATATTGAGCTTCCGGCCCGGCGACAGAATCCTTTCAATCCCCTGGTCCATAGAGAAAAACCGGCCCCGGTGGCCATTGACTCGTATCCGATCGAGGGTTGCCTTTTGTCGATTCTTCCCCTTGAGATCCGTCAGGTACGGCGTACGGTCCTTGAGAAGCTCTGCAACAGCTTGATCGAGCAGTATCACTATTTGGGCTATTGCCAGCCGGTGGGAGAGCACCTGAAGTATCTGGTCTTTGCCGGGCAAAGGCCTGTGGCCTGTATGATCTATAGTTCTGCACCCCGCCACATTGGTTGCCGTGATCGCTATATCGGCTGGCCGGTTTCTGTGCGTCGGCACAACCTCCACCTGATGGCCTACCAAAGTCGCTTCTTGATTCTGCCCTGGGTGAGGGTGGCTCACTAAGTGTTCGTTAATAAATAACTTGTACAAACTCGGATAAACATGGTATGCTGCATGTGTGATTACAGACCGACAGCTTACTGCGAAATTGAAAGCTATTTTACCGCATCTCAACGAGAAGCAGAGAAGACTATTGTTGGCTGCAGAAGCCAAAGCCCTCGGTTGGGGCGGTATTTCAAGAGTAGCCCAGGCTACCGGCGTATCTCGGGTAACCATCTATAAAGCCCTTAAAGAGATTAAATACCATCCTCCTGTATCGGAACGGGTGCGCAAGCCCGGAGGGGGTCGAAAGGGATAAATGTGATCATCCTGATCTGCTGAAGGAGTTGGAATCTTTGGTTGATCCGGTGACCCGGGGAGACCCGATGTCGCCCTTGCGATGGACTTGCAAGAGTACCCGGCAACTTTCGACGGAATTGGTGCGCCAAGGATATGGAGTGAGTCATGTGACGGTGGCTGAGTTGCTTCATGGTTTGGATTATAGTTTGCAGGCCAATGCCAAGACGTTGGAGGGGGCCGATCATCAGGATCGGGATGATCAATTTAATTATATCAATGAGAAGGTGAAAGAGTTTCTTCAGCGGGGACAGCCCGTGATCTCGGTGGACACGAAGAAGAAAGAGTTGGTGGGGCAGTTTAAGAATGGGGGAAGGGAATGGCAGCCGAAGGGGGAGCCTGAAGAAGTAGAGATTCATGATTTTGCGACCCCCGAGTCGCCGAAAGTGATTCCGTACGGAATTTATGATATTGGCAAGAATATGGGATGGGTTAATGTGGGGTGTGATCATGATACAGCGAGTTTTGCGGTAGCCAGTATCCGGCGTTGGTGGTTGAGCATGGGGCAGGAGGTTTACCCAGATGCGGAGGAATTGTTGATTTGTGCCGATGGAGGAGGAAGCAATGGGTACCGGGTTCGGTTGTGGAAGGTGGAGTTGCAGACCTTGGCGACCGAAACGGGCTTGGGTATTACGATCTGCCATTTTCCTCCTGGGACGAGCAAATGGAATAAAATAGAACATCGGCTGTTCTCGCATATCAGCATGAATTGGCGAGGGAGACCTCTGGTCAGCCATGAGGTCATTGTGAAGTTGATTGGAAAAACATCCACTCGCAATGGTCTTCGAGTAAAAGCCAAACTCGACAAAAGGAAATATCCTACCAAGGTTAAGGTATCGGACAAGGAAATGGAGCGGGTTAAACTTAAGCCACATAATTTTCATGGGGAATGGAATTATAGTATCAGTCCATAATTTTGAAGATTAAATTTGTACATGTTATTATTTAACATCCCC
>CAWEAV010000081.1:0-34219 GCA_963806715.1 uncultured delta proteobacterium
GATAAAAAATGCCTTTGGCGATTATGTGCTGGGCCGGCATGGGGTCATGACCCCCAGGGGACATTCAACACCGGGGAGAAAATGAACGGGATGGCCATGATTCATGGCTGGATTCTCTTTGTACGACAGCCTGGTGAATTTTGGGGAAGGAATATTGTCAGCCGACTTTTCCGCCCGATGGTATAGTGCATGACCTGACAATGATCGCCGCCGTGTGGATGTTCATCGTGCATCTCTATCTGGTCGTTGCCCACCCGCTCATGTGGGCCGGCCTGGTCAGCATGCGTTTCGGGGTCGTCTCCGCAGTCCTGCGGCGGAGCATCATGCAAATGGTACTAAGTCAAGGGGCCCAGAACTCTACGAGGCCCAGAAAAATGCGCCTCGATCAGGCACTGAGCACGGAGGAATCCTCATGGCGAAAATCTGGTTATCGATGATGATCGCGATTTTATAAAGATTACCCGAATAATCCTCCAGTCCAAAGGGTACACGTGATCACGGCGGCCAACGGAGAGGAAGGTCTCAAAGTCATGCGCCGGGAAAAGCCGGATCTGGTGATTCTGGATATAACGATGGCCGATATCCTGGAGGGACTGGATATACGGCAACGGTCGTTGACCCAAACCTCAAAAACATTCCGGTCATCATGTCCACTTCATTAACCGGGGAGCGGGTGCAACGAAACCTGCCGTCTGATGAATATGTTCCTGACTCGGCATGGCTCCACAAACCGATTGACCCGGATAAATTACTGGAGCAGGTAAAAAAAGCGGTTGGGTAAGAGGGGTTCTTCCTCAAACGAGGCCCTCGTCACAAATTAAGGGGTGCCCTGCTCCCCGTTCGAGCCTTGGTCGAGGGGGGACGGCCAGCGGCAACGTGGACCGAAAAAGGCTTCCTTTACCGACGTCGGATTTCACCTCCAGGCTACCACCGTAACCTTCGACAATTCTTTTGACGAGAGGCAATCCTAACCCGTTCCTCGATCCCCCATTTCTTGGCCTCGCGCGGTCCGGTAAATTCATGAAATATCAAAGGCAACTCCTGGGGGCTGATTCCGATTCCCAGAATCCTCAACCGCTCCGATGGCCCACGCTTCATCCTGCCTGGGGAAACCCTGCCAGATCCGCCGGCTGGAGTGTATTTGATTGCATTGGAGATAAGATTGGTCCACAGCTGACCCATATGATGAGGTTCACCAGCACAAAGGGTTCTGCAGGACGGTCGAGTCAAGGTTAACCTCAGCTCGTCGGTTTCCGTCTTAAAAGACGGGGCCGATTTTTCCAATTCGTCCCAGAGCCGGACGTGGGACCGGTTCTCAGGGACATTTCGGTGCTTTGCGGCGGCCAGATCTCATCAAGTCATCGACGAGATCTAACATGTCCTGGGATCGATCAAAGGCATGCTGGATGACTTCCTTCCATTTTTCCGGGGCAACATATCCCTTGAGCAGAATGAGTAGATAGCTCTGCAGGGCTGTGAGAGGTGCCCGAAATTCATGGGCAATCGTTAGCCGAAAAGCCGCTGGCGCCAAAAAGTCCTTGTCAAATAGATCTGAGGTATCCATTTCGCCCGCTGCCACAGACCAAAGGGGGGATATATTCTGTACGAAAGCCCGGAGCCTTTTCAGTTCAAGAGAATCGAGTCGTTTCTCCAAAACCCATCCCACTGTCTTCTTCAGATTTTCCATCTGAAATCTATTCAGCTCAATGGAATGGATACGCTGCTCCAGGGCTTGGGTTCCGCGTAGAGAAAAGTGGTCCGGAACCAGAAGAACTGGAACCATGTTGCAGACTCTCGGCCTGAAAAGGCTGAAGGGCTCGATTCAGCGAATCCCGTTTACTGAGCAGAAGACACACAAGGTCAGCATCCTTCTCCCACAGCCTCTGCAGGAGAAGCACATCCCGCTTACGGTGAAAGATTTCCCCGTCCAGGAGGACAACATCGATATTCTCGTTCTTTGCCGTTTCAATCCCTTCAAGGAGCGAGTCGGCGATTTGGAGGGGAAAGAAATCCGGTTTCAGAGCCTGTCGGCATGCATCCTGCAGATATCGATTCCCGCTGATGACGAGAATTTTACCCTTGGTCTTCATGACGAATGAACTCGACCGATTCGATGAGGGAGGCTATGTTTGGTTATATTTCCTCTTGTTTTGATAACATCACCGGGAGGATTATGGTAAAAGTCGCCCCCTTGCCCAATTGACTTTTCACGAAGATCTGGCCGCGATGCATCTTGATGATGCCGTAAACAATGGAAAGCCCGAGACCCGTCCCTTTACCCAAGGGCTTCGTCGTAAAGAAGGGGTTAAACAATTTTCCCAGGTTTTCTTCTGGTATGCCGCCCCCCGTGTCTGTAACAGCGATTTCCACCGCCTGCTGGTGATGCGTCCTGCGAGTTTCAATCGTGACGGTTCCGCCCTGGGGCATCGCCTCAGTCGAATTGTTGAGCAGATTCACAAATACCTGAACAAGCTGGAATGGATCTGCCTGGATGTGGGGCAGATCAGAGGCGAAATTCTGGACGATCTGGACCTGGGCAAAACCCTGCTGATGGCTGACGCTGCTGATCGCCTGTTGAAGGATATCATGCACATCACACTCCTGGGCCAGCACATCCTGCTGACGAGCAAAATTCAGAAGATCGGAGACGATCTTTTTACATCGCAGGGTTTCCTGGACGATCATCTTCAAATCCTCCCGACGTCTGTCTTCCTCACCTGCTTCCCGATGCAGTGTATCTGCAAACAGCAGGATGCTCCCCAGGGGATTGTTGATCTGATGGGCGATCCCCGCAGCGAGCTGTCCCATGGAAGCCAGCTTTTCTTTGTTGAGCAGTTCTTCTTGAGTCCGGTGCAGGGTGTTGACCATATGATTGAAGGATTGGCCCAGAACATCCAGTTCTCCTTTGCCAGGGGCATGGACCCGCACGTCCATATCCCCCTGGGCAAGACGCTCATTCGCCTTCACCAAGTTATCGATCGGCCGGGAAATAAATCGGGCGATCGGTAAGGCGATCACCCCAGCGAGCAGAATACAAACTAAGGCATTCATTCCCATCCGTTTGTTAATATTATGGACCAGATGCAGAAAAGGGGATTCCCGGGCACCCACATATAAGCTTCCCACCACATTATTGCGGCTGTCCCGCAAGGGGGCGTACCGGGTGATGAACCATTCATTCACCACGTAGGCACGGCCGACGTAGTCTTTCCCCTCGGACAGCACCACGGTGCGAACTGCCTCTGATATACGCGTACCTACGGCCCGTTTCCCTTGCTCGGTCATCACGTTGGTGGCGACCCGCAGGTCTCCGAAGAATATCGTTACGGTATCGATACCTGCAACCTCTTTAATACGATCCACGAGAGTGAAATCATTGTTGAAAAGGTAGACTGACAGGGCCGCGCCCAGGATCTTTTGATCCGGGGCATGCAGAGGATAAACTCCAGTCAAAGCCAACCCTGCCTTGCCCTCTCGGGGGTCAAACGGCTCAGGAGCGGCAAGAGGGGTTTCAACCAGGGGGACAAAAGCCTGTTGATACAAACCGACATTGGAAAGATATTCAACAGGGATCACCTCTGTGGCGGCTCGCGGTTTGCCCTTTTCCAGGGCCTCTTTCACAATCGGCAGCTGACCCCATTCCCCTTTTGAAATGAGGGGCAAAATGACCCCTTCCCGGTTGACAAGCCGGGCGACAACCAGGTCCCCTCGGGGATTCAGAATCGCAATTAAATGGGTTCCCCCTAACGCGAGTACTGTGATCTTGTTGATAATCTGCTGATCGATAATGTGGATCGCTTCCGAAATGCCTGAAGAAGCACGGCTTAAATTCTGGATGACCCATGGATCTAAGGCCAGGCGGTGACTGATCGCGGATACTTCATCGAGCTTAAGTTGATAAAAAGCTTTTGCCTAGACCCATGTCTCTGGCAACCAGGTTTGATTCGGCGGTGGTAAGGTATTCCTGAATCACCAGGGATGACACCAGGGCGTTCAATCCCACGGTGAGTCCGGCCACGAGGCAAAAAGAGGCGATTAGAACTTTTCGGAGGCGCCATCCCAGCAATGAAGTCATCCAGGGAATCAAGGATCTTCTCCGCCTTGTGGGGTGGACTGGGGAAGAATGAAACGGATTGAGCTTCCTCTCCCTGGGGTTGAATCGATTTCGATCGTGCCGTCGTAAAGGGAAAGTATTTGCTGAACAATCGACAATCCAAGACCTGTACCGGTTTCTTTGACGGATTTCGCTGCCTCCGAGCGGTAGAACACTTCGAAGATCCGAGGGATCTCCTCGGTTGCAATCCCAATCCCGGTATCGGAAACCGTTCCATGAACCACCTTTTCGTGAGAGTCTGTCTTGAGAGAGAGGGTGATTCGTCCCCCGTTGGGAGTGTACTGGATTGCATTGCTCAACAATTGGCTCCAAAGCAATCGAAAGTGATCCGGATCTCCGAGCAAGACGGGGCGATCCGCAATCTCTGTCGAGAGGGTCAACTTGCGCTCTTCCACCTCTTTCTGAAATGACGACCTCACAGAATCCAAGACCTCTGCCAAGGGAACGGTCTCTGTTGGCTTGGTACCCAGTCTTTCCTTGAGCCGGGACAGGAGAAGAATGTCGTCCAAAGTGGCAAGAAGCTCTCCCGCACGCAGATCTGCCCTTTCCAGAACTTGAGGAAGTTCCTCCGGCGAAACATACCCCTTTTGAATAAGCTGGACGGAATTCTGCAGGATGGCAACCGGAGCCCGCAAGACATGAACCATGGTCAGCATAAAGCGGCTCTCAACCGTCGCCAGCTTTTCCATTTCGGCCCTCACTCGAGTCAACCCTCGGATTTCTTCCTCAAGGTTCTTGACCCGTTGTGCCTCGCGCTTCAGTCTCTGGTGGTCCAGCTCTCGATTCATAACTTCCAGGAGGAGCCCCGGGGTAAAGGGTTTTGCAATAAAATCATGGGCTCCATCACGCATGGCTTGCACCGCCAGTTCAACGGTTGCGTATCCGGTGATCATGATACAGATGAGCTCAGGGTACAATTGTCGGACCTGATGGAGCATTTCCATTCCGCTCATCCCCGGCATCATGGCATCCACCAGGAGGATATCAAAGGGCCCTTCTTGGAGTTTATGCAGACCGGAGGGTCCATTTTCAGCCACTTCCACTTCAAACCCTTGGGGGGTTAGGGCCCGCCTGCACCCCTCCCGGATCCCCGGTTCATCGTCCACGACAAGAACACGCATTGAGTTCCTTCCCTGAATGTAATTTTTTCGTACCGACGAGCGCTGTGCCTGATCCGTTTCGGACGGGAAAGTGGTCTTTGGCTAAATAATTACCGAGCATTTCGGATCAGACTGATTAGATTTCTTCCTCCCTCCTTTACGGCAACCGTTGAAAGCGACGCATCATGGGCGTAACTATATCAAAAAAGCATGGGTATGTCAAATGGGTCCGAGTCGGCAACCGCCTTTGACTTCAGGGTTTACAAATTCAATTCAAGAATGGGAGGAATCGGTCGTTTTAACCTTTGAAAAAGCAAGAAATTCGGCTATAGTGATTTCTGACTAAGATTTTTTCATCGTAAAGATTTTCTATTCATTCCGATCCGGAGAGAGGAGGCATGTTGTTCAGCCCGCGTGATCAAACGATCCTGTCCGACCTGGGAAAGGCCCAAGCGATTCACCAAGATATTAAGGAACTGTTGAACTTCTATAGAAATCTTTTCCGAGCCCAATTTGCGTTTAAATCCCAGTTGGGAGCATCCGGAAAGGCTGGGGATTTAGAAAAAAAAGAAGTGAATCTCACGGGTCTGACCCAAGGCCTTCCACAAATTACCTTCGAAGAATTGAACATGCAAGCGACCCCTTTCCTGGATGTTTATAGAAGCATCGTTCAACTCTTGATCCCATTTGCCGGCGATTATTATGGGCTCGAAAAAGAACCGGCCCCGGGAAAGATTATCGAATGGGCTCGGGAGATATTTCTTAACAGAGGTCCGTTGGTCATTTCCGGAGCCACGGTCAATTGGGCCCGGACAGCCAGCGGATTTGTCTTGGCTCCCTATCTGCAGTTGGCATGCGATCTGATACTGCCCCGCATTCCATTGAACCTGTGGTATCGAGAATACTGTCCCATCTGTGGCGGCAGGCCCGTTTTCGCTGCCCTAACCTCAGGATCAGATCCACGAACTCTGCTGTGTCCGCGATGTTATGGAGAGTGGAGCTATGGCCGGATCGGCTGTCCCTTTTGCAAATCAACGGACTCTCAAACCTACTATTCCAGCGATGAGGGCAGATATCGGCTGTATGTGTGTGAGGTCTGCAATCGGTATATGAAAACTCTTGACCTCCGGGAGCGGGACATGGATTTGTGCTTACCGGTGGAGTGCCTCCTGACAGTATCCATGGACATCGCCGCCCAGGAGAAAGGATTCAAGTCTTATTGAAATGGCCATCCATCCCTGGGAATCCCTCTCCTTCCCTCCTCCTCCTCGGCGAGGGTATCTTGCTGTGATGCGATGGAAGTTCGTCCGGGAGCTAAAGGGAGGGGAAGGTTGCAGAAAGCCGAAGTCCGAAAAGCCTTCGAGACCTTTTTCAGGCAGACCAAAAGTAGAACCGGGCGAGGGTCAGCGGTCCTTTTGAAGGAACCCCACCAACTGAGTCATCCGTTTGAATTCGAGCCGATTCTTTATGAGCCGGAACAGTTGAGCTTGGATTTGAGTTAATTCAGACAGCATTCTTTGTTAAACCTATTTTAAAAAAAGTGAATATCTTGTCCAAAAGGCCAATAGTTTCAATTGAGGGACTTAGAAATCTCCGCTAATTTGGACAGCTCTGACTTAAATTGGATATTTCGGGGCATTGTCGGTCGCTGATTCCGATCCAAAGTGACCACCCATTCTAAGACAGGCCGACTTGAAGCCCTTGGAATCAACGTTTAGCCAGGACTTTTAGCCGTATCGGCCTCTTTGCGATGGTGGCTTATCCATCTGATCTTTTCCCGGTGGATTCCCTCTAAGATTGATTCCTGTTGTTCGGTTAACATATTATTGTTTTCATAATTTTCTTTGACTCGTTGGACAAAATTTCTTTCAACGGGAGTTAATTGAGAATGGTTCAGTGCCAATATAATACATCTAAATTTTTCCTTGTCCATTGTCCTCTCACCTCACTTAAGAACTTATGCCGGATGCCACATCTAATGTTTTCTGACTTGGTTATGAATAAATTAATTTGTTTGCCTCCTCCCTCCCGTTTCTCTTGTATATTTTCTTAGACGCCATTGTCTCAAACTGCTTTATCTCTCCCATCGGAATCCCCCAAACGGCTTCAATTTCTTCTACCGTCCACGGTGTGTTGATCAGACAGCAACAATTACCTATCTCCAGTGCGGGCGGAGCAAAGTTCAATGGGACCTGGTTGCTTCAGTGAATATCGTCAATTGATTCAGGCCTTCGGGGAGATTCAGGAGATGCCCCCCTCCCTATGTGCTGTCAGAGAAGGGAAGGGAACCGTCTTGAAGGTAAAAGTGGAGGACGCCGTTGATGCCGACGAACCCTTCAATGTCTAAACGGGTGATGAAGTGGAGCAGAGACGCCGGTTTATCGAGGAGAATGCCCTCTATGTCCAGAACCTCGATATATAGGGGACCTTCGTGGAATGCTTATCGTTGGGACGGGAGGTGTGGCGAGCGAAAAATCAACGGTCTCTGACATGATGAGAGAAGACGATATCCTTTATTCTGGAGGGGTTGTATAAAATCATTCGCATGAGTTGATCAAGACGTTTGGAGACAATGTTCTTTAAACGAACAGGTAGGAGCATAGAAACACCCTGGAAACTGGATCTCTGGCAATCCAGTCTACATCAATGAGGTAAGCCCCCTCTCCATTCTTTCTACCAGGTTGGCACAAGATTGAATAGAGGTTCGATGCTAAACCTCGGATTATTGAAAAACCTCTGTTCGCTAATAAATTCGGGACTTTTCCTTTGTGGCAAGAGGCACAGCAGTATCAGCATTGGAAAAAATAGCCCACATCCAATGAGCCAGGCGGCCATACTCCTTCCTTTCATGTCAGCAATACACGACCCTACAAATGCGAACAGAGGTGCAAGAACAATAAATTAAGATACCAGGAAGGATAAATAGCATTGTGTTGATCTCCATCATTTCACCCCCCCTCTCTTCTTATTCACTCAAATCCCTCGCAATCCTTGCAAATACGTACTTCTTTGGCGCCATTACGATAGCCAGAACCACCACACTCAGCCTAAAAGATAGGTGCTTTGTGGTCCTCTGCGATCATTCTATTAAATCCGGGAAAAAAGACAATCGGGGAATCCCTGATGATGGGCTTCGAAATTCCTGAGGAGTAGCTGGCTCGGTTTATGATCAGGTCTCTAAGGAGGTTATTCCTTCTCGTATGGCATACTTGGTGAGTTCGGCGATGCTGTGGATATTCAATTTATCCATAATCTGTTGGCGGTAAGTCTCAATGGTTTTCACACTCATACTGAAGATGAATTGAGATTTGCTTTGTTGCTTTTGCCTTCAGATAGAAGCTGAAGCACTTGGCGTTCCCGAGGAGTAAGAACAGAGAAGACCGATAATTCATCCATCGGGAATAAGATGGACATAGTCTTTGATCATCATGTCGCTATATTGAGGGCTAAGATAAATTTTATTTGCCATACGGTGCGGATAGCTAAATCAATTCCTCGAAGGCGCAATCTTTCAACAGATAGCCTGATGCCCCTGCTTTTAGCATTTCCACCACAAACCGTTTATCCGAATGCATGGATAGGGCAATTACCTTATACTTGGGTTCTGGCAACAATCTGTCGCGTTGCTTCGATGCCGTTCAAATCTGGCATGGCAATATCCATAACCATTATATCGGGCAATAGTTCTTGGATAAGTTGAACTGCCTTTCGTCCGTTCTCCGCTTCTCCAACGACTTCCATATCAGGCTGCTTCTCAATCAAAGTGCGAAGACCTTCCCGAATAATCTTATGGTCGTCGGCAAGGAGAATCTTCATGCTCATGTCATCCCTCCCTTGTTGTTTTCTTTTCACTTTAATGGAGCTACCAAAGTAACCCGAGTCCCACGGCCAGGCTTAGATTCGATTTCAAAGCTTCCTCCAAAATGTCTCAATCGTTCTCGGATGCTGAAAAAACCAAACCCGGTCACTCTTGCTTATTTCTTGTCCTTTAGGAGTAAAATCCGATCCCATCGTCCTCGACAATAACCCGAATGTTATTATTCTCTCTCCGAATCGATACCTTTGCTTTGTGTGCCTGTGCGTGCTTTAACAATGTTTATCAACAATTCCCTTACTGCCTTAAAAAGAGAATACCCGAATTTCCTCACTCATCGGTTTGGACTGCCTGTCGTCTTCAAGGTCAATCTGGATATTGTATGCTGTTCTTGAATTTGTTCTGCAAGCCACTCCACGGCAGCCTCAAAACCCAACTCGTAAAGAATAGGGGGGCTGAGCTCAAATGTCAACGACCGTGTGAATTGAATCGACTCTTCAACATACTTGCGGATTTCATCCACATAGTCAGCTAAGTTGGTAGAAAATGCCTTTTCGCGTAGCTCTCCTAATTTGATTTTAGCAATAGCCAGATTTTGACCGATCTGGTCGTGCAAGTCTGTTGCAATTTGACGCCGTTCTCGCTCCTCGATTAACGATAATTCTGATGCCAAGGAACGGAGCTGTTCCTGATAAACGCAAACCTTCTCTTCCGCCTCTTTTCGCTTGCTGATGTCGCTGAGAAAATTTAGGGTAGCTGGCCTACCTTCCCAAATAATCAAGGTGGCGTTAATTTCCAACCATTTGATATTGCCATCCTTGTCAACAATTCTAAATTCATATATATGAGGAACTTCTACACCTTCAATGCTTTTCAAATGCCTTTCAGCAACCATCTTTCTGTCATCCGGGTGGACGAATTCGAGAACAGGCTTAGAGCATAGTTCCTCCTTGGAGTATCCAGAAATTTCCGAGATTTTCGGGTTTGGAAACTTAACCATACCATCTTGGGCAATGAGAATGCCTTGATTCGCATACTCCACCACTTGATGGTATTTCTCCTCAATTCCCTTACCGCCTCCTCCATCTTCTTACGCTCGGTGATGTCCACGTTGACTTTAGCAAGCAACCACTCCCCCGCCTCATTTTTGAATGGGATGGTGGTAACTTGAATGGGCCTATTATTTTCTTTTACTAAAACTTCTTCGGTGACGATAGGTTTCTTTGTCTTTAAAGCTTCTATGATTCCACACCTAAGACAACCCCCTTTCCTACCCATAAAGTATTCGTAACATTTCTTCCCTGCAGGATCGCCATAGACTTTTGCCCACGCCGGATCAATGTATCGTATGTTAAACTTTGAGTCGATAATATCCAAACCTGTTTTAGTGACGCCCACAATGAACTCCATTTCTTGTTTTAATGCTTTTATCCCATCCTCCTTCTCCTTGCGTTCACCTATCAACAATTCCAATTCAGCAATATGTTGACGCAATTCTTCTAATTCATTAATAAGTTGCTTCTTTGTCTTATTTCGATCTTTCATTTCTTTAACTTCACACTCCACTATTAATTTTTAGCTTTATCAAGTAAGTCACCTTTGAGTTATTTCTTTATCAAAAAAGGAATAGCCTCCAAGGGTTATAATCCCCACTTGGAGGCTATATCGGCACCTTTTG
Source organism: uncultured delta proteobacterium (assembly GCA_963806715.1). GTDB lineage: Bacteria > Desulfobacterota > BSN033 > BSN033 > UBA1163 > CAWEAV01. The sequence continues at coordinate 10,707 of CAWEAV010000081.1, forward strand.
GACCTCCCCATTTCATAACTTTCTCCTGAGAAAACACAGGAAAAAGAAAAGCCGAACTCACCAAAGATTCGTCCTTTGGCAGCTCAGCCGCCTTTAGTCAAAAGACCCGCCGCTTTCCGTCCCCTTCTCATGGAGGGTTTGACCTTGTCGAGAGAATCTCAATTGTTTTAAGAATACTGCTCCATCCTACTAAATTTACAAACCTTGTCAATAGAAAAAGCGAGCTTGTGAAAACAATCTCTTTCAAGATTGTCACTTGAACTTATCAATTCGGGCAGGGGTCCCCAAAATCACGGCTTCAGGAAGAAAGTCAGTAGTGAACCACCTCAATAATGGGGGTCTTTATGGCCTTCAAAAGCGAGAGTATCTTGCCAACACCAAAACCCGTTCCGGCGAAAGGCTTGGCGCGGATATGCTTTTCAGATCGTAGCTTTATGAAGTCTGAAAAACAGAAGGTCGATGGAAGTTATTGAGGTCTCCCCAGAAAGGGTCTCTGCCTCGCCACTTCGCTTACAAAGAGTGAGGCTGGACTATCTTTGTGATGTCCTAAGTTTCTCGTTTCTACTTCAAGAAATGTCTGTCAACCTCTCTCATCACAGGAGTGAACATGATTAAAACGATCAACGGCTCATCACCTGTATTCTTCGCACCATGGACTTTGTTCTTCGGGTTGAAATGGAAGCTGCCCGGTTTAATATCCGTCCATTTATCGTCAACAAACAATTGCCCCGTTCCTCTGATAACATATTCCGTTTCATCATGCGTTTGGTGAAAATGCGGTCCCAATTCCGTACCTGGAGCCATCCTTACCAGATACAAACTGATCGAATCGTCTTCGGCGAGCTTGATCATCTGAGATTTATCGCCAGTAGGTAGAGGATTCGCTTTAAGGATCTCGTCAACTGGGGTATTGATCTGCCAGGTCGTATCGCCTTCGCCCGCATAGCCATAAGTCACAAAGATAGCGAATAGATAGATAATCATTCCAAGAATAGAAAAAGTTCTCGCTGAAGCCATGGTTCTTTCTCCTTACCTGTCTGATTTAAATAGATTTCCTAAATTTAACGCTTAGCACCTTGTCATTACTGGGGGCCATATTCAAATGTCGAGGAGTCGAGTAGCCCGGGGGAATTTCACCCCCAGGCCCTCCCCGAACCGGACGTGAACCTCTCGATTCATCCGGCTCTTATTGTCCAACCGCACAGTGCTGATGACTTGCATCCCTCGCGAAAAGAAAAGATCAATGCGCTCGAATGGAAGGAACGGCGCGAAGAAATCGGGAGGGGGTTGGTCCTCCAAAAACAGAGGCCAGGTAGCCCCGGGATCATTGGGATTTACGATTCTCCATGTATCTGCATAGCCGGCCGCCTCAATGAGAGCGGCCGAGGGTGTGGCGTCGATGCCACTGCCAAAGTTCGCATCGGAGTTGAAGTCACCACACAACACTACAGGAACCGTGAGATTGCGCAGTGCATGGATCAGCTCGGTAGCCTGAGCAACCTGCACGTCAGTCGCTTCAGGAACTCCAGGAATGGGACTTTCCAGGTGATTTTGTCAATACCAAAATAAGCAGTTAGCCTTTGGGGTTTTGTGAGCTTTTTTTATCGGTTATAATGCGGGCATGAAGCAGCAGAAAGAGCGGACGGATACCCATGTCTATCTCAAAAAGATTAGAGTTTTTCACACCGTCCTGTATCGGATCTTACAGCTTGCTGATCAAGGGCTTCTCAGAACTGATTTTCAGCATGAAGTCTCGAAACTCCTCATCGAATTTACGGGGTGCGATTCAATTGTGTTGTGGCTAAAGGACCATGAAAAATATTATCCTTCCGAGGGTACCCGTCTCTCGAACCGATCCTCAAGGATCGATTTTAGAACCTTCACACCTTGTGAAACCATAAAAAGGAAATCCGACCCGCAGGATTCTCGACCATCAACCTTCTGCCAGCAGCAAATACAAATCTGTTGTCACAATTCCGGTGGCGGTCAATAAGGAAAATATTGGGTTTTTGCAGTTAATGAGCAGGAAGCAGGACTATTTTAGTAAGGATATCATCGAACTGTATAGAGGCCTTACCCAGATCCTGGGGATTGCCTCGGTCCACCGTCATATCCAAGTCGATTTGCGTGAAAGGGTGAAAGAACTGACCTGCCTCTACGGGATTGCTCACTTAGGCGTACAGCCTGAGCTCTCTCTTGAGCAGGTGCTCCAGGGCATTGTGGAACTTCTTCCCCCTGCCTGGCTGTATCCAGAAAGCACCTCGGCTAAGATTGTCCTGGATGGACGAGTATATTCCACCCCTGGTTTTAAAGAAGGCCTGAATCAACAGAGGGCAGAGATTTTGATCAGTGGCGAGAAACGGGGCGTTGTCGAAGTCACTTACCAAGAAGAAAAACCCGAGCTTGATGAAGGCCCTTTTTTAAAGGAAGAGCGAAGCCTGATCGATGCAGTTGCCAAAGAGGTGGCGATTATCCTCAAGCGGAGGCAGGATGAGGAGGAGAAGTTGAGGCTCGAAGAGCAACTCCGACATGCTGACCGTCTGGTCACGATTGGACAGCTTGCTGCAGGTGTAGCTCATGAGCTGAATGAGCCCTTGGGCAGCATTCTCGGGTTTGCACAGCTCGCAAAAAAATGTCCCGGGGATACCGTTGCAAGCAGAGCAGGATGTGGAAAAGATTTTGAATGCCTCGCTTTATGCCAGGGAAGTCGTAAAAAAGCTCTTGATCTTCGCCCGTCAAATGCCTCCAAAGAAGATCTGGGTGAATCTCAATCAGATCATCGAAGAAGGACTCTATTTCTTTGAGTCCCGCTGTGCAAAGGAGGGCATTAAACTTGTACGATCCTTTGATCCAAACCTTCCCGATGTTTATGCAGACCCATCACAGTTAAATCAGGTTTTAGTTAATCTTGTGGTCAATGCGTTACAGGCCATGATAGAAGGAGGCAAATTGTCTATTCGAACCTCCAGTCATGGAGATTACGTTTCTTTAATTGTGGAAGACACAGGCGTAGGCATGAGTGAGGAGATCCTGAAAAGGATATTTACCCCTTTTTTTACGACAAAGGATGTCGGACAGGGGACAGGGCTGGGCCTACCCGTTGTCCATGGGATCATTAGCTCTCATGGAGGCTCGATCAAAGTCAAAAGTAAGGTCGGGCAGGGGACACAATTCGAAATCGAATTCCCGGTTAAGGCACCTCAAGAAACAAGGAATGAATAAGGATGCCATCCAGAGTTGAAAAAGAGCGTATTCTTGTTGTGGACGATGCTCCCAATACACTGGAACTTCTCCAACGGAATCTAACCTCCCAGGGATATCGAGTTTTTACTGCCTCCAATGTACCTGAAGCCATTAAGCTCCTTAAAACGGACACTGTTGATCTCGTTATTACTGACCTCAAAATGCCGGGGATCAGCGGCCTTGATCTGGTCAGGCACGTCCGGGAAAACATGCGCGACACAGAAGTGATGATGATTACAGGCTATCCCACCATTAACGGAGCCGTGAAAGCGGTAAAGACCGGGGCGGAAGAGTATCTGACCAAGCCTTTTACAGAGGAGGAACTCTTCAACGCTGTCCGGCGGGCCCTGAACAAGCAGCGTCAACATAAAATGGCACAGAGCCAGCCCGAGCAGACCTTATCGAGTTTGTATGGTTTCATCGGCGCATCCGAACCCATGCGAAAGGTCTTTCGTGATATTGAAAAAGCGGCTTCCACTTCAGCCACGGTATTGATCTCGGGGGAAAGCGGGACAGGAAAAGAACTGGTTGCAAGGGCAATTCATTATCACGGCCCGAGGGCTTCCGCTCCCTTTGTTCCCGTCAACTGCGGTGCCATCCCGGAAGAACTCCTTGAGAGCGAACTCTTCGGACATATGAAGGGTGCCTTTACAGGAGCCATGGAGACCCGTGCGGGCTTCTTTCAAACCGCCGATGGGGGAACCATCTTCCTCGATGAGATCAGCGAGACCCGGCCTCCAATGCAGGTAAAGCTCCTGCGCGTTCTTCAAGATAAGGAGGTCTGCATGGTCGGCTCCAGTCGGCCGAGAAAGGTGGATGTAAGGATTCTGGCCTCCACCAATAAAGATCTTCCCACCCTCGTGAAAAGAGAGTGTTTTCGCGAAGACTTATTTTTCCGGCTCAACGTCATCACGATTGATCTTCCTCCTTTGAGGTCGAGAGGGGACGATATCTTGCTTTTAACCTTCGATTTTGCAGCCAAATTTGCCAAAGAATTGAATAAGCCGACTCCTCAATTCTCAGATCAGGCCCTCCAGGTTCTCAGAAATTACCATTGGCCCGGAAATGTGAGAGAATTGGAGAATGTGATCCAACGTCTTGTGGTCATGACGGAAGGGAATCTCGTCGAGGTCCCTGACCTGCCCTCGCTTATGCGTTTTTCTGCTTTACGGAAAACAGGATTGACACGCACCCTTGTTGAGGTCGAGGCTGAGTATATCCTCAATGTCTTGGCCAGTGTCGACGGCAACCGGACCCAGGCAGCGGAAATCCTTGGAATTGACCGGAAAACGCTCCGGGAAAAACTTCGAAAGGTTGAAAAGGCAAGCACCTCTTAAATGAAGACACCGAGGAAATTCTCCTCAGTGGTTCAAATCTCCCCAATCAGATAAATCATTTTCCTTTTCCTTTCCTAAGATTTAGTCCTTTCTATTCTTAATCATCATTTTTTCAAATTCTTTGATTTCCTTAACATTTTCCTCCTTCATCCGACTCTCTAAAGATCTTTTTTTGGATCTTAACCCCGTTGGCAGAAAAATTGCTCTATTCCATTGAAACAAATAAAACGGAAGGAGGGAGATATGAGAAAGGCTGCCATCCCCAAGCCTAAGAACAGAAAGATGGAAAATCCCTTCGAGGTCAAGCAAGAAGCATCGGGTCTCTGCTCATGTTGCAATTCCTTCAAAACTTGTACTTATTCAAAGGACCCGCAACGACCGATACTTCAATGCGAAGAGTTTGACGGCATTGCGCCGCCTTCTCTCAAAATAGTTCCTCACGGAAAGATCGTTCCGGAGGGGTTTAAGAAAAAACCCTCCGTCACCACGAGTGACCTCAACCCCTATCGAGGACTATGCAGTCTCTGTGAAGACCGCATGGCTTGCACCTATCCAAAACCCGAAGGTGGCGTTTGGCACTGCGAGGAGTACCGGTAAGATGAATCCACAGCCTATCCTGAGGATCATAGAACATCATACGAACGGGAATCAAACGGGTTTGATCTCCATCCTTGAAGATATCCAGGCCGATTATAGCTATCTCCCTGAAGAAGCCTTGCGGATTGTATCCGAGAAGACAGGTCGTTCCCTCGTCGATATCTATGGGGTGGCAACCTTTTATAAGGCTTTTAGTTTAAAGCCCCGGGGGAAACATCTCATCTCCGTCTGCCTTGGCACAGCCTGCCACGTTCGTAGAGGTCAGGCTGTCGCCTCAGAATTTCAGCGCCAATTAGGAATCAAACCAGGCGAAACAACATCTGACAAGCTCATCACCCTGGAGACCGTCAATTGCCTTGGTGCTTGCGCTCTTGGCCCCATCGTTGTCGTGGACGGACACTATTTCTCAAACGTCAACCAAAACCGGGTCAGGGAAATTATCGATAGGGCCTCGGCTGGGATGGATCGAGTCGATATTACTACGGACGAACGTATCTTTCCCGTTGAGGTGAGTTGCTCCCGTTGTAATCACAATCTGATGGACCGGGAACACTATATCGATGGTTATCCATCGATCCGGGTGACGGTCTCCTTCAATTCAAAACATGGATGGCTTAGGCTCTCCTGCCTTTATGGCAGTTTTTCTGTGGACTATGAATATGAAGTCCCAAAAGACACGGTGGTCAACTTTTTCTGCCCCCATTGCCATGCAGAACTGGTTGGAGCTTCCCATTGTTTTACCTGTGGTGCCCCAATGGTCCCTCTGCTGGTTCGTGGAGGAGGATTGGTACAGATCTGTTCGCGCCGGGGGTGTAAAGGACATATGCTCGATCTCACAGGCATCAATCTCTAATCGCATAAGGAAACTTTCATGGAAAGGCTCAAATCCATCTACGATTTCTTCTCCCTTCGTGATCGGCTCAAAATGGACCGAGATCCAAACGATTCAACGCTTGTCATTCCGGCAGGAACCTGTGGCCAAGCAAGCGGGGCCAATGACCTCATCCGCATCGCAAAACGAGAGTTGTTGGATAAGAAATTGACTGAGGCGATTCATCTTCGGATCACGGGATGCCATGGGTTCTGCCAGGTGGAACCCTCCTTGCTCGTCCAGCCCCGGGGAACTTTTTATCCGAAGGTCAAAACTAAGGATATGGCACGGATCATCAAGGCTGTCTCTCGGGGCGAGGTGGTCAGGGAACTCCTCTTCGTGGATCAGAAGGGGGATTCTATAGAGAAGCAGGCGGACATTCCCTTTTTCAAGAAGCAGGTGCGCACCCTTCTCAGTAGAAATGAGAAGATCGATCCCATTCGTATTTATAACTATATTGAAAATGATGGTTATTTGGCGATGGCCAAAGTCCTTTCAACCGGAGACCCCCATTGGGTCGTCGAAGAAGTGAAGGCATCTGGTCTGCGGGGCCGGGGGGGTGCTGGGTTTCCGACAGGTCTCAAATGGGAAATGCTGTCTAAGCAGCCCTCTAACGGGGGGAAATATCTTGTCTGTAATGCCGATGAAGGGGACCCTGGCGCTTACATGGATCGAAGCGTCCTCGAGGGGAATCCTCACCAGATCATCGAAGGCATGATCATCGGTGCTTATGGAACAGGGGCCACAGAAGGCGTCGTCTATGTCCGAAATGAATATCCCCTTGCCATCAAACACCTTCTGATCGCCCTCCGTCAGGCAGGCCAGCTCGGGCTTTTGGGCGAAAAGATCCTGGGGTCTCCATTTTCTTTTCAAATCCGCGTGGTCAGGGGGGCCGGAGCATTTGTCTGCGGTGAAGAAACTGCCCTAATCAGATCAATCGAGGGAAAGATGGGGGAACCGGGGCAACGTCCTCCCTTCCCTGTCCAGAAGGGAATCGACCAGAAGCCTACGGTCATTAACAATGTCGAGACCTGGGTAAATATTCCGCTGATCATTGGAGGTGGGGCTCACTCATTCGCAAAGATCGGAACGTCCAAGAGTACAGGAACCAAGATATTCAGCCTTGTTGGAAAGATTAAAAACACAGGACTGGTCGAGGTCCCGATGGGAATCGCGATTCATGATATCGTAAACGAGATTGGAGGAGGTCCGGTCAACGGGACGAAACTCAAGGCCGTCCAGACAGGAGGACCCTCTGGAGGATGCATCCCTTCCGAGATGTTTCACCTGCCCATCGACTATGAGAGCCTGACCCAGGCTGGATCGATCATGGGGTCTGGGGGAATGATCGTCATGGATGAGCATACCTGCATGGTCGATGTGGCCAAGTATTTCATGAATTTCTTGAAAGAGGAGTCCTGTGGAAAGTGTTTCACCTGCCGAAAAGGGACACAACGCATGTATGAAATTCTCGACGATATCTCTTCAGGGAAAGGGACAACCGAGCAACTCTATCTTCTAAAAGAGTTGGCTCATGTTGTAAAAGACACGGCCATGTGTGGCCTGGGTCAGACTTCGGCTAACCCTGTGCTTTCCACCCTTCGTTACTTTCCTGAGGAATACCTCGATCATATTCAAAACCGGCGATGCCCTGCAGGGGTGTGCAAAGATCTGATCCACTTCGCCATAAACCCAAACTGTACGGGTTGTCAGCTCTGCCTAAAAAGCTGCCCCTCCCAGGCAATCGTTGGGGGAAGGAAGGAGCGGCATATCATTGATTTAGAAAAGTGCATCAAGTGCGGAGCCTGTAAGAGTGCCTGCAAGTTTAATGCGGTCGAAATCAGTTAGATGGGGTTCATAAAGGGATATCAAAATGGTTACACTCAGAATCAATGGTTTGGAGCGTCTCTGTTGAAGAGGGAACAACTCTCCTTGAGGCTGCCCGGTTTTTGGGGTTCCCTATCCCAACCCTTTGCCATATGGAAGGACTCTCGCCCTACGGGGCATGCCGGCTCTGTGTGGTCGAGATTGGAGAAGGTCCCAAGGCCAAACTGGTCTCCTCCTGCACGTACCTTGTGGAGGAAGGCCTCCACGTCCGAACGGCATCCTCACGAGTCATGCAGGCACGAAAGATGGTTCTGGAACTTCTATTAGCCTCATGCCCCCAGTCAAAAATCATCCAGGACTTGGCCTCTGCTTACGAAGTGCGTCAACAGCGTTTCAGACAGGAACACGAAGATTGCATCCTCTGCGGTCGGTGCGTGCGGATGTGCGAAGAACAGATGATGGCCAAGGCCATTGGATTTCGCAGCCGGGGTGAGAAGCGGAGTATTGGAACCCCTTTCGATACCCGTTCGGAGGTTTGCCGTTTATGTGGAGCCTGCATGTATGTCTGCCCTGCCTGCCAGCTTCGATGCACCTATACAGAGCCAGATAAGGCGATTTGCGGAGGCTGCGCCAATCTAAGCCCACCCTGCCTTGAGAAAGAAAAATTTGACGACATGATGTGCTATATGACGCCCTGTGTGGCCTGTGAAATCAAAAAGGATTGAGAGGAAAGGAGAAAGCAATGTCACTATCGAGAATAAACGCCTCAGCGGCAACCTTAACGAAAAACAGAACAGAAGGCTCCGTTGTCCCGGCCTCTGGCATGTGTGTCACTTGCGTGGACGGATGTATCGGCATGTGCGAAATTGGTAAGTCTGCCTACCGGGGTCATGAGGTCATCTATCCCCAGCCCTTTGGCGTGATTACCACGGCAGCGGAAAAGGCCTACCCTGTCGATTATTCCCACTTCAACATCATGGGAACCGCTGCAGGGGCCCATGGAATCGAGGCAGACAGTGATAAAGCGATCTTTCCCGCTGTCAATCTGGAGGTCGTCATCGGCCATGACCGGGGCCTCAAATTCCGCTATCCATGGATTATCTCCGGAATCGGGTCAACCGATATCGCCAAGAACAATTGGGAAGGGCTGGCCATCGGGTCAGCTCTATCAGGCACTGGCCTCACCATCGGTGAAAATGTTGCCGGAATGGACCCAGAGGCCATGATGAAGAATGGCCGGGTCATCGATACGGTTGATTTGAAACGCCGGGTTCAACTCTACAAGGACTTTCAGCGCAATGGCTATGGGGCAATTATCGTCCAGGCCAATATTGAGGATACCCGGCTCGGAGTTCATGAGTATGCCATTGAGAAACTGGGGGTAGCGTGTGTGGAAGTCAAATGGGGACAGGGGGCAAAGGATATTGGTGGTGAGGTCAAGATCAGAATTTTGAAAAAAGCGCAGATGCTGCATGAGCGGGGGTACATCGTTCTTCCTGATCCGACCAAACCTGAAGTGATCAAGGCCTTTGAGCGCGGGGCCTTTAAGGAGTTTGAACGGCATTCGAGGGTTGGAATGGTTACCGAAGAATCCTTCGCAAAGAGAATAGAAGAATTACGAAGAGCAGGCGCGAAGTATATCTTCCTGAAAACAGGGGCCTACAGGCCTGCGGATCTTGCGCGGGCCCTTGTCTTCGCTTCCAGATACAAGCTCGACCTTCTCACCGTCGATGGAGCAGGAGGCGGAACCGGGATGAGTCCCTGGCGGATGATGAACGAATGGGGTATTCCTCCGGTGGAGCTTCACTCCCTTCTCTATCAGTATGCAAAGCGTCTTCATGAAAAAGGAAAATATGTCCCTCCCCTGGCTGTTGGGGGCGGATTCACATTCGAGGATGGAATCTTCAAGGCCCTTGCCATGAATGCGCCTTTCGCGAAGCTTGTGGGGATGGCCCGAGCACCGATTGCTGCTGCCATGGTGGGAAAGACCATCGGTAGAACGATCGAAAATAATCAGGTTCCAGTTTACATCGAGCGTTTTGGTCATTCAAAGGATGAAATTTTTGTAACGGCCAGCTCTCTTCGAAGTGAACTGGGTGATCCCGAATTTGAAAGGATCCCAACCGGTGCCCTGGGCCTATATACCTACTACGAGCGATTGGCCCAGGGTCTGCGTCAAATGATGGCCGGAAGTCGGAAATTTTCCCTGGAGCACATTTCCCGAAATGATATCGCGGCACTCACTCCTGAGGCAGCTTCTATCAGTGGGATCCCTTACGTTATGAACCTGGACAGGGAATTGGTGGAGAGACTTCTGGATAGCTAAATGAAATAGGCCGATAAGATATTTTGTTCATAGTTAGGGGTCCATTGTTGTTTGCTGCGCCATTGGATCGGAAAACCAGCGAGAAAAGGGTCTTGCTCCAAATGTTAAGATTCCAACACATACTCCTCAGATTACCGCAGGTGGCCGCTTCTCGGAAAGAGAGCGTTCTTTAATCTCGTCGCAGTCTTAATCCTCCCGCCAAGGGTCGAATCGATAGAAAGGTAAAGATCTGGATGGCCTTGGTGGCGAAGGCCAAACTCCCGTATGCCCCTGAGCGCGGCAAGGGTCTCCACAGCCCGCATGGCTTCCGCCTTCTCTCCCTGAAGGGAGGCAATCGAGACGATTTTTTCTTGACAATATTATTTCTTATTTTATAGTGGTTCTAATTTATGAAAGACCAGACTACCACAGAGCTTAGGGAGATAGGGTTAAGAGTGACCCCCCAACGCCGGGCCATTTTGAAACTTCTCAAGGGAAATCGGACTCATCCCTCAGCAGAAAGGAAGGATTGAGCGACACCCTTCTGAAAAACCATTTCACACTCTATCAAGGATATGTCACAAGGGCGGTTTCAACTTCTCCAAAAGGAAAGAATATGAGACTGGAAGAACGAGATGAATGATTGATAATGGAGGTGTTATATGTGTGCTGAATTGAATCGTAAAGCGTTTGAGAATTTGAGCTACGGTCTTTATATTGTCACTTCCAGGAATGAAAATCGGCTAAATGGCCAGATTGTTAACACTGTTATTCAGGTTACTTCTGAGCCCCCTCGAGTGGCAGTGATTATCAACAAGAAAAATTTGACCCATGAATACGTTTCACAAAGCCAGTTGTTTGGAGTATCTGTACTCGAAGAAGCTGCTCCCTTCACATTTTTTGGACCTTTTGGTTTCAGGTCAGGCAGAGACTACGATAAACTCTCCAAGGTCCAGTTCAAAGAGGGAACAACCGGTTGTCCTCTTGTAACGCAATATACTCTCTCTGTTTTAGAGGCCAAAGTCATCGAACGGATCGACGTAGGAACGCACACCCTCTTCATTGGCGATGTCGTAAGTTCAGAAGTCCTGAAGGAGGGAGCGCCCCTGACTTATCGCTATTATCGGGAGAACCTGAAAGGAAAGCCATCCCAATATAGCCCTACCTACACACCAACGAAATAAACAGGACAGGAAGTTGGTCGGGTTTGCCGCCTTATTAAACTTTTTTCTTTGGATTCTTAACCGTTAAATGGAATGATTCAGAAAGAAAGGATAAAGGTTCTAAATAAAAAAGGGGTAAAGAGGGGAACTTATATCTTTTACTGCCCGCAGGCCTCCCAAAGGGCAGAATATAATCATGCCCAGAAAGCCCCTTGGCAGGAGGCGATCAAGAATCACGATGCCGTCATCAATCTTAGATCTCCTAATTTCGAAAACGCGATATCACAAATGGAGTTTTCCGCTTATATTCCAGATATTCAAGACCGAACCGATGCTCTAATTCCTTTGAGCCTCCCCGAGGCTTATCCTCTTCTGTCTGTCAACAGCCCGGTTCTCCATGATGACCACAACAGGTTTGGAAATGTTTCATTTTGATCCAATTATTCACAAGTAGAAGTCGGAAATTGTTTTGGCCACGGCATATGGATCCTAAGATTTGTAAAGAAAGATCTGAGGCTTGGCTTCTTCATAAAAATTCATTCTAATCGTTTTAACCGAAGTTGTCCAAGGGATTAATTGGGCTTGAAATAGAACCATCTAAGCATTATAAATAGTGTTAGAGGTTTAGGAATGGGTCTGGATAAAGAATCGCTTATTCATCTTATCTGTAAACACTGCGAGTTCTATAAAGAGTCCGATAAAGACCTGGAGTGTGGCGCCTATAAGATCCTGAAAGGTCTTCTCGAAAAAGGAGCTATTACTCCAGAAGAAATTGAAGATGTCCTACGAGGATAAGTTCTTCACGCTTGCCCCCCACTGTTGTTTAAAGAGGCTCGAATTACCCTATCTTTATGACATTAAAAATGATGATCTCTATGAATTGGGTGAAGAGGCTTACCCATTTCTCCTGAAATGCTCTCAGGGGGAACGTGTCTCGGTAAGAAAAGAAGACGAGGAGTTTATTCAATACTGTTTTTCTGAGAATCTTATTGCCCTCTCAGAAACTCCAGTCAAGAGAAACGAAATTCCCAAACCTTCACCTATGCCCTCTCTTCGGTATCTCGAATTCCAGATCACCGATCGTTGCAATCTCCGCTGCCGTCACTGCTATATTGGAGACGGCTTCCATCAAGATCTTTCCACCAAAAGAATTTTCAAGGTATTGAATGAATTTGAAGAGATTCAAGGTCTGAGGCTTCTTCTATCGGGAGGAGAACCCCTGCTCCATCCCCATTTCTGGGAGATCAATGAGGTTCTGAGAGAGTACCCATTTCGTTCCGTTTTGCTTTCTAACGGCACGTTGATTACTAAAGAAACTTCGAAAAAGCTTCATGTCCATGAGGTCCAGATCAGCCTCGACGGGATGAAGGAAGGTCATGAGTCCATTCGTGGAGATGGAACCTTTGAGAAGACCCTTCTGGCGATCGACCATCTTCAGGAGGCCAGTATCCGGGTCTCGATTGCCACGATGATTCACCGGGGGAATATTAAGGAATTCGATGCGTTGGCTGCTCTCATTCAATCCAAAAATATCGGAGAATGGAATGTGGACCTTCCCTGTATTGAGGGGAGGTTTAGAGAGAATCAAGGCTTGTGGGTTCCGCCGTCAGAAGCGGGCCGTTTCCTCCAATATGGGTATGGAGGGGGATTGCACAGTTCTGGAAAAAATACTACTTGCGGAGTCCATCTTTGTGCTATACTACCAAATGGGATGGTTGCCAAATGCGGACTCTTCAGCCAGGAGCCTGTAGGATCCATCGAAGAAGGGTTAAGAGTTTGTTGGGAAAGAATTCCATGTATTCCGTTGAGTCGATTAAACTGCAACTGTCCGGTTTTGGAAGAGTGCAGGGGCGGATGCCGTTTTAGGGCTAAACTTCAAGGGAGTATTCTTCAGCCGGATCTTTTTCAGTGTTATGCCCGAGGGGTGTTGAAAGGAGGTGAGGGGAATGAACATCAAGAAAGTAGCTAAGAAGTTATCCACAACCTGCAAATGCAAAGCATCTTGTTGAAGTCTATCTCGGGCTCCCTCTTAAGGAGAGAGGGAGCCCGAGATGATTCGAAAAGATTAACATTCGAAAATAACAGGTCTGAAGACCTGTTTAATATAAGACAAAGAAATTCAATGAGGATATGACGGATCCCCTTCCAATCTTCTAAGAGAGGAGGGGATTTTTTATTTCAATGTATCTTGGAATCGATTTCCTCATCAGTCCTGAACTTAAACCGTACGTGGTGGAGGTCAACGTAGGCCTTCCAGGCGGAGCCCAGGAATATGATCTCGCCCATCTGGCTTATTTTGGAAGACCTTCGGATATCTTTACGAGAGTTGAAGAGACCTCTCTGAGGGTCTACGGAAAAGCATTCAAGGATTACCTTCATTCCCTCCCTTTTATCGAAAGCCTGAAACCCTTTAAGATCTGGATGGACGGGAAAGGGTCTTTCCCTAGGACTTTTCACCCAGGATTAAGATTGGAAGATAAATGGATTCAGTATCAACTGATCAAGTCCATCGCACCAACCCCTGAGACGATGATCCTTGATGCTCAAGATATAGAAGAGGCCGAATCTTTTCTTAAGACAAAGGGAAAGTTAGTTCTCAAACGCCGTCTTGGGCGAGGAGGAAGAGGGTTCAAAATGATCACCGAACTAGCTTCCTTGTCTACACCGGAAACAGGAGGCCATCCCTATCTTCTTCAGGAATATATCGAATCCAAGATCGATGGCTATATCTTTTCCATTCGTGCTATTGCCTTTGGCGGAGAATTCATGTGTATGTATGCCAATCTTTCCACCCGATCCCACTCAAATCACGGGATCCTGACCTTTGTATCAAAGGGAGATCGATTCAGGCTTGAGGATAAAGAATTTGGAATAGAATTCTTTAACCAAAAATCTTGGGAAGCCGAAATATGGTTTGGGAAGAATGATCCACCTTATTTAAAACATAATCTCTATGAAGACCAAGTCGCCCAAACAACCTTATCCTTGCCGGCTTCCCTTTATCAATGGATCACAGAAGCATCAGTAAAAATAGAAAGATACTATGAGGGATTAGATCTTTTAACCCTGCCAGAGGCATGTTTCGAGGGGAGATAAAAGAGGAAGGATTTACTTTGTCCCCGGGATCATGAATTTATCAATAGGACCCGCTCCCTCAAGGACTGCCTTTGCTGCCCGTTTCCCGCTCTCCATCGCCGTGGGCACACCGCCCATGAAGAGGGCAGAAAAAGCCTGATATCCAGCCATATAAAGGCCTCTGATTGGGGTGAGTATAAGTTCCTTGGGGTGGTCATCCCGGAAATCTTTGTAATCCCAGGACCATCCTGCAACCGCCCCTCCATTCCTACCCCCTTGATCCTCAAATGTGAGAGGAGTAGCCACATCCATCACTAAGATTGCATTCGAAAGTTCAGGAATGAGTTTTTCTACTTCTTGAATAATGGTATGGGCAAGTCGCATTTTATATCCTTGATATTCTGGTGACCTTTGCCTCCAACCAGATCGGTATTTTGCGAAATGGTTGTAATCTGCTTCCGCACGGATCACGATACCGGCTTTTCCCTCGGATGATTGGAGTCTCCAATCTTTTCCCCATAAGCTTATGTCAATTTCTTGACTGGCAAGGGCATCTGGATCAATTTCTGATGCATTCCAATCGATCTTTTTCTCCTTAACATTCTCCTGAGTTCGTCTATAAATTATCCTGTCTGCCTCTTTAAAGGCTGAAAGATCCGCTTTAGTGGCATCCACCCCAAGACAGACCTGGAAAATGGATTCAGTTTGTTTAGCCGCAGACACAGCATCATGCCACGCAGGAGGAATCGTCTTAGGTTCCATCAATTTGAGAAAAGCCGTTTTATAGTCGGTATTCGAAATGACAGAAGGGGAGTCAATCTGAGTTCCATCCTTGAGCACCACACCCAACACTTTCCCCTGATCCACTCGAATCTTGGCTACCTCCCTGTTCAATTGAAACTCACCTATCCCTTTGTCCCCCTTTCGTTGATGAGGAGCCTTTCCTGTTAATACCTTTCCGAACCTCTCACAAAAAGACTGCATGCCTTCTTCTGGAAACCATATTCCCTCATTGCACACGAGATTCCACATGGCCGCAAGAAGGGGAAGGCCACTGTAAGGGTCCCTTGTTCCAATACTTCCCAGAATACGTATAAGCCTCCCATCTTTGATCAGATTGTGAAGATACTCTGAAGCGGAAATGTTATGTTTTTGATTAAGTCTGGATCGATTGGGATCAACCTTCTCCTTGGATATCAATTCATTCATGTCCTTAAAAAAAATGTTCCACTGCCTTCGCATCGGTAGGGAAAGATCTTGCTAACTCTCTGACCAGTTCTGAAAAATGTAGTGATAGGGGAAGGTCCAGACCGAAGGCGCGTATCCGATAGTGAACCCGGGAGAATTTGAGATCCTCGTCGATTTCAAGATCGTCAAGAATGGTCTTAACAAGGCCGGGATGGCTGAACCCAAGGGGTCCCATGGGAAAGGTAAATCCTTTCCGGTGATAGACATAGGCTGTCCCACCGATATGGGGGTTTTTCTCCAGAACTAAGACGCGGAGACCTGCTTTAACCAGATGGACCGCAGCGGTAAGGCCGCCCACTCCAGCGCCTATCACGATCGTGTCCCACCTTCCTCCAACCCCGTCCGAAGCCTCTAACACTTGAAAGGAAAGTCCACTCTGATGAAGTCGAAGAGCACTCACAAACCAGCCAGCCCTCCATCGATAATCAGAACATTAGCATTGGAACTCATCCGGCCTCTCCTTTATTTCACCGAGATGGATTTAATAGGATTGCCAAAATGGAACAATAGATGTAAAAATAATATCTGAGGCCTCTGTGAGGTGTCAAGGTGAAAAGGGAGGAGCAACTTTGAACTATGAGGGTGATTCAGATGGAAAGAACAGCGCGATTGAGAGAGTTTTTAAAGGATCTCTTTTCTTCACAACGGCTGGCGGTCTTGGCCACACAGAACAAAAGGCAAAAGGACTAAGAGGGACGTTAGGCCAGCAGAGCGAACTTAGCGATGCTAAGATTGGGTCAGGTTTAAAGGAAGCTTTAAAGGTGGGCACTGAAAATACTGTCAACTTAACAGGAAAGACCGACGGGTATTTCCTGAATCAGGCGATCAAGATCCTGATGCCGGAGAAGCTTCAGACCTTAGAGAAAGGGCTGAGGATGGTGGGCTATGGCTCACAGGTCGATGAATTTGTGCTCGGTATGAACCGGGCAGCCGAGCAGGCGGCTCCATATGCCAAACAGATTTTCTGGGATGCCATTGGAGAGATGACATTTGAAGATGCTCGAAAGATCTTATCTGGCAATGACACCGCAGCCACGCAGTACTTCAAGGGCAAGACCACTGGGAAACTCACGGCCGCTTTCCAACCAGTGGTGGAGAAATCGATGAACAAGGTGGGTGTGACCAAGCAGTATAATGAACTGGGTTGGACGCTATCAGGCGGTCCCGTTCGTCAAAAGCGAGACGTTTGACATCAACCATTATGTTGTGACCAAGGCCCTCGACGGACTCTTTCACGTGTTAGGCGAGGAGGAGCGTAAGATCCGCACAAACCCAGCAGCGCGAGTGACGGATCTCCTAAAAGAGGTATTCGGAAAGTGAGCCAAAAACGGGGCCACATCTATTTGGAGGGACCAGGTCTTTGTCACCTCTCCATTCCCGATTGAATAAAATTCAAAGAAAGGAAGGGGCAGAAGATGAACTGGCGTAAATTGATGACAGGACGTCCGAAAAAGGTTCTTATTGGATTGATCATCTTCTTTGCAGTCTTCACTCTCTTCGGTTTCTTTGGATTGCCACCGATCATCAAATCACTCTTAACCAAGAAACTCTCTGAAGCCCTGCACCGTGAAGTAACGATCGAACATCTCAAAATCAACCCCTATGCCCTTTCCTTAACCCTGAGGGGGTTTCTCGTAAAGGACAAAGGGGGTTCAGAAAAATTCGTCTCCTTTGACGAGCTCTATGTCAATCTCCAGGGCATCTCCGTCCTTAAATTAGCCCTTGTCCTCAGAGAGATCAGACTCAAGCAACCCTATATCAACATCAAACGGATTGACGAAACGGCCTATAACTTTTCCGATCTCATGGAAAATAAGGAAGCCAAGCCGGCAGAAAAGCCCTCGGAAAAATCAAAACCCTTCAGGTTTTCCCTCAATAACATCAAGATCGAGAACGGAAGCATCGACTTCTGGGATGGGCCTGAGCAGACGAAACATACGATTAGAGAACTGAATATCGGGGTTCCCTTCCTATCCAATATTCCAAGCAATATCAATATTTTTGTTCAACCGGCCCTGTCTGCAAAAATTAACGGAACACCCTATGAAATTCAAGGAAAGACAAAACCTTTTGCCGATTCCCGTGAAACTTCCCTTGATATCAATATCAAAGATCTCGACATCCCCTATTATCTTGCCTACCTTCCCCTCAAGTTGAAATTTAAGATCTCCTCAGCCTACCTCGATACGGAGACAAAGATCTCGTTTGTCGAATATAAAGAGAAGGGACCTTCCCTTACCGTCTCCGGAAACGTATTTCTTAAGAAGGTGGCATTGGACGACGAAAAGAAGAACCCTTTATTCAGGCTTTCTCTCCTGGAGATCGGGATTGCCCCGTCAGAACCCCTTAGAAAAGCCTTTCACCTGTCAAGGATTTCGATTCAATCCCCGGAATTCGATGTGCAGCGAAATCCTAAAGGGGCTTTGAACCTCGAATCCCTTCTCCCCGAGCAGAAGGGAGCCCAGTCTCCTCCTGCACCCGAGAAGAAGGAAGATCAAACGGCCTTATCCATCGATGTGGATGAGGTCCAGTTGACAGGCGGAAAGGTCTCCTTCTCCGACCTTTCGACGAAGAAACCTTTCAAGACGATCTTAGATCCGATTGAACTGAAGGTCGATCAT
Organism: uncultured delta proteobacterium; assembly: GCA_963806715.1. Classification (GTDB taxonomy): domain Bacteria; phylum Desulfobacterota; class BSN033; order BSN033; family UBA1163; genus CAWEAV01. The sequence goes on from CAWEAV010000081.1 coordinate 28,994, forward strand.
TTCAGTAATGGAAAGGACAAAAAGACGGCCTATACTCTATTGATTGCATCGGAAGCCAAAGAGAACATCAAGCTTGAGGGTGAACTTTCTCTACAGCCCTTATGGGCCGAAGGGGGATTGGAGATCAAATCTGTTCCTTTGAAAAAATATTCACCCTATTATCAGGACCAGATTCTATTCAACCTTGAGGAGGGTCGCCTCGATTTTTCAACTCGGTATAAGTATGCCAAAGGAGAGAAAGAACCGGAAATTTCTCTTTCGGAGTTATCAGTCATTCTGAATTCCCTAAGGCTTAAAAGGCCGGACGAGAAAGAGGACTTTCTAAAGATCCCGGCTCTTTCGGTCAAGGACACCCTCGTCGATGTCACACAGAAAAAATTGACCGTCGGCAGTTTCTCGACGGAGAAGGGAATGCTGGTCCTCAACCGTTTTAAAAATGGGGATCTCGACCTTCAGAAACTCTTTCCACCTTCTCCACCAAAGGAAGAACCCCCGGCCCAGAATCTGAGGAAAGGGAAGGAGGACGAGAAGCAATGGACGGTGGTATTCGAAAAGATTTCTATGGATCAATACACCGTCAAAATGGGGGACCAGAGCCCCTCGCAGCCTACCACCCTTACCGGAGAAAAGATTACAATCCGCGGCGAAAAGATCTCAACCGCGAAGAATGCTCAGGGGAGATTGTCTCTCTCTCTGTTACTCGACCAAAGCACAAATCTCTCTACAAAGAATACCGTTGTCCTCGACCCCTTGAGGATCAATGGATCACTTGAGGTGAAGAATATCGCTCTCAAGAAGTATTCCCCTTACTATCAGGAGAAAATTCTTTTCGATATCGACGAGGGGAATCTCGATCTTTCCACCAATTATCAGTACAGCAAGACGGATAAAGGCACCGTCACGAAGCTCGCAGGTCTGTCCGTCTTGCTGAAAACCTTAAAGTTAAAGAAACGGGATGAACAGGAAGCCTTTGCAGACATCCCTATGCTGACCATCCGAAATACGGGAATCGATCTCAATCAAAAAGAGATCTCCGTTGGAGAGTTCTCGACTCAAAACGGGGCGCTTCTCGTCCGCCGCCTAAAAGATGGAAAACTCAACCTTCAATCCCTCTTCCCGGAATCTATCCCGCCAAAGGAGCAAGGCCAAGGGAAAAAGGAGGAGAAACCGGTTCAGGAAAAGGTGGAACAGGGGGAGAAACCGTGGCAGGTGAAGGTGGGAAAGGTGAGCCTGGATCAGTACAGGGTGGGTGTCAAAGACCTGACGCCTGAAGAGCCGGTGACGGTTGAGGCAGAGGCCATTCAGCTTCAGGCGGACAATTTGTCGACGGCAAAGAACAGCACAGGGCAGGCATCCCTTTCCCTCGTCCTCAACAAAAATGGAAACATTTCTCTCTCGGGTCCTGTAGGCATCGATCCTCTTTCCGCCGATCTCAAGGTAAACCTTAAAGGCATCGATCTCCTTCCCTACCAACCCTATATCGCTGATCAGGTGAGAATTGTTTTGACGGATGGTCAGATCTCAACCACGGGCAATCTCCAACTCAAAGACGAAACAGGGAAAGGCATTCAAATCGTGTACAAAGGAGATTCATCAGTGGATAACATTGCCTCCATCGATAAGGCCAGTTCCGAAGACTTCTTAAAATGGAAATCCCTGGCCCTTTCCAATATGGATGTCGGGGTAAATCCCTTCTATGTCAGCATCGACGGAGTCGCGCTTGCCGATTATTATGCCCGTGTGATCATTAATCCCAAAGGCATCATCAACCTCCAGGAGATCATGGTAGAAAAGAAGGGTGAGACCGGCAAGGAAACAGGAGAAAAAGGTTCTTCCAAGTCGGGAGGAGAACAAGGCTGCTCCCACAGAAAAGGAATCGCCCCGAAACGTCAAGATCGAGAAAGTGACCTTCCAGGGGGGAACCATCAACTACTCGGACCATTTCACCAAGCCCAATGTAACGGTGAATATTGTCGAGGTCGGCGGGAGGGTCTCAGGTCTTTCCTCGGAAGAGGCGACCACAGCAGACGTTGAACTCCGCGGGAAATTCGGCGAGTCCGCGCCGGTCGAAATCACCGGAAAGATAAACCCCCTGAAGAAAAACCTATACGTTGATCTCAAGGTAAGTTTTAAGGACATCGAACTGAGCCCCATGAGCCCTTATTCCGGGAAATATGCGGGCTATGGGATCGAGAAAGGGAAGCTGTCCCTCGATCTGAAGTACCATATCGAAAACAGAAAGCTCGATGCCCAGAACCGGATCTTCCTCGACCAGTTCACCTTTGGTGAAAAAGTGGACAGCCCGAGCGCCACAAAACTGCCCGTGAAATTGGCTGTGGCCCTCCTCAAGAACAGAAAGGGGGAGATCGATCTCAACATCCCGGTCTCGGGGAGCCTTGATGATCCGAAATTTAGTATCTTTAGCGTCATCCTGAAGATCATCCTCAACCTACTGGTAAAAGCAGCTACGTCGCCCTTTGCCTTACTGGGAGCAGCCTTTGGAGGAGGAGAACAGCTTGATTATATGGAATTTGACTATGGGAGCGCAGAGATCAAGGGAGAGAGTGCCACCAAGCTTGACACCCTCATCAAGGCCCTTAATGACCGGACTTCGATTAAACTCGATATCGAAGGGTATATCGATCCCGAGAAGGACAAAGAATCGTTAAGGCAGGTCTTCTTTCAGAGAAAATTGAAGGCCCAGAAACTAAAGGAAATCCTGAAAAAAGGGCAGCCGGCCGTTCCGGTTGACGACATCAAGATCGAACCCGCCGAGCGCGAGAAGTTCTTAAAGTTGGCCTACAAGGAGGAAAAGTTTCCGAAACCCAAAAATGTCTTGGGGATGGCCAAAGACATCCCTGCCCCTGAAATGGAAAAATTGATGTTGACCTATACCGAGGTCAAGGATGAAGATCTGAGGCTCCTGGCCAGCCAGAGGGCCATGAAGGTGAAGGAAGCGATCCTCAAATCCGGGAAGGTTGAACCAGAAAGGGTCTTTATGGTTGGACCGAAAACCCTTGCCCCTCCCAAGAAAGAAAAGTTGAAGGAGAGCCGGGTAGAATTCAAACTGAAATAGGTTCTCCTCAACCCTGAAATTTCGACTTCTCCCTGGAATTGCTGAAACAGCATATTGCCATCGTCTAAATGATCTGCTACCATATCTTAGGATTCAGGAAAGTCGGCAAAAGGCTTGTTCCACAACCTGAGCAGGTGAGCATCAAAACTCAATGACGGGTTGATAGATGTCTGTGGTAACTATCAGAGGCCCATTGGGAAGCGGGGCACCGGAAGTAGGGCGACAAATCGGCGATAGGCTTCACGCCGACTACGTTGACCGAGAGATTATCGCTGAAGTGGCTGCACGACTTCATCGGAAAGAGCAAGAGGTGATAGCGAAGGAGATGCCGCCCAGTAGTCTCCTCGGTCGCATCGCAGAAGCCTTGACGCATAGCTATGCCTTTGGCGATGGCATGGCGGGCGCCTATCTACCCGTATGGCAAATCCCTCTGGATGATACACGCTATCTGCAAGCACTGGAATCTGTTGTTAGAGAACTGGCTCGAAGCCAGCCGCTCGTGATTCTGGGACGAGGGAGCCAATTCATCCTAAAAGATTATCCTGGAACCCTTCACATTTTAGCCGTGGCACCACTGAAGGTGCGAGTGGAGCGCGTTATGCAGGACCTCAAACTTGACCGAGAGGCTGCGAGGCTGGAGATCGCACGCTTTGACAACAGCGTTCGCGAGTTTAGCAAAAGGTATTTTAAGGCTGAGATGGAAGATCCGGTATATTACGACATGGTGATCAATACGGAGCGGTTCAGTTTTCAGGCGGCTACTTCAATGGTCGTCAATGCCCTCTCTTTCAAGAATCAAATTGTGAATCAATAACGGAGACCTTCTTTCTTACCCTACACTAAGTCGTATTCGAAAAATCCCGACGCATCAAAGACAGAGCTCAACGTTCGATCATTTTTAATCTCCTTTCTTGATTTCCATTCTTGAACGGACATAACGATCGGAATCAGCGGAGGCGATCAACCATCCGCAGGAATGAATCGGGTGATTATTCCTGTAACCCTCACGACTTCAATGTGTGGAGCGGATCGATCATCTTAGCCTTCAGCCACTTGGATCATTTTTGGATTTGACCGGTCCCATTAAAAAAATTAAGATGGTTGAAAGAAACAAGGAGGGGATAGAGATGGAAAAAGAAGAAAAAAAGAATGACCAGGAAGGGCTTGTGGCAGGAGTGAACCGGCTCGTTGATTTGGCCGCTTATCAAAAAGGGTCGGTGGTGAGCCGAACCATCATTGATAAAACGGCAGGCACAGTCACCCTCTTCTCTTTTGATGAGGGACAAGGATTGAGCGAACATACCGCTCCGTTTGATGCCCTGGTTTGTCTTCTCGATGGGGAAGCTGAAATTGTCATCTCAGGCAAACCTCTCCGTTTAATAGAAGGCGAAATGACTATCATGCCAGCCAACCAGCCCCATGCCTTAAAGGCGGTGAAGAGATTCAAGATGCTTTTGACCATGATCCGTTCTTAATCAGGAGTGCTTCTTGCAGGTTCTTCTTTTCCGCTGGTCAGAGGTTGTTCACGGGTTGGTTATCGAGCAGAATATAGTTCACCTGTGCAACTGCAACGTGCCTGTTTGTCGAATCAAAAAGATCGACCGAAACCGGGACTAAAGTCCGTCCCAATTTTATCACCGTCGCTTTTGCGGTAACGTCACTTAAGCAGGGTGCAAGAAATCGTATATTCATGTCCGTCGTAGTCAACCGGACCTCAGGCCCTGTCTTCGTGAAGATGGCAAAGCAAGCAGCACTGTCGGCTATGGTCATTAAGAGTCCCCCGTGGAACGATTTGAAGACCCCGTCATATCTCAACTTCCTTGGAACTTGTACCTCGCAGTATCCATCGGAAAGTGAGATGATTTTGAGCTGTAGAGTCTTAACGATCGGGATATTGTTTGTCCTTTTGACTATTGCCCTTTGAAGATCTCGAGATAATGCCTTCATTTTCCGCATCCTGAGATAGGTCCTGTGCCATTTCTCGTTAGTCAATGATCATAGGGCAATATATCACAAAAGAAGAAAAAGAGGAAAAGCTTTATTAGCCTTGGTGGATGGACAGGAGAAGTATCGTTTCGATGGAACCGGTCCCTGATTACAAATTGCCTTACAAGAGCTGGTTCTCCCTGATGGCGAGATCAACTCCTAAA
>CAWEAV010000082.1:0-15666 GCA_963806715.1 uncultured delta proteobacterium
ATAGAAGGTGAGACAATTTTGCACCTCGAACTCCCAGTGGCGGGATTGGTCGAAGTAGAAGCCAAGACCTTGATCTCTCAGACACGGATGCTATTAACCGGCAAGGTTACAGTGGATGGACGGCTTTTCTTTGAAAAGCAGTGGAAGAAGTGACATCGAGAAAAAGGAAGTAGAAAAAACCTAAATACTATTTGATCTTTGATGAAATGGTATCTCATTAAATCTCAAAGCTTGAACCTAATTCCCATAGCTTTAGCTGAACTGTTCAAAGAAGGAGGATCAATTGGATAAGTACACTTGGAGAGAATCGGAGATTCAGTGGAGACGTGCAGTACCTGGCATCCAAATCAAGACTCTTAGTTATCAAAAAGAGAAGTTCGTATTCTTGCTGATGCGAGTGGACGCTGGTTGGGCGCAGGACGTGGAGACTCACGAGGTTGATGAATATGTTTATGTCCTGAAAGGAAAGGCTGAGAACCATATAGGAGACGAAAGGACAATTGTGGCGGCTGGGGACTACTTCGTCATCCCAGCCAACACACCGCACTCAGCGCGGGTCCTTGAGGACTGCGAGATGGTTGCCATAGTGTCTCCGCCTAGGCCGGAGTTTCGCTAAGACATATCATAGTAACTTTGTTGCGGGGATCGTTTTCTGACAATTCGCCCTATCTCCAGGGAGGCTATATGGATAATAAAAAAAAGGCATCTTATGAATTGGGAATCGTAATCTTACTTGCCCTGCTTTTCGGCATCGTTCTCTTGAATCGCTTGACCATTGTGTATCTTTTCCCCTTTATCATTGATGAATTTAAAATAAGTTATACTGAAGCCGGGGCCCTCGCATCTGTCCTTGCCATCACATGGGCCTTTGCAACCTGGTTCTTCGGGGGGGTTTCTGATCGTATCGGCAGAAAAATCATTCTTATTCCAGCCACCATTTTTTTCTCTATCATGTCATGGGTTTCGGGTATGACGTACAGTTTTTTGCAGATGTTCCTGGTACGAGGCCTCATGGGCATTGGTCAGGGGGCCACTCTGCCTGCCTAGCATCGCCACGATCTCAATGGAGTCTACTCCAACACGGAGGGGGTTCAATTTTGGCTTGCATCAGGCATTGACCTCTTTGATTCCCCTTGGAGTAGGAGCCATTCTTGTTACACAACTGACGAAAATCATGTCCTGGAGAATGGTATTCGTTGTTGTTGGAATACCGGGGATGATGATTGCAATCCTCTTATACTTTTACATGAGAGAGCCGAAACCTATCCAATTTCAGCAAGGGAGAGAAGGATTAGCGGGGCAAGCTGAACAACCCGGATTTTTTGAGCCATTCAAGTACAGAAATGTCATCATTTCCTCTATCGTGAATTTCCTTGGGATGTGTTGCGTATTTGTATTTGTGACCTTCGGCCTCATGTATCTCACCAAAGAGCTTCATCTATCGATTTCAGATGCTGGGATCATTCTGTCGCTTATGGGATTCACAGGGTTCTTTGGTTGCATTTTGTTGCCTTTACTTTCTGATTATGTCGGGCGTAAGACGGTGATCATTCCCTCTTTATTTATTGTGGGATTATGCTTTTTGGGGTTTCTCCTGTGCGGTGCCAATTTCTTTCTCCTGGCGGTAACAATTTCGATTGCCGGGTTTGTTATCGGAGGAATAGGACCCCTTGCGGTCTCCGCTCTTACGACAGAGAGTGTTCCTCCTCATTTGGCTGCTACTGCTTCGGGGATTCCCGTCTCTATCGGGGAGATTTTTGGTTCAGCGCTGATGCCTTTTTTGGCGGGCTATTTATCCGATCTTTACGGTCTCAAAACTGCTCTCTATTTTTCTGTTGTGCCCCCTTTCTTGGCTGGGTTTGTAGGGTTTTTCTATAAGGAGACCGCCCCAAAAATAACTGTCAAGAAGGTGAATTAAGCCCTGCTTCTTTTTAGAAGGATTTTAAGATTGAGCGTTAACGCATTTGGTTGTTCTCCCCTCATTTTTGTCAGCGCGGAGCGGAAGGTGAAAAAATTGAGACTTTGGAGGTGCTTAGATGAAAAGGGTATTGGAAGGGAAGGTTACTTTAGTGACGGGCGGTGGCTCAGGTATCGGCAAAGCAACAGCCTTGGTCTTTGCCCGGGAAGGTGCGAGAGTTGTGGTGGTGGATGTGGTTGAAAAAGGAGGTGAAGAGACAGTCCGGCTCATCAAAGAGGCAGGGGGTGATGCCCTCTTCGTCAAATGCGACGTCACGATGGCGAAAAATGTTGAGGGAATGGTCAAAAAGGCGGTCGATCATTACGGTCGTTTAGACTGTGCCTTCAACAATGCAGGGATAGGAGCTCCTGGAACGACAGCGGAATGTACAGAGGAGGATTGGGACCGTACCATTAGCATCAACCTGAAGGGTGTCTGGTTGTGCATGAAATACGAGATTCTCGAGATGCTCAAACAGGGCGGAGGCGTCATCGTGAACACGGCCTCAGCCGGAGGGCTGATTGGTACACCGGGGGTTGCAGCCTATACGGCCAGCAAGCACGGTGTGGTCGGTCTGACCAAAACGGCGGCGCTGGAGTATGTCAAGGCTGGGATACGGATCAACGCTGTGTGCCCGGGGAGCGTACTCACGCCGATGATTGAGGCGAGCATGTCGGCACATCCGGAACTGACGGAATACGTCTTGAGCAAGCATCCCATAGGCCGGTTTGGCAAGCCCGAAGAGATTGCCGAGGCGGTTCTCTGGCTTTGTTCGGACGCCGCTTCGTTCGTTGTGGGATCTGCTTTTTCAGTGGATGGGGGTGTTGTTGCGCAGTGACCGGATGATTCAGGGGAGAGTCAATTCCCATTCCTGAAGAAAAATCGTTACATGGAGGAAAGAGGACTATGCTGCTTTCAAATAGAGTTGCCATTGTCACCGGAGGTGTAAGGGGAATTGGGAAAGGAATTGCCCTCAAATTTGCAGAGGAAGGTTGTTCGACTGTTATAGTCGATGTTCTCGCGGCGGAGGGAAAGGAGGCTGTGGAGGAGGTCTCAAAGAAGGGAAAAGAAGGTTTATTTGTCGAATGTGATGTTTCAAACGGGCCTCAGGTAAGGGAAATGGTAGATCACGTCATTACTAAGTTTGGGAAGGTAGATATCCTGGTCAATAATGCAGGGATAGGGCCTCCTCCAAAATCAATTGAAAATATCTCCGACGAAGAATGGGATAGAGTTTTAGCGATAGATCTAAAAGGAGTTTTCCTGTGCTGCAAAGCAGTTGTTCCTCATTTGAAAAGACAAGGTCATGGCAAGATCATCAATATATCCTCTTTAGCCGCAATTTCTCCTGGCGGTCCCATGGTTCATTACTCCTCTTCTAAAGCTGGAGTTATAGGGCTGACTCATGATCTGGCATGTGAATTGGCTCCATTCGGCATCTGTGTGAACGCCATTCTTCCAGGGGCAATTCACACGGATATGTTTGAGCAACTTATCCCTCCGGGCGTTAATAAAGAAGATTTTATCAAAGAGGTAGGGAAAGTGGTGGCACCTATGCGAAGAGTGGGTACCCCAGACGATATTGCGGGGGTTGCCTTATTTCTGGCCTCCGATCTTTCCCGCTATGTGACGGGAGATCGGATTATTGTGGGAGGAGGAGCTCCCCTGGGCTATGCCTCCGTCGTGAAAGCCCCGCCTACCCGATGAATCAGGGCGATGAAACAATTGATCATGAAAGGAGAATGAAGATGGTGAAACCAATCGTTGACGTCCACTGTCATGTGGTTGGCCATGAAGACATGTTCTCAAAAGAATTGCGAGATCTCTTTGCTAAATTGCTCCCCTGGGATTGCGGAGTAAATACGCCCGAAGTCCTCATTGAGCAAATGGATAAGGCGGGTGTTCAATATGCAGTCTTACAAGCCTATGACATAAAGGAAGCAGGAATTGATATCCCCAATGAATTTGTGGCTGAAACGATAAGGAAATATCCGGATCGATTTATCTGTGGGTATGCAAGTACGAACCCGATTAGAAGGGGGGTAAAAAACTCAATAGCGATGTTGAAAGAAGCCTATGACATGGGGTTAAGAGGTCTTAAACTTCATCCTTTGGCCATGCAACTTTTACCTAATGATAGAAAATTGTACCCACTCTACAAAAAATGCATCGAATATGACATACCGGTTGGATTCCATATCCAACCTGCACCTCTCCCGGGTATTCGACTAAAGTTCTGTGACATTGTTCCTATTGACGAACTGGCCTACGACTTGCCGGAGCTAAAAATCCAAATCTGCCATTTTGGAAAATACCCGATGCCGCCAGATGTTTTTGATTTGATGTGCTGTCTATTGAGCAAGAGAAATGTCTTTACGGATACCTCGGCTCCTATGCCCATGACGAAGGAAGGGATTTTGAATACGTTACAGTGGATCAAGCAGCTCAATCTTATAGATAAGTCAATGTTTGGAACAGACTTTCCTGTTCAACCACAAAGCTGGTGGGTTGAATGTATAGAAAAGGTTGATTTCACCGAGGAAGAAAAGGCAAAAATCATGTGCCAGAACGCCTTAAAATTTGTTGGAAGGGAAGATTTATTACAGTAGGAATGAACGGATATAGATTGCATATGGAGACGAAAAGAGGCGGGTCTTTCCGTGAGGAGACCGATCTAAAGAGGTCAGGTAGGAGGGAAAGTGAAATTTAGACCCCGTTTAAACCGTCAGTTTTCTGAGGTGGCGTTGGCCAGTTCAGATGGGTTAATCGATGGATCAAACTGGCGCGATTATTTACTCTCAACTTTTGATAAATTGATTTCAGGTGATTCTCCACGGTGTGTACGCTGATAAAGAGTTTTGTTGAGATCTCAACGTTTTTAAGCCCCAGACACAAAAGGTTAACAACTTCCAATTCACGCCGCGTAAGGCCGAATTTATTGTCAGATTGTGTCAAGGGAAGTTTATCCGATTGTAAATAGATTAAAAATAAAGTTGATTGTTGAGTACAGGGCAACAGATGCAGATGAATCAAGATCCGTTGTTCACCCCAATTGATGACCTCGTTATAATGTTCCGGACGCGAATCAAAGTACCTATTCTGGAGAATAGACTTTTTCAGTTCCAGGCAATGAAGGTAGAGCTTTCGAGGTAGACCGTTACCGTCTACTAATTTTTCCCTACCCTCCTTGGCCTGGGATAGGATAGAAGATATTTGTATTGCTTCTTCATTTTGATAAATGGGCTTTAGATTTTCATCGAGAATAAGGATGCCTTTATTGGGAAGATCCTGAGAGGACGATTCTTTGCGTCCTTCACTTTTCATGAATTGCTCTAAGACAAGGGTTTTTTCCAAAGCTCCAACGAGATAAGGAACCATCAGCTCCGCCTTGGTTTTCTCCTCAAAGGAAAAAGTAGCTGCATTTTTTGGACGAAAGAGGGCGATGACGCCCAACTTCTTATCCCCCGATTTGAGATAAATGACCATTTCGTAATGGATGGACTGAAGCTTTAAAAAATCATTATAATATTCACTATGGATTAGATCTTTCAAAGGAATGACTTGTTCAGTCGTAATAACGTTGCTGTGAAGGGGGAAAGTCTCTTGATAAAACGGGTCTAGTCTATAATAGTATTGGCCAAAGAGGGACAAAAATTTGTCCTCAATCCCACGGTTGATGACATGGTCAAGACTGATTTTTTGATCCGGACCGCATGTTAAGAAAAAATTACTATTTTCAACCTTAAATACCTGCTCCAGGAGGCGGAGAACCTCTCTTCGCAACTCATCCACTTGGCCACATTCAAGGGCCGTTCGACTCACAAGGAGTATGTCTCTGAAGTCACGTTCTCGTAAATGCATTTTAGCGGGGGTCACCAGCTTTGTCGAGACTAAAATGAGTGCAGTGGTTCAGTGATGAAATTATTCAGCAGGTTGAAATAGCCTCATCCTCCTTATTTTAAGACCATAAATCTACCGCAAGCAATATTCATATAGCAGGGAAATAATTTATTGTCAATAACTTAGCTAATCCTCTAACCCTCCGCCCCCTAAATTGAAGTATAACTCCAAGAAAGAGGTCTCAAGAGTAGACGGTTGGGACGGCGTTTAGAATAACCTTTTCTCTTTTATATGTCTTGAAATCATAGGTTTGGGTGATTACCTATTAACGGGAAAGGAGGTGTATTTCAAATGAAAAAGATAATTACTCTTCTGAGCCTGGTCCTATTGTTCGTACTGCCGTTAGTGAGTTTTTCAGCGACTCAACCGACTTCCCTTGATAAAGTTATGGAAGATGCTGCCATTTCTGGAGTGCCCGTTGAACAGAAAACACCGGACGGTACAATCTATAGGGCAATCCCTGATTATGGTAAATCCAAGTGCCGTTTTGTCTTTGGGAGTGCATGGAAAGATGGGAACCTGATGGATAAGAAGACCAAGGAGGTTTGCAATAAATAGGGATTACGAAAACCTTCCCTACGTTCCGCATGTTCAGGCTCCTGTGGTGCGGTAGGATAACCATTTCCTTTGTATTGATGTTAAGTTGAATGAAGATGTCGAACAAGGATGACTGGGCTATCGTTATTTTTTGGATCAAATCACTCTTCCAGTTCGATCATCTTTTTGCTCTCACCCCTAAATAGTGTCTGTCCATAAACACCCTTTTCCGTCATGCCGGACTTGATCCGGCATCCAGAAGGTCTCGAAAGATCTGGATTCCGGCTTTCGCCGGAATGACGATTCTGATTGAGGCGGCAATTTATAAACAGACTCTAAATAGTCAATCCCTGTTTCCACATCATGTTAAATTCACCGTCCATAGTTTAAGCATTTTGGTGATTTTAGTTATTGAAAAATAACGGATTTCCGTCATTGACTCCGTTTCAATATTTTTTGTAACCTATGACTAATGCGATATTTTTGGACCTTTGAGTCAAAAAAGAACTGAGCGTGGATCCTTTCGTCAACGACGTCACACGAAAATAATTTTGGTAAGAAAGGAGGAGATATGGCCTTATCGAAAGAAAAGTTCATTGATCTGTACCGCAAGATGCTATTGGTGCGAACCATGGAGGAAAAGCATGGAAAGCTTCTAAAGGAGGGTACCATTCAACTCATGTCCCATTTTGGCACTGGACAGGAAGCCGTCGCCATAGGGGTAACGGGGCCCTTGAGGAAAGAGGACATCCTATTTGGGACCCACCGCGGGGTAGGTGAGTATATTGGGAAAGGGATGAGCCCAAAGGATATCTGGATGGAGTACTTGGGGAAGAAGACAGGGCTCTGCAAGGGTAAAGGAACCCTGCATTTGGCCGACCGGAAAGTCAATATCCCGGGATTGGTATCAAGCCTTGGGGCCGATTTTTCCATCGCAGTGGGGACAGCCCTTGCCTCAAAAATGCGAAAGCTTGATCAGGTGACGCTCTATTTCGTTGGTGAAGGGACGTGTAACCAGGGGGATGCGGGTCCTTCGATGTGTATGGCTGCCCTGTGGAAATTGCCGATCGTATTTGCTGTTTGTACCAACCAGTTCTGTGAGATGTCTTATATGTGCGAACATTACCCAACGGATGATGTGGCGCCAAGAGCGGCGGGTTACGGGATTCCTTATGAGATCGTCGATGGCCAAGAAATTGAAGATCACTTATACGGCTACAGAAAGAGCTATCGACCATGCCCGAAGTGGTAAAGGGCCCTATCTCGTCGAATATAAGACATTCCGCATGGCCCTCCACTTCTCCGGTGATCCTGGAGGATATGTGAATCCGGAGGATCTTGAGAAATGGAAGAAAAGAGATCCGATCGATCTATGTCAGAAGAAGACTTCTTGAGCAGAAGATTTTAACGCCTCAAGCGGATGAGAAGCTGAGAAAAGAGGTCCAGGCAGAGGTTGACGAAGCAGTCGCCCATGCCTTTTCCTGCCCCGATCCGACCAAGGATGATCTGTTCGAGGACGTCTATGCACAGAAGGGGGTGATCTCATGAGCAGGACCATTAGTTTCCTACAAGCGTTGAACGAGGCCATGGCAGAAGAGATGCGCCGCGATGAAAGAGTTTTCATTATAGGGGAGGATGTTCAATTTGGAGCGTTTGGTCAAACCACAGGATTGGTGAAGGAATTTGGACCGGATAGGGTGTGGAATACGCCCATTGCAGAAAATGCGATTACAGGAGTGGCCATGGGAGCGGCTCTGAATGGCCTTCGGCCCAGTGCTGGAGTTGATGTTTGTCGATTTTGCCATGCTGGCCATGGACCAGATCTGCAATCACCTGGGCCAGTGGCGCTACTGGACTGGAAATCAGTATTCTATTCCGGTGACCATCCGGACGGCTGTGGGGGCGGGATTCAGGATGGCCTATGGTCATTCTCAGTCTTTGGAATCCCAATTTCTTCATGCTCCCGGCCTCATCCTGGTTACCCCTTCTACTCCCCACGATGCAAAGGGACTTCTCAAGACGGCCATTCGCAGCGATGACCCCGTGATTTTCTTTGAGCACAAAAAACTGATGCTGGGAGGCGTGCAGGGAGAAGTTCCGGAGGAGGAATATACCATTCCTTTCGGCGAAGCCGTTATCCGCAGGAAAGGAAAAGACGCAACCGTGGTGGCGACGATGTTCATGGTTTATGAAGCCTTGAACGCCGCTGAGGAATTGGCCCGGAAGGGAATCGATATCGAAGTCATAGACCCGAGGACGATTGTTCCTCTGGACAAGGACACTATTTTCGGGTCCGTTGAAAAGACAGGCCGTTTGGTCACTGTAGAAGAGGGAAGGATCAGGGGTGGCCTTGGCGCTGAAATAGCGGCCCTGGCTTGTGGGGAATATTTTTCATTACTTGATGCACCGGTGCAAAGGGTGGCGGCGCCCATGGTTCCCATTCCGGGTTCTCCTGTGCTCGAAGATCTTTACCTGCCTAATAAGAATGACATCATCCGGGCTGTGAAGCGCGCTTTGAATAAATGACCTCCAGCCCTTTTCCGTCAGGAGGGGAGATAGGAGGGGGTAGAAAAGGAGGAGGTTTATATGCGATTGAAGGATCAGGTTGCAATCGTCACAGGAGGGGGCGGCGGTCTGGGTGAAGGCATCTGTCTTTGCCTTGCGAGAGAAGGCGCCCACGTGGTTGTTAGTGATGTGAGATTGGCTCCCGCTGAGAAGGTGGCTTCTAAGGTAAAAGAAATGGGGCGGAAGACATTGGCGTTGCAGACTGACGTTCGAATAGCCAAAGAATGTCGGAGCCTCATTGAAAAGAGCTTCAAAGAAATGGGAAGGATTGATATTCTGGTTTGTGGAGCCGGTGTGAGTGGATTTGTCTTTCGGCGCGAATCCAAGGAACCACCTATATTGGAAACAATTTCTGAAGAGGATTGGAACCTGACGATTGATGTGAACTTGAAGGGTGTCTTCCTCTGTAATCAAGCCATAGCCCCTTATTTCAAGCAACAGAAAAAAGGGAAGATTATTAATGTCTCCTCCATCGGAGGGCGCAAAGGTGTTGATTTTGTACCCCATTACAGCGCCAGCAAGGCGGGTGTGATCGTCTTTACCCAGGCAGTCGCCCTTCAACTCGCCCCCTATAACGTCAATGTGAACACCGTCTGTCCAGGAATCATCTGGACCCCCATGTGGGACGAAGCCGCTAAAGTCCTATCCCAATCTTATCCCCCTTTTAAGGGGATGAATCCAGAAGGAGGTCTTTAATGCAGTTGTTCAGAATATGATTCCGCTTCGAAGGCCCCAGACCCCGGAAGACATCGGAAATGCGGTGGTCTTTCTGGCCTCTGATGAAGCCAGAGGAGATTACCGGGCAGGCGCTCAATATCGATGGGGGAGCTATCTTTAGTTAAGACGTAACCCTAAAATTAAACTCGATGGTCTAAGCATCGTTACTAAGGAGTCCATGATAGAATAGACATCGTCGATTTGAGGGCCTCCCGTTTGAAAACTTTGGACTGGACTCCGGCTTTCGCCGGAGAGACGAATTTGACGGATCGTCCCTTTTCGTCATTCCGGAGAAAGCCGGAATCCAGTGGTATAAAAGAAAAGTTTGATGTCTACACAATTATGGCCTTATTAGTAATTACTCTTTTTTTGCCAAGAAGGATAGTAAAGGGTTTAGCGAGGTGAAGGGTCGGCTCCCCCGCCGGCAAACATACATTTGGTGAAATCGATCTCCTGATGGCAACCGTTACAGACATGTTTCCTGTCAAATTCGTCCGAGAAGATCTCTTTTTCCTTTTCCGCAATTGGGGCATTTGCAGATAAAAGATTTCAAATTCTTGAATTGTTCATGGCCGGGACAGTGGATGGGTGTACTCATGGCAGTCTCCCTTTCAGTCAGTTTCCGATTGGCTCTTAACATTCGTAGCACAATTGTTTCTTCAATGTCGCCAGGACGGCGCCATAATCCGGTTCTTTCGAGACCTCTTTGACGAGTTGGGCGTGCTGGATGATTCCTTCCTGGTCGACTACAAAAACGGCCCTTGCCAGAAGCCGGAGCTCTTTAATCAGGACTCCATAGGAGGTTCCAAAGGAGGCGTCGCGGTGGTCGGAGAGGGTTTGTACCTTCGTAACCCCAGATGCTCCACACCACCGTCTCTGGGCGAATGGCAGATCCATGCTGATCGTCAGAAAAACGACATCCACCCCCAGGCGGCCGGCCTCTTCATTGAATTTTCGGGTCTCCATATCGCAGACTGGAGTGTCGAGGGAAGGGACAGAAGCAAGGACACAACTCTTTCCTTTGAAGGATGAAAGCCGGATGGGTGCGAGATTGTTGTCAAGGGCAATGAAGTCGGGTGCGTTATCACCGACCTTTACTTCGTTGCCGATCAGCGTCAGAGGATTCCCTTTCATGGTGATGATTCCGGTACGTTCCTGCATAAAGACCTCCTTCCCGATTTAACATCGGTTCATTAAAGTCTTGCATGGATGATTCTAAAACCAAGGAAGGCCCAACCAACAAGGGGCTGCCCCTCAAAAAGCACAGCCCCTTCGAAATGCTCTCCGTTTTAGTCTATCTTTTTGAACATGGATCCAGGAGTTCCGCATATCGGACAGGTTTCAGGAGCTTCCTTCTCAATGGTGTTCCCGCATACCGGACACACATAATAGGAATAGTTCTCCTTTGATCTTTCCTAAGTTATTTGAAAGGTTCTGATAAAGCTGGGCATGGATTTTCTCCACCTCATTGGCATAGTTAAAGGACCTTTCAGCCGTTTTATTTGCTTCGGCTCTTGGCTGCTTCAATCATCTCCGGATACATTTTTTTGAATTCATGGGTCTCACCGGCAATGGCTTCCTGGAGATTTTCTTTGGTGCTTTTGATCCCGTTCAGGGCCCTTAAATGGTTGTGGGCATGGACGGTCTCTGCCTCCGCGGCTGCCCTGAAAAGCCGGGCAACCTGAAGGTGGCCTTCCTGATCTGCCTTGGCTGCAAACGCCAGGTACTTCCGGTTTGCCTGGGATTCTCCTGCAAACGCCTCTCTTAGGAATTGTTCTGATTTGGACATGGTCAAGCCCTCCTTTCTGCTTTATTTTATCACAAATGAGTTGTTTCGGCTTGTTTTTTGTCTTCTCTCTGACACTGGGGACAAATCCCGAAGAAGTCGAGCCGGTGATCCAAGATATGGTATCCCGTTTTTCTGGCCAACTTCTTTGGTAATTCACTCAGAGCAGGGAGGTCCGGATCAAGGATCGTTCTGCACTTCGTACAGATCAGATGCGGATGGGGGTAAGGCCTGGCGCCGTCATAACGGTTGCTGTCATCAACAAACCCAAGCTCCATGACCTCTCCCAAGCCTTTCAGCAGCGTCAATGTCTTATAGATGGTGGCCAGACTGGTAAAGGGGAAATCGGCTTTGACACGCTCATAAATCCTTTCAGCACTGAGATGTTCCTCGTTGGAGGCGAGGATTTTGACAACAGCCATTCTCTGAGGCGTCAAGCGGAATCCCCGTTCCTTCATGCGATTTATCATTTTAGTCAGACGGTTTTCTGGAATCGTCATCGGAGAATCTCAGGTCCGTGTAACACAGATAATAATTATTAATTAATAATCATTATCCACGATAATTAACAAATTCGCTTTTCTCTGTCAAGTTTAAAAAATTTGAGTGTGGAAAATCTTAAGAAATCACTACGATTCAAACGTCCCTTTGACGAGCACCTTGTCCTGGTGAATCATGACCTGGCCTTTGGCCATGACCGTTTCGATTTTGAAATCACCATCGATCACCAACAGATCGGCATCCTTCCCTTCCTCAAGGCTACCCTTGTTCTGATCGATCCCGGCCCGTTTTGCGGGGTTGGAGGTCACCAATTTCAGGATGTCCTCAAGGGGGAAGCCCTCTCTTATCAAATCCCTGCATTCCAGGTAGAGATTTTGAATATCTCCGACTGCAAGCTTAATCATTTTACCCTTCTCATCAAAGACAGGCATGGAGCCATTCGAATCGGAACTCAGAGTGATCTGATCAATCGTCACTCCATCCTTAAGTGCCATGTTGAGGGATCTTGCTGTGGCTAAAGGGAAGGTCAGGTCCTGTCCTTTCACTGTGAAGTCGATATTTCCTCCCATCTTTGCGAACTGGATCGACTGTTTCAATAAAGGTTCTGTCCTTGTCACGTGGGTTGGAAGGAATTGGGTGATGGGGATCTCCGTTTCTTTGACCATCCGGATGATCGGGTCGAGCTTCCTCTGTCCGTTTCCCAAGTGAAGATGGACGAGGCCCGCTTTTCCCCCGATCATGCCTCCCACCCGTGCCTCTGCTGCAACCTTGCACAGGTCCTCAAAGGATGGTTGGGAGGACCGGTGATCCGAGACAGCGATCTCTCCCACGCCAATCACTTTTGGAATGAGGGCGATATCCTTTCGAACACTGCCGGTGATCGTCGCCATGGGAAACTGGTAGGAGCCAGAGTAAATATAGGTGGAAATGCCTTCCTCTTCGAGTTGCATGGCCTTGGCAAGAAGGGTTTCAGGTCTCCGGGAGACATCGTCTGTGCCGAGGCACCCGACGACCGTTGTCACTCCCGCCCGGGTTATTTTCGAGAGGGTGATTTCGGGCGTCCGCGTCCGCGGCCCTGCTTCACCCCCTCCCCCCAGGAGATGGACGTGGAGATCGATCAACCCCGGAGTAACGACCTTTCCGGTGGCTGAAATGACTTGAGCACCGAAATCCTTTGGCAGATCGATCCGGTCCGAAATCTTGGCAATAGCCTTTCCGATGATCAGGACATCTCTTATTCCGATTTTCTCAGGGGCATAAAGGGTTCCGCCTTTAATCAGGGTAAACATAAAATCCTCCGTGATTTACTTTGATCTTCTTCCCAACATTATTACATAATTAAACAGATGTGTGTCAATGGCGGAAGGTTCGCAGGTAACGGGGAGAGATAAGGATGATCGATTGGTTGATCAAAGATGCAACGATCGTAGATGGAAAGGGAGGTCCTCGGTATTTAGGTGATATTGCCATTTCCGGGGATCGAATCCTTGAAGTTGGAAAACTGGAGAATCTGGGTGCAAAACGTCGGGTCAAAGGTGATGGAAAGGTCGCCTCCCCTGGATTTATTGACATGCATGGCCACTCGGATATCCTTTTTCTTAACGGTTCTTCTCTTGCCCACAAGATTTACCAGGGAGTCACAACAGAACTGATTGGTCAGGACGGTATGTCCGCTGCTCCTCTGACAGAAACATCAAAAGAAGCTCTGGCAGAGATGATCGAACCCTTGTCAGGGCGCCTGGAAAGGGAGTGGCAATCATGGGATGTAGAACATTACTTGGAAGCACTCAGGGAGAAACCCTTGCCAATGAATGTGACGACCCTCGTTGGACATTGCAACCTCCGATTGGCGGTCATGGGATATAACATGGCATTGCCCTCCCGGAAAGAACTCCAACGCATGGGAGAACTATTAGCGGTCGGCTTGAAACAGGGGGCCATGGGGCTCTCGTTAGGTTTGATCTATCCTCCCAGCAGTTACTCGGATGTGAATGAACTGATTTGCCTGGGTAAAGTGGTGAAGGACCATCATGGCCTTCTCGTGGCACACATCAGGGATGAAGAAGACCAAATTTTTCAGGCCCTGGAGGAGATGATCACGGTGGGCAGAGAGAGTGGCTGCAAGATCCATATTTCACATCTGAAGTGTATGGGGAAGAGTAATTGGGGGAAGATGCCCAGGGTCCTGGAGGCATTGGAACGGGCTCTCAGAGAGGGTGTTGATCTCTCCTTTGATCAATACCCTTATCCAGCATCATGCACTTCGCTCTCCATTCTTCTCCCAGGTTGGGCGATGGAGGGTGGATGGAAAGGGTATCAGCAGCAGCTCCGTCAACCTGAGGCTATGAACAGGATCCTGTCTGAAGTAAGAAAATCGATCGAGAACAGGGGAGGTGCAGCCTCTATAACCATTGCCTCTGTGCAAAGTTCGAAAAACAAGGGACTGGTTGGTAAAACCGTTGAACAGATATCGAATGAAAGAGGGATGCCGTGCGATCGGGCTGTTTTAGAGATATTGGCCGAGGAGGAATTACAGATTATTGCCATCTATTATGCCCTGTCGGAGAAAGACGTTGAGCAGGCCATGAATCATTTTCTTCACATGGTCGGAAGCGACGGAATCCTCGGAGAATTTCCACATCCTCGCGTATATGGAACTTTTCCCAGGGTCATACACCACTATTCACAAGAAAAGCAACTTCTTACACTTGAAGAGGCGGTCCGAAAGATGACCTCGGCACCTGCGAAACGGTTGACCCTGGAAGACCGGGGACAGATCGCACCGGGTTATTATGCTGACTTGGTCCTGTTTTCCCTGGAGAATTTCAGAGACAATGCCACTTTTGAAAATCCAACCCAACATGCATCGGGTCTTGATTGGGTGTTTGTGAATGGGCTTCCTGTAGTGGAAGAGGGACAACTGAAGGATCGATTCCCCGGACAGATCCTCAGAAGAAGTTAGATCCAGTCGTAACCTGTTCTATTTGCATTCCTACCCACACGTCGCACAAAGCAGGTTGCCCAAAAAAGACAGGTGAAGGATGAAAGTTAAGAGTTGACCTCTGGTGGGGGACAATGTCAAACTTGATGAATTGGTAGAAAGTCCCTATTTGTCATCCGGACCGAAGTGAAGGATCTGGAACTTAATTGATTTGCTGAGATTCCTCGCTTTGCTCACAATGACAATCTCCCGCTATTTTGACTTTTTACGAGAGCATCAAACTTGGCGCTGATCTCTTCCAGATGTTTTTTGGTTCTCTCGTAAAATCCAACATCTCAACATGAAGTTAACAGTTGATCCCATCAAAACGAAGGCCTGCAAGAGCTTGACATTCCTTTTTTATAACAGTAGAATCTTATTGTTCATGATGTATTTCGCCGCAAGTCGATAACCCAAAGCATTTCTCTGTTCTTTGCGAGGAGTTGTATTTGGCAATCTATTGTTCAATTTTTTGATGCTGATGCGGTCCAGAATACATGGTCTTTCCCCAAGAAGAAGCCCATAGGGGTTTGTTAAATACATTTTTTTACCCTTTCTAAGGGAGTATTTGAAGACTGACAAGATTGGCGATTTTTCTTGCTTTTTAGAAGAGAATAGTATATAAAGAAACTAAACCTAAGTTGCTAAGAGTCCTTTTTGGACGCCAGAGAAACCCGCAGAGAACTCAAAACAGCTTCTTTGCGGGTTTTTTTATCTATTCTC
>CAWEAV010000083.1:0-32993 GCA_963806715.1 uncultured delta proteobacterium
ATCAAAAGTGCATTTATTATGCCGTGGGTTGAAAAACCTAAACCACCGTAACGAAAAGACCTTTTATCAATATTGAAATTTTGAGTGGACAAGAATCGACCAGAACTCAAAGAACGACTGACAGTTATTGTCCTGGACCTATGTTCGAAATGCTAAGAAGCAGATGAGCATAAGACACGATTAAATCATGTAGGGTGAGTCTGGAGAGCATCAGGATCCGTGTTCCGTAAATGCATAAGGACGGTATTTGATGTGCTGGCCTCGTCGTTTTAAGGTCACAGACTGTGACCTTAAACGAGTCCCCATGACTTCTGACCACCAGGTTTTCGCTTCTTCCATGGTGAGCTGGAACATAATATCTTCTGGGTCCGCAACCAGTTGACGACGAAGCTCACAAAGGCTGGTACGGTAACCGAAGACGATCTGCTTTTATTCTGAATTGTTTGTATCAGAGGATGGCCGGCGAAATGGCGAGAGATAGTCTCATCAATCTTGATCCTCATGCGCTCATCTTCCAAACATTCTCACGGGTTAATTCTGCTCCGTAGGCCACGGCTGCCCGAACGTCTTCAATGGTTAAAGAAGGATAATGGTCCACAATCTCCTCCGGAGTTAACCCCTCGGCCAAACCATCCAGAATAATAGCGACATAAATTCTCGTCCCACGGATACAGGGCTTTCCCGCACAGACCTTTGGGTCAACCGCCACCCTGGCTAATAGTTCTTCCCTGGTCATTGTGAACCTCCCTGTTACTTTTTAATTTCAGCTGCATGCATTCGATCCTAATCATATCACTTTTTGGAGTAATTCCAAACTTTTTTCAAAAACCCCCATTGGATACAAAAAGACAAGAGTGTGCTATATCATAACTGGTTGAAGAAAAAGTTAAGAGCGATAGTGATGAAAGGTGAGGTGAAATGAGGAACCTACGTGAGCGTGTCTGTAGCCGGAATATCTCCGCACGCGCTCGCAATGAAAGAATCTCAGCCGTGATAATATCCCCAGCCGGAGGCTGAACCTCTTGCATTTCCGATTTGAGGCACGAGGGTTATCATAAAAACAACCAGAACTACGGATGATAAGATTTTAGTCATTTTGCCTATCATCGTCATTCACATCCTAATTTGCCTCCTCGTTGGCATCAAAGGTCGCTTCACCGGATTTCAGGTTATAGGCAGCGGTTTACAACTACAACGGATCAGAAAACCAAAAAAAATTTATCAAAAAAATGTCCTCATGTCAATCCCAAAAACAGCAAATGAAATTTCAAAAATAATCATTTATATAAAATGTTTAGGGAGGATATATATTCATTGAAACAAAGGATCTTATTCTGGTACGAAAGGAGTTGCAGGAGATCATGAGGCACAATATCCTTATTGACATCATCGGCTGGATTGGAGCGATCGTCCTTCTTCTCGCCTACAGTATGGTCTCGACCCAAAAAATGGAGGGAGATTCGGTAGTTTTTCAGTTGCTGAATTTGGTTGGGAGCGCCTTCTTAGTGGTAAACTCCTTTTTTTACGGGGCCTACCCTTCGTCGGGCACAAACACTGTATGGATGGGTATTGCCTTCTATGCTTTATTAAGGAGGAAGGGGTTCGGGCATACCGTTTAGGACTTTAATGGAACACCATCTTTTCGAGGGCTTTGATTCGAACCTCCAGGGCACTGATCTTTTTTTCAAGATCGGCAAAGGAAAATCTCAACATTGCGCCCAATTCTTCCTTGATCTCTGTTAATCCTTCTTTGATCTTCTCGTGCAGGGAGGATGCCTCCTCCGATATTTGCTTCAACTGGTCCCTGATTTCCTCTGACCCTCCGGCCAGTCGATCGATCTCTGTTTTCCATTCCTCACTGGAATGGGCCCTGGTGTTCCTCCTCCCGGATCACTTGAAGACTTATCGCATCTCATTCTGATGGTCAACGATCGATTGCATCTTTTCCCATTGGTTAAGACCAGGCCCTGATTCCATAGGTTGGGAGAGGTCTTGTCTCCTGTTCCACTTTCCCAAGTTCTCTTCAAAGGGTATCCATCGCACTCCTTTTCTTCCTTTCCCCGTTTTTCCAGGTCAGTTTTAAGTTCCTTAATCATGTCAAGGAGATGGGTCCTGGTCTCCTCCTTCCACTGTCGAAAATTGGCTTTGGTCTCCTGCCTCAACTTTTCGATATCCTTTCTCTTGACCAGAGGCAAAAGCCTTCGATCCAAATATTCTTTCGTCTCCTGATCCATTTCCATTTCCCCCATTCTCTATCTCGAAGGTCATTGGAGCCCGTTTCTAAGACGAGCACAAGGCCGGATACCCCTAAAACGGTCCCATTGGCCCTACCTGTCGATTATCCCCCTCTGATGATCCGCTTTTCAAGGTTTCGGAGGGGAGACCACTCCGACCCAATCTCATCCATAATTGAGAAGGTGTGAAAAAATTGGCGGCCTTTGCCTCGGCCCACGAGGACGGGCGTCTTGTCGAAGCTTTAGGAAACGGGTCATCATTTGTTAGGGGTGACGATCCTTCTTAGTAAAGCAGTGTAATTAACGATGCTTAGACCATCGAGTTCAATTTTTGAAGGTTCCGCCCTAAAGCTTCTCCAATCCGCACATCCTCGTTGGCCGGAATCCCGCTAACGGCGGGATTAACCGAGGGACCGGGATTTTTTCACATCTGCTGCGGGATGACCCATTCCCAGCGGGATTCCCCTTCCAGATTTGGCAGATTCGCTTCCAAAGGATATTAAAGTGTTAAGCTTTTGTCTATATTTTTTTATTTTATCCGCTTAAATGAAGGTCCGGCTACAATCTTTGAGTCCTATATCACTACGAAGGATGTCATTATTTACAGCCATTTCCAATGGGTTCGACCTTGACAAACCCCATGGAATTCCTTTAGTTTTTAGGGATGAAAAACCGCTTTGTCCTTGCCTCAAGGTCACCCCGCCGCTCTGAACTCTTAAAACAATTGGGGTTTGATTTCGATGTCATCCCCAGCCGGGTGGAGGAGGATTGGATTCAAAAAGAGACACCTCAGAGGCAGGTCATTCGCTTAGCTGAGGCCAAGGCTCAAGATGTGGGAAGGCAATATCCCAACCGGTGGATCATTGCTGCGGACACGATCGTCTGCCTTGATGATTTCATTTTGGGGAAGCCAAAGAACACAGAAGAGGCTTTCGAAATGCTCAGCCGTCTAAGTGGCCAGGAACACTTTGTCATAACCGGACTCTCTATCCATCATTTTGAAAAAGAAACAGCCGGTCATCAAGCCGTGGAGACCGTGGTCAAGATGAAATCCCTTACCCCTGTTGAGATGAGGTGGTATGTGAACACAGGTGAGCCCTTTGATAAGGCAGGAGGATATGCCATTCAGGGGATCGGATCTTTCATGATCGAACGGATTCGAGGCTCTTATACCAACGTGGTCGGACTTCCCCTGTGCGAGTTGATCGAGATGCTAAACCGCTTGGGCGTGATCACCCTTTCGGAAACCGGATTTCAAATGAGGGGTTAATGGGATGCCAACGATCAGAGAGAATTTCTTGAGAGTCATGGAACAGATTGGGCAAGCAGCCCGAAGATCAGAGAGGGATCCAAAGGAGATCAGGCTGGTTGCTGTTTCGAAGACGATTGAACCTGCTCGAATTCAGGAGGCTATTGAGGCTGGGGCTTCCATGTTGGGTGAAAATTATGTCCAGGAGGCCCAAAAAAAGATCGAGACCTTGGGAAGGCCTGTTGCCTGGCATTTTATTGGCCATCTTCAGTCAAACAAGGCAAAGGTGGCGGTTCAGCTCTTCGACATGATTCACTCTTTGGATAGCATCCACCTTGCCGAAGAATTGAACGAAGGGCGACTCAGGCGAATCGGGCCATTCAAGTTCTAATCGAAGTCAATCTCGCTAAGGAGGCTACCAAGTTTGGCACGGATGAAGAAAAGCTATTCACCCTGGCCAGGAGGGTTAAAGAGCTGGATCACCTCTCCTTGGAGGGACTGATGACCATGCCGCCCTATTTTGAGTCTCCGGAAGAGAGCCGGCCCTATTTTGTTGAGCTTCGGAAATGGAAGGAGAGGATGGAACGGGAAGGGATTCGAATAAAGGAACTCTCCATGGGGATGTCGAATGACTTCGAGATCGCCATCGAAGAAGGGGCCACCTTCGTCCGAGTGGGGACTGCGATCTTCGGACCTCGAAATTGAAGTGCCAATGACAAATACTAAATCCAAATAAATTTTAGTAAACAAAAGTTGATGGTCCTGTAACTTCAAAATAGATGGAGATTGTCATTCTGAGCAAAGCGAAGAATCTCACCAAATCAGCAAGTTCCAGATCCCTCACTTCATTCAGGAGGACAAATCGGGACTTTTTATCAATCCACCAAAAACTGAAATTTCAAACCGGATCCTTCAGTTTTGGAATTGACATTTGGAATCATGACATTTGAATTTTGGGATTTCAACGAGAGTTAAAGAATAAGAGTGAAAAGAATCATAGTTTTATTAGGGTTAATGATATTTATGGGGGGGTGTGGGATCAAGGCTCCTCCTGTCCCAAGAGATACGATCGTGCCTAAAAGGATCGTTAACCTGGAGGCGATTCCCAGGGAGGGCCGACTCCTCTTGATGTGGACCGTGCCGAAAGAAAATACGGACAAGACGGTTTTGACCGACCTCGAAAAGTTTCAGATCCTGAGATCGGAAGGGGTTCTGGTTGCAGATGAATGCAGGGGATGCGGCGAGGAATCGAAAGTCATCTATGAGATGAAGGTCAATCCGGTGGAAGAGATGAGGGGCAAGAAGCTATCTGTTTTGATCGAGGACCAGGAACCCAGAAAGGTTTATGTGTATCAAGTCGTTTCCATCAATCGAAAGGGGCTATCCCAGCGCCCCCTCCAATCCCGTCACGGTTTACTGGGACTATCTCACCCTCTGCCCCAAGCAGGATCAAGGCGGAACGGGGTGATAAAAGAGTGGACCTTTCCTGGGAACCTGTGGTGGGTGCTGCAGGTTACAATGTTTACCGAAGAGGAGAGAGTGAGAAGGAATTCCCTCTCAATCCTCTAAACAGAACACCCTTGACCGATACGAAATATACGGATCTGAATGTAGAGAATGAAAAAACGTATGTTTACTCCATCCGGGCGGTGAGGCGGGTCGTCAAAACAGAGGTTGAAGGCAAGGGGTCTCTGGGGGTTCCTGTGACTCCCACGGATCTCGTTCCCCCGGTGCTCCTGTCGGATCTCATAGCCGTTCCCTTGAAAGGAGGGAGTCGAGTTGAACTGGAGAAAAAATCGGGAGCCTGACCTTTTCGGCTATTATGTCTATCGAAGGAAGATTGGCGAGGAAAAATACAAGAGGTTAAATGAGACCCCCTTAGCCAGGGAGACCTATCTTGACAAGGAGGTTGAGTTAGACCAAGAATATGATTATGCGGTGACTGCGGTCGATAACTCCGCTCGAAGAAACGAAAGTCCCTCTCTCCGAGGAGATCAGGGTGAAGACCTATACTGATAGTCTCGGATTCGAGTGTGATCAGAGTTACTCTGAATGAATATTGGACTCCATAATTGGACAGACAATCTCCTGAAAATCTCCCCGAACCTCCGAAGGCATTACTCTCGAGACTAGAAGGAGCATACAGATGCATTATCTTCGAGTATAATGATCGGCAACTATACTGTGAAGACTCCGATGGAAGATTGCCCAAGAGGTAGGGACACCTTTTTATCTTTATAGCTACCATACCCTTGGTGAGACACTTCACCGTCTTTAATCAGGCCTTCGATCGGATCCCCCATCTCGTCTGCTTTTCTGCCAAGGCCAACTCCAATATTGCCCTGATCCGCCTCTTCGTCAGCCTGGGGGGCGGGGTCGATGTCGTTTCAGGGGGAGAACTCTATCCGGGCCCTCAAAGGAGGAGCCGATCCGAAGAAGATCGTATTTTCCGGAGTGGGAAAGCGCGAGGATGAAATCGAATACGCTTTGAAGTCTGGAATCCTGATGTTCAATGTGGAGTCTTCACAGGAGCTTCAGACGATCAATGAGGTGGCTGGCCGGATTGAGAAAAAGGCTCCCATCGCGATTCGGGTCAATCCGGACATCGATCCCAAGACCCATCCTTACATTTCTACGGGATTGAAGAAGAATAAGTTTGGGATCGACATCCACATGGCGCCGAAGGCCTATCAGCTGGCCTCCGAATTGCCAAATTTGCAGATCGTAGGAATCGATTGCCATATCGGTTCCCAACTCGTGGAGGTGGAACCCGTTGTTGAACGCCTTGCGAAAGTTGAAACGATTGGTCGAAGAGTTAAGAAAAGAAGGAATGGAGATTCGATAGCTGGATCTCGGCGGGGGACTTGGAATCACCTACGAAGATGAGGAGCCCCCTCAGCCCGTGGAATATGCCTCCAATATTCTCGAAGAGATTAAGGGGTTCGACTGTACCCTTATCCTGGAACCGGGCCGCGTCATCGTTGGGAATGCAGGGGATTCTGGTCACAAAGGTCCTTTATACCAAGGAGAATGAGGCAAAGAAATTCGTCATTGTCGATGCAGGCATGAATGATCTGGTCCGCCCGAGTTACTATGGATCTTTCCATCAGATCCTTCCTGTGAGGCAGGAGAGCCGTGAGGAGATCATTGCGGACGTGGTGGGTCCCATCTGCGAATCGAGTGACTTTCTTGCAAAAGACCGAAAGATTCAGAGGCTCCATTCAGGGGAACTGGTTGCGGTCATGAGCGCAGGGGCCTATGGATTTTCGATGTCTACGAATTATAATTCAAGGCGGAAGGGTTGCAGAGGTCCTCGTCCGAGACGACCAGATGTATGTCATCCGTCAGAGGGAGAGCTATGAAGACCTCATCCGGGGAGAAGAGATCCCTGAATTTTCTAATCTCCGAACATAGAAATCCGTTAAGTGCCATCAAAATACGATTGCCGTGTCACTATAACTCCTCGCGATGGCAGTCAAGACATCGTAGTTAGTGTCCGTCCATAAATTCAGTTGTTCCGTCATGCCGGACTTGATCCGGTATCACAGAACCTCTTGAAAAGACTGGATTCCGGCTTTGGCCGGAATGACGAATTTTTGGGAAACCGTTAGTTTATGGACAGACTCTAGTTACTTAATTTGTCATTGCAGAGCGAATCTTGCTGTTTGGACATACTCATGTAATATACGAGGGGAAAAGGCCATGAAGATTCCTTTTACGAAGATGAGCGGGAGTGGCAATGATTTCATCCTGATCGATCACCGAAAGCCGATCCTGCAGAGAGATCGGATGAAGGAGCTTTGCGCAAAAGGTCTGCAGGAGGCGCGTCTCCATGGGTGCGGATGGTTTGATCTTCATCGAACCTTCCAAGAAGGCCGATTTTAAATGGCGGTTCTTTAATGCGGACGGAAGTGAGGCCGAAATGTGCGGAAACGGAGGCCGCTGCGCCGCCCGTTTCGCCTCTCTAAAGGGAATCGCAGGTCCTTCTCTGACCTTTGAGACGCTTGCCGGCATCCTTTCTGCCCAGGTCGATGGGAAGCGGGTCAAACTGGAACTGACCAGACCCCATGCTCTTAAACTCGATGAAAATATTGTTGTCGAGGGGAAGCCCTTTAATGTGTCAAGCATCAACACGGGGGTTCCCCATGCGGTCCATTTTGTGGATGATGTGGAGAGATGGGATGTTGTCCGAATGGGGAGGGCCATTCGGAATCATCCCCACTTTGCCCCCAGCGGGACGAATGCCAATTTTGTCCGGATAGAAAAAGGTTCCCGTCTCATTGTCCGCACCTATGAACGGGGGGTGGAGGACGAGACGCTGGCCTGCGGCACAGGGCTGGTGGCCTCGTCACTCGTTGCGGCATTCAAAGGATGGGTGACGTCTCCTGTTTCCGTCAAGACCCAGGGAGGTGAAA
Organism: uncultured delta proteobacterium; assembly: GCA_963806715.1. GTDB lineage: Bacteria > Desulfobacterota > BSN033 > BSN033 > UBA1163 > CAWEAV01. Next base: position 7,899 of record CAWEAV010000083.1, read on the forward strand.
TCTTGAAGGTTCACTTCGAGATCGAAGGGAAGGAAGTGAAGAAGGTATTTTATGAGGGAGATGTCCACATCATCTATGAGGCGGAGATGTGGGAGGAGGCCTATCGATGAAAGAAGAGGGGAAACGAGATTAAGGCGATTGTGGTTGGAGCGGCAGGCAGGATGGGAGGCCGGGTCATCCATGCCCTTAAGGAAACGCCTTCCATCAAGACTCTGTCGCGCTGTTGAGAGGCCGGATCATCCGTCTCTTGGAAGGGATATCGGAGAGCTTCATGGTCTGGGAAAGATGGGCATTCTTCTCGAAGGGGAGCTTAAAAAAGGGAGAAGGGGATGTGATCATCAACTTCAGCAGCCCGAAGGCCTCCTGGAGAGCCTGGAGTTCGCCCGTGAGGCGGGGTTGGCCATTGTGATTGGCACCACTGGCCTGAGCCAGGAACAGATCGAAAGGATGAGGGAACTTTCAAAGGAGACGTCCGATGTGTCTTTTCACCCAATATGAGCGTGGGAATGAATGTGATGTTTCGCGTCGTTCAAGAGGTGGCTCAGGTCTTCGGTTCGGAGTACGACGTTGAGATCCTTGAGGCCCATCACCATCTTAAGAAGGATTCTCCGAGCGGCACCGCAGTTAAACTGGGAGAATTGATTGCGAAGGCCCTCGGAAGGGATTTGTCCGAGGTGGGCGTTTACGGAAGGAAGGGGATGGTTGGTGAGCGGACGAAGGAAGAGATTGGGATGCAGGTGATCCGTGCAGGAGATATTGTGGGGGAGCACACGGTTTTCTTCGGGGGCATCGGGGAACGGCTCGAGATCATTCACCGTGCCCATAGCCGGGACAATTTGCCCGGGGAGCAGTCAGGGCGGCCCTGTGGGTCGTCCATCAGCCCAATGGATTCTACGATATGCAGGACGTATTGGGACTGAGGAGATAGGTTTAAGGTGAAAAGATGAAATTAGAGTAATAATCCATATTTTTATTTGCAATGCACTATGCCCAATGCGCTATGCGAATAACGAAGGGAGGAATCTGGGGATGAAGATCGTTCGATATCAGGATGGCCCCACAACAAAATGGGGGGCGATCGAGGAGGGAAATGTTCGTGAGATAGATGGCGATCCCTATGGCCACTTTCATCTGACGTCCAAAATCAAGAAGATGGAAGAAGTAAGGCTGCTTGCACCCTGCCTTCCGTCAAAGATCGTTGCTATTGGACTGAATTACCGGGACCATGCCGAAGAGGTGAAACTCGAAATTCCAAAGGAGCCGATTCTTTTTATCAAGCCCTCCACCTCTGTGATCGGTCCGGGAGAGGCGATCCTCTTTCCAAAGATGTCGAGAAGAGTTGACTACGAAGGGGAGCTGGCCATCGTCATCAAAAAGGCAGCCAAATCGGTCCCAGAGGAAGGAGCGGGTGATTATATCCTCGGGTATACCTGTTTAAACGATGTGACTGCCAGGGACCTTCAGCCCAAAAATGGCCAGTGGACTCTCTCGAAGGGATTTGATACCTTTTCGCCGATCGGTCCCTGGATTGAAACAGATCTCGATCCGGCCCAACTGGAGATCTCCACCTTTCTGAATGGGGAGCGCCGCCAGCACTCGAACACGAGAAATCTTATTTTTGGATGTAAGACCCTGGTCAGCTATATTTCTCAAGTGATGACGCTTCTTCCAGGGGATGTGATTGCCACAGGCACCTCATCCGGAATTGGAAAGATGGCTATTGGTGATCGGGTGGATGTAGTGATTGAGGGAATCGGTACCTTAAGCAATACGGTGGCAGCAGATGAATAACATCAACCCGTTTATGTCCTGAGTAATCCCGGTAGTTGCATAAATTTCGCGGACAGGTAGGCTTTCAAACCCTTAAAACGCGGTCTCTTTTAATATTTTCGGGTTCATCCTCAACTTCACATGAGGGGAAGTCCAGGAAGTCTGGAATCTCATCAGCCAATTAACCTGTCAAAGGTTTCCGCTTTAATGGTTTTCAGCCCACCTGTCCGCTTCTCCATGGGAAGGTTTTTGTAACATCAGGGTAATCCATCATGCGGATACGTTATTCTTTGATAGTGAGAATACAATAAGATTCCTCCCTCTTCGATGGGGAGGATAAAGGTGGGGGTGGACAATAAACGGGCTCTCCCTCCCTTTCAGCCTTCCCATCAGGAGGGGAGATATTTCGGGGTTATTTTCCAACTTATTAAGAAAGACAAGGAGGGGACGATGAAGAGAAAAAGATCGATCGGATTATACCAGAAGGCATTGGCATTGATTCCCGGCGGCGTCAACAGTCCTGTCAGGGCCTTTAAGGCCATTGGTATTCCCCCAACCTTTGTGGATCGCGCGAAGGGCGCAAAAATTTGGGATGTGGATGGCAATGAATATATCGATTACATCGGGTCATGGGGTCCGATGATCGTGGGGCATGCCCATCCGAAGGTGATCGGAGCCTTAAAGAAGTCGATCTCCAAAGGGACGAGCTTTGGAGCGCCTACTTCTCTTGAGGTTGAGCTTGCTGCCAGGGTTAAAAAGGCCTTTCCTTCCATGGAGCTCGTCAGGATGGTGAGTTCAGGCACCGAGGCCGTGATCAGCGCCATCCGGGTCGCAAGGGGTTTTACCCGACGGGACAAGATCCTCAAGTTTGAAGGGTGCTACCATGGTCACGGAGACAGCCTCCTCGTCAAGGCGGGTTCGGGTGCTGCGACCTTCGGTATTCCTGACAGCCTGGGTGTTCCTGAGGATCTGGCCAAACATACCTTAACCGCTGCTTACAATGATCTGGAGGGTGTGAAGCGATTGGTTGAGCAGAATCCGGATCGGATTGCCTGTATTATCGTGGAGCCGATTGCCGGAAATATGGGGGTTGTCCTTCCTGATGCTGGATTTTTGAGGGGATTGAAAGCGATCTGCGATGAGAAGGGAATTATTCTTCTCTTTGATGAGGTGATCTCGGGATTCCGAGCTGCTTACGGTGGCGCTCAGGAGCTTTTCGGGATCAAGCCAGATCTGACCTGCCTTGGTAAGATCATCGGAGGCGGTCTTCCCGTAGGTGCCTATGGCGGTAAACGGGAGATCATGGAGATCGTATCTCCTCTCGGTGGCGTCTATCAAGCCGGGACCCTTTCTGGAAATCCTCTTGCCATGACCGCAGGGATTGCGACCCTTGACCTCATCAAATCGAAAAAGATCTACCAGGACCTTGCCAAAAAGGCTTCCTATCTCTCAGAAGAGATTTCAAAACTTGCCCGCGAGAGAGGGATTCCTGTGTGTGTCAATCATACGACAGGGATGCTAACGGTCTTCTTTGCAGAAGGACCGGTCCGGGATTACCAGACGGCAAAGACGAGTGACACAAAGCGATTCGCCCAGTTCTTCATCGAGATGATGAACCAGGGAGTCTATCTCCCACCTTCCCAATTCGAAGCCTGGTTTATCTCTTTAGCCCATACCCAGAAGGATTTAGACCGGACCATCGAGGCCTGTGAAGAGGCTTTTAAGAAGATTTAATTAAGGACATCCACTCACCAATAGAAATAATCCCCTCCCCCTACTCGACCTGATCCTTACCCATAAATGGGGGCTGGAACAAGGGGCCAAGTTGTATGTTGTTAACAAGTCGAAATCATAATTGTTCTCTAAGTTTGTCGTTCGTGCGGAAGCAGGAATCCAGGTATTTCCTGTTGGTCCTGGATTCCCGTTTTCACGGGAATGACACATAAATACGCCATGTCGGACCCTCAATGGAACCAATTATCCCTCCGTCCCCTGTGTCCAGCAGCCGACTTATGGGACACGTTCAGTACTCGACGGGGGAGGTGCGGGCGGGAGTGGAACAAAGTAATTTGGATCAATCCGTCCTCCCCGAATCTTTGTTCTTCAAAATAATAAACCACATTCCATCAATGCGGATTTAATCCTCCCTCGCCACCTCCCTCGCGGTTATTTTCTTGACTATTCCTATGACTCATGAGATGATAAGTACAGGATGCTATTCATCTTTTGTTGGAGGATTACCTAATGGATTCCTCAGGAGAGGTTCGAAAGCTAAAGACATTAATTGTTGAGGACAACGCTGCCTTTAGAGAAACGCTTAAGGACAGTCTTCAAACTCTTTTCCCCTCCATGGTCATTCACGAGGCGGCAGAGGGAAATGAGGCCCTTCAGAAGGTGGAAACTTTCCATCCGGAACTGATTTTCATGGATATCAGACTGCCCGGCGAGAACGGACTCCAGCTCACCCGGAAAATAAAGGAAAATTACCCTGAAACGAGAGTCATAATTTTGACAGGCTACGATACTCAAGAATACCGAGAGGCTGCAGTCCGATGCGGGGCCAACTGTTTTATCGCCAAGGACTCTATGAACTGGGAGATTCTTGAAACATTTGTCAAATCCTTCAACCGGATTGGGTAATCCGTTTTGGACTGCCACATCTTCTAATCTCTATCATCTCGATTCTCTCAGTTGATTTTTCAATGGTTCTACGTTCCTTGGTCAATGAGGTATGAAAGCAGGTTCTGATCAGCCTTCCAACCCTCTCGATTCGTAACTCATATCAACAGAGGTCCACCAAGCAATAGAATGATTGACCTTTCAAATACTCCCAGATATTGCTTAAATTTTTACTATACGGACGTGGGCAAGCCGTTCGGAAAGGCTTCAGGGCGAACCTTTCGTGAAAGGAATACTTACGTCCCAGACCCCTGCCGGAGTTCACATTGAGTGGAGTCCTCCCCTTCCCTTAAAATGTCAAATCGACCGCCGTCTGAAGCCTTGAAGAGCGGTTTGCCCATGGCTGTTTCTGCAACCGGTGGGTACTCTCTATTGCAAGAATCTAACTGCCTCGATGTGTCTTTTTATCGGGTGGTTCTTCTCATAAAACTTCCGGTATTCCTCAAGGGAGTTGAATGGGCCGTGGACTCCGCTCATGGCCGCATGCGGAGTCCCATAATCCATGATGAGAATCCTCCCATCCTTCTTAAACGAACAGACGTAATGATTATATCCATAAGGTCGAAATATAATGATCACAATTTGAGCCTTATAGGAAGGATCAATACGATTGAGAGTTTCTCTGGCCAAGGTTGCGGCATCAATATAAATTCCCGATTTGAGCCGAAAGGTCTCTTCTGAAGATCGGGGAGGAGGCAACGTCTGCTCAAATTTTTTAAATCTTTCAACATCCAGAGTGAATTCCTTTTCGAACCATTTGGCCAGATCCTGGTAAGATTTCCATTGGGAGACTGTTTCAGCATAGGTTTTTGAAGGCAAAGGTTCAACTCTGGAGGGTGGTTTCTCTTGGGGAAATTCGGTGGGTGAGACCATGGTTGGAGATGGTTCCTTTGGAGAAGATGTTGATGGAACCCTTTTTTCAGGGTAAGTTTTTACGTAGACACGTTCACAGCCCAAAAGAACAAGAATGCAAAAAAAAATATAGTATTTCCGCAATTTCCTTTTGGTAGGGTATTTCTCCATCCATTCACCTGATTGTTTTTTCGCATCCCTCGCAAAAAAGCAGGATTTCTTCTGAATCCTCAGTCGTGATGGCCCTATCAATTTCTTTCATCATTTTAACGTCTTTATTGATACAATCAACGCAATAAATATCGCCATCCTCAGTATAATAAGCAATAACCCCTTTTTTCTTTTCCTCTGTCATTTTTTACCCCTTTCTTCTGTCGAACATTTCCATCAGTATAACCTAACTGAACCCATGTGAAAAACTTCTTTTCTTCTTCGATCAGGTCCTGGTGCATTTCATTGACTGCAGCGAGAGGTTCATCAAGCGAACTGACAGGAAACGTCTTTGCTTTGTTGTTATCGCTAAAAGGCTTGAACAACTTGTAATCCAAGGTGATTTCTATTTCAAAGCTTCCCAAAATCACGGGCTTGCCCGTGGGGTCCATTACAGTGGATTCAAGGACAAGATTGTCATGAAGATAATCGATGATTATTTTTAGAGCGTGGGAGAGTTGGAGAGTGGCAAGGGAAGATACTAAGAGTTTGGAAGGATGCCATGAAAAAGGCAAGGACAGAGTGAGATCAAGGAGTGGAGGTGATTAGAATGGTGACCGATCCTATGTGCGGTACGAGCTTTGGAGAAGAGAAAGCAGGGGCAATTTACGATTTCCAGGGATATACCCAGTATTTCTGTTCGTCAGCATGTAGAGATAAGTTTCTTCTCTACGCGCTTGATTTCGGGGGATGTGGAGAATAAATGAAGCCTATAAGAAAAGTAATCATCATCAGAGGGCCTCATGGTTTCACAATAACAATGCGGGTAATCCGATATGGGGAGCGCAGAAATTGGTCAGCCGGATCGTGGAAAGCATTGATCCTCAGCATTGGATTCAGCTAAGGGAGAAAGATAAAGATCAATACGAAAAGCAAAAGGATGAGGTCAACCGGCATTTCGGAAATATAAAAGACAAACTTGAGATAGTAGATGTGGCAACACCCGCAACCTATGTTCGGTATACGAATAATTGGAACGGGGCTCCTATGGGCCTCCTGGCCTCCTGATTCTATATCCCAGAAAAATGGGGTAACCTTCGAGAGGGTGCTCAAATCGCTGCGAAGGTCGGGCGGTTATCTCACGCGGTCCTCAGAGAGCCGTAATCGAATCGACCTCTTTACGAACGAGAGAGCGATGACCAAAGAACCACCTGCCGAAAGCTGCATTTGCAAACAAACAATGGATATTACGAATGGGTTTCCACATCTTCCGGTTTTTCTCCGTGATCTCTATGGCCCGGGCTTCTTGTATTTTCTTGCGAAAAGTTTTGGTCATCTCTTCGATTTCTTTTTCCATTTCCTTGTTTGCATTCTTCATTGCACTCTCTTCCATACCATGCACTCCTTAAGAATAATTTTTCTCCAACATAGTATAAACGGCCCGGAAGATAAATAAGGTCAATACTGTATTTTTAACCGATAAGAATGGTATTTTTCCGCCCTGGCGTGAGCATGATGAATACGAAAGGTGGAAGTCGGTTTTCCCTAAAATAGATGAGAGAGGATCTAAAGATTATTCTCCAACGATTAGTTTTTGGCCAAATAAACTAGCTTTCAGGACAAGGTTAAAGGGGTCTTGAAAGCCGGTTAGGAGTTAGAATCATTTTCATCTGATTTCTCCTCAAGAATCCCGTGTTGGTTGCTTCCATGAAAACAAAACCCATTCCTTCTTTAGAAACGGCTCCTGGACAATTGTATCGGGGTTTAACTGGGTTGCCGAGAAATGATGATGGAGAAAACGCGTGTAGAGTCCCGGACCTACCTCATACTTTTTTTGCTGGACTTGTACCCAAGCCTTCTAAATAGAACCCGATGAACAGCAAAAAGAAGGGAAACCAAAAGAAGCCAAACAGACTGCTGCTCACGTGGTTTTTTCAATAAACTCCTCTTTCTCCTTCCGGGTTCCGTGTGCTTTGTGGAATTGACGGTTCTCCAATATCACTTGATCAATAAACTCTCCACAAAGGGGACATCTCCAACCCTCAGACCATGCTGCTTTGTTATAAACTTGATCGGGGACCATAATGCTGCTACAACGATTGCATTTCATAATGGACTCCTTCGGCCAGTTTCAGGCTTTTTGTCAATTTGGTACACGGAGAGATATTGAGCAATATTTGTGCCGAGAAGAAGATCTTTAAAAAAATATCAACAAAAATAAGTCATAGAATATCAAATAATTAGAATATATCTCGGACTCCTGGACAGTCCCGAGAGGAAAGACCAATGATTCAATGGACAATTTTTGACCAGATTCAAGAAAAGTTTCATGCTTTGTTTGCTTTCAGATTCACCCTTCATCACCAACTATCCCTGATCATTACATCAACCCGGAACCGAACAGGTGGCAACAGGCACTTAAAGGCTTGATCACACATTCTCTCAAGAGCGTGGCAACATCCTCAGCAATCCCCAATTTTGCTTCACAAAGATCTCCTCATGCATGGTTCAAGTAACATCATTATTTTCAAATGAGGGAATGAAGATTGAAAAGGCTGGATTCCCCGTGTCAAGTACGGGGCAGGCTTAATCAAGTCCGGAGTGACAGAATGTGTAAAGACTTTTCTGAGACAGTACACTATCGGTTGGTCTTTGGTAATGAAGCAACCTGAATAAAGGCCTGGAAGAGCCTTCTTGAATGGAGGTCATTCTTCCAGGTGCCTTCAGGGTGCCATTGAACGCCGAGAACAAAACTCTTTAATGGGTGTTCAATGGCTTCTACGCTTCCATCACTCGCCCGGGCGCTAATGATGAAACCCGGGGCAAGGTCTTTGACCGCCTGGTGGTGTTTCCCATTGGTCCATATTTCTGTCTTTTTGAAGATCCTGTGGAGGAGCGTCTTCTTCTCGATTCGGATCCGGTGGGTCAGAACCCCCTTGTCCGATTTTGGAGAATGATTGATGCTCTCAGGAATCTGACTGGGAATGTCCTGATATAATGTTCCACCCTGGGCAACATTCAGGGTTTGTATCCCCCTACAGATAGCCAGAATTGGGAGACCCTTTCGTAGGGCTGACCTGACCGCCTCCAGTTCCATCTTATCAAGGTCTTCATCGATTTCTCCCAGCCCCGGGAGAGGGTGTTCCCCGTAAAATTTCGGGTGAATATCCGGTCCTCCACTGAGGATGAGGCCATCTATCTTTGTCATGATCGCTTTGAGTGTTTCCGAATCCTGTGCCTCAGGAATGATCAAAGGGGCTCCTCCGGAGTATCGAATGGCTTGGCCATATTCGTTGAAGGTGTAATCTATGAAGTGGCCGAGAGAATATTGTCCCCAGTGTCCCCCGACAAGTCTTGAACAGGTGATTCCAATCAGTGGTCTCATCGTTTCCTCCCTCCCGATTGATCGCTAAAGTAGCTTTCTGTTTCTCATGCAGGGATTTGCCTTGCTCGTTATCCCGAACCTGTTTGGATCTGATGCATTTTCTAAAGTTACAGGGTTATCTCTTCTTTTCCAAGACTTCTGGATGAATGATCCGGATCATCCCTTCTAAGCCCTCGATGATCCTTGGGGTGGGACGATCAACTAAATTGGAGTTGACGACATGGATCGCATTTCTTTTCACAGCCGGGATGCTTTTCCAATTTTGCCATTTTTCAATCAACTTCGAGTAATCCTTTTTGCCTTCCATGGAGCTCATGATGATCATATCGGGGGCCTTCGATAGGATGGTCTCGATGCTATAGAAGGGGTAGGCCGTGGGCTCATCCTCTGAGACACTCGTTCCTCCAGACAGGCGGATGAGGTCATCAGCAAGCGTTCCCCTTCCTACGGTGATCGTCGGTCCGGTTCCAATCTGGAAGAAGATCTTTGGCTTTGGATGGGTTCTGGTCAGTGAGACCATATGCTCCTTCCTGCTCAGGATGCTTCTTACTATTCTGATCGATTCATCTTCTCTTCCAGCAACCTCTCCAATATTCCTGATCGTCTTTGTCACTCCGTCAGCACCTTTTGGATCAATCACATAGATCGAAAAACCAAGGTCGTTTAGTCCTTGAAGGGTATCCATCCGATTACCATCTTTAATCCCTATGATCAGATCCGGTTTCAGAGAAACAATCTTTTCAATACTGGCATTGGCAAACCCTCCGATCCTCGGTTTCTTCAAAGCCGTTTCTGGATAATCACAAAAGTCTGTTACCCCTGCGATTTCATCATTGAGCCCCAAAGCGAACAGGATCTCCGTAATGCTGGGGGCCAAGGAGATGATCCTTTTGGGGGTATGAGGGATCTTTATCTTCCTTCCAATCTCATCAGTCAAAAAACGTTCTTGTCCCTTTGCCGAGACAGGGAGAAGGAGATGCGTTGCGAGGATGATGATTGTGAGGAGAACCCCCTTTCTCATCGTGACCCCTGAGAAGGTGTGAAAAAATCCCGTTTCTCCGATCAGTCCCGCTGTTGGCGGGACTCCGGCCCAAGAGGATGGGCGGATTGGAGAAGCTTTAGGGCGGAACCCTAAAATTGAACTCGATGGCCTAAGCATCGCTAATTACTCCGTTTTGCCAAGAAGGATAGTGGCCCATAACATTATGATGACCCGCCTCCTAAAGCTTGACAATACGCCCGTCCATGCGGGCTGAGGCACAGGCCGCCAATTTTTTCACAGCTTCTGAGGTATTACTTCTAATCATGTTTTCCCGGACACGCTGGCTTCAGCAAAGGTTGCCATTTCATTGAGAATCTTGAGACCGGCCTCTGCCAAGAAGATTCCCAGTGCTGCTCCCGTTCCTTCACCCAAGCGGAGATCGAGGTTCAGGAGAGGTTTCAGGCCAAGGTGTTCGAGGATGATCTGATGTCCTCTTTCAACCGACTGATGGGAGGCAATGAGGTAGGGTTTGACCCGATGTGAGAGGGAGGCAGCAATCAAGGCTGCTGCACCGGAGATGAAGCCATCGATCACGACAGGAATCCCATATCTGGCTCCGGCCAGGATCACTCCTGCAATGCCCCCGATCTCAAATCCTCCCACTTTTGATAGGACGTCGATCCCATCTTTAGGGTCGGGTCGATTGACCTGAATGGCCTTTTCGATCAGCTTCACTTTTCGCTTCAATCCCTCATCATTGAGACCCGTTCCCCTCCCGGTCACCATGGCAACATCGGCGCCCGTGATGACAGCGGTGATGGCACTGGATGGGGTGGTGTTTCCAATTCCCATGTCACCCGTTCCCAGGATATCGATCCCTCTCGCCAGTTCTTCTTCCACCAACTCCATTCCAGCTTCGATCGAGCGGATAGCCTCTTCCGACTCATGGCAGGGCCTTCGGCCATATTCTTGGTCCCTGTGGCCACCTTCTTATTTTTCAGATCGGGATGTCGTTCAAGATCCGTGGCGACTCCCAGGTCTGCCACCACGACCCTGGCTCCCACATGACGGGCCAGGACATTGATCCCCGCACCTCCTCGAAGGAAATTATAGACCATCTGGGGCGTCACCTCGGAGGGAAAGGCGCTCACGCCTTCCTGGGCGACGCCGTGGTCTCCGGCAAGTGTAAAAATGACTTTATGGACGATCCGGGGTCTTGGATCTCCTTTTATTCCCGCAATCTGAATGGAAAGGGATTCGAGTTGACCTAGAGAGCCTTGTGGTTTGGTCAGATTGTCCTGTCTTATCCTTGCCTCTGCCATGGCCTTTTCGTCCAAAGGTTTAATGCCCTCGATCATGCGGCTGATTTTATCCATGATCCCTCCTTTATCTAAGAAAATTGCAACGTGCATAGAGCGTCGCGCATAGCGTAAGAAGTGAACCATCTGATCATTTTCACGACTCCAGGACGGCGCGTCTTGTGACAGAATACCTATTTTATCAAAATGACCAAGAGCATCAGGCATAGAAGCTCGGTCAGTTCATTTGCGGCCCCCAAGATATCGCCTGTCACCCCGCCCAGTTTCTTCATAAAAAAGAACCGATATCCAAGACTGAAGAGCCCAGGATCCCAAGAAAGCACACAATCCCCTTGACCCCCATGAGTAATAAGTGCGATTCCAAAAGGCTGACGCTAAAGAGATGACCAACTCCCGTGGTCCGAGGTTTTCGGTAAAAGGCTTCGCCAAGCCACCCGTCGGGTCGGGCATAGGGCGAACGGTAGCAGACAAAAACCATCGAATTTCTTCCCATCACCGTCATCAAGATCAGCGCATATGGAATCACCGGGTCTGCAATCTGATCGAGCGCAAGATATTTTGCCCCGATCAACAAAATAAGGCCCATGACTCCAAAGGCACCGACCCGACTGTCCCTCATCACCTCTAGGATCTTTTCTCTTGTCCCCCGGCATGCAAGTCCGTCCAGGGTATCTGAAAATCCGTCGAGGTGGAGACCTCCCGTCAAGAGAACAAGAAGGCCAATGGTCAGCCAGAGAGCGAGGGGTCTTGGGAAGAGAAAGGAGAGGAGATAAAAGCCAAGGGCCAATAGCCACCCGATCACAAAGCCTGCCAAGGGGATAGAAGGCCATCGAACGGGCCACACCCTTTTCTTCCGGAGGCAAAGTCTGGCCAATCGGTAGAATGGTAAGAAAAGAAAAGGCCCGAAGGAAGTCTCTCACTCCGCACCCTTTAAGAAGAGGGGGATTCCTGAGACCATGAAGACCACCGTGTCTGCCACCTCGGCCATCCTCTGATTGACCATCCCTGAAAGGTCCCTGAATCGACGGCCCAAGGGTCAGCCGGGACGATCCCCATTCCCACCTCATTGGTTACAATGATCAAGGTCGTTTGGATCTGTTTCATGGCCTTTGTCAACCTGTCCACTTCATTCATGATCTTTGATTCATCATCCCATTTCAGCAGAAGGTTGGAGAGCCAGAGGGTCAGGCAGTCCAACAGAATCACTTCCACTTTATCCCCATATTGCGTGATCTTATCAACAACCTCTATTGGCTCCTCAACCGTCTGCCATTCCGGTCCTCTCGCCTTTCTGTGATTCTCCACCCGACGGGCCATCTCTTCATCGAGAACCTCACCTGTTGCCAGATAGAGTTTTTTCGAGAAATGTCGATTGGCATAGTCCAGGGCAAAGCGACTTTTCCCGCTTCGGCACCCTCCGGTGATCGAAGATCATCTTCTTCCCATTTTTCCTCCAAGACGTGAAGAGAGTTTTTTAGATCATCGAATGAAAATACCTCGATGGACAAAATACCCTGATAATGGTGAAGGTATGAAAGAATGAGATCGATGGTCTCTCCGTTCAGTTTGTCGATTCCCAGATGGTCTATTCCATTTTCGAAGTCCATGAAGATGAATGATGGAAGTATCAGGGTAGATATTTCTCCAGATAGCCTTTCAGATCCAATCCCTGGAGCAGGAGGTGGCCGATGTCGAGACAAACGGAGAACCCGAAGTCCTTTACGATTTCCTCAATCCATTCATAAGGATATCCGAGCGTCTCGATCGATATGCGGGAAGGTTCGACGCCACATTGTAAGATTCCCTCTGTGCTCTGAGTGAGGTAGCTTTTCCATGTCTCTAAGTCTGGTGCATCCTGGTCCTTATTGTCTTTCAGGGAATAGTGGAGGGTATAAATGGAAGGGGAAAGGGGAATCGTTCGTTCAATGAATTTCTTGACGATCCTGACACCCTCTGCTCTGACTTCCCTGCGTTGATCTCCGAGGTAGATGTCGATGGGGAGATGGACATTAAAATGGACTTCCCACTCCCTGGAAAGTTCTTCTCAGACGATGGATCTGATCTTTACCAGGGAGATTATCTTCTCCCGAGCTTTCAAAAAGGACAAGCTCGATCTCATCAAGAAAGGGGGCAAGCCTCATCACATTTGGGAGAATGGGGGCAGGATAGATATAGGAGGTTGTCCCCAATTTAAGCGGAAAGAGGCCTTTATAACTTTTTGCAATTGTAGAGATATAGGGTTTCCATCATGATGAGATGATATCAAAAAGTATATGAGATTCCTCCGATGAAATTCCGCTCGGGCGAAGCGATAAAAGAACTGGATCTCCCGTGGCATTAATGACGCCGAATTCCGCATATTTTTGATTGGTCAGATTATTGACACCGACAAAGGCCTTCAATCCTTTCCAGGCGTAGGAGAGCTTTGCATCGATGCGAGTAATATCCATCCAGTTTATCCACCCGGTTGGCCCAATCGCTGATCAAGTATCGGGACCCAACAAAATTGGCCCTGGCATTGAAGGATAGACCATTCCAGACCTGGATATCCGCTCCGATCGGAACCCTTATGTCTTGGCACCCCAGGAATGTCATTTCCTGAAAAGGGCTCTGTTCGAAGGGTAGGGTTGATGTAGCTATAGTTTCCCCAGAAGGAGAGCCACTGGAAAGGCCTTGCCTTTGCCCCGACCTCAATTCCCTGACGCCGGGTCTTAGGAAAGTTTTCGTTCGTAAAGGTAACGGGGTTGAAGAAGATCTCATCCTCGATATCGATCCAGAAGAGCGTCAGGTTGGCTTCGATCTGATCCGTAAAGGCATGGCGAACCCCGGCTTCATAATGGTATCCCGTTTGGGGTTTCATCGCAGGGTTCACCTGAAAGACGGGAAAAATTGGATCAATTCGTCAGAGACAGGGAATCGGAAGCTCCTTTTGACACTGAGAAAGGCAGAGGATTTCTTATCAAAAAGGTAGTCTAATGCGATATTCCAGGCAGGCTCGCCATCTCTTTTCTTATCCTTTGATCTCGGCACATCCTGGAAGAGGTCATAGGTCACCCATTCATCGCGATAACCAAGGGACAAGATCAGGTTCTTGAGAAGGGATAGTTCATCCAGCAGATAAAGGCCTGTCGATTGTTTTGTCACTTCTACCCGGTTTGATCCGAAGGTGGACTCCGAAAAGACGTTGGAATCCGAATGATAAAAGTCGAGCCCGAAGATCAATTTATTGGGAAGGGTCCAGAGGGGTTTTTCAAGAATGTATCTCGGAGTCACTCCCCAGGTGCTTAAATTTCTCTTATCCTCGAAGAAAAAAGATCGAAAGAGGTCCGTTACTTCCCGATTTCGGTAGGAAAGGTTCATTTCGAACCGGCCAAGGTCCCATAGTTTGATCTTTGCTCCCAGAGCAGCATACCCGTCATCTGTTTTTGCCTTATCGTCAGGGGCAGTTGTAGCCTGTCGATCCATTTCATAAATGGCTTTGGCAAGGCCTCCCGGCAATCCTGTGTCATCCTGATGAAAACTTCCGCTCAGGTTGAAGCTGATGTTTTCGTTCAGATCGTAGATGAGTTTTCCACCGACATCTTTTGCCCTCAGAAATCCGTTGTCCCGATACCCATCGGTATCCTGATAACTCGCACTGAGAATGGCCGAGAGAGGTCCCCATTTTCCACCGACAGAAGCGCCCTCCTTATAGTAGCGATAACTTCCCACGACCCCGTCTGCAAGGAGGGAGAAGGGTTTTTCAGGCTTTTTCGTGATGATGTTGATCACCCCTCCAACGGCATTATCCCCATAGAGGACACTGCCGGAACCACGGACGATTTCAATCCGCTCCACCTGATCGAGAGGGATCTGGGTCCAGTCCACTCCGCTGAGATCGATTTCGTTGACCCGTCTTCCATCGACCAACACGAGCGCATTGAGAGGACCCGTCTCTCCAAAACCTCTGATATCGACCGAAGCTGTTTTCCCATTTCCGTAGAAATCCCGGACCACAACATCGACCTCGCTTCGGAGCAGATCAACCACATTTTGTGCATTGGATTGTTCGATTCCCTCTCGGGTGATCACTGTGACATTGGCCGGGATCTTCCTGATCTCCTCCGTCATCGCGCGTGGCTGTGACAACCACCTCTTCGAGAGTGACTTCCTTTTCCTGGGCCAGAAGGGAAAGGGGAATGGAAATGGAAAGGATAGAAAAGAGGATGGAAAAGATGGAACGTTTCATGAAACCCTCCTCGACCCACTCAGCGGGCCTAAAATTGGTGCCATCTGGTCGAGGAGAAGGGGTCAAAAAAAATCCCCAGCCTTCACCTGAAAGACTGGGGATTTTACCCGCAAGCACCCTTCACAGTCTTATCCTCGAAGACCTTCTCGTGAAGCCTATCCAGACCAGGTTTTCTGACTTTCCCGACCTTAACTTGCCTTCCCACCCTGAGCTTGTCTTAAGGGCAGTGGCATCTCTGTTAAGGCACTCCTCCCGAAATTTACGGGATCGGGATCACAGCGGCGGGTCCGTCCTCGACTCTCCTCCTGATGACGGATCACGAGGTTCCCTACGTCTGGATACCACTCAACAAAGCTATCTTCTCTTTAAACGATTCGAAAAAATCTGTCAAGGAATCGGTGATTGTTTTTGGGACCCTCTCGACTCTTTGAAAAAATTTCACGCATGATGGTCAGAGGTTATTCGCTTTCCAGCAAGCTACGAAATGTCCTCTTGGAACAAGGCGGGAGCTGCCGTGGCAGCCCTCCGCCGGGCTGGCGGCATGCATGCCATCGATTCGATGAATCATTTTTTACTAAGTGCAGAGACCTTCATTGTTGGCAGGGCTATCGGTGTTGGCAGGGAAAAAGGGGAGGTAGAGAAGGACGAGGAAGGCATGCAACTTGTGAAATCACTCGGACAGAGAATGGGCTGGTTGTTGAAGAGGCTTTATGGCTAACCGGTTCATTCCTAATTGTTCAGACCGATCCCTTTAGATACTCCACCGTATTTGCGAGCCAACGGGACTATAAGGCCTTTCGTCTTCTTTACCAAATTGGGAAAAGATAAGGAGATTAGACCAACTTCAAAGGGATGAGGTCATTTTGGTAGTAAGTTACGGTTGAGTGCGGATAACACATCCAGCACATAATCAACATCCCCTTTCGTATGGGCGGCGTTGAGCTGGAAACGGATCGTTTCACCGCCTCTAGGCACAACAGGGAATGTCAACCCGACCACCAGAATGCCCTTGCCAAAAAGAATCTCCACGATCTGGTGAGTTTTGGCGGTATCCCTTACCATCAGCGGCACAATCGCATGGGGCCCTGGAATTGACTCCAGACCGAGCGAATCGATCCCCTCACGGAATTGCTGGATTCTTTCATTCAGGTTCGTTCGTCTTGCCAACCCTTCGGGGCTGTCACAAATGTCCAGAGCCTCGATGGCGGCAGCGCAATCAGCGACCCCCAGAGGGTTTGTGTAAATGTAAGTATCGGCTTTTTGACGAATGGCTTCCACGATTGTCTCACTGGCAGCGACAAATCCACCGTTTACGCCGAAAGCCTTCCCGAAGGTTCCGACAATCACGTCGGGCTGTGCGCCAGTGAATTCTGCCGTACCGCGGCCAGTCTTGCCGTAGGCGCCGATGCCGTGGGAGTCATCCATGACCGTGATCACTCCATCCTTAAATTTATGATCGTACATCTCAGCGATTTCCCTGATCCTGTCGGTGGGTGCATAATCTCCGCGCATGCTGAAAATGCCGTCAAACATAACGATGACCCGTTCGACACCCCCGGGCACTTTGTCCAGACATTTTCTCAATTCCTCCATGTTGTTGTGCGGATAAATTCCCTTTCTTTCCCCTGGGACATTGGCAATGCGCATCGCTCGGATAATACTGTTATGATTGAGCTCATCCCCGACCCAAAAGGTTTGCCTACCGCTGAGCGCAAGCGCCAGTCCACAATTGGAGGTGTAAGCGGAATTGAAAATCTTGGCGGCGGGTTTGTTTAAGAAACGAGCGATTCGTTCTTCGAGAGCCACATGATGGTGAAAGGTCCCGTCGATAAATCGCACTGCACCGGGCCCCACGCCAAACTTTTTCGCGGCCTCGTCCGCCGCTTTAATTAAGGCCGAATGGTTGGACAGGGATAGGTAGCTGTTTGAATTCATTCGAATGAATTCCCGGGGTACCCCCTTTAGAATATAGCGTGGCCCCTTCTCCCCGGCAGGTGGAATGTAATCAACGATAATCCGTTCCGGGGCCTTGGCTCGTCCCTCTGCCTGTAAGACCTCAATCTCCTGCCTCAAGGATTGATCTAAATGCTCTATCGGCATGGTCGTTCTCCTTCGATGCGCTGCAGAAGAAAATTCCTGCGTCTGCGACTGTTCACGTGAAGCATAAGATACCCCGGCTCTCAAAAAGAGTTGATGTATCCTTTCGGATTGCTTTCATTTTTTCAGTCATCAAACCAGTGGAGGATTACCTTCCCGGACTGGCCAGAGCACATCACCTCGAACCCTTTTTCAAACTCGATATAAGGAAAATGATGGGTGATCACCGGCGTGATGTCGAGGCCGCTCTGGATCATGACGGTCATCTTATACCAGGTCTCATACATTTCGCGGCCGTAAATGCCTTTGATCGTGAGACTGTTGAAGATGACGAGACTCCAGTCAATCACGGTGTCTTGAGGGATGAACCCCAGGACCGCGATCTTGGCGCCATGGCACATGTTGGCCAACATCGACCGGAACGCGTCAGGATTGCCGGACACCTCCAGGCCCACGTCGAATCCCTCTTTCATCCCGAGCTTCTTCTGCGACTCCTCAATGCTCTCGGAGCGCACGTCCAGGGTCAGGGTCGCCCCCATCCTTTTTGCCAGTTCCAGACGGTACGGATTGACATCCGTCACGACCACATGGCGCGCGCCGGCGTGCTTCGTGATGGCGGCGGCCATGCACCCGATGGGCCCGGCGCCGGTAATCAGGACGTCTTCGCCGAGGAGATCGAAGGAGAGGGCCGTATGCGTTGCGTTGCCCAGAGGATCGAAGCAGGCGAGGACATCCATGGGGATGTGAGGGTCGCAGTACCAGGCATTGGTGACGGGAATGCAGAGGTATTCGGCAAAGGCACCGGAACGATTGACGCCAACGCTGCTTGTATTCGGGCAAAGATGCCGCCGGCCGGCCAGGCAGTTCCGGCAACGGCCGCAGACCAGGTGCCCTTCGCCAGAAACAAGATCGCCGGGCTTGAAGTCGTGAACATTGCTTCCGATTTTCACAACCCTCCCGACAAACTCGTGGCCCACATGCATGGGCACAGGAATCGTTCTCTGGGCCCATTTGTCCCAGTTGTAGATATGGACGTCTGTACCGCAAATGGCGGTCCGATGAATTTTAATCAGCACATCGTTGACCCCGATCTCCGGAACCAGCACTTCTTGCAGCCAGAGACCGGGTTCGGGCCTGGCCTTAACCAGTGCTTTCATTGTTGCCATGGATGACCCCTGCTACCGAGGAACTTTCGTCAGGGCCTTATAGCGGCCCCTTGGTTCCATGTCCCTATTTCTATCTGAAGAAATCAGCCAACTAATCCCCGGGCCTTCTCGACAGCGCTTGCGGCATCCGGGGCATACCCATCCGCTCCAATGTCTTTTGCAAATTTCTCGGTGACGGGCGCACCCCCAATCATGACCTTTACCGAGCTGCGCATCCCTGCCTCCACAAGGGATTCCACCACTTCCTTCATCTTCGGCATCGTTGTCGTCAGAAGGGCGGAGAGCCCAAGAAGGTTCGGTTTTTGCGATTTGACCGCCTCCACAAACTTCTCCGAAGCAACATCGGTGCCCAGATCGATCACCTGAAAGCCCGCGCCTTCCATGAGCATCCCGACTAAATTCTTTCCAATGTCATGGAGGTCTCCTTTGACGGTGCCCACGACGATCTTTCCCGCAAGCTTGGCTCCAGCCTCGATCAGTTTCGGACGCAAGATCTCCATCCCTGCCTGCATGGCTTTGGCAGAGATCAAGACCTCCGGCATGAAGAGTTCATCCCTCCGAAACTTGTCTCCCACAATGTCCATTCCGGCGACGAGCCCATCGCTCAATATCTTCACGGGTGGAATCTTCGCGTTCAGAGCCTGTTGGATGAGCTTGGGCACTTCCTGATAATTTCCCTTCTGAAGTTCTTCGGAAACCTTTTGAAGCAATTCCATCATGTCCCCTCCTTTGATCATTTATAGTTTCATATCAACAAGCTTCCTCCGTTAAAATCGATTGTGGCCCCGATATGAGAAAGACAAATATGCTTTTCAATGGCAGGGCGAACTTTTAAGTTGAAGTTAATCAACATCCGGGATATGGGCTTTCACAATGCGACGTATTTCCTCTTTAATAAGGTCCGGCAGCGCGATACGGGAAACCGTGGATCTAATTTCGGCGGCCTTGTCATGAAGCCTGCCCCACATCCCCCTGTCTTGACCAGACAGGGCCGTGCCGCTCCGGGTCCGGTCCATCACACGGGGGAACCAGAAGCTTTTTCGAAAATGTTCGATCGTATGCGGGTCCATCAAAAAATGGCCGCCCGGCCCCACTCGACGGAATGCCTCCATGGAAACCGTCTCTATATTCACCTCCAATGGCCGGACCATATATTTGACCATGTCAATGATCTCATCGGCAAAAAGGACCGATTCAAAAGAAGACGTCAATCCCTGTTCAAGGTAGCCGCAATCATGGATGATGTTGCAGCCGTTTAATGTAGCAAGGTAGATAGAAAGCGCATATTCCACTCCGGCCTGCGCATCCAATGTCTTTGAGTCTGTCGAACCGGCAATGCAGAAAAAGGGAAGACCGTAAAAATGGGCCAGATCCGCCAAGGCGGCATTCAGGACATTGAGCTCGGGTGCACCATAGGCAAAAATAGAATGTTTCATATCCATGCAGGTCACGTCGCCACCGTAGATAAATTTCGCTCCTGGATATTTTTTCTGGAAGATCACGAGCCCGGAGAGTGATTCCGCATTCGCTTGGACCAAGATGCCTGCCAGCGTCGCGGGACCGCTCCCTCCCATCATGGGACTTCCGATATAGATGAATGGAACACCGTGGGCCGCGCAGATCAGGCCCTTACTCACGCCCATCTCTGTATGGATCAGGGGGGACAGGGGTTCGGAATAGAGAACAAGGGGAGGACGCTTTCTCAACTCCTCATGCCCGCCTGCCACGGCTGCGGCCATGTCGATCATCGCTTTCATGTCATGGCTCCCGTGTCCTGTGACAATCACCGGCTTGGTTGTGTTCAAGAGCATGGCTTCATACTGGTGGACAAAATTACCTCCTTTAGAGGCATCATTGGCAATCCCAAAGGACATAATGAAATCTATATTTTTCAGTTTATCACAGAAACCTGCCAGTTCCTCTACATCTCTTTTTACACAGCCACGCCTCTGACCGTTTTCAAAATCGATGGTGTGAGGGCAATCTGATTCCGTCCCATAATAGCAGCTGCCTGTCTTTAAGTTCATGGCCAGTTCGCCATTCCGGTTGTAGACCTGGATTTCTTTCGGAGACGCATCGATCGCCTCAAAGACAACCTTTCTGGGAATCTTGACTTGCTTCACGTCCCGGACATCGCAACCCGCCCGTCCAAGAATATCAAGGGCCTCCTCGCTTTGAACCCAGACACCCACTTCCTCCAAAAGGTCAAAGGTATAGGCATTGATCTTCTCTATCTTTTCCTTAGAGAGAATTCGGTTCCCTGCATCGAGGGTTTGGAAAGGCTTCATTTATTTCCTCCTGATATCAAGATTATTAACAGCAGCTCGCTTTTATCCTCCAAATTCCCAGACCGCTTCATACATGGCCATCATATTTTCAGGTGGGACATCAGGAAGAATATTGTGGACCTGGGTAAAAACGAATCCACCCCCTGGTGCCAGGTCATCAATCCTTCGTTTAACCTCATCCCGGATCTCCTGCCTCGTCCCATAGGGGAGAATTCTCTGGGTGTCACATCCTCCTCCCCAAAATACTAGAACGTCTCCGAACTCCTTCTTAAGTCTTTTTGTATCCATTCCTGCAGCATTTACCTGGACCGGATTAAGGATGTCAATTCCTGCTTCTATTAGATCCGGTATCAACCGGTAGATCGAGCCGCAGCTATGCATAAAGAGAAAGGCATTCGATTTCTCCTTGATATAAGAATACAGTCTTTTGTGATATGGTTTTATCCTCTTTCGGTAAAGGTCGGGAGAAAGGATGGGTGCCTTTTGGGTCCCTAAGTCATCGCTGACCACCACAACATCCAGGTATTGTCCAAGAGAGCTCCAGTATCGGTCGAATCGTTCACAATAAGCCTCAACCAGCCTTTCCATCAGAGCCTCGGCAAAAAGAGGCCGCTCAAGAAGATCGAGAAGGAAGACATCCCATCCTCTCAGGATCTGGGAGGAGGCAAAAACATGGGCAGCAAAATTACCCCCCGAAAGCAGATAATCCGATCTCTTTCGAATTTCCCGGGCAGTCTCTGACATCTCCCCAAAGGTCCGATCGAGATACGCCGGTAAATCAAAGGAGACGATATCGTCCTTGTGGCGATCGAGATCATCGATGCTCTGGCAGTCCTTCAAAGCCGCAATCACCGGTTCGAAATAAAGACCCTCCGAGGGCATGATTGCCACAATCTCTCCCTGCTCGTTAAAAACAACCTGAGAGCCATCTTCCCGATATCGGGGGTTCCACTTCTCAGGGATCTCACAGTCCGAGCCATCCGGCAGTTTCCACGGCTTCCAGTTTCGGGGCTGGATCATAACCGACCGCACGTCGCTCTTTACCGCATCCATAACCTTTTCTTCCACATCAACGATCTGCTGATAAGGATCAAAAATCCGCGTCCTTCCACGCTTGATGCCGAGATAAGATTTCAGATTGTTATATGCAATCGCTGTGATGCCGCTGGAATCAGACCCTCCTAGGTCAATGGGAACCCGATCCGGCTCTTGATGGTTCAAAGCAGCGAGTACCCTTTCTCTGCTATTCATTATCTTGGCGCCTCCTTTTACCCCGTTTCCATTTACTATTTTGTTAAGTCTACAAGGCCACTCTTCTTTACGCGCTTATCCAATGTTCCAATGCCCGCTTCCGCTGCGGCAGCGGGCACAGTTGATGCCTATTTTCTTCCTGGGTTTAATTGCCTGTGCAACAATAAGTATCATCAAAGGGTAGAGAGATAGACAGGAAGCTCCAGTGCGGCGGGTGCTTCTTCTGATAGCAGCCAAAATATCCACAGGCACCTACGATTGTTCGAACACCCTCAATCCATCCAGGTATGTGAAGGGATCAGGCCACAGAAATCTGGGAGAGCGAATTCTCAAAGGGTGCCCTCTTATCATGGGGTTCATGGTTCGGCTGCAGAAACTTGGAGCATGACGGGTCCCCATGCCTCGCGGACGAGATCTCTTTCTCCCTCCTTTTTCAGGCGGTCCAGTTCTCTCAAGATTGAATCAGCCAGGGGCGGGACCCTGTGGTTTTCAAGGATTTGCCGAATTTTTTCCTGAACCTTTTTTCCCATGGTCTTCTGTCCTTCCTGCATCCAGGTATCATATTTCTTTCGGACCATGAGGGAGGGTATCCAATGCTCCTTCCGAAAATGATGAAATGTGGGGTGCTCCTGGAGGAAGTTACCCCCCGGCCCCACCTTTTCGATGATTTCCCGAGCCAACGTCTCCGGGTTCACCTCGATTCCCTGCATGAAGCGCTTGACCATGCCAATCACCTCGTCTCCCATGACCAGCATCTCCGCGGAACAGATCATTCCGGTGTCCAGATAGCCCACATCGTGAATGAGATTGATTCCACCCAGAGCCTGAGCCAGACATGAGAAGGCGCTTTCGATACCGGCCTCAGGGTCAAGGGTCTTTGCATCGCTGCACCCCGCAGTCCCCCAAGTCGGCAGTCCATAGAATCTGGCGACATCCCCGTAGGCCGCGGTCATGAGGCTCAACTCAGGGCACCCCTACCGAGGTTTCCCGTGCGCATGTCCATGACCGAGGGGACACCGCCCAGAACATAGGGCGTTCCTGGCCTTTTGAGCTGAGTGAGAACCAATCCCATCAGGGTTTCTGCATTCAGAGAACCAGGGTACCAGCCGCTGTAACCGGGCTCGTCGCTCCCGCCTGATCGGCCGGAGCCGCTATCACTGGCATCCCGAGTCCTGCAGTATAGAGGAGCTTTTCTCCTACCTCCTGGGGGTACACAAGGGGAGTGATCGGCTCAGGGTAGGCCACGAGGAACGGACGCTCCGCCAGCCGGTCCATCCCCCCGGCCACCTTTGCTGCCATCTCATAGACAACCTGATGTCCCCGGATCGAGTATGCAATAAAAACGATGGGTTTGCGGGTGTGGGTGACCACCGCCTCAAACTCATAGAGGTCCGCGGCCTTGGATGGCACATCCTGGGAAGAGCCCATCGGCATGACCCAGTCAATGTTTGAAAGGGCATCGGCAATCAGGGCTCCTCTGGCGATGTCCTCGACCCGAGTCGGATGGACCTCGGCAGTCAGGGCATCGCGCGTGTTCGGACTCGCCGTAGATGTGCCAAAGAAGCTCTTTCTTCCTTCAACCTCAATGGCTCTATTCCCGTCCCGATCATAGAGGATAAACCCCTTGGGAGCCAGGCGAATGCATTCCTCGACGACATGCTGGGGAGTCTTGACCATTTTCCCGTGCTACCGTGCCCGGCTTTCTAGGAGTCTAATCGCCTCTCCACAGTGGATCCTGTAACCCGCCTTTTCGAGAACCTCCAGAGAAGCCCGGTGAATTTCATAAACCTGATCCTGGGAAAGGATAGAAAAAGACGGCGATTTCTGTACGCTCAAAGAAGACTGAATCATAGGACCTCCTTATTTTTTAATTCTGGCCTCTGCCCTTTCTCGAACAGCCCTGACCTTTTCCTGGGCTTCTTTTGATAACACCCGCGGCCGATCGCCTTTAAGATCTCCTCCACCTTTTCTCGCAGCCTGTCGTTGAGACTCTTCCTCCCGGCTCCGATCCACTGACCGTAGTTTCGACGGTCCATCATATCGGGATACCAGTCTTCGCGGAAATGACGCAGGGTATGGTCACTATTGATAAAGTGGTTATCTGGGCCGATCTCGTCAATGACATCAACGGCCAGGGTCTCCTCATTGACTTCCATCCCCTCCATGAAACACCGGATCCATCCTATGATCTCGTCACACATGACGAGCAACTCAAGAGAACCTGTGATTCCCGATTCCAGATACCCGAGGTCATGAATCAGGTTGGCCCCGCTGAGGGCATCTACAAGAAGGGTCAGAGCGGCCTCTGCAGCAGCCTGACCATCGAGCAGTTTGGAATCGGAACAGCCGGCCAATCCAAAGTAGGGGAGTCCGTAGAAATGGGCTTGGGCGGCAACCCCCTCATGTCAGGGAGGCTGTAGGGCTCGATCTGGGTCTTCATTTCCAGAGAGAGCTCCCAAGCGCCCCAGATGAAGGGCGTCCCTTCCCTCTTGAGTTGGGACAGAATCAGTCCCACCAGATGGCCAGCGCCAGCAAGGGCAAGTGAACCGGCGCGGGTGACAGGGGCAGTAGCTCCCCTTAGGCTGACAGGGGTATAGGTCGTGGGCAGGCCCTTTTCGGCCATGAACAGGAGCTTCTGAAGGGATTCCTCGTTGTGTTTCAGGTCAGACGTTACATTGATATAACAGGCAATGAAGGGATTTCGCCGGAGGGTTTCTCGATCTCCGGCAAGTTGCTCCGCCATTTCGACGCAGTCCTTACAGCCTTCAAATGTTGGGGCAACAAATACGATGGGCTTTCTTGTATAAGAGAGCATCGCCTCCATCTGGTATCGGTCCATGACCGGATTGGGCACATCCCATGGTAGGAACATGGACATCACAAAGTGAATATTCGTCGAGGGTCTTCACAGACCCGCATCCCGTCCAC